>DATHKR010000195.1:0-2363 GCA_035489015.1 Kofleriaceae bacterium | reverse complement strand
ACGCACGGGTCGCCGCACACCAGCGCCAGAGCCGCGTTCCACGACCAGACCGCCACCGGGAAGTTGAACGCGCTGATGATGCCGGCCACGCCGAGCGGGTGCCAGGTCTCCATCATGCGGTGGTCGCGGCGCTCGGTCGCGATGGTCAGCCCGCACAGCTGGCGCGACAGGCCGACCGCGAAGTCGCAGATGTCGATCATCTCCTGGACCTCGCCGAGGCCCTCCGAGACGATCTTGCCGGCCTCGATGGTGACCAGCCGGGCCAGGTCGTCCTTCGCGGCGCGCAGCTCCTCGCCCAGCAGGCGGACCAGCTCGCCGCGCCGTGGCGCCGGCACCTCGCGCCACGAGGTGAACGCGCGGTGGGCCTGGCCGATCGCGGCCTCGACGTCCGCCGCCGACGCCTCGGCGACCCGGCCGATCACCTCGCCGGTGATCGGGGAGCGCGCGACGAGGTCGCCGCTGGCGAACGCATCCGGGGCGACCCCGAGGCGGAGGAGCAACTCCTGGGTCTCGCGGGCGACGTCGTGCATGCGCTACGCGTACCGCCGCCGGCCGCGCGACACAAGCCGGGGTGCCACCGGCCACCGAGGTAGCCGGCTGGCGCCTGGGAGAGCCGGTGGGACGGTCTCAAGGGCCCGGTACCTGGATGTGACGGCGCGGCGCGGTAATTGCTTGGCGGCGACCCATGAAGTCGGCCGGCTGGCGTCACATCCTCCCCTGGTTCGTCGCCGCGCTGGTCTCGTGCGGCGGTCCCTCCGGCAGCGAGGAAGATCCCGACGGCCCCGGCGGTGGCGGCAAGGCGGACGGTGTGGACGCCGTCGCTCTGGTCGACGGCACGCCGCCCGCGGTCGGGCTGCTGCGCTTCGTCAACGACCCGGGCACCACCGTCGAGGTCTTGCGCGAGCAGGCGGATGTGCCGGCCACCGCGGCCACCAACCTGGTGGCGGTCCGCGACGGTGACGGTCGGGCCGCACCGGATCCGTTCGACCGCGTGGCCGAGGTCGATGCTGTCCCCGGCGTCGGTCCGGTCAGCATCCAGCGGATGCTCGACTTCGCCGTGGCCGCCGGCTTCGTGCCCGAGGGGGCCGAAGAGCTCGGCTCTTACGACGGCGTGACCTTCACGGTCGACCAGGCCGCCGGCGTGATCGTCCTGGTCAACACCGCCTCGGAGGTCGAGCTCGACGTCGACATCGCGCTCGACGCCCGCGCGGTGGCCGCCATCCTCGAGGTCCGGCCGATCTCGTCCGTGCTGGCGCTGTCCGAGCTGTCCTTCGTCGACCAGTCGGCGCTCGAGAAGCTGCGCCTGCGCGCCGAAGGTGGACCGGCCGGCGAGATCGGCGTGGTCTCGGATCTGGACGACACCATCGTTCCACCGGCACCGTCGGGCCAGACGCTGCCCGACGCGCCCTACCCCGGCATCGCCGAGCTCCTGACGGCGCTCGAGAGCGGCGACGGAAGCGGCGCCGCCGGCGACGTCCACTACGTCACCGCGCGCCAGCCCGCGGCGGTCACCGACATTCCGGACTGGCTGGCCGACCACGGCGTTCCGGCCGGCGACATCTCGACGGGCATCTCCGGCATCCCCAACGTGGCCCGGGGCGAGAAGATCCGCGACATCACCGCGCTGTTCGACAGCCACCCGGGGCAGCGGTTCGTGATGTTCGGCGACACCGCCCACGTCGACCCGGACGCCTATCGCGCCATCCGCGAGACGTTCGGCGACCGCGTCGCGGTCGCGTTCATCCACGACGTCGAGGAGATCGAGCCGAGCCGGCTGGAGGGTCTCTTCCTGGTCGCCAACTACGCCGAGGCCGCGGCCGAGCTGCTCCGCATCGGCGCGTTGACCGAGGAGCAGGCGCGCGCGGTGATGGAGGCGGTCGTGGCCGGAGGCGAGATCACCGAGCAGGAGCTCGAGGAGCTCATCGAGGCCAATCGGCCCGGCTGAGTCTCGACGGCTCCCGCGCCGGGCTCAGGGCGCCCACCAGTTGTCGGACACGACGAGCATCGCCAGGAGCTGGAGCGTGTCCTCGTAGTAGCCGTCGGGCTCGGCGGCCAGCATCGCGTCCCACACGGCGTCGAGCCACGGCTGGTTGGTCCCCTCGGACGGCTCGACCATGGCGGCGACCGCGAAGGGCGCCGTGAACGCCATCGACGAGAAGTCGGCCAGCGGGGTGCCGTCGAGGGCGTAGCCGGCGCGGATCCTCGACGGGTCGTCGCCGGTCTCCGCGCGCACCCAGGCGTTCATCGCGCGCACCGCGGTCAGGGCCCGCTCGTCGCCGGAGAGCAGGACGTCGGTGGCCAGACGCCACGGCGCGCGACAGGCGTTGTAGCTGTAGGCCCCGTCGTCGGCGCTCTCGAGGTAG
>DATHKR010000194.1:0-51436 GCA_035489015.1 Kofleriaceae bacterium | reverse complement strand
GTCTGGCAGCTCCCCGGCCGCGCTCGCTCCTTCGACTACACGGTCCGCGTACGCCCGCGCGTGGTCCGCGCCGGCCAGTCGTTTCAGATCGACGTCGACATCCGCCCCGGCCCGGCGCTGTCGCGCATGTGGAGCCGCGGCGAGCGGCATGCGCGCCTCACCTTCGTCGGCGACCGCGGCCGCCGGGTCGAGCTGCGCGGCGAGGTCCCGATCGGGGACGGCGATCGCCTGTCGACCGCGCTCACCCTGCCGCGCGCCGGCACCTACCGGGTCGAGCTCGCCCTCCACGCCGGCGCGGACGAGCTGGGCGGCGCCCGCTTCGATCTCTGCGTCGGCGCCGACCCGATCGGCCCGCGCGCTCGGCTCGACCGGGTCTGCCCCGGCATGCCGTCGGCCGCCGCGCCCGGCAGCCGCTGATCGAGGCCCTACGACTCTTCGCGATCGGGCGTCAGCGACCCGAGGCTGTTGGCGGTGCCGATCGCCGACTCGCGCTTGGCCTGGGCCAGGATGCGGCGCCCGTCAGCGAACACCACCGCCATCTTGCCCGGCTCGCTGGTCTGCTCGACCAGGCCGACGCCGAAGCGCGGGTGCGTGATCTGCTCGCCCGGCCGGAACATCTCGCTCATCGTGTACGGCCGGATCGGCGCCGACATGTCCGGCTTGAACGCCGCCTCGGCCGCCGCGGCTGCCGCCAGGCGGCTGGCCCGGGTGCCGCTCGGGCGCGACGCCCCGGTGGTGCGCGGCTTGCGCGTGGTCGGCGCTGCCAGCGCTCCGGCCCGGCGGTAGCGGTGATACCCACCGCATTCCTTGCACTGGACCTTCACGATCTCGGCGCCGACCTTGGCCACGACGACGTGCCAGACGTCGCCACACTTGCTGCACAACGCCTCGATGTCGGCACCGACGGAGCCACTCATAGGGGAAGGAGTTTGCCACAGACGCGAGGGCGCCGCTGTCAGTGCGCCCGGTAGCGACGTTCGGCGCTGGCGATCACGACCTCCATGACGCCCTCGACCCCATCGAGCCCGGCCAGCTGGCCGGAAAGATAGATCGACGCCCCCGGCTCGAGGCTGGGGAGGGCGTTCATCTCGAGGAAATAGAGCGTTCCGCTCTCGTCGATCCGGTAGTCCATGCGCCCGAGGTCGCGCACCCCCAAGACTTCCACACACGTGCGCGAGGCATTCATCGCCTCGGCCCGCTGGGCCGGCTCGAGCTGTGCTGGCGATCGCACCTTGACATCCTCGAAGCCGCGCATCTTCATCTCGAGCTCGAAGATGGCGAAGCGCCGGTCGCTCTCCGGGTAGACGTACTCGGCCGGCTCCAGGATGCCGCCGGTCTCGGGCGAGATCATCTCGAGGTACGGCACCACCACGTCGCGCCCGGTGATGTACTCCTCGACCAGGATGCCGTCGCGGAAGCGCTCGAGCGCCTCTGCGGCGCGCAGCTCGAGGGTCGCCCGATCCTCGACCACCGAGTCGGCCGTGATCCCCATCGAGCTACCCTCGAAGTTCGGCTTCACGATGAGCGGGAAGCGCAGGTCGCAGACGGCCAGGTCGCTCATCTTGCGGGCGAAGATCCAGCCGGGCACCCGCACGCCGTGCTGCGCGACCAGGAGCTTGGTCAGGTGCTTGTCCAGCGTGACGGTGCAGGCGTACGCGTCGGACCCGGTGTACGGGATGCCGAGCCGCTGGAACAGCGACGGGTAGAACGCCTCGCGCGCCCTGCCGTGCCCGGCCTCCGCGGTGTTGAAGATGAGATCGGGTCGCGCGCGCTCCAGCTCGGCGACCAGCGCCGCCACCGTGCCCGAGGCCTCGATGAGGATCACCTCGTGGCCCAGCCGGTGCAGCGCGGCTTCGATCATCCCGACCGTCTCGGGGGTGTCGTACTCGGCCTGATCCTCGGTCGTGGCGGTCTTCAGGCTGTACGTGAAGGCAATGCGCATCCGCTCGATCGAGGGTAGACTAGTCCGGTTCGAATGGTGTGGCGTGCGGTGCAATTCGTGAGAGGGCTGGCGCTGGGTTCGATCCTCGCCGGCGGAGCAGTCGCTGGCGGGGCCGTGATCGCCGGGGGGTGCGCCCACGGCGAGCGCCACGCGGTCTCGAGCCAGCCGTTCCGCAACGAGAGCGAGCCGGGCGACGGCTTCCAGTACTACGAGAGCGCGGTCCCGGCCGACGACGGCGAGAAGGCCAGCACGGCCGAGGCGACCAGCGAGACCACGATCGAGATCGACGTGGACGACGATTCGGCCGCCGCCGCCGACGGAGCCGAGTCCGCGACGCCCGCCGACGACGGCGCCGCCGACGGCGCCGGTGACGGCAGCGCCGGCACCGACCTCGGCGACGATGGTGGCGACGGCGGCGACGGCGACAGCGACGGCAGCAGCGGCGACGATGACGCTCCCGCCCCCGGCGTCCCGGGCCGCTGACCGCACCGCCTGAGCGCACCCGCGTTGCTGCCGCCCTACCTGCATGGTATGGCTCGGCCCGCATGCTCGAGACCACCTACTGGGGCAACAGCGTGCAGTCCTACCTGGTGGCGGCCGGGGTCCTGGTCGTCATCCTGCTCGCCGTCCGCGTCGCCCGCGCCATCATCGTCAAGCGGGTCGGCCGGATCGCGCAGCGGACCTCGACCCGCCTCGACGACACCCTGGTCGGGATGGTCAACGCCACCAAGATGTGGCTGACCACGCTCATCGCGCTCTACGCGGCGTCGCTGTTCCTGGTCCTGCCGGCCGAGCTGACCGCCAAGATCCACACCGCCGCGGTCATCGCGCTGCTGGTCCAGATCGGCGTGTGGTCGACCGCGGCGATCGTCGATACGGTCAAGCGGCTGCGCGAGAAGAAGGTGGCGGACGGCGACACCGCCGGCATCGGCATCCTCTCGATGATGGGGTTCTTCGCCCGGATGCTGGCCTGGGCGATCCTCATCCTGCTCATCCTCGACAACCTGGGCGTGGACGTGACTGCGCTGGTCGCCGGGCTCGGCATCGGCGGCATCGCCATCGCGCTGGCGGTGCAGAACGTGCTCCAGGATCTGTTCGCCTCGATCTCGATCATGCTCGATCGTCCGTTCGAGATCGGCGACACCATCTCCGTCGATGCCATGGTCGGCACGGTGCAGAACATCGGGGTCAAGACCACCCGCGTGCGCTCCCTCGACGGCGAGGAGCTGGTGTTCGCCAACGCCGACCTGCTCAAGTCGCGCATCCGCAACATGAAGCGCATGCAGGAGCGCCGCGTGGTGTTCGTCCTCGGCGTCGCCTACGACACGCCGGTCGACGTGGTCGAGAAGCTGCCCGACCTGCTCACCGAGCTCATCCAGCGCGAGGAGCACGTGCGCCTGGACCGCTCTCACTTCCGCGGCTTCGGCGAGTCGTCGCTCGACATGGAGCTGGCCTACTTCGTGACCACGCCCGACTACCGCGTGTTCATGGACCTCCAGCAGCGCTTCAACCTCGAGCTCCTGCGCCGGCTCGAGCAGCTGGGCGTGTCGATCGCGTTTCCGTCGCGGACCGTGTACATGGCGCCGGTGCCCCCCACCGACGACCAGAGCCGCGACGACCACAGCCGCGACGACAACGCGCGCCGCCCGAGCCGCGACACCGATCGCGCCTGACCACCGTCAGCGACAGCGGCGCAGCGCCGGCCGGTCGGCCTCGAGCCCGCCGAGCCCGTCGCCGACCTCGTCCTCGTCGTCCACCGACGGCGCCGACGGCTGGTCGGCGCCCCCGCGGGCTCCCTCGCCCCGGTTGCGGGCCGCGGTCCGGGTCCGGTCCTCCGCCACCCAGACGTCGAGATCGCCCCACCCGGTCTCGAGCGGCACCTGCCACCAGCCGTTCACCGGCGGCGACTGCGGCGCGTCCGCGTCGTCGGTGACCACGCCGATCGCCGGCCCGCCCCGCCGCGCGTACAGACACGATCCCTCGCCCAGTCGCAGGCGCGCGCGGGCGCCCCACAGCCCGAGCCCACCCAGCCCGTAGCCCCACGCGCTGCTGGCGCCGGCCGATCCGGTCGCCCCCTTGCCGGAGCTGGCCGCGACCCAGCCGCGCAGCTCGAACCCCTCGGTGGCGTAGCGGATCGGCCGCTGCCCGGCGCTCTCCGGGCCGGTGTCGGTCACCTCGCAGTCGGCCAGGAAGCGCGCCACCTCGCGACCACCCGGCCGGTCGTACACCACTGCGCCGGCGCCGACCACGCCGCTGCCGTCCGGCACCTCGACCTCGAGCGGGACGAACTGGGTGCCGATCGCCGCGCGCGGCGCCCACCCGGAGAAGCTGACGCAGTCGTCGCGGTGGCGGATGTGGGCCATGCTGCCGCGCTCACCGTCGACCTCGACCGGCATGCCCGGGTGCGCGTGGATCGCGGCGGCGGCCCCGGCGGCGGCCCCGCTCGCGCCCGCCACCGCTCCGTCGGGCGAGAGCCCGATCCCCTCGGTGACGACGTGGTAGAGGTCGTCGGCGTCGAGCCAGAGCAGGAGCCGGTAGTGATCTTGTGGCGCGATGACGCGCACCCGCTGGCCCACCTCGTCGACCACCACCAGCGACGGCGCGTCGCTCATGTCGACCCGGTCGGAGCGCGAGCCGTCACCGGCCGCGTCGCCGCGATCGCCGGCGGCGTAGCGGACCTCGCCGTAGCGGGCCAGCCGCACCCGCTCGGGGAAGATCCGCTCGTAGTCGTCCTGCAGGTAGCTGGCCGCCGGCGCGCGGGCCGCGCCGCTCTCGCCGGCCGTCGCCGTCGGTCGGGACCCGAGCGCACCCGGTGCGACCCCGCCGCCCGGCCCCGAGCCGCGGCACCCGATCGCCCCCAGACACGCGGCCAGCGCCGCCGCGCGCCCGGCCATCCGCGGGGGGACCATGAGCTGAATCTTACCCAACCGCCGGGTGGCCGCCAGGAGCGCAACCGGCGCGGCGCTGGTCGCCGACGGGGCATGCGGGCTTGAACGGACGGCCTTGCGCCGGCGTCTCTTCCGGTTAGGATGCGCGCCGTGGCCACACCCCCCCGCAATCTCACACTCCAGCGCAGCCAGGTCGCCGCCCGCGATCGGGCGCAGCTCCTCGGCCAGCGAGGGGCGGTCATCTGGCTGACGGGGCTGTCGGGATCGGGCAAGTCCACGATTGGATACGCACTGGAAGAGCGGCTGAACGGCGGGCGCCACGTCACCTACGTGCTCGACGGCGACAACGTGCGACACGGCCTGTGCAGCGACCTCGGCTTCTCCCACGAGGACCGCACCGAGAACATCCGGCGGATCGGGGAGGTGGCGTCGCTGTTCGCCGACGCCGGCCTCATCATCATCACGTCGTTCATCTCGCCCTATCGCTCGGACCGCGACCTGGCCCGCCAGCGAGTCCCGGGCGGCAAGTTCATCGAGGTCTTCCTGGACGTCTCCGTCGAAGTGTGCGAGCGGCGCGATCCCAAGGGCCTCTACAAGAAGGCGCGGGCCGGCGAGATCCTGGACTTCACCGGCGTCAGCGCGCCGTACGAGCGGCCGGACCACCCGGAGCTCGCCCTCGACACCGAGTCGCTCTCGCTCGACGCCTGCGTCGATCGGATCATCCACTACCTCGAGGAGCGCGGGTTCTTCGACGTGTCCTCCGCGGAGGCGGCGGTTTGAGCCGCTACAGCCTCTCGCACCTCGGCCAGCTCGAGGCCGAGAGCATCCACATCATCCGCGAGGTGGTCGCCGAGTTCGATCACCCGGTGATGCTGTACTCGGTCGGCAAGGACTCGTCGGTGATGGTCCGCCTGGCTCAGAAGGCGTTCCCGTCCGGGCGCATGCCGTTCCCGCTCCTGCACGTCGACACCGGCTACAAGTTCCAGGAGATGTACGACTTCCGCGACCGCTTCGTCGCCGAGATCGGCGCCGAGCTCGACGTCTATCGCAACGAGGAGGCGATCGCCGGCGGGGCCAACCCGTTCGACCTCGGCACCCAGCGCTGCTGCGGCCTGTTGAAGACCCAGGCGCTGCTGCAGGCGCTCCGGCGCGGCAACTACGACGCCGCGTTCGGCGGGGCGCGGCGCGACGAGGAGAAGTCGCGCGCCAAGGAGCGGGTCTACTCGTTCCGCGATCGGTTCGGCCAGTGGGACCCGAAGAACCAGCGGCCCGAGCTGTGGAGCCTGTACAACGGCCACCACTCGGCGGGCGAGAACATCCGGGTCTTCCCGCTGTCCAACTGGACCGAGCTCGACGTCTGGCTCTACATCTACCAGGAGCAGATCCCGATCGTGCCGATGTACTACGCGCGCGAGCGCGACGTGATCGTGCGCGGCGAGCAGCTGATCCCGGTCGAGCGGGCCGGCACCTCCCGGCTGGCGCCGGACGAGAAGGTCGAGCGGGTCATGTGCCGGTTCCGCACCCTCGGGTGCATCCCGTGCACCGGCGCGGTCCGCTCCGAGGCGGTCACCATGGAGCAGATCATCGAGGAGCTGATGGTGGCGCGCCACTCCGAGCGCATCACCCGGGTCATCGATCACGACCGCGACGGCTCGATGGAGCTGAAGAAGCGCGAGGGCTACTTTTGAGCCAGGCGGGCGCCCCCAGCCCGGTCGGTGGCCTGCTCGAGCGACACGAGCGGTCCGACCTCCTCCGCCTGCTCACATGTGGAAGCGTCGACGACGGCAAGTCGACCCTCATCGGCCGCCTCCTGCACGACTCGAAGACGCTGTACGAGGACCACCTGGCCAGCCTCGAGGCCGACTCGCGCCGGGTCGGCTCGGCCGGCGGCGCGATCGACTTCAGCCTGCTGCTCGACGGCCTCAAGGCCGAGCGCGAGCAGGGCATCACCATCGACGTCGCCTACCGCTACTTCTCGACCCCGCGGCGCAAGTTCATCATCGCCGACTGCCCGGGCCACGAGCAGTACACCCGCAACATGGTGACCGGGGCGTCGACCGCCAACCTCGCCATCGTGCTGCTCGACGCGCGGGCCGGCATCCTGCAGCAGACCCGCCGGCACAGCTTCATCGCGTCGCTGCTCGACATCGGCCACATCGTGGTCGCCATCAACAAGATGGATCTCTGCGACTGGTCGCAGGAGGTCTTCGACCGCATCCGCCGCGAGTTCGTCGAGTTCGCCACCCGGCTGGAAGTGCGCAGCATCCACTTCATCCCCATCTCCGCGCTGCGCGGCGACAACGTGGTCGAGCCGAGCGCGAACATGCCGTGGTACCGCGGCGTGCCGCTGCTCGACTACCTCGAGACGGTCCACATCGCGTCGGACCGCAACCTCATCGACCTGCGCTTCCCGGTCCAGCTGGCCATGCGCCAGGACGCCAGCTTTCGCGGCTTCGCCGGCACCCTGGCGTCCGGCATCCTCCGCCCCGGCGCCGAGGTGATGGTGCTGCCGTCGCGCCAGCGCACCCGGATCCGCTCGGTGGTGACCTGGGACGGCGAGCAGGACGAGGCGTTCCCGCCGATGGCGGTCACCGTGACCACCACCGAGGAGATCGACATCGGCCGCGGCGACATGCTGGTCCACCCGCGCAACCTGCCGCGAGTCGGCCAGGAGCTCGACGCGATCCTGGTGTGGATGAGCGAGTCACCGCTCGACCTGCAGCGCACCTACCGGATCAAGCACACCACCCGCGAGGCGCACGCCGAGGTCACCGAGCTGCGCTACCGCTTCGACGTCAACACGCTCCACCGCGAGCCGGCCGAGGGGCTGTCGCTGAACGAGATCGGGCAGGCCCGCATCGTGGTCAGCCGCCCGCTCGCCTACGACCCGTACCGGCGCAACCGCGCCACCGGCAGCTTCATCCTCATCGATCCGGTCTCCAACGGCACGGTGGCGGCCGGCATGATCCTCGACCGCCGCGGCGACGACGACCAGGACGAGGCCGACGAGGTGTCGGGCAGCGCTCGCTCGGCCCAGGCGGTGGCGCGCGGCATCCTTCGCGCCCACCCGAGCCGGGTCGCGCCGGCCGAGCGGTCCGAGCGCCTCGGCCAGGAGCCGGCCACGGTGTGGCTGACCGGCCTCCCCAAGTCGGGCAAGTCCACCCTGGCCTACGCGCTCGAGCGGCGCCTGTTCGACGCCGGCTACCTCGCTCACGTGCTCGACGGCGAGAACCTGCGCCTCGGCATCAGCGACAACCTCGGCTTCGCCGCGCTCGAGCGCACCGAGAATGTCCGCCGCGCCGCGCACGTGGCCAAGCTGGCCAGCGGGGCCGCGCTCATCACCATCGTCGCGCTGGTCTCTCCCGAGGAGACCGGTCGCGCGGCGGCCCGCGCGATCATCGGGGCCGAACGCTTCCTCGAGGTGCACCTCAGCGCGCCGGTCGAGGCGTGCGAGGCCCGCGACGACGAGGGCCTCTACCGGCGCGCCCGCGCGGGCGAGATCGACCGCTTCACCGGGGTCAGCGCGCCGTACGAGGCGCCGCGAGCCCCGGCCCTGGTCCTGCCGACCCACGAGATCACCGTCGACGAGGCGGTCAACCGTCTGGTCGGGCTCCTGGCCGCGCGCGGCATCCTCCGCCGCTGATCTCTCTTCTTGCTCCTTACCCACCGGGGCCCCTTCGGGGCCCCTCCACCTGCCCGGTCAGTCGACGCCGCGTGGCTTCCGGCGCCGCAGCGCGCCCAGGGCGAGCAGCCCGCCGAGCGCGAGCGCCGACGCGCCACCGCCCTCGCCCGCGCTGCACCCGGCGCAGCCGCCCTTCTGGATCCCGCTCGGCTGGAAGCGCGACTTCGGGTCGCCGCGGCTCACCTTGTAGTCGATCTCGTCCACGTCCTGGCGCAGGAAGTTCGACAGCGGCCGGTTGCGCGGCGCGAACGCGATCTGCTGCGCCGGTGCGACCGGCGTCGGGTCGCCTCCGCCGGGAGGTCCGCCCCAGCTGCCGCGCTGGGGCGACGCGCACGCGACCGGCCCGGTCCACGGATGACGGATGACGTAGCGGGCCTGGAAGTTGTTGACGTCCGCCTGCTGCGCGCCGCGCTCGAGCTGCCCGTTGGCCCCCATCGACTCGCGCCCGCCGACGATCGGCGGGGCGGCGCGGAACACCAGGTCGTCGCCGAGCGAGTCGGCGCTGTAGCGGGCGTGCAGCCGGGTCAGGACGAAGCTCGACGCGTCGCTGACCACGTCGCCGCCGAGCGTGGCCAGGTCGTTGGGCTCGAGCGGCGGCACCGGGCACGGGTCGCACGAGGCCGCGTCCCAGCTGTACTCGGTCACCACCGACCCCTTGTGCACCGCCATGGTCCTGTCGAACAGCGCCGCGTAGAAGGCCGGAAAGCTGGCCCGGGTGGCGTCGGCCACGTCCAGGTTGGTCGGGATCGTGACGTTGGTGTAGTTGGCCGCCTCGAACCGCTGGCCCGGCGAGAGGATGTGCACCAGGAGATCCTGGGTGCCGCGCGAGTTCATGAGGCCGAGCCGGATCGGCAGGTTGAACTGCTGCGTGTCGTAGTGGAAGCGCAGCGGCGACAGCATCGCCTGGCCCTTCACGAACTTGACCTTGCGGATGTCGACCCGGGCCACGAAGAACTTCATGCCCTCGGCCACGTACGGGCGAAGCAGCGGCTCCGCGCCCTTCGGGATGCTGTACTTCTCGCGCCGGAGCCAGGTATCCAGCCCGGTCGAATCCCCGGCGCTGAGCACCACGACCTGGTACTCGCCGACCTCGAACTTGGCCTCGATCTTCACCCCGAGGCTGCTCTCGTCGACCGCGGCGGTCGGCGAGGGCGGCGCCGACATCAGCTCCATCGGCGGCTCCGGCGGCCGGCACGGGTCCTGCTCCCAGTACTCGACCAGCCGCGGCGCGGCCAGCTGATCCACCCGGTCGAACACATCGGCGGGCAGGACCTTCACGTTCTCCTTCTGCAGCACCACCGGGACCGGCACCACCATCGCGAAGTCCTTGGGGGGGCCCTGGTAGTTGTTCTGCATCGACAGGACCGTGCGGGTCCCCTCGCGCATCAGCACCACCATGGTGGCGTTGTTGTAGAGCTTGGCGTCAGCCCCGCTCACGTAGAAACCACAAAAGGCGTCGGCGGTGGCCGGAGCCACGACCAGCGCCAGCATTCCCACCACGACGGTTCGCAAGCGCATGCGCTGCTCCTGTTCGACGAGGGCCGGGTACTGAGAACGAGAACGGACGCCCGACGGTCTACTTTCGCTCGGGCGCGGCCGGCGGGCGATAGGCGTCCGGGTCGATCGCGAACCGACGGCACCAGCGCCGGATCTGCACCCGCGCCTTGCCCATCGCGCGCGCCACCGCGCTGATGTTTCCGCCGTGCTCGGCCAGCAGCCGGACCAGCTGCGCGCGCGCCTCGTGGTCGCCCTCGGCGGCCGGGCGCCCGCGCACCTCGGCGGGCAGATGGACCGGCGCAATGCGGAGCCCCGACGCCAGCGCCGAGGCGGCGCGCAGGGTCTGCTCCAGCTCGCGCACGTTGCGCGGCCACGAGTGGAGGAACAGCGCGCGCGCCGCCTCGCGCTCGAGACGCACCGCGTCAGCCCGCGGCCCGAGCAGCCGCTGCAGCAGCACCGCCACCAGGAGGCCGATGTCCTCGCGCCGCTGGCGCAGGGGCGGCAGCGCGACGTGCGCGCCGGCCAGCCGCGCGTAGAGGTCGGCGCGGAACCCGCCGCCCTCGACCATCTCGGCCAGCGAGCGATGGCTCGCCGCGACCACCCGCACGTCCACCGCGACCGGCTGGGTCGCGCCGAGCGGCGTGACCTCGCCCTCCTGCAGCACCCGGAGGAGCTTCACCTGCGAGCCGAGCGGCAGGTCGGCGATCTCGTCGAGGAACAGCGTGCCGCGATGGGCCGCTCGCACCAGCCCGGGCCGGTCCTCGCCGGAGCCGGAGTAGGCGCCCTTGCGCGCGCCGAACAGCTCGCCCTCGACGAGGGTCTCGGGCAGCGCGCCGCAGTTGAGCGCCACGAACGGACCGGCCCGCCCGCTCATGTCGTGGATGGCGCGCGCGGTCAGCTCCTTGCCGGTGCCGCTCTCGCCGCCGAGCACGATCGAGACGCCGGCCGGGCCCAGGCGCGACAGGGGGGCCAGCGCCCGGGCCAGCTCGAAGCTGAGCGTCACCAGCGCCGGGTGAGCCGCGTCGGCGGCGCCGGCGTCGAGGTCGGCCGGCTCGCGCACGCGCCTTCGCACCCGATCGCGGAACAGGAACAGCGTGCTGCCGGCCTCGATGAGGTCGCCGTCGCACAGCGCGACCTCGCCGGTGGACTGGCCGTTGACGAACGTGCCGTTCTTCGAGCCCTCGTCGCGCACCAGCCAGGAGCCGCCCGGCGCGCGCATCAGCGTGGCGTGACGCCCCGACATCCACCCGTCGGCCAGGCCGACCCGCAGGGTCGGGCATCCGTCCTCGCTCAGCCGGAGCCAGCCGCGCTGCTCGGCCCGCCCGATCGTCGCGCGGTCCACCTCGGCCAGCGAGAGCCGCACCGGCAGCGCGAGCGGCCGCTCGCACTCGAGCGCGACGACGACGTACGGCGCGGCGAAGCTCTGCTCATCGTCGCTGCGGTCCTCGACGTAGGACAGAGTCCGCTCGCTGGCCACTGGACGCACTTTAGCGCTGGAACCCCTGGAACAGGTGGAGTGGGGTGGAACCGTGGGGGACCGGGGTGGATCCGCCGAAGCCCCCTCGAAGGGAGCCATTTCTTTAAAAATATTCGATAGATGAATCGACAGGGGCGGGGCACGGCCGCTGCTTGGGCCGGACACCAATGACGAACCCCCCGCGCACCCGACTGGTCGAAGCCCATCTGCCGCTCGTGCGTCACCTCGCGATCCGCATGATCCACCGCGCCCGTCCCTACCTCGAGATGGACGACCTCATCGCCATCGGGACGGAGGCGCTCCTTCGCGCCGCCGAGCGCTTCGACCCGGCCCGCGGCGTCGCGTTCGGCAGCTTCGCCTACCTGCGCGTGCGCGGCGCGATGTGCGAGGGGATCGGCGTGGTCGGTCCGCTGTCGCGTGGCGTGGCGCGAAGGCGGCCCGGTCGACCCGAGCGCCGCGCGCTGCCGGCCGTGTTCCCGCTCGACGATCGCCACCTGACCGGCGGCGCCACCAGGGCCGAGCTCGGGGACGAGATGACGCTCGCGATCGACGCGACCCGCATCGGGCCACGCCTCACCGACGCGCTCGACCGACTCGACGACCGCGACCGTCAGCTCATCGTCCGCTACTACTTCGGCGGCGACACCCTGCACGAGATCGGGCGCGATATGGGTCGCTCGCGATCGTGGGCGAGCAGAATTCACGCGCGCGCGCTGACTCGCCTGCGCGAGACGCTCGACGCCATGGCGTGCGCCGCGCAGAGCGCCGTCGCGCCGCAGGCGGCCGCCGGCTAACCACCGGCGCGCGAGGTGTCAACCCGTTGCCCGTGGACGAGCCGGTGCTTAGGAGAGAGTCGCTGCGCAGGCGCGCAGATCAACCAGGAGCACATCATGGCCAGCATCGTTCGCAGCAACGGCGGCACCGCCACCACCCGGGATCCCTACTCGCTCGCGCGCGAGCTCTTCAGCTGGGATCCATTCCTTCGCATCGACTATCCCCGTCAGGCCCAGAGCGCGGCCACCTTCGTCCCGTCCTTCAACGTGGTCGAGCGCGAGACCGGCTACTTCTTCACCGCCGATCTCCCCGGCGTCCGTGAAGCGGATCTCGACATCACCGTGCAGGACAACCACCTCATCGTGAGCGGCAGCCGCCGCGCCGAGGAGCGCAAGGAGGGCGAGAACTACTTCGTCTACGAGCGCCGCGCCGGCAACTTCAGCCGCGCGTTCGCCCTGCCCGAGAACGCCGACGGCGACTCGGTCGAGGCGGAGCTGAAGGACGGCGTCCTCGAGATTCGCGTCGCCAAGCGCGAGTCGGCCAGGCCGCGCAAGGTCCAGCTCGGCCAGCGACAAGGCCAGAAGCTGGGCGGTGCCCAGGGCTGATGAGCAGCACGGCGGCGCGGGCGCGAGGCCCGCGTCATTCCCGGGGTGAAGCCGGCGCGAGCGGCGCGGGCGCGAGGCCCGCGTCGCTCAGCGCTCGCGGTAGACGATGAAACCGCGGCTGGGGTCGTAGGGAGAGACCGCGACGGTGACTCGATCGCCGAGTACCACGCGGATGCGGTGACGGCGGGTGTGGCCGGAGAGCTTGGCGAGAACCTCGTGTCCGTTCTCGCACTCGACGCGGAAGTTTCCGCCCTTGCCGACGTGGACCACCGCACCTTGCAGCTGAATCAGGTCGTCCTTGCTCATTTACGCAATCATCCACTTCCAGCGCAGCCCGAAGCGCTTTCGGTCGGGATGATACCGGAGAAGTCTCCCCTGGCAAGTCGCGCCGGCCTTCATTCCACCCACACGGTCTTGATGTTCACGAACTCACGGATCCCGAACTCGCCGAGCTCGCGACCGTAGCCGGAGTCGCGCACGCCGCCGAACGGGAGGCGCGGGTCGGACTTGACCAGCGAGTTGACGAAGCAGCTACCGGCGTCGAGCTCGAGCTCCGCGATCGCCGCGCCGCGCTCGCGATCGGCGGTGATGACCGCTGCGCCCAGCCCGAAGCGCGAGTCGTTGGCGATGCGGATCGCTTCCTTCTCGCCGCTGGCCGGGATCACCGCGGCGACCGGGCCGAACATCTCCTCGTCGTAGGCCGGCATGCCGGGTCGCACGCCGGTCAGCACCGTCGGCGGATACCACGCGCCCGGCTGACGCGGCACCTCACCGCCGAGCAGGAGCCTGGCTCCGCGCGCGACGCTGTCCATGACCTGACGGTGGAGCTCGTCGCGCAGATCCTCGCGCGCGAGCGGGCCGACCTCGGTCTCCTCGCGCATCGGATCGCCCATGACGACGGCGCGCATGCGCCCGACCATCGCCATCTCGAAGCGGGCGCAGATCGACGCATCGACCACGAACCGCTTGGCCGCGATGCAGCTCTGCCCGGCGTTGATGAGGCGGCTCTTGGTGCACAGCTCGGCCGCCGCTTCGACGTCGGCGTCGGCGAGCACGAGATAGGCGTCGCTGCCGCCCAGCTCGAGGACGGTCTTCTTCAAGTTTTCGCCGGCGACCCGCGCCACCGCGCGCCCGGCCGACACGCTGCCGGTCAGCGTCACCGCCGCGATGCCCGGATGCGCGATGATGCGCGGGACCAGGTCGGCCTCGGCAAGCGCGGTCGCGAACGTGCCCGGCGGGATCCCGGCCTCGCCGAACAGCTCCTCGATCGCCAGCGCCGACGACGGCACGTTCGACGCGTGCTTGAGCATCATGGTGTTTCCGGCCAGGAGCGCCGGCACCGCGGCCCGGAACACCTGCCAGAAGGGGAAGTTCCACGGCATGACGGCGAGCACGACGCCGAGCGGCTGGAAGCTGACCCAGCTGCGGTGCGCGTCGGTCTCGACCGGTTGCGGCGCGAGCATCGCGGGGCCGGCCGACGCGTAGTGGTCGCACAGCCACGCGCACTTCTCGATCTCCTGCCGTCCCTGCGCCACCGGCTTGCCCATCTCGCGCGCCATCATCTCGGCGAGGTCGCGGGACCGTCGGCGGAGGATGGGACTGATGGCGCCGAGCAGGCGGGCCCGCTCGGCCACCGGCGTCCGTCGCCAGCGGTCGAAGCCTTCCTGCAGGGCACCGACGCGCAGATCCACCTCCGACCAGGTGGCCGCATCGAAGCTGTGCACGACCTCGCCCGTGGCTGGATTGACGACGTTCATCGCTGGATTCTCATTGCACACCACATGCCGTGCAAGCTCGCGCCTGCATCGCGCTCAGCCTTGCACAACGAGTGACACAGGTCAGAGGGGGCGAGCCCCACGGCCGTGATGGTCGCGCGCCCCTGCGCCGAAGCTTACATTGTCTGCCGGTCGCCCACCGGACTTCGCCTCATTCACTGGAGTACGCGACGACGATGCGGGTGTACCGGGATGGCAGCGATGGTGCGGGCCTTGCAACCGGTGCCCACCTGTCGTCGGAGGCCCCTTGAGCGAGCGCCATCGCAAGCGATCGATTCCGCCCTACCGCCCGTCCTCCGGCGGGCGCGCGCTCTTCGCCACCAGCTTCGGCCTCCTGGTCGGCGGCGCGACCGCGGCGGTCCTCATCGCCGTCGGTGGGCTGCTCGGCCCCCGCATCTCGGGCGCGTGGCTCGCGGCGGTGACCCCGATCGCCTCGGCCATGGTGGCCGCGGCGGCGGCCGGCTCGATGGCGCACTGGCGCAAGGTGGGCGGGCACGGCGCCGTGTATGGCGCGGTCGTGGCGACGGCGCTCGTGGTTCTGCTCGGCGCGCAGCTGGTCCGGGTCGCCGCGCTGGCCGCGCACTTCCGGGCGGGCGGTGTGGACGCGCTGGTCGATGTGGCCAGCTGGCGCGGGGCGTTCGACGTCGGCGTGCTGACCGCGCCGGGCCAGCGCGCGCCGGGCGTGGACGCCGCCGCGGTGCTGTTCGGGCCCGACGGCGTGTGGGTCTTCAGCCTCGGCGCGCTGGTGCTGGTGGTCGGCATGGCGCTGTGGATGGCCGGACGCGCGCTGTCGTCGCCGCTCTGCGTCTCGTGCCGCGCCTGGTGCGTGCGGCAGCGCGGCGTGGTCGAGCGCTCGGGTGATCACGCGGGCCCCGATCTGGTCCGCCAGCGGGCCGCCGCGCGCGACTGGCGCTTCTTCCGCGACCTCGGTCCTTCGCGCGGCGGGCCGAGCCTGCGCTTCGATCTGTGCCGCTGCCCCAGCTGCAACCGGAGCAACGCGCTCGACGTGATGTGGGAGCGCCCGCTCTGGCGCGACCGCCGCCTGGTCGGCGACCTGCGGCTCGGCTCCGACGACGTCCGGACCCTGCTCGATCTGGTCGACGCCGAGCCGAAGCCGGCCTGAGCGGGTCAGATCAGAACGCGCCGCCGACGAGCACGAAGGCGGAGTCCGACGTGCCGGCCGCGCCGACGTGGACGCGGGCCGCGCGCTGCGCGTCGCGGTGACCCATGTAGAAGAGGAGGGCGCCGACCGCGAGGCCGGTGCCGCCGATGGCCGCGCTGATCGCCATGGTCCGCTCGGCCGACTTGCCGTCGTCGTAGGTCTGCTGCTGGTCCTGCGTCCACGTGCCGGTGTAGTCGGCGAGCTCGCTGGAGGCGGAGTGGGCGCGCAGGCCGAAGCCGACCGCGACCCCGAGCGCGACCACGCCGACCGCGCCGATGGTGGTGCCGATGATCTTCTTGCCGCGCCCGGGCGACCCGCGCGAGCCGCGGTCGTCGCCGCGGCCGTGCTCGATCGGGTCGAGCGGCTCGAACGCGCTGGTCCCCTCGCCCGCGCCCTTGCCGTCGTCGCCGCCCGGCGAAAGGTCGTCGCCGGTGCCCTGATCGGCCTCGAGCGCCGCGACGAACTCGCGCGCGTCGGCGCTGCCCTCGCCGTCCGGCTCGAGCTCGAGGTACTTGCGGTAGTTCTCGAGCGCGGCCTCGCGGTCGCCGGCCAGCCGGTACACCTGGGCCACGTTGTAGAGGAACGCCGGGGCCGGGAAGTGATCGTACGCCTCGAGGTAGGCCGCCGCCGCCTCGCGGTACTTGTGGGCGGCGTGGAGCTCCTTGCCCCGCGTGAACTTCTTGCGCGCGATGGCCCGGTCCGCGTCGGTGGTCTGCGGCGCGTCGTCACCGTCGGCCGGCTGCGCGCGGACCGACCCGGGCAGGAGGACCACCGCCAGCGCGGCGGCGAGCAGCGCCTGGAGGGCGGTCGGCCGTCGGGTCATCGACTATTCCTTGTCGTGCTGTTCGGGCTTCTCGGGCGCTCGACTCGGCGAGGTGGGCGGGACCGGCTCGGGGCTGTCGTCGTCGTCGGTGCCGTCCTGGCTCTTGCCGTCGCCGTCCTCGTCGGCGGGCTTCTTAACACGCTTCTTGTCGGTTTTCTTGGCTCCCGACGGGCGAAGCAGGTTGAACGGATCGAGCGCGTCGTCCTTGCCGCGCTTCTTCACCGGCTCTTCCTTGATCGGAGTCTTTTCGCCGGCGTCGCCGTCGATCCCGTCCCCGGAGCCGGGCTGACCGGAGCCGGGCTGACCGGAGTCCGCCGTGTCCTCCGGCACGCCCCTCGGTGAGGTGCCGTCCTCGCCACCGGCCGGCGGCGTCGTCCCGGCCGGCGCGGCGTCGGGCGGCGGCCGGCGCGACCCGGGCGGGACCGACAGCGAGGTCCCGCGCCGCAGCGCGACCGTGCGCTCCTGGTCCTGGTCGACCGGCATCGCCAGCCGCTCGGTGCGGAAGCCGTTGCGGCGCAGGATGAACACCGCCTCGCCGCGGCCTCGCCGCGCGCGCACCTCGAGCGGGGTCTTGCCCAGCCGCACTCCGTCGGACTCGCGGTAGACGGCGGCACCGACCGGACGCGACGTCACCAGCAGGCGCACCGTCTCCTCGACCGGCGCGGCCTCGAGCTCGCGCACGATCGGGTCCTGCACCGCGGGCGGCGGGGTCGGCTCGGGCGCGGGCGCCGCGACCACCGGCGGTCTGGTCTCGGCGATCGGCGCGCCGCGCTCGCTCGCGACCGGGTCCGGCGCCGAAGCGGCCGCGTTCTCGCGGCGGTCCCCGGCGACGACCATGGTGAAGATCGCGCCGGCCGCGGCGGCCAGGGTGCCGCCGACCAGCCACGGCCACAGCCGGCCCAGGCGGGCTGGCTGCGGTCGATCGGCCGCGATCAGCCGGGCCAGATCGCCGGCGGTGGAGTTGAGGGTGGTCGCGTCGGTGAAGGCCGGCGCGCTGGCGGAGCTCTTGCTCGGCCGCCGGAACACGCCCGAGAGGTTGAGGCTCGGCTCCGGCGCGTCCTCCTCGCCGGAGAAGCGCATCGCGGCCTGGTTGAGCGCCTCGACCGCGTCCTCCGCCGACTGGTAGCGGCGGACCGGGTCCTTCTCCAGCATGCGCAGCACCACCGCCTCGAGCGCGGGCGGGATCGACGGCTCGTGGGTGCGCGGCGACAGTGGCGGCACGTGGATGTGCGCGGCCAGGATCTCGCCGGCGCCCTCCATCACGAACGGCGGCCGGCCGGTCAGCATCTGGTAGAGCACGCAGCCGAGCGAGTAGATGTCGGTGCGCTGGTCGATCTTGCCCGCGCCCCGGCACTGCTCCGGCGACATGTAGTACGGCGTCCCCATGAGCCGGCCGGTCTCGGTCTTGACCATCTCCACCGGCTGGGTGCCGCTCTGCAGCTTGGCGATGCCGAAGTCGAGCAGCTTGGCCCGCTCACCGCGCGGCAGCGCGGCGTCGCGAACCAGGAAGATGTTGTCCGGCTTGAGGTCGCGGTGAATGATCCCGTGCGCGTGCGCCGCGGCCAGGGTGCCGGCGATGTGGCGCGCGATGGCGGCGGCGTGGTTGGCCGAGATCCGGTCGAGCCGCTTCAGCCGATCGCCGAGCGACTCGCCCTCGAGCAGCTCCATGACGATGTAGGCGTTGCCGTCGGGCAGGCGGCCGTAGTCGAAGATGTCGACGATGCCGGGGTCCTCGATCAGCGACGACGCCTTGGCCTCGTTGAAGAAGCGGTCGACGATCTCGCGGCTCGAGCAGCGCTCCGGCAGGAGGACCTTCACCGCGGCGCGCTTGCCGAGCAGCACGTGCTCCGCGCGATACACCACCCCCATCCCGCCCTGTCCAAGGAGGTCGGTGATGCGGTAGTTCCCTACCGTTTCGCCTACCAGCGCGCCCACTTCCGGAATTCCGATCTTGTCCGCAGTCATGCAATCGCCCGACGGCGCCGGCGGAGTGGATCGGAGAGGAAATGAACGGACGAGACGACGCGACTCCCCGGCGGCGGGACTATGTACGATCGCAGAGCTTGCCCGATCTGCCGGTGGTCTGCCTCACTCAAAGCGCCCGAAACCGAGGTCCGGAATCTCGAGCGAATGGCGCATCTCCTGGGCCATGAAGCGCGCGCTATCGACCACGATCGGCAGCTCCAGGTGGGAGAAGTGCATCGCGGCGTGGAATTTCCCCTGGTAGAACGCGCGGTCAGGGTGTTCTGAAGGCAGATCCCGGCCGGCTCGCTCGGCGATCGCCGCCCCCTCGAGGAGGATCTGCGAGACGGTGGTGCGAGCCATCATCTCCAGGAAGCGGTTGGCGTAGAGGCCGATGAGCTCGGTCTTGCCGGTCTGGAACCAGCCGAGAATGCGCATGGCCGAGTCGGTCAGCGCGTCGGCCGCGGCCGAGAGGCGATCCAGCGCGGGTGCGAGCGCCGCGCTGCTCTTCTGCTCCGCGGCGAAGCGACGCACGTCGGTCAGGAACGCCTGGAAGTTGGCGCCGCCGCGCAGGCCGAGCTTGCGGCCGACCAGGTCGAGCGCCTGGATGTGGTTGGTCCCCTCGTAGATGGAGAAGATCTTCGAGTCGCGGCAGTACTGCTCGACCGGATGATCCTTCACGTAGCCGGCCCCGCCGAAGCACTGGATGGCGAGCACGGTGACCTGGAAGCCCTGATCGGACGCGTAATACTTGACCACCGGGACCAGGAGGTCGACCTGGCCGAGGTGGTGCTCGGCCGCCTCCACGTCACCGGCGGCGCGGGCCGCCAGCTCGCGGTCGCGGTGCATGCCGAGCTTGACGATGAGCCCGCGGATTCCCTCCACCCGCGCCTTCATGTCGAGCAGCATGCGGCGGATGTTGGGGTGCTGGAGAATGGCCACCTTGGGCGCGCTGGGGTCCTTCCACGCCTTGATGCTGCTGCCCTGGACCCGCTGGCTGGCGTACTCGAGCGCGGACAGGTAGGCGGCGCCGGCCACCGCGAGGCCCTGCACGCCCACCCCGATGCGCGCCATGTTCATCATCTTGAACATCTGCGCCATGCCGCGGCGCTCCTCGCCGCCGACCAGCTCGCCGACGCACTCGCCGCTCTCGCCGAACTGAAGGACCGCGGTGGCCGAGCCGTTGATGCCCATCTTGTGCTCGATCGACGCGGTGACCACGTGGTTCGAGCCGCTGCCGTCGAGCTTCTCGCGCGGCACGATGAACAGGCTGAGCCCCTTGGTCCCGGCCGGCGCGTCGGGGGTGCGAGCCAGGACCAGATGGAGGATGTTGTCGGTCAGGTCGTGGTCGCCCGCCGAGATGAAGATCTTGGTGCCCTCGATGCGGTACTTGCCGCCGCCCAGCGGGGTCGCCCGGGTCAGCGCGGCGCCGACGTCGGAGCCGGCGTGGGCCTCGGTCAGGCACATGGTGCCGGCGTAGACCCCGGTGAAGAGCTTGGCGCAGAAGGCGTCGACCTGGGCCGGGGTGCCGAACGTCTCGATCACCTCGGCGACGCCCTGGGACAGGCCGCCGTACATGTTGAAGGCGGTGTTGGCGCCGCTCATCATCTCGCCCGCGCACAGCGCGATCGACAGCGGACCGCCCTGGCCGCCGTGCTCGGGGCTGACTCCGAGGCCGCGCCAGCCCGCCGCCGAGAGCGACTTCCACGCCTCGCGGAAGCCGGGCGGCGTGCGGACGCGGCCGTTCTCCAGCACGCAGCCGGTCCGGTCGCCGATCGCGTTGAGCGGCCCGATGACGTCGCACGCCCAGCGGTAGACCTCGCTCAGGATCGCGATCGCGTCGTCCTGCGACCAGTCGGCGTAGGGAGCCTTGCCGAGGAGGTCGTCGAGCCCGAACTGCTCGAACAGGAGAAAACGCATGTCGCGCAGGTCACAGCGGTACCGATTGACGGCCTGGCTCATCGGATGCCTCCCGAATTCTGAATGAACACTCATTCAGATTCTAATGCATCGCGTCAACGGATCCAAGGCTCCGCCGCGCACCTCGGAACGAGGGCCAGCACCAGCCGCGGGCTCCGTCACGCTCCGGCGCAGTAGTGCTAGGTTCGCGGCCCATGACGGCAGAGATTCACCTGCGAGACCGAGTGGTCGTGGTCACCGGCGCGAGCCGCGGCATCGGCGAGGCGATCGCGCTCGCGTGCGCCGCGGCGGGGGCCAAGGTGGCGCTGGTGGCGCGCAAGCAGCCGGATCTCGACCGCGTGGTCGGGCAGATCCGCGACGCGGGCGGGACCGCGCTGGCGATCGCGGCGCACGCGGCCCGCGCCGACGAGCTGGACGGCGTGTTCCGCCGCGCCACCGACGAGCTCGGCCCGGTCGACGGCCTGGTCAACAACGCGGCGACGAACCCGTACTTCGGCCCGATGCTCGACTGCCCGGAGGCGGCGTTCGACAAGACGTTCGAGACCAACCTCAAGGGCTACTGGTTCGGCGCGCGGCTCCTGGTCCAGGCGGTGCGCGCGCGTGGCGGTGACGCGCGCGGCGCGATCGTCAACGTGGCCAGCGTGGCCGGCCTGCGCGCCGCGCCGATGCAGGGCGTGTACGGCGCGACCAAGGCGGCGATCCTGTCGATGACCCAGACGCTGGCGTTCGAGCTGGGCACCTCGCGCGTGCGGGTGAACGCGATCGCGCCGGGCCTGGTCGAGACACGCTTCGCGTCGGCGATCGTGCAGAACCCGACCCTGCGCGATCACGTGGTCGGGCGGACGCCGCTCGGGCGCCACGCGCAGCCCGACGAGATCGCCGGGGCGGCGGTCTACCTGCTCTCCGACGCGGCGTCGTTCGTCACCGGCCACACCATGGTGGTGGACGGCGGCATGACCAGCACCTGAGGCCGGGCGCTCAGGGCGTGGCCGCGACCCGGCGGAGGAACGGGACCACCTGGCGGGCGGCCAGCTCCTCGGCCACCGCGACCGCGCAGTCGACCGCGGCGCGGCTCGCGCCCTTGCGGCTGGCGCTGACCCGGCCGTTGCCGGTGGCGGACGCCGACTCCTCGGCCGACAGGCGCTCGTCGCCGTCGCGGCCGGTCCACGGGCCGACTCGCAGCGACACGGTGCAGCTCACGTCGGTGTGGTTGCCGTTCGGCTGGACCGCGATGCGCGCGACGCGCGCGGTGATGCTGAAGCCGCGCAGCTTGCGCGACGCCAGCTCGGCGCGGGTCGGCAGCACGCCGCTCGCCATCTCGTAGTCGGGCGCGTTGGCGCGGAGTGAGCCGCGCAGCGCGGCGTAGACCGCGCTGGTGCTGCCCGAGGGGAGCGTGCGCGATTGATCGGCCGGCATGTCGACGTGCACGAAGATGCGGCTTGCCGACGACGACGTGTCGGCCAGCGCGCCGTTCAACCGCTCGAGCGCGAGCTGCGCGCTGCGCCGGACTCCGCGGTCGCGATCGCGGCGAGCCCGATCGAGCGCGGCCACCGCGGTGCTGCGCGCGTCGCTGGTGGCCACCGCCTGGGCCAGGCGCGCGAGCGAGAGCGCGGCCAGGCGGCGCACGGTGCTGTCCGGATCGTCGGTGACGGCGCGGGCGAGGGCGAAGACCGCGCGCGGATCGCGCTGCCTGGCCAGGAACATCGCCGCCGAGAGGCGCGTCTTGTACGCG
This sequence comes from Kofleriaceae bacterium, assembly GCA_035489015.1. GTDB lineage: Bacteria > Myxococcota_A > Polyangia > Haliangiales > Haliangiaceae > DATFRY01. Next base: position 29,197 of record DATHKR010000194.1, on the reverse strand, counting down.
CGCGCGCCGCGCAGCTCTCGGATCGAAGCGTCGACCTCGTCTGCCGATGCCCGGCGCTGAAGCACCAGCATCGGGACGAACAAGCCGAACAGAAGCACCAGGTACACTCGTGCCGGACGAAGCAGACCGGCGCAGGCTCGACCCATATGACTGACGATCTTAACACGCGCGTGATGAAGCTCCGACGACGCGATTCGATCGGCGCGTGCTCGCGCGCTCGCACTTGCGCGCCGAACGCACACGCTGCGACAGTGGCCACGTCATGAGTCGAGCGCTCAGCGTCTACACTGTCCTCCGTGTCGCCCGTGTGGTCGGCCCTACACTCACCGACGCGATCACCGGGCGCGGCGGGAGGGCCAACCAGGACCGACGGCTGCGCGAGTTCGGTCGCGCGGTGGTCGACCGCGCGCGGATCCAGCTGACCGTGCGCGGCGCCGACGAGGTCCCTCGTGATCGCGCGTTCGTGTACATGTCGAATCACCAGAGCCACATCGACATACCTGTCCTCTACGCGTCGGTGCCGAGCGAGACGCTGCGCATGGTGGCCAAGACGGAGCTGTTCCGGGTGCCGCTGTTCGGCCGGGCGATGCGGATCGGCAACATGATCGAGGTCGACCGATCCGATCGCGCGAGCGCGGTGGAGAGCTTGCGCCGCGCCTCCGCTCTCATCGCCGATGGCGTCAGCGTGTGGATCGCTCCGGAGGGCAGTCGCTCCCGCACCGGCGAGCTCGGCCCGCTCAAGAAGGGCGGCTTCTACCTGGCGCGCGACACCGTCACGCCGATCGTCCCGGTCGCCATCAGCGGCACCTACGCGGTGCTCCCACCCGGCACCATCGACATGGTGCGCGACGTGCCGGTCGAGGTCGTGTTCGGCCCGCCGATCCCGGTGGAGGGGCGCCGGATCGAGGAGCTGATGGACGAGGTCGGCGCGTTCTTCGCCGCCAACGTTCAGCCGCGCGGCGAGATCAGAAGGTGAGCTCGAGCCCCGCGCCGACCAGGTTCGGCCCGAGCGCCGGCGTCACGGTCACGCGGTTGCCGCGCTTGCCGCGGCGGCGTGCCTCGCGCTCGGCCGACATCCGGCGCGGCGCGATGTATCCCTTGTAGTAGGCGTAGCTGGCGAACAGCGCCGCGGTCGCCGTGGCCGGGATCCACACCCAGTTGACCAGGTTCTGCTGCTTGTCGCCGCGATCGCACGCGTCGAGCACCTTGGCCCGGAGCTCCGGGTTGGACATGGCCGCATCCGACCCAAAGGACTTGCAGGCGCTCTCGTAACTTCCGTCGACCGGCGCCGGCGTCAGCTCCGGGCCGCGGTACTCGGCCGAGGCGTTCTGCACGTCCTTCTCCGCGCTGCGCACAGACAGGCCGCTGTAGGTCCAGCCCGCACCGGCCACGCCGGTGGCGAGGACGCCGGACCAGAACGCGATCCGCCAGCCGCCGCCGGGCCGCTCGTCGCCCTGCTCGTCACCGCCACCCTCGCCTCCGACCTCGACCAGGCTGGCGTTCAGCTCGGCGACCGCGCCCGAGTCCACGTTGACCTCGGCCTCGTAGCGGGCGTAGCCGGGCGACTCGATCGCGACGGTGTGGACGCCGTCGGACAGCCCGCTCACCCGGGCCGAGCCGGCGCTGAGGCTGGTGCGGATCTTTCCATCCACGTAGACGGTGCCGCTGTCGGTGGTCGCGGTGATCGCGATGGCGCCTTCGTCGTCGGCGCCGGTCAGGCGGCCATACAAGGATCGGGCGCGCCGCTGGAGCCCGCCGGCCGCGCTGACGTCGCTGAACGGGATCAGCTCGCTCAGCTGCTTCACCTGCTCGCTGCTGTCGGTGTCGAGCAGCCGGAGTGAGACCGAGTAGCCGCGCTTGGTCCGCTCGAGCCTGCCGTAGGCGAGGCGGTCGGCCTTGAGCTGCTTGCCGATCTCCGACATGCAGCGGCGCGCCTCGTCGCTGCAGTCGCTCAGCAGCTTCATCTCGAGCAGGTCCTTGTTGCCGTTGGAGGCCAGCTCGTACGGGCCGCCCGGCCGGTTGGCCTCGCGGCGCAGCTCGCGAGTCAGCGCCTTGGCTGCCTCGGTCGCCTTCTGGTCCATGGCGCTGTCGCCGGTGACCTCCAGCCCGAGCACGACCAGCCGCGGCTTGGCGTGGCTGACCTGGGCAAAGCTGGTCAGCGAGGCGAAGCAGGTGGCCAGGACCAGGAGCGGCCTCGAGCGCATCCGCGGCAGTATACACATGTCTGGCCGCGCCCAGACTCATCCGCTACCCTTGGCCGGTCCATGCGCTTCCCCGGGACGCTGTCCGCACGCATCATCATCGGCTTCGCGGTCCTCATCGTCACTTTTGGTGGGATTTCGCTGTCGGCGGTCCTCACCACTGACCAGCTGAACAGCACCATCCGGGCGATCCGTGTCGGGTACCTCCAGCTCGCGCTGGGGAGCCGCGATCTGTCGGAGAAACAGCAGGGTCTGCTGTCGTACCTGCGCGAGGAGCTGACCACCGAGTCGACGCCGCGGCGGGTGGAGATGCGGCTTCGCCGGCTGCGCGAGCCGCGCGACAAGTTCCTCGTGCTCATCGAGAAGACCCTGGCCGAGCTGCCCGACATCCCGGTGGTTCACGCGCGCGACATCCGCCGCGCGGCCGCCGACGTGCGCGAGATCCGGGCGCTCGTCGGCGAAACCGAGCCGCTCTACGCCCAGCTGCTGGCCGACCCGCCGCTCGACAAGCTGATCGCGCCGCCGGGCCGGACGGGAGCCGGCGCGGCGTCGGGCCGGGGGGCGACGAATCCGGGTTCGGGTCCGGGTCCGGTCGAGCCTGGATCCGGTTCGGGTGCGGCACCGTCCGCGCCGGGGCCCGCGCCGCCCGCGTCGGGGTCCGCGCCGTCCGCGCCGGGAGCGGGGCCGGCCACGCCTCCCGTGTCAGGAAGTGTCATCGGCGGCGCGGCCCCGCCCGAGGGCCGCGAGCCGGCCGCGGTCAGCGCCGGCGAGTCGGCGCTGCGCCGGCTGAAGAGCCTGGAGAGTCGCATCAACGCAAAGACTCTGTCGCTCGAGCATCGCCAGCGCGACGACGTGCAGGACACCGCGCGCGGCCTCGAGCGCGGCGCGCGCAAGATGCGCCTGCTCACCATCCTGTGGGGCGCGATCGCGCTCGTGGTCGGGCTGCTCATCACCATCTGGGCCACGGTCAACCTGCGCCCGCTGCGCCGGCTGCGCGACGCGGCCCGCGAGATCGCGCGCGGCGACTACGGCCAGCGGATCGAGGAGCGCGGCCCGCGCGAGGTGGCCGACCTGGCGCGCGAGTTCAACACCATGGGCTCCGCGATCCAGGAGCGCGAGCACGAGCTGGTCCGCACCGAGCGGCTGGCCGCGGTCGGCAAGATGGCCGCGATGATCGCGCACGAGGTGCGCAATCCGCTGTCCTCGATCGGCCTCAACACCGAGCTCCTCGAGGAGGAGATCAGCGAGCTGACCAGCGAGCACGGCGACCGGGCCACCGAGGCGCGCTCCCTGTGCCGCGCGATCCAGTCCGAGCTCGACCGACTGACCGCGATCACCGAGGAGTATCTGCACTTCGCCCGCCTGCCCAAGCCCAAGCTCCAGGAAGAGGCGCTGGGGACGATCGTGAAGAGCATCGTCGACTTCGAGCGCGAGTCGATGTCGGCGCGCGGCATCTCTCTCGAGGTCGACCTGGCCGACGATCTCCCACCGGTGATGGTGGACGAGGCCCAGCTGCGCCAGGCGCTGCTCAACCTCCTGCGCAACGCGGGCGAGGCCGTGGCCGAGGTGGGGAGCGGGAGGGTCAAGGTGCACACGCGGCGCGGCGCGCAGCCGCGCACGGCAGAGGTCGTCGTCGAGGACGACGGGCCCGGCATCGTCGAGGAGCTTGCCGGCAAGATTTTCGATCCTTTCTTCTCGACCAGGGAGGGCGGCACCGGCCTCGGGCTCGCGCTCACCCATCAGATCGTGCGCGACCACGGCGGAACGATCCGCGTCGAGAGCCAACCCGGTCATGGCGCCTCGTTCATCGTCTCTCTGCTGTGTCGCCGGCAGCGTGCCGTTGTGATACCAATGATCAGTCGTGGGGGACGACCGCCGCCGGCCGCAGCGGGACCCGATCGTTCTCGTCGTTGACTACGACGGGGCCGATGATCTGGTCGGCGACTACGTCGAGAACCTGTCCACCGGCGGGACCTTCGTCCGCACCGACCGCGAACTGGAGCCGCACACCGCGGTCGAGCTGGTCCTGGCCTTCCCCGGCCTGATGCAGCCGATCCGCCTGGCCGGCGTGGTCCGCTGGGCGCGCCCGCCGAGCAGCGTGGACGGCGACCCGGGCGTCGCGATCGAGTTCACCGGGATGGACGAGGGCGGGCGCGCCGAGCTGGACGAGGTGTTCGCCGCGATCGAGCGGCGCGATCCGCGCTACGTCGGCAAGCTCCTGCGCGTCCTCCTGGCCGAGGACAACCCGCACATGGCGCGGCTCATCCGCGACGGGCTGTCGAGCTCGGCCGCTCAGTTCGGCGAGCGCGTGGTGTTCGAGTTCTGCGAGAGCGCGGACGGGCGCGAGGCGCTCGCGCTGTGCCGCGCGTACCGCTTCCACGTCGCCATCATCGATATCTACCTGCCGAGCCTGGACGGCGCCTCGGTCATCCGCGAGCTGCGCTCGGATCCCGGGCTCTGCAAGCTGCCGATCATCGCGGTGTCGGCCGGCGGCCCGCTGGCCCGCCAGGCCGCGCTCGACGCCGGCGCCGACCTCTTCCTGGGCAAGCCGATGCGGCTGCGCCAGGTGGTGGACTCGATGCGGCAGCTGGTCGACGTCGGCCGCACTCACGGCTGACGCGCGCGCCGCTCACTTGCCGCGGCGGAGCTCCTTCTTCAGCGCGCCGGCGTCGGCGTTGTCGCGCTCGAGGCGGAGCGCCTGGTCGATCGCCTTCAGCGCGCCGCGCCGGTCGCCCTGCGCCTTCATCGCGCGGGCACGGCCGAGCTGGGCGAGCCCGGGCCGGCGCATCTCCGGGCGGACCAGGAGCGCGCTGTCGAACGAGAAGAGCGCCTTGTCGGGACTGCCAGTCTCTAGATAGGCCTGCCCGAGCGCGAGCAGGAGGTCGCTGTCCGACGGGTTGATCTCGATCGCCTGCTCGCCGAAGATGCGCACCTTGTCCCAGCGCTTCAGCGCGCCGTACTCCTGGACAAGCTCCTTGACCGGGCCGAACTGCATCTGCTCGAGCGTCACGTAGGTCTCGAGCTCGCGCAGCGCCTCCTCCTTGCGCCCGCTCTTCATGTAGATCTCGGACAGCGCCTGGTACGGATAGGCCCGCTCCGGGTCCAGCTTCTTGGCCGTGCACAGATGCTTCTCGGCCGTCGCGCTGTCGCCCTTGCTGACCGCGATGAGGGCCAGGCGCGAGCGAACGTCGAAGCTGTCGCCGCCGGCGGCCAGGAGCGCGCGATAGCCCGTCTCGGCCGCGGCGCGGTCCCCCTCGCGCCAGGCCAGCTCGGCCCGGATGTAGAGCCCGAGCTTGTTGCGCGGGTCGAGGGTCAGCGCGCGCGCGGCCGCCGCCGCCGCCGGGCGAGCCTCGCCCTCCTCGAAGTGGCCGAGCGCCAGCCGCGCCTGCGCCTGCGCGTCCGACGGCGCCGCCGCCGCGGCGCGCGACAGCACGCTGAGGTCGTCGGTCAGGGTGGGGACGACGAACGTGCCCTTGTAGGGGGCCAGCCTGAGCTCGAGGTACTTGCGGAACTGCGCGTCGAGGTCGGCGATCTTCTTGCCGGTCACCTTCTCCAGCACCGCCGGTGTCTCCAGCCCCTGCCCGTACAGGCGGAGCGCGGCGACGATCTTGCCGAACCCGTAGGTGCGGGCCAGGTACTCGACCGCCAGCGACGACAGGTGGTAGGCGACCACCACCTCCTGCATGTTCGGCTTCATGAAGCCGTAGTTGAGCTCCCCGATCGACGGGAGCGTGTTCTCGGCCATGGCGGCGTAGACGTCGGCGTCGTTCTCGCGCCGCCACTCCGGGCGGGCCAGCACCGTCTCGTACTCCGACAGCCCCTCGGTGAACCAGCGCGGCACGCGCGAGTTGGACAGCTGGATGGCGAACACGTGCGACAGCTCGTGCCACAGGACCATCGCCCAGTTGATGTCGCCCACCGACGGCGACATGGCGGTGATGACCTGGCCGAAGCAGATGCCGAGCGCGCCCAGGTTGGGCAGCCCGATGGTGCGCACGCTGTAGTGGTCGGCGTTCTGGAACAGCTCGACCACGACCGGCGTCCTGGGCCGGAAGCCGTAGCGCGCCACCATGTCGGCGAACGCCTGCTCCAGCAGCGGCTCGATGTAGCGCCGGTAGAGCGGCATCTCGTCGTTGTGGTAGCGGAGCTTGAAGCTCTTGGTCAGCGCGAAGCTGTACTCGCGCGGGATGTAGTCCTCGAACAGATCGAGGGTGTTCTTGGTGCGCATGTTGTACTGGTCGCCGTTCCAGGCCTTGCGCAGCCAGTCGAGCCCCTCCTTCTCCATGCCGAGGCGGAGGTAGCCGGCCCCGGTCGCCTCCATCGCCTCGTAGTAGGTCGGGCGCATCGCCACCGCCTGCTTCTCCAGCTCGATCGCCTCGCGGTAGCGGTGCTCGCGGACCGCCGAGCGCGCGACCACGTGATAGAAGCGGGCGAAGGTCGGGTTGATCGCGAAGACCCGGGCGCGCTCCGCCTCGTACGCGCGGGTGTCGTCGCGCAGCCAGTGGATGGTGGCCAGGAGCGAGCGCGCCTCCAGGTCCTGGGGATTGACCGCGAACACCTGGCCGAGGGTGGCCTTGGCGTTGTCCCACTGGTTCTGATCGATCTCGACTCCGGCCCGCAGGAGCAGCGACGGCACGTGGCGCGGGTTGACCTCGAGCGCGCGCTGGAGGTGCGAGGTGGCCGCGGCCAGGTCGTAGCTCGGCTCCAGCTTGACCGCGGCCATGCCGGCGTGAGCGTCGGGGTTCCTGGGGTCGACCTTCAGCACCTCGTCGAAGCTCTGCTCGGCGTCGGCCGGGGCGTACTTGTCGAGGAACAGGTAGCCCCACTCGATGTTGGCCTCGTGCAGGGTCTTGTCGCGGTCGACCGCCTCGCGGTAGGTGCCGTTGGCGAAGTCGAAGTCGGCGGTGTAGCGGGCCGCCTCGGCCAGGTAGAACAGCGTCTGGGCGTCCTTGAGATCGAGCTTGTTGCCGTCGAACTCCTGCAGGAACTTCTTCCACTCGACCTCGGCGCGCGGATCGCCGACGTCCTGGTAGACCAGCGCGAGCACGTAGCGGGCCCGGCGCGCGCCCGGCTGGCGGGCGACCAGCGGCTCCAGCTCTCGCTTGGCCTCGGCGTAGCGGCCGGTAGCGCGGAGGATCTCGGCCAGGGCGACGTGGCCGTCGGTCGCGATCGCCGGGTCGGCCGAGCGCGACATCGCGCGGGCCAGCTTCTGGGCCTCGGCGTAGCGGCCAGTGCGCTCGTAGAGCCGGGTCAGCACCACCCGGCCGGTGTCGGCCTGCTTGCCCGAGAGGCGCTTGAGCTCGGCCTCTGCTCCCCGGTAGTCGCCGTGGACGAACCGGTCGCGCGCGCTCTTGAGATCCGCGCGGGCGGTTCCGGCGAGGAACCAGAGAGCGAGCGCTCCGCTAAAGAGCGCGACGGCGCGCCTCATGCCGTTCACTGTGTTCGAGGACATGTGAGCTGTCAACGCACAGCTCTGGCCGCGCGCGCGCCGCGGGGCCCGCAGGCGCCCGGTGCGGCAGGGTGGTATGCTTGCTTCATGAACGGCCAAGAGCCCCAGGTCGATCAGGACCACGGGCGGAGCATCTACCGCGATTTCGACAGCTTCCTCAAGGTCGCGATCAAGGAGTACTACGACCGGGGCTGGACCCAGCGCAAGGGCAACTTCATCGCCCTGCTCATGGCCAGCGGGCAGACCGCGTTCGCGCTGGCCAAGGACTCGGTGGTGGACGGGACCGGGACCAAGAAGGTGGCAATCGGCGCGGCCACCGTTCTGGCCCTGCGCATCGGCCTCCGCTACGCACTGGGTGGGCCGCTCGGGCTGGTCCTGACCGTCGCCTCCGGCGCGGCGCTGGTCTCCTACTTCTTCCGCAACCAGAAGGACATCATCCGGCGGGTCGGCAAGTACCGCACGGTCATCGGCGAGACCCAGCAGCGGTACGACGAGCTCCAGGGCGGCTGGCGCGACGGGCGCTACGACACGACCGAGCGCAACTTGATGATCGACGGCCTGATGAAGCGGTTCGTAGGGCTGATCGACGAGGGATAGAGGAACTGCGCTGGCCATGGCCGACGCTCCGGGCACCGGCCTGACCATGCGCCTGGTCCCGGCCACGTCGCTCGCCCTGGTCTGCGCGCTGGCCGGCTCGGCCGCGGCTGACACCGGGCCGAGGGCGGCCGCCACCGAGCCGATCGGCGTGCTCGAGGTGGCGACCCGCGGCGTCTCCGAGGCGGCCGGCGACAAGTTCGAGCAGAGCGTCGAGGAGACGCTGGCCGGGGTCGGCTTCCGGGTGATGCGCTCGCAGACGGTGCAGGAGAAGCTGGCCGGCACCAACTACATCGCCGGGTGCACGGTCGGGCCGTGCATGAAGGAGGTGCTCGCGCGCACCGGGCTGCACCGGGTGCTGGTCGCGCGCATCCAGGGCAACGGGCAGAGCTACAGCGTGGTGGTGTCGCTGGTCGATACCGCGACCGGCGAGCTGGTCTCGCAGGTGGCGCAGAGCTGCCCGGTTTGCACGGTGGAGGAGGCGATCTCGACCGCGACGCTGGCGACGGTGGAGCTGCTGACCGCGAGGCCGAGATCGGCTGAAGGCAAGCGAGCGCGGGCGATGGCGCGCGCCGCGCGAGACAGCGAGCGGGCGGCCGGCGACGCGACCCTGGAGCGCCGGCAGGCGCGGGCGCGGCGGTTCGGCTGGGTGTTCCTGGTCGGCGGCGCGGCGGCGGCCGGCCTGGGCGTCGGCCTCATCGCGTCGGATCGGCGCGAGGTGGGCTCGGCGTCGGCCGGGCTGGGCGGCGGGCTCGCGGTCGCGGGCGTGACCGCGCTGGTCTGGTCGAAGTCTTTCTGATCCGGCGGCGCGTCGACGTCGATTGCGTCGCGCGCCGACTCGTCGGGACGGAGCGGCTCTCCCACCATGTGGGCGCGTCCGGCGGCGCCGCGCAGGGCCGCGGCCGATGGTGTACCGTGGAGGGGGCCGGCGGTCGTCACTGCGCCGAGCGGAGCGGATCATGCAGCGGAAACCGCACCTGTTCACCGTCCTGGTGCTGGCCGGCGCAGCCCTCGGGCTGTTCTTCGCCGGCTTCTCCACCTACGACTTCGCGCGCCACCTCGATCGCCAGGTGCACGCGGTCAACTGCTCGTTCATCCCCGGCCTGGCCGCGACCGACGCGCGCTCGGACTGCCACGTCACCATGATGAGCCACTACTCGTCGGTGATGCGCGACGTGGTGTGGGGCGGGATCCCGATCTCGCTGCCGGCCATGTCGGTGTTCGCGTTCCTGCTGCTGTTCACCATCGAGCTCTGCATCACGCGCCGACAGGAGGACCACCGCGCCACCGCGTTCCTGGCGCTGGCCGCGCTCCTGCCGGCGGCCGCGTCGATCATCATGGCGATCATCGCCTTCAGCAAGCTCGACGCGGCCTGCAAGCTCTGCATCGGGATCTACTTCTCCAGCGCGCTGACCCTGCTCGGCGCGCTGTGCATGTGGCGCCGGGCCGAGCAGGCTCGCCGCGCCGACGAGCTCGGCCGGCTGTCGCAGGACGGCGACCCGCGCGAGCCGCTCGCCGAGCGGTCCAACCCGTTCGCCGCCACCGCGGCCGTCCCGCCCGACGACGATCGCCGGCTGCGCGCCCAGGTCCACGCGCGCGGCGCCGCTCCGGTCGGGATGGGCTACCTGGCCGCCGCGTTCGGGCTCGGCGTGCTGCTGGTCGCGGTGCCGGCGGCGGCCTACGTCGCGCTGGCCCCTGATCACTCGGTCTTCATCGGCGCCTGCGGCGACCTGGTCGAGGACAAGGACGCGTACAACGTCATGGTCCCGTTCGACCGCCACCAGGGCGGCGTGCCGACCGTCGAGGTGCTGGACCCGCTGTGCCCGTCGTGCCGCGCGTTCGAGCGCCGGCTCGAGGCGTCCGGCCTGCGCGACCAGCTCGACCGCTCCGCCATCCTGTTTCCGCTCGACAAGGAGTGCAACTGGATGGTCGACGACCGCAAGCACCCGGGCGCGTGCGCGGTGAGCGAAGCGGTGCTGTGCGCGGGGGAGCACGCCGGCGAGGTGGTGGAGTGGGCGTTCGGCGCGCAGGACGAGATCCGCGCGTCGGCGGAGAAGAGCGACGACGGGGCCCGCGCGCTGGCCCGCGACCGCTTCCCCGACCTCGCCCGCTGCATCGGCTCGGCCGGGGCGAAGTCGAAGCTCAACAAGTCGCTGCGCTGGGCGGTGCGAAACCAGCTGCCGGTCCTGACCCCGCAGCTCTACGTGGCCGGGGTGAAGCTGTGCGACGAGGACATCGACCTCGGCATGGAGTTCGCGCTGAGCCGGATGATCGAGCGGGCGCGGGCCGGGACGCTCAAGAAGCGAGGTGCGAAGTGAGCCTGGTCGTATTGAACGCGGTGCGCGCGGGGGTGGTCGCGCTCGCCTTTGCGGTGCCGACGGTGGCAGTGGCGACCTGGACCGGATCGGCCGGCGAGCGAGTGCATGACGATCAGGCGGCGGCCAGCGCGGAGACCAGCGGCAAGGTGCCGACCGCGTCGGCGTCGGACGTCGGCTACTGCAGCCCGGAGCTGAAGCGCATCCTGCGGCGCGTGCTGCAGAGCTGTGGGCTCATCGGCGACGAAGGGGTGCGCGGCTGCCAGCCGGTGCAGGCCAAGAGCGTCGCGACCATGAGCGGGTCCGACTTCAACGCGCTGTTCCGGCCGATGAAGGACCGCGGCGGCATCATCGAGTTCGACAAGGCCAAGGCCGACCTCAGCGAGGAGGACGCCGCGCTCATCGACAAGATCTTCAGCGACCAGCGCGGGGCGAGCTACTTCTTCGTGGTGTCGCGCGCGTCGCCGGAGGGCTCGGTCGAGCGCAACCGCGAGCTCAGCAAGCAGCGGGCCGAGGCGGTCATGGCGCACCTGCGCCAGACCTTCAACGACCCGGACCTCGACAAGGAAGTGGGCCTGCTCTGGCTGGGCGAGGAGTTCGCGCAGCTCGAGCAGGAGTTCTGCGAGTGGCGGCGGAGCGGCGACCCTGCCCAGTGCAAGGCCGAGCTCATCAACCGGAGCGCGTTCATCGCATGGATCGACTGCACGCTGTGAGGCTGGCCAGCCTGGGCCTGTGGCTGTCGGGTGCGCTGGCCGTCGCCGGCGCGGTCGGCTGCGAGCGCGGCGGCGGCGACAAGAAGAAGGAGCCGCCGGAGAGCGGCGACCGGGTCGACTCGGTCCAGGCCGGCAAGCCGGACAAGCAGGTCTCGCTGGAGGAGTTCTGCGACGTACGAGCGAAGACGGCCGCATCGTCACCGACGGTGAGCCTCCCGCCGCTGGCCGGCGGCAAGTCGGCGCCGGGCAAGGGTACGTGGCGCTGGCTCAACCTGTGGGCCACGTGGTGCAAGCCGTGCATCGAGGAGATGCCGCAGCTGGCCGCCTGGCACGAGCAGCTCGCCAAGGAGAACGTGAAGTTCGACCTGGTGTTCGTGTCGGTGGACGACAGCGACGACCTCATCGAGCGATTCCGCGAGAAGCACCCGGACGCGCCGCCGACGTCGCTGAGGCTGGCCGATGCGGAGGCGCTGCCGAAGTGGCTGGGCGCGATCGGGCTGGGCGAATCAGCGCCGATCCCGGTGCACGTCTTCGTCGATCCGGACGACCACGTGCGCTGCGTCAGGGCCGGCGGCGTGAAGGAAAAGGATCTCTCCGCGGTGAAGGCGATCCTCGGCTCACCCTGACCCTCGAGGGGTGCAACTCCCCGAAACCAAGAGTGAGAAATGCGGGAGGCGATGCAATGGACTCCTCACCGCGGTTAGGGTGCTCAAGTCCGGGCTGCGATCGGGTGACGTCTCGGGGGGGACTCCCCGTGCGCCCGGGTGCCGGCCGGCCCCGTCGGTAACGAGGACCTCCTTCTGCGGCGCAGTCCTACCACTGCTCCGCCGTTCGCAGCGACATCTCGCCTCAGTGCCGACGGGGTCAGCCAGCTTTTTATGTCCGCCAGCGCGCGGTAAGATCCACTTCGTGGCGCGCGCTCGCGGGGAAGGCCACCGCTTCGACGGTCAGGCCGAGAAGGTCGAGGTCGACGAGTCAGTGCGCTCGGACCCGGCGGTCTCGCCGGGCCAGCGTCAGCCGATGCCGGCCGACAACGCGCGTCAGGCGGCGAGAGCCGCGCGCGCTCGTGCGTCACGGCAGCGCGGTGGGCCGGGTCGCGGCGCGCCCGGCTGAGACTCGCAGGCGCCGGGCCGCCGAGCTGCCGCGCACCGACGGTGTGTAGAAGGCGTAGGCGGACGCGGGGCGGACGAGCACGTCGCACACCGCCTCGGCGTCGAGGCGATAGGCGAGGTCGACGGTCTGGCCGGGGCCGAGGTCGAGCAGGTAGACCGCCAGCGAATCGCCGTGGTCCTCGACCCGCGAGACGCCGCGGGCGCGGCGGAGGGCGGCGAGCGACGCCGGGTCGGCGGCGAAGCCGGGCGGGACCGGTAACACCGCGGTCGGCATCGCGACGGCCGCGCGCGACCGGTTGGTGAGCCGGGCGGTCAACGTGGCGGCGCCGCCCAGCGCGACCACCGACGGAGCGTTCAGGCTGACGTCGAGGCCGGCGGACGCGGCCTGCGCGGCTCGCGGCTCGCGCCACGACAGGCGCAGATCGGCGCGCAGCCGGCCGCGCGCGTCGCCGTCGACGGTGAGCTGGTGGGGGCCGGGCGCGAGACCGGACAGGCTCAGCTGGGGCACGTCGATCGAGGCGAGGTCGATGGTTCCGGCGCCGCGGCCGTCGACGCGGACGCGCAGGGTGCCGGTCTCCGACGGCGCGGGCGGCGCGGCCACCGCGGCGGCCCGCAGGGCCAGGACGGTGCCCTGGGTGGTGCCCCAGCCGTAGTTGTCGCTCCTGGCCTGCCACAGCCAGTCGAGCGCGCGCTGGGCCTCGCGCTGGCGGCCGGCCCGGGCCAGCGCGGTGACCGCGAGCGCGGTGAGCTGCGCGTCGGCGTCGCGGCCGCTGGCGTGGAAGATCGTGCGTCCGCGCGCGCGGAAGACCAGACCGGAGGGGCCCTCCTCACCGGCGCGGACCAGGAGCGCGAGGGCCGGGTTGCGCGCGCCGTGAGCGGCTCCCTCGGCCGCCGCCCACAGGGCGACCAGGTACGGGTCGCGCGCGACGCTGGCGCGGTGGGCGCGCAGGAAGCCGAGCGCGCGCTCGAGCGGGCGGCCGCGCGCGCCGGCCTCGGCCAGGGCCCACGCGATGAACGCGGTGGTGGAGACCCGGCCCTGTACCTGCGACCAGTCGTGCAGGAACGCCGCGTCCGGCCTCCACGAGCCGTCGCGCTGCTGCTTGCCGAGCAGCCAGGCGCGGGTCCGCGCGATGAGCACCGGGTCGACCGGATAGACCGCCGCCATGTCGACGAACTCGGTCAGCCCGTACGCGGTCAGCACCTGGTTGGCCGGCTCCTCGCCGAACCAGGAGAAGCCGCCGCCGGTCACCTCGTAGGCGAGCAGGCGCTGGTAGCCGCGCCCGACCAGCTCGCGCGCGCGGTCGCGGACGCGGGCCATGCGCGGCGTGTCCTTGATGAGGCGCAGGACGAGCAGGTTGGGGTACGTGGTGCTGGAGGTCTGCTCGAAGCAGCCGTTCGGCTCCTGCAGCATGCCCTCGAGGCCGTCGACCGCCAGGTCGGCCGCGCCGCGGAACAGGCGCAGGCGGGCGCGCAGCGAGCCGGCCGCGGCGCCGGGCGGGACCTCGAAGCGCAGGCGACCGGCTCCGTCGTCGACCTCGCCGGTGTGGAGCCCGCGGATCACCTCGCCGGGCGGATCGATCGGGATCGATCGGTCCACGAGATCGACCGCGGCGCGGCCGGCCCGGAGCTCGAGCCGGACCCGGCCCACGCCGGCGGTGACCGCCGCGGCCCGGGTGTGAACCACGCCGGTCTCGCCCGCGGCCAGGTCGATCTCGAGCGGGCCGTCGTCCAGCCAGCGCAGCGCGCCGCCGATGTCGACGATGACGGTCAGGCGCTGGGCGCGGCCCGAGTGATTGGCGATCGCGATCGGGATGCGATACTTGTCGCCGGCCGCGAGCCGGGCCGGCAGCTCGGCGTCGAGGTGGAGGGGCAGGAACGTCTCGAGCCGGGTCTCGGCCGAGCCGACCGCGCCGGCACGCGACAGCGCCTCCACCGCGACCCTCCAGCCGGTGATGCTGTCGCCGAGCGGGACGTCGAGGCGAGCGCCGCCGCGGCCATCGGTGACGACGCCGACCTGCCAGAGCACGGTCTCGTCGAAGCGGCGGCGCACGAGCGGCTCTTCGCGCCGCGCGCCGATGCGCGCGCCACCCAGGACGGACGCGCTGCCGAAGCCGATGCCACCGCCGCCCGCCCCGTAACCGCTCGATCCCCAGCCGATGCCACCGCCGGTCGGGAAGATGTCCTCCAGCCGGCGATCGTCGGCGGTGGCGAAGACGCGGTCCGGTCCGGCGGAGACCAGGTCGATGGCCGCGTCGGGCAGGCGCGGGAGGAACCAGGCGCCCTGGCGCTCGACGTGGATCGACGTTCCCCACGAGTCTGCGGCCAGGCAGCTCTCGATGTCGCCGCTCGCGACCAGCGCGCGGAGGGCGTCGGTGCCGCGCTCGCCGAGGAGGCGGCGCGCGCGTGCGGGCCGGCGACGGAGGGCCTCGGCGAGCTGGTCGAGTCGGCGGTCGGCGATCTCGGGCGCGAGCTGGTCGAAGGCGAGGCCCGGATCGAGGATGACCGCGTAGGTCCACGTGGTCGGCTCGCGCCACGGCGTGGCGCGGTCGGCCTCGCTCCAGCCGGCCTCGGCCAGGAGCTGCCACAGCTCGCGGTGGTAGTGCCAGGCGCCGCGAGCGCCGAGGCGGCCGATCGCGCCGGGGGTGGCGACCAGCCGGGCGATTGCTTTCTCGCGGGCCCGGACGATCCGGGCCGACTCGCGTTCCCAGCGCTGCTCGGCGGGGACGACGAGCTCGGGCCGGTGCTGCTCGGGCGGCAGCGCCTCGAGGATGGCGCGCAGCGCGGCGTCGGTGTTGGCGCCGGCGACCGGGGTCGGTCCGGGGCGAGTCGCGCCGGCCGCGCTGCCGGCGGCGAGGAGATCGGCGAAGACGAGGCCGAGCGCGGTGCCGTCCTCGACCCGATCGATCCGCTGCAGCGCGTCGGCCAGGTCGGGGCGCGGCTGACCGAGCGCCAGCACGCGCTCGTCGACCACCGACGCGGCCAGCGCGGCGCCGGGCACCGGGCGCCCGGCCGCGTCGCGCACCGCGACCTCGAGCGAGGCCCGCTGGCCGGGCCGATGGCGGGTCTCGGCCGCGATCGCGACGTCGAGCCGGGCCGGGCGCAGGTAGACGTTGAGGTGCTGGCCATCGCGCGTCGCCCCGGTGCGCGACGGATCCCAGCCGACCTCGACCAGCCGCACCGTGGCCAGGCCGAACGAGCCCGGCGGCGGGCGAAGCTCGGCGCGGAGCGATCCAGCGCGATCGATGCGCGCCAGGGTGGAGGCGATCGGCGCCCCGTCGCGCAGCAGCGTGGCGAGGACCGCCCCGCGCGGTCGATCCCAGCTGCCGGTGACGACGACCGGCGCGCCGGCCGCGACCACCGCGTCGCGCAGGCGAAGCACAGGGCCGGGACCGAGCGGCACCGAGACCTCCTTCTCGTCGACATCGCCGCCGGCCGCCATCGCGGAGGCGCGCAGGGTCCAGCTGGTGGCGTCGGGCGCGCGCAGCGCGATGCGCAGCGCGCCGGGCGAGTCGAACGAGAGCCGGCGACCGCGCTCGGCGCGCAGGTGGACGCGGGCCGGGATCATGTGGCCGCGTCCGTCGGTGGTGAGGGCGGTGAACCAGTGGAGCGCGCCGGGGGTCATGGTGGCCCGCTCGGGCACCAGCGCGAGGCGGAGGTCGTCGTCGACGCGCAGCGGCACCGACAGCTCGGCGCGCTCGCGGCGGCCGGCGCCGTCGGTGACCGTGGCGTGGATGGCGATCGCGCCGGCGGCGCGGGACGGGACGCGCAGCGAGGCGATGAAGACGCCGCTCGCGTCCAGCCGACCGGTGGCGGCGGCGCCGTCGTCGGGCCGGCCATCCGCGTCGAGCGATAGGTCGACCTGGCCGCCGACCGGCTCGCCGTAGCGGTAGCGGGCGGTGACGCGGGCGGTGAACGAGCTGCCCGGATCGATCGGCCGCTCGTCCACCCGCTCGACCCGCAGCTCGTAGGCCGGCAGCCGGAACTCGCGCACCTCGACGCGCTCGGTCTGCTCGTTGCCCCTCACCCGCGCGGTCAGCGCGTAGCCGCCGGTCAGGAGATCGTCGGCCAGCGGGATCGAGCCGGCGACCATGCCGCTGGCCGGGATGGCCTGGCGACCGCGCCAGATGGCGGTGTCGCGCGGGTCGCGCACGACCAGCTCGACCTCCTCGCCGGCGGCGGGGTGCGCGTCGGCGCCGCCGACCGCGGTGACGCGCCAGAGGATCGTCTGGCCGGCGCGGTAGACCCCGCGGTCGGTGCGCAGGTGGAGGTGGAGCTGGTCGGCGATCTCCACCGCGCGCGCGGTGGTCGAGCTGCCGTGCGGCGAGCGGGTCACCACCAGCAGGCGGTACGAGCCGGGGTCGAGCGGCGGCACCCGGAAGTGGACGACGGCGGTGCCGTCGGCGCCGGTCCGCGCCTGCCCGACCAGGCGCGGCGAGCCAGCCGGGGCCGGCGCACGTGGCACCGCCGCGGGCGGCGCCAGCGAGACCTCGATCGAGGCGCCGGCGACCGGCGCGCTCGCGGTGAGCCCTGTCGCGCCGGTGACCGAGACGAACACGGTCGCCTCGGCGTTTCTGACCATGGTGCCGTCGGTGACGATGGTCGCGTCGTGGAGGACGCGCGGGGGAGAATCGGCTCGAGCAGAGAGTGGCGCGACGCACATCGCGACCACCAGGCAGACCGAGGTCCACGGCAGCATGGGGAGCCTTTCGCAAGCAAGCGCGCCCCACACGGGCGGAAGGCCCGGGCGCGCGCGGACAGCGATCGCTACGACATCCGGCCCGAGCGCCGGTTCCGCGAATCGCCGCACACGCTCTCGCCGGCGCTGACGCGGCGCGTGCGAGCCCGTCCCGTCCCTATCCCACCGGAATTCATCTCATCACCCCGTGTGGGGCGCGCTCGCGGCCATTTCGCGCGAGACGACCCGCAGTTTCGCGCCGCCGTGTTTCGCCGTGGCAGCGCGGTGGAGGCATGCTGACGATCTACCAGCCAGGATGGAGGCCGCCGCCGTGCCGACCCGCTCGCAACTCGATTCCGCCGCTGCCCAGCAGGGAGCGCAGACCGGCGCCGACGCGCTGGCCAGCACCTCCGCCGAGGCGTTCGCGCGCGAGTGCCGGGCCGGGCTGGCCCGCGCCCGCGGGCTCCTGCCGGTCGTCGTCGCACCCCGGGCCGACCGCTCGGTCGAGGGCACGCTCGGGCCGTACAACCAGATGCTGGTCGCGATCGAGCAGACCTCGGCCACCGCCGGGCTCATCCACAGCGTGCACCCGGACAAGTCGATCCGCGACTCGGCCGAGACCTGCGAGCAGGAGGCGGCCGCGTTCATCAACGAGCTCCGCCTCGACCGCCAGCTGTTCGAAGCGTTCGCCGCGCTCGACCCGACCGGCGCCGACCCCGACACCGCGCGGCTGGTCACCCGCTCGCTCCGCGACTTCCGCCGCGCCGGGGTCGACAAGGACGAGGCCACCCGCCAGCGGGTGAAGCAGATCGACGACGAGCTGGTCGTCCTCGGCCAGCACTTCTCGCGCAACATCGTCGACGACGTCCGCCACATCGTCCTGCGCGACGCCGGCGAGATGAAGGGCTTGCCCCAGGACTACATCGACGGCCACAAGCCGAACGAGCGGGGCGAGATCCTCATCACCACGAACTATCCGGACTACATCCCCTTCATGTCGTACGCCGACTCGACCGAGCGGCGCAGGCAGCTGTACGTGGCGAGCCGGGCCCGCGGCGACCGCACCAACGCGGATGTGCTGAAGAAGATCCTCGAGCTACGCCACGAGAAGGTGGTGCTGCTCGGCTACTCGAGCTGGGCCGACTACGCCACCGAGGACAAGATGATGAAGAGCGCCGCCCGGGCGGCCGACTTCATCGAGCGGATCGCCCGCACCGCCAAGCAGCGGGCCGCCCGCGACTACGACGAGCTCCTGCGCTACAAGCGCGAGCACGTCGATGCCGGCGCCGCGCGGGTGTACGACTTCGAGAAGTCGTACCTGGAGAACAAGGTCAAGGCGCTGAACTACAGCTTCGACTCGCAGGATGTGCGGCCGTACTTCCCGTACGTGCAGGTCGAGCGCGGCCTGCTCGACATCACCGCCGAGATGTACGGGATCCGCTACCAGCCGGCCACCGGCGCGGCGGCGTGGCACGAGGACGTGCGCGCGTTCGACGTGATGCGCGGCGACGAGCGGGCCGGGCGCATCTTCCTCGACATGCACCCGCGCGAGGGCAAGTACCAGCACGCGGCGCAGTTCACCCTGCGGAGCGGGGTGAAGGGCTCGCAGCTGCCCGAAGGCGTGCTGGTCTGCAACTTCCCCAACCCGCGCACCGACGGGGCCGCGCTCATGGAGCACGACGACGTGGTGACCATGTTCCACGAGTTCGGGCACCTCATGCACCACGTGCTGGGCGGGCAGCAGCGCTGGATCGAGCAGAGCGGGGTGGCGACCGAGTGGGACTTCGTCGAGGCGCCCTCGCAGATGTTCGAGGAGTGGGCGTCGAGCCACGACACCCTGGCCCGGTTCGCCCGCCACCACGAGACCGGCGAGGTCATCCCGGAGGACCTGGTCCTGCGCATGCGCAAGGCGGACAAGTTCGGCATCGGCCTGCAGACCGTGCAACAGATGTTCTACGCCAGCGTGTCGCTGCGCTTTCACACCATGAACCCGGCCGAGCTCGACATGGCCGCGGAGGTGCGCCGGCTGCAGGAGAAATACACGCCGTTCGAGTTCGTGGAGGGGACCAGCTTCCACACCAACTTCGGCCACCTCAACGGCTACTCGGCGCTGTACTACACGTACATGTGGTCGCTGGTCATCGCCAAGGACCTCTTGACCCCGTTCCGCGCCAACGGGCTCATGAACCCGCAGTGGACCGCGCGCTATCGCGACGCGATCCTCGCCCCCGGCGGCACCAAGGACGCGGCCGATCTGGTGACCGACTTCCTGGGCCGCGAGTTCAACTTCCAGGCGTTCGAGGACTACCTCATGAACGACGCGGCGTGACCGTGGCGCGCCCCACCGTCATTCTCTCTGCTTCCGTCGCCGCCGCCTGTCTGGCGGCCTGCTCGGGATCGACCAGCCGGAGCGAGTCGGCCGCGCCGGCGACGGCTCCGGCGGTCGTGGCCCCGGCGCCGGCCGCGTCGCCGCCCGCCGCACCGACGGAGTCGGCCGCCGAGCGGTTCGCGCGCGAGTGCCGCGCCGGCCTGATCCGGGCCCGCGAGATCCTGCCGACCATCCTCGCGGTCCGCGGCCCGCGCACCGTCGACAACACGCTGGTCCCGTACAACGACCTGCGAGTGGCGATCGAGCAGTCGTCGGCCACGGCCAGCCTCAACAACAACGTGCACCCTGACAAGGGCGTGCGCGACGCGGCCGAGGCGTGCGAGCAGGAGGCGACCGCGCTGGAGACCGAGATCGGCCTCGACCGGCCGCTCTACGACGCGATCGGCGCGGTCGACGCCGGCAGCCTGGACGCCGACACCACGCGGCTGGTCGCCCACGTGCTGCGCGACTTCCGCCGCGCCGGCGTGGACAGGGACGACGCCACCCGCGCCCGGCTGAAGAAGATCGACGAGGAGCTGGTCGTGCTCGGCCAGGATTTCGCCCGCAACATCGTGGACGACGTGCGCCACGTGGCGATCAAGGACCCGAGCGGGCTGAAGGGCCTGCCCCGGGACTACATCGACGCGCACCCGCCCGACGCCAGGGGCGAGATCCTCATCACCACGAACTACCCCGACTTCATGCCGTTCATGTCGTACGCGGAGTCGACCGACCTGCGCAGGCAGCTCTACATCGCCTTCCGCGCGCGCGGCGACCGCACCAACCCGGACGTGCTGAAGCACATGCTCGAGCTCCGCGCCGAGAAGGCCGGGCTGCTCGGCTACGCCAGCTGGGCCGACTACGCCACCGAGGACAAGATGATGAAGAGCGCGCGCAACGCGGCCCGCTTCATCGAGCGCGTGGCGCGGACGGCGCGGAAGCGGGCGCGGCGCGACTACGCCGAGCTGCTCCGCTACAAGCGGAAGAACATCGACCGCGCGGCCAGGCGGGTCGAGGAGTACGAGAAGTCGTACCTGGAGAACAAGGTCAAGGCAGAGAGCTATCGCTTCGACGCGCAGGAGATCCGCCCCTACCTGCCCTACGCCCAGGTCGAGCAGGGCCTGCTCGACATCACCGCCGAGATGTACGGCATCCAGTACCGTCCGGCGGCGGACGCGGCGGTGTGGCACCAGGACGTGCGCGCGTTCGACGTGATGCGCGGCGCCGAGAAGATCGGGCGCATCTTCCTCGACATGCATCCGCGCGAGGGCAAGTACCAGCACGCGGCGCAGTTCACCCTGCGGAGCGGGGTGAAGGGGTCGCAGCTGCCCGAGGGCGTGCTGGTCTGCAACTTCCCCAACCCGCGCACCGACGGGCGGGCGCTCATGGAGCACGACGACGTGGTGACCATGTTCCACGAGTTCGGCCACCTCATGCATCACGTGCTCGGCGGGCAGCAGCGCTGGATCGAGCAGAGCGGGGTGGCGACCGAGTGGGACTTCGTGGAGGCGCCGTCGCAGATGTTCGAGGAATGGGCGTGGAGCCACGACACCCTGGCCCGCTTCGCCCGCCATCGCGAGACCGGCGCGGTCATCCCGGACGAGCTGGTCGAGCGCATGCGCCGGGCCGACAAGTTCGGCGTCGGCATCCAGACCGCGCAGCAGATGTTCTACGCCAGCGTGTCGCTGCGCTTTCACACGATCAAGCCGGCCGATCTCGACATGGCAGCCGAGGTGCGCCGGCTGCAGGAGAAGTACACGCCGTTCAAGGTGGTGGAGGGGACCAGCTTCCACACCAACTTCGGCCACCTCAACGGCTACTCGGCGCTCTACTACACGTATATGTGGTCGCTGGTCATCGCCAAGGACCTCTTGACCCCGTTTCGCGCCAGCGGGCTCATGAACCCGCAGTGGACCGCGAAGTACCGCGACGCGATCCTCGCCCCGGGCGGCACCAAGGACGCCGCGGATCTGGTGAAGGACTTCCTCGGGCGCGAGTTCAACTTCAAGGCGTTCGAGGACTACCTCACCCGGGACGCGCCGTAGCTGCGGCGGCCGCGAGACGGGCGACCACCGCCAGCGCCTCCAGATGGGCGGCGGGGAGCGGGGCGAGCGCGCTGCGCACGGTGGCCACCAGCTGCCCGGCGGCGGCCGGGGCGGGCAGGAGCACCGCCCGATCGAGCTCGGCGCCGACCGCGGGCCACACGCGTTCGACCCGGCGGAGCGGATCGAGGTCGTCGAGCAGGTGCGACTCCGCCGACGGCAGCTCCGCGGCGAGCAATTGCGCGAGGTGGCCGACGGCGTCGAGGATGCGGCGCTGGGCGCTCAGCCGCTCGCCGCGGGCCCAGCGCGACGAGGCCACGACCAGGCCGACCAGGAGCTGGCCGAACAGCCAGCGCGTGCCGGGTCGCTCGGCGGCGGTGGAGCCGGCCGTGCGCGCCTGCAGCGCGGCGATGTGCTCGGCGATGCCATCTCGATCGAGGAGCACGCGGGCGCGATTGGCGCGCGCCACCGCCAGCTCGTGCGTGGCGAACACGGCGCACTCGACCAGGTGACCGGACCGGTACACCACCCCGAGCCCGTGCTCGGTCTCGCGATGCCACCACGCGATCTGGTCGGCGTCGGGCAGCCACGAGACGTCGGTGCGAAATCGCTCCTGGGCGCCGTCCTGCACGACCAGCCACACGTCGTGATCCGACCAGCGGTCGGGCGCCGGCTGGGCCGCCGCGGTCGAGCCGAGCCCGACCACGCCCAGCACGCGCGAGTCGGCCTCGACGCCGGCGACCAGGCGACGGGTGAAGCGCTCGTGCTCCTCGGGTGTCACCGGTCCATGCTCGCACGGCCGCGCGCCGCCGCCAGGCCGGTCACCGGCGCTGTACCTCGCCACAGGGGAGATGATGGGTTCCGATCGCCGAGGCGCCCCGATGGCAAGACGCGAGGAGTGGAGTTGGGTGGCCCCCCAATGACCGACGAGCAACGCCGCCAGCGGGGATCGATCGGTGATCCGAACCCATCATCTCCCCTGTGGTGAGGTACTACGATCAGTCCACGCCGCCGTCGTGATCGGGAGGCGGGACGGCCGCGTCCGGCGTCGGCAGGCCGGCGTCGGGACCGTCGCCCACGTCGTCGCACGGGCCGACCGGATCCCCGTGGTTCTTCTGGTGGGCTCGCACGGCCGGGGCGCCGACGCAGATCGTGTGCGCGTTGTCGGGGTTGCCGGGCGGGATGTGGCAGATGAGGACCTTCCGGGGCGACTCGCAGGCGTGGGTGCCATCGGGCATCTCGACGGCGGGCTCCTCGGTGCCGGTCAAGTCGTAGGTCGGGTCGTCGACCGCGACCTCCGAGGCGTCCCCGGCGCAACCCACGGTCCAGCAGACAGACAGAGCGATCACGAGCGTTCGCATCCACACCTCCTGCCGGGGAGGTGAGCAAGAACCAGTCCGTGCGCTGGTCCCCGCCGGTCGGCGCCAGGTCGGCGACTGGCAAGCGTTTCGGTCCACGCGGGCGGCGCCACCTCGGAACCGGGCCTGTTCACTGCGCAGGGATCGGCGCGCCCCTGTGAAAGACTCGAACGGGGCGGGGAGCGCGCACCCCAGGGACCTGCGGGGTTCCACCCGCGCCGGTCAGCACTCGACGTGATCGTGGTCGCCGGTGATGCCCTGCGCGGTGAACCACCGGCGCGCCGCCGCGGTGTGGAGCGAGAAGGCGAAGACCTGGTCGAGCCCGCCCGGGCCGAAGACGACGCCGCGAGCCAGGGTCTCGTCGACCGGCTCGAACCGCGGGAGGCGGTCAGCGGAGAGCGGCGCGGTGGTGGCGAAGACCAGCAGACGATCGGGGCGCGGCTCGCTCGACGCGACGTCGAACAGCCGCACCGACGCGAGGTCGACGGCGACGCCGGTTCTCCTCGAGGACCTCGCGCGCCGCGGCCGCCTGCCACGACTCGTGCGCCTCGATGAACACGCCGACCAGCCGGCCGCGCTGCGGCTCGATGCCGCGCCGGACGACGAGGAGCCCGGTGCGGTCGCCCGCTCGATCGGCACCAGCGCCACCGCCACCGGGATCGGATTCGCCCACACGGAGAGGCCGCAGATCTGGCACCGGCGTGGGTAGGTGAGCGGTGTCTGGTACGGCGCGCCGCACCCGGAGCAGAAGCGATGAGGGGCCGGCGGCACGCCGGGTCAGTCGGCGCAGCGCGGGTCGCTATCCTGTAGCGCCGTGATGACGTCGTCGCCCACGCCGAGCGGCTCGCATCCGTGGGTGTCCTCGCACACCAGGTCCCACTGGGGCTCGGCCCTGGCGTGGCACTCGAGGCAGTTGCCGCCAAAGGCGTTCTCGACGTCCTCGGTGCCGCGCGCGTCGATGGTCGTCCCGCTGGCCGAGACCACGAGCGAGAAGAACTCCCAGTCGCCGGTGGCCGGGCTCCAGCCCGGGGCGCGCTTGACCATCGCCTCGGTCGGGATGAGCTGCAGGATCGTCCCGACCGGGTAGGTGCCGCCGGTCGTCGAGCTCGCCACCTCGACCGCCTCGTCCAGGTGGCCGAGCGCGTTGCGAACGAAGAACTGGTGGACCTTGGTGCCGTCGCGGACACAGGTGAAGTCCGCTGCCTGCATGTCGAGATCCTCCGCGCCGGCATCGATCGCGACGGTCGCGTCGGGTGTGGCGGCGGCGTCCGCCGGCACCGCGCCCGCGTCGACCTGAGAGCCGGCGTCGTCATCGTCGTCGCCACCGCAGGCGGAGGCGAGCAGGAGGAGGCTGAACATCGCTGCGAGGGGTCTCATGGCCGCGCACTCTATCCCATATTCACGGGATGATCCTGCGGCGGCGGAGGTGGCCGAACAGGCCAGAAATATGGCCTCGGTGTCGACGAGCTGGCGTACCGGTGGGCACATTTCGGCACAGTTGGAGGCGAGGACCGCGCCGTCCGTCCGTATTACGCTCCTGGCCATCGCCGGTGAAGACCAACGCGGCTCGCATTCTCGACGGGCTCGGCATTCGCTACGAGCTTCGCCATTACGAGGTCGGTGAGGACCTGGCCGCCGAGGCGGTGGCGGCGAAGGTTGGTCTGCCGGCCGAGCAGGTGTGGAAGACGCTGGTGGTGCGCGGGGACCGGCGCGGGGTCGCGTTTGCGGTCATCCCGGGTGATCACCAGGTCGATCTCAAGGCGCTTGCCCGGCTGACCGGGGACCGCAAGGTGGACACGGTGCCGCTTGCGGAGGTGCAGCCGCTGACTGGCTATGTTCGCGGCGGGGTCACGGCGCTCGGGGCGAAGAAGGACTATCCGGTGTTCGTCGACGAGAACATCGAGGTGTTCGACCGGGTCAGTGTTTCGGCGGGCGTGCGCGGCACGCAGATCCTGGTCGCTCCGGCCGACTATCTGCGCGCGACCGGGGCGGCGGTGGGGGCGATCGCGCGGCCCAAGGGCTGAGGCTGGCCGGCTCGATCAGTCGTCCTGGCCGGTGACGAGGATGGCGCCGCGGGCCGGGCGGATTCGCGAGCCGTAGCGGGTGGCGTAGACCTGGGTGAACTCGGCGCCGAGGAACAGGATCTGCGCGGAGTAGTAGATCCAGACCATGAGCACGACCGGCGAGGCGGCGGCGCCGAAGGTGGAGGCGACGCTGCTCTTGCCCAGGTAGATGCCGATGAGGAGCTTGCCGATCGAGAACAGGAAGGCGGTGAGGCCGGCGCCGATCCACACGTCTCGCCAGGCGATCTTCGCGTCGGGCACGATCTTGAAGATGAGCGCGAACAGGAACGCGGTCAGCGCGAACGAGACGCCGAAGTTGACCGCCTCCAGCGCGGCGGCCGGGATCGGCAGGACGCCGCTCAGGTAGGTGCCGATGGCGGCGAAGGCGGCCGACGCCGTCAGCGAGACCAGCAGCAGGAAGCCGGTGCCGAGCACCATCGCGAACGAGAGGAAGCGGTCCTGCAAGATCCCGCGCCAGCCCCGCCCCGGCCGCGACTTGACCTCCCAGATCGTGTTGAGCGCGTCCTGCAGCTGGCCGAACACGCCGGCGGCGCCGAACAGGAGCACCACCAGGCCGATGACGGTCGCCGCGATGCCGTGGCTGGTCCCGCGCGACGCGACCAGCAGGTCCTGCAGGAACGCGGCCCCGCGCTCGCCGATGAGCCCGCGCAGCTGGACCATGACCTGGCCGCGCGCGGCGTCCTCGCCGAAGACGAGCCCGGCGATCCCGATCGCGATGATGAGGAGCGGGGCGAGCGAGAAGAGGGTGTAGTACGCCAGCGCGGCGGCCAGGCGCGACGCCTTGTCGTCGATCCACTCGGAGAACGTCTCCTTGGTCAGCTCCCAGCCGTCGCGCAGGGTCATGCGCGGAGCGTAGCAAGCGGCGTGGCCGCGCGTTCAGGCGGGACGTGTGGTGTCGCCGCGCAGCGCGATGAGCACGGTGAGGAGGAGGAGGCCGATCGAGACCGCGGCGGTGGCGGTGGTCGGGACGCCCAGCATCTTCAGGCCCGAGGCGACCAGGATGACCGGCAGGATCGGCCGGAGCAGCCGGTCAGGCGCGCGCGACGAGACGTGCGCGCCGAGCCACACCGCCGGGACTGCCCCGACCAGGAGCGAGCCGGTGATCCCGAACCTGACGTCGCCGAAGATGAGGTGGGCGATCGCGGCAGACGCGACCAGCGCCACCGCCTGGACCAGGTCGGTGCCGACCAGCTGGGCCGCGGTCAGCTGGGGATAGACCAGCAGCATCAGGACCATCATGAGCGAGCCGGAGCCGACCGAGGTGAGCCCGACCATCGTGCCGCCGAAGATCCCGATGAGGAGGGTCAGCACGGCGCGGACCTCGACCGACTGCGGATCGATCCCGGTCGTGCGGGCGGAGAAGGTGCCCTTGAGGAGCAGCCCGACCGAGGCGAGCAGGAGCGCGCCGCCGACCAGCTGGCGGACCGCCTCGTTCACCGCGTCGCCGCCGGTGATGTGGGTCAGGATCACGACGCTGAGGAACGCCGACGGGATCGAGCCCAGCATGAGCCACCGCACCATCCGCAGATTCACGGTCCGCCGCCGCATGTGGACCGCGCCGCCGACTGGCTTCATGACCACCGCGGCGACCAGGTCGCTCGACACCGCCGCCAGCGGATCGATCCCGAACAGAAGCACCAGGATCGGGGTCAGGAGGGCACCGCCGCCCATGCCGGTCAACCCGACCATGAACCCGACGACGACGCCGGCGAGCGCGATGTGTGGGTCGAACATCTGGATCAGCGCAGGACGGCCCAACGCGGGCACTGGCGGGTGGCCCCCCGGTGACCGACGAGCAGCGCAGCTCGGGGCGTGAGCGGCCCGCCTGCGAGATCCATATCACCCGGTCGGAGCACCGGGCGCGAGCATAGATCCCGGCTCGCGTGGCCCGCCACCGGGTCGGCGCCGGATCGGCCGCGGGCGTGCCGGCGCGCACGGCGGAGGGCGCGGCGACGCTCGCCAGCGCAAGTGCCCATCGAGGACGCCTTTCGGAGCGCGTGTGCACTGATCGAACCTCACCGCCGATCGCTGCGCTTGCAACTCCTCGAGCTACGGCGCGTAGCCCATCGTCCTCGCGCCTTGCGCTCGACGGCGATCCACACCGCCTCGTCGATGTCATTTCGGCGGCGGTGCACTAGCATGACCGGGTGGCGCCACCGGAGCTGTTCCGCGAGGCCGAGGGGCTGAGCCGGCGCATCGTGGCGACGATCGCGGTCGGGCTGGCGGCCGGCGGGCTGGCGGTCGGCTTTCGCCGGGTGCTCGACGCGGCCTATCGCGTCCTGCTCGGCCGACAGAGCGTGCTCGACGGGGTCGCCGCGCTGCCCGCGTGGGCGTGCATCGTCTATCCGGCGGTCGGTTGTGCGGTCGCGGTCGGCCTGGTCAGCCGGGCGCAGCGCGGCAACCAGGGTGTCGGCGGCGTGATGGAGGCGGTCGCGCTCGGGCGCGGTCGCATCTCGTTCCGCGCGTCGGTGGCGCGGGCGACCGCGTGTCTGGCCGCGGTGGCCACCGGCGCGTCGCTCGGCCGCGAGGGGCCGATCATCCAGGTCGGTGCCGGCACCGGCGACGCGATCGGGCGGCGGTTCGCGCTCGGCGAGGGAGACATCCGCGTTCTCATCGCGGCCGGCACCGCGGCCGGCTTCGCCGCCGCGTACGGCACGCCGCTCGCCGCGGTCCTGTTCGTCGCCGAGGTGGTGACCGGCGCGATGAGCCTGCGCGTGCTCATGCCGTGCGCGCTGGCGACGGTGGCGTCGACCGCGCTCAGCCGCGCGTTCGTCGGCGCCGCGCCTCTTTACGGAGCGCGCGAGTTCGCGGTCTCGGATCCGGTGCAGATCGCGCTCCTCGTCGTGGTCGGGGTGGTCGCCGGCGTGGTCGGGGCCGGGTTCATGAAGCTGCTCGCGCGCGGCGCGGGCTGGTTCGCCCGCATGCCGGTGCCGCCGGTGGCGCGCGGGGCGCTGGGCGGGGCGCTGGCCGGGGCGATCGCGATCGGGCTGCCCGGCGTGGCCGGCAACGGCTACGAGACGATCCACCGCGTGCTCGACGTCGGCGACGCGGCCGGCATCCTGGTCCTGCTCGCGGCCGGCAAGGCATTGGCGACGATGTGCTCGGTCGGCAGCGGCACGCCGGGCGGCGTGTTCACGCCGGCGCTGTTCCTCGGCGCGGTGGTCGGCCGCGTGCTGGCCGCCGGGTTCCTGTGGGCCGGGGCGAGCGGCGAGCCGGCCGCGTACGCGCTGGTCGGCATGGCGGCGATCTGCGCGGCGACCACTCACGCGCCGCTCATGGCCGCCGTGTTCGTGTTCGAGCTGTCGGGCGACTACGGGCTCGCCCTGCCGCTCCTGGCCGCGGCGGTGGTGGCCACGGCGGTCGCGCGGCGGCTGCGGCGCGATTCGCTGTACACCGGCGAGCTGCGCCGGCGTGGCGTTGACTGGGCCGAGGCGCCGGCCCGGGTGATGGCCGGTCCGGCAATCGACGCGATGACGGGCGCCGTGGCGCCGGCGGCCGGCGCCGCGGAGACGGCGGGCGGCGCGCTGGCGGACGGCGCGTCGGTGAACGACGCGAGGGGGAGGCGCGGCGCGTCGGCGGTGAGCGGCGCGTCGGCGGCGAGCGGCGGCAAGGCAACCGAGGGCGGCGGCGCGCCGAGCGACGCGATCGCCGTGGCCGGCCACCCTCTGCTTCCACCCGGCTACGTGATGGCGCTGGTGCCGGCGCCGGCCTGGCTGCACGAGCGGCCGATCACCGACGTGCAGAGCCATCCCGGCCTTCCCGCCGTCGTGGCGGTGCGGCGCGGCCCCGACCACCAGTGGATCGACGCGCGCGGTCCGGTCATCGTGCTCCGCGGCGACGAGCTGCTGGCGGCCGGCTCGCCCGAGGCGATGGCGATGCTCGGCCGGTTCGTCCCGGCCGGCTGATCGACGCGGCCAGGCCGCGCCGCGGTGCGGCGGAGCGCGGCGGGGACGGCGAAGTGCGGCGCGGCGGCGCGCGCGATTAGAGGGTTGTCGCCGTCGGTGACCGGGCGGCGGTGCTGGTCCGCCGGCGTCGGTGCCGGCGGCCTCGGCGGGGCGCGGTCAGAGCGGCTGTCGTCGTCGATGACCGGACGGCGGGGTCGCGGCGTCGGAGACTGGGTTGGTGGCTGGGTAAGGTACCCGAAGGGAGAACGGACGCCGGTGGTCAGTCAGTCGGAGGCGCGGGTCAGGTCTCTGGTGATGTTCTTCTGGTGGGCTTCGATGGTGCCGCCGCCGATCTCGAGGAGCTTGGCGTCGCGGAGGAGCTGCTCGACGCGGTACTCGGCG
>DATHKR010000193.1:0-17435 GCA_035489015.1 Kofleriaceae bacterium | reverse complement strand
CGAGGCGGAGATCATCGGTCACATCGCCGAGGTGGATGCTCGACGCCTGTATCTGGGACAGGCTTGTTCGTCCATGCACGTGTATGTGACGGAGCGGCTGCACCTCTCCGACGCCGAGGCCTATCTCCGCATCACGGTGGCACGGCTGTCGCGCCGCTTTCCGGTCGTGCTCGCCATGCTCGCCGATGGTCGGGCCCACCTGAGCGGGCTGGTCCGGCTGGCGCCGCATCTGTCCGACGCGAACGCGGACGAGATCCTCCGCCGCGCGAGCTTCCGCTCGAAGCGCGAGATCGAGCTCCTGGTCGCCGAGCTGGCTCCGCGGCCGGATGCTCCACCGCGGATCCGACGGCTCCCTGCCGCGCAGACGCGCCCGACCGCTGGCGCCGCGGCACCGCCGAGCGCGGGCTCGGTCGAACCCAGCGCCGGGCCGCCGGTGGACGCGCACGACCTCGTTCCGGACCGAGCAGAGACACCGACAACCCTCTCTTCCGGCGCAGCCAGCCCCGCCGCTGCCGGTCCCGCCGCTTCCCTCCCACCGGCCGGCCGGCGGCGCGAATCGCCGCTGGCTCCGCTGTCTCCCGGTCGCTTCCGGGTCCAGTTCACCGCCGGCTCCGAGCTTCACGGCAAGATCGTCCGGGCTCAGGCGCTCCTCCGGCGCGAGATCCCCGATGGCGATCTGGCGGCGGTGTTCGACCGGGCCTTGACGCTCCTGGTTCGCGAGGTCGAGCGGGTCCGGTTCGCGGTGACTGCTTCGCCTCGCAAGGACGCGGCCGACGCCGATCCCACTCCGTCGTCGCGGCGGGTGCCGGATCCGATCCGACGGGCGGTGTGGATCCGCGATGGTGGTCGGTGCACGTTTCGCGACGGGCGGGGGCATCGCTGCTCGGCTCGCGAGCGGCTCGAGCTCCACCACGTGATTCCGTTCGGGCGCGGCGGCGATCACCGCGCGGACAATCTCCGGCTGGCCTGCGCCGCTCACAACGCTCATCAGGCGTCGCTCGACTACGGGGCCCGGTTCATCGACGAGCGGCGGGTCTCTCGCTCCGGCGCGCGGCTCCCGGGCTCAGCGCGCGAAGACCAGGCAGGAGCCGTCCTGGACGGCGCCGCCGCCTGGCTCGGCCCGACGGTCGCCGATGACCACGGCGTCGCATCCTTGTGAGGTGGCGCGGCCGCGGATCTGGAAGATCAGGTCCGGCTCGCAGTCGGCGCTGGCGATGCGGGCTCGCACGGTCCCGATGACGGTGTACGGGCGGCGTGGAGGATCGTTGCGGTAGACGAAGGCCACCGCGGCGAGCCGGGCGGCGGGGACGCCCCCGGGGCCGGCGCCGGCCGCGCCGATCGGATGCCAGCTGGTGCGCGGCGACTCGCAATCGTCGCTGGCGACGTCGGACGCGGTGTGCAGCCCGATGTCCAGGAGATCGGCCTCGGCCGCGCCCGACGAGTAGCTGTTACAGGCGCTCGCGCCTGCGGCGCAGAGGAGTGCCAGGGTGAGGCGAGCCATCTCCGCTGGCCATGGAGCAACTTCGAGACCGATCGCCACGACACGGAGTTGCACGACTTGCGCGGCTCCGCGCCGTATCGGCCGCGACTCGCCGTGGCGCGGAGGTCACAGTGGTGGCTGCACCCCGGCGCCAGCGAGGAGCGCGGCGGCCGAGTAGCGAACGCCCCCCTTCATGACGATCTCGACCCGGCGCAGCGCGCTGATGTCGCGGGTGGGATCGCCCGGCACCAGGATGAGGTCGGCCAGCTTGCCCGGCGCGATCGAGCCCAGCTCTTCGTCGCGGTGCATCACGCGGGCCGCGCCCAGGGTGGCGATCTGCAGCACGTGGGCGGGGGTCATGCCGGCCTTCACGTACAGCTCCAGCTCGCGGTGGAGGCTGAAGCCGGGCATGGCGTCGGTGCCGGCCACGATCGTCACGCCGGAGCGATCGAGCAGCGCGACCAGCTCGAGCATGCGCTGGAACGAGCGCGCGTACAGCTCGCTGCCGGCCTGGGGCAGCCCTCCGCCGAGGAGCTGGCGGCGGACCTGGGCCGGCAGGCGATCGGCCACCGCGCGGAGCCCGATCGGGATCTCACCGGCCCGCCCGCAGAACATGTTCTCGAACACGGCGACGGTCGGGTCCACCACGGTGCCGCGCGAGCGGAGCAGATCGACGAAGGCGCGCACCTGAGCCGAGCCGAGGTCGAGCCCGGCCGCGCGCTCTGCCACCGCGGTGAAGCGGAGCGGCGTGCGGGTGTCCTTCACGTCGGGCAGGAAGTTGAGGACCAGCATGTTGGCGTGCTGGATCTCGTCGTAGCCGGCCCTGACCGCGTCCTCCGCGCGCATGAAGGCCGGCACGTGGCCGCTGACCCGCATGCGCCGCATGTGCGCCTGCTGGGCGATGATCGGCACCAGGGCAGGCGCGACCGAGCTGTAGATCTTGATCTGCGCGTAGCCGAGATCGGCGAAGCGATCGACCGCGGCGCGCGCCTCCGCCTCGGTGGAGACCAGCACCTTGGTCGGCCCGGCGTACGGACCCGGGCCGTCGATGAGGCCGGCCAGGATCAGGCGCGGGCCGATCAGCGTCCCGGCCTCGATCCGCTTGCGGATGTCCATCACCGTCTCGATGTCGTTGCCGAGGTCGCGCGCCGAGGTGACGCCGGCGCCGAGCTGGAGCAGCCCGTCGTCCTCGCCGATGTGGACGTGCATGTCCCACAGCCCGGGCAGGACGGTGCGACCGGCAGCGTCGATCACCTCCGCGCCGGCCGGGACCGGGGTCGACGCGTCGGGGCCGACTCGCTCGATCCGGTCGCCGCGGACGATGATCGTGGTGCCGGGCCGGAGCTCGGCGCGCTCGGCGTCGAACAGGGCCGCGCCGCGGATCGCGATCACCCCGCCGGGCGCGCGCACGGCCAGGCGCGCGGCGAGGGCGGCGGTGCGGGCGGCCGACAGGCGATCTTGTCGCGCGAGCAAGGTGGGGGTGGACT
The DNA here is from genome assembly GCA_035489015.1 of Kofleriaceae bacterium. Lineage (GTDB taxonomy): Bacteria > Myxococcota_A > Polyangia > Haliangiales > Haliangiaceae > DATFRY01. The sequence goes on along the minus strand of DATHKR010000193.1, from coordinate 14,468 downwards.
CCTCCCATCCCTCCCGCACGATGGCGAACCAGGCGCTGAGCGAGCCGAACAGGCTGCCGTCGCGGCGCAGCCACACGTACGCCGGCGAGAAGCCGAGCCCGGTGATCTCGATCAGCCGGACCGGCTCGCTGCGCCCACCCGCCGACGCCATCGCGTGATCGACCTCGCGCGCGGACGCCTCGCCGGTCGGGTAGAGCGGCAGGCGCCGGCCAGGCGCGGCCAGGAGCGCGCGCGCCAGCATGGCCCCCTCCTCGGGCGGGCTGAACATGCCGATGTAGAACGCCGGCGCGGCGCCGGCCGGCGAGGTGCCGTGCTCGGCCTTGTTCTTCCAGCGCGCGGCCCCGCCGGTGACCGACAGGGTCTCGTCCGCCGGGCCCTTGAAGTAGTCCACGCCGGTGGTGACCACCGACGCGGGCAGGCCGCGCGAGTCGAGCCGCATCTCGGTGTGGGTGAGCGGCCCGCGCCCGCGGTCGTTGAACTCGAAGTCGATCACCCAGGTCCCGTCCGCGCGCATCACCGCCCTCTGGAGGCCGGCCCGCTTGCCGGCCATGAGCACGGTGTGGCGGACCGGGCCGCGCCCGGTCGCCGGCCCGGGAGCCTCGGGATGCGCGCATGCCGCCAGCCAGACGAGGACGACGGTAAGGACGTGGCGCGGTGTCATGGCGCGCATGATACACGCGCCCATGGTCACAGGCCGGTGGCCGATCCGGGCGCGGCGGTGCTGCCGGCGAAGCGCGACGGGCGCAGCGGCGAGAGGTCGAACGGCGGCGTGGCGCCGGTGACGAGATCGGCGATGAGGTGGCCCAGCGCCGGCGCGTGCATGGCGCCGTGGCCGGACGAGCCGTTGACCAGGAACAGGTTGGCGCAGCCGGGCGCGGCGCCGACCAGCGCGTGGCGGTCCGGCGTCATCTCGTAGAGGCCGGCCCAGGCCGCGGCCGGGTCGAGCGCGACCCCGGCGAGCGCCGGCACCCGCGCGCGCGTCATCGCGGTGACCGCGTCGATCCAGGCCGGATCGACCGCGGTGTCGAACCCGACCGGCGCGGGGTCGGGCCAGAGCAGCAGCACCCGGCGATCGGCGCGCACGCGCAGGTGGAAGCCGTCCGGGAAGATCGTCATCGGCGTCGCCGGCGAGAGCGCGGTCTGCGGCTGGCTGGGCAGGACCTGGCGGCGGAGCGGCGCGACCGGGACGTCGATCCCCGCCAGCGCGGCGACCGGCGCGGCCCACGGTCCGGCCGCGTTCACCACCACGTCGGCGGCCAGGCGCTCGCGCGCGGTCGACACCGCGGCGATGCGGTCGCCACGCCGCTCGAGCGCGATCACCTCCGCGCCCCACTCCACCCGCGCGCCCAGGCGGCACGCGGCGGCCAGGTAGCCGTCCAGGATGGCGAGCGGGCGGATGAAGCCGTCGGTCGGGCAGTAGGCGCCGCCGATCGCGCCGGCGGCATCGACGCCCGGGCTGAGCCGGCGGATGTCGTCGGGCGAGACCTCGACCGCCTCGCCGAGACCCTCGGCCTCCTGCACCGCGCGCGCGGCGCGCAGGGCGGCCAGCTGATCGTCCGTCTCGGCCAGCCACAGGTAGCCGCGCGGCTCGTAGCCGGGATCGCCGCCGACCTCGTCGGTGAAGCGGCGCAGCTTGTCGCGGGCCAGGAGAGAGAGGCGGACGTCGATCGCCTCGGCGAACTGGGCGCGAAATCCGCCGGTCGCGCGGCCGCTGCTCCCCTCGCCCGGCCCGGGTGCGCGGTCGACCACGACCAGGTCGCGGACCCCGCGCGCCGCCAGGTGAAACGCGGCGCTGGCGCCGACCACGCCGGCCCCGATCACCACCACGCGCATCCCTCTGTGTACCACCTCGCGGCCATCCACGGCCCGCCCGCCCTGCTAAGGTTCCGTGCGATGGAAGTGCTCGTCCCGATCATCTCGGTGTTGATGGCCTTCGGCCTGCCGATGTACTGGGTCAAGCGGCGGTACGACCTGCGCGACAAGGAGCGGCTGCGCGACGCGGGCGGCAGCCCGCCCAAGGAGCTGGAGGACCTGCGCGCCGAGCGCAAGCTGCTCGCCGCGCGGATCGAGAACCTCGAGTCGATCGTCTGCAGCGTCGACTACGAGCTCAACATGCGGCTGTCACGGCTGGCCGGCGAGCAGAGCCGGCTGGAGCTCGGGGCCGGCGACGGCGTGAGCGGCGCGGCCAGCGGCGGTGGGTCCGGCGCGACCCCGGCCCCGTCGGGCGGCGTGGTGCGCTCCAGAGCGACGACCGGCGAGGCGCGCGCGGGCAGCGGCGACGGCGCGGCGCTCGCTGCCACCGCGCCGGCCAGCAGCGCGCGGCGCGCCTTTGCCGCGGTGCCGGAGTCGACCGCGTTCGACGCCCGCCGGGTCGCGACCCGGCGCAACCCGGCCGAGCCGATCTCCGACGAGCTCCAGCCCGGCCAGGTGCTCGACGAGCGCTACCGGGTCGAGCGCTTGATCGGGCGCGGCGGAATGGGCGCGGTCTACCTCGCCCACGACGAGGTCCTCGACGAGCTGGTCGCGCTCAAGGTGGTGTCGTCGATGCACTGCCAGGACCCGGCCGAGAGCGCCGATCGGTTCCGGCGCGAAGCATCGGCCGCCCGCCGGGTGCTGTCGCCCAACGTGATCCGCATCCACGACCTGGGCCAGACCCGCAGCGGCCTGCTCTACATCTCGATGGAGCACTTCGCCGGCCGCACCCTGTCCGACATGCTGCAGACCCGCGGGCCGCTGCCGCTCGGCGAGCTGCGCGACATCGTCGGCCAGGTGTGCGACGGGCTGGGCGCCGCCCACGACGCCGGCGTGGTCCACCGCGACCTCAAGCCTCAGAACATCCTGGTCGGCGAGCGGCGCGCGGTGAAGATCATCGACTTCGGCCTGGCCAAGAGCACGTTCCTGCGCGGCATGACCGCCACCGGGCTCATCATGGGCACGCCGCACTACATGTCGCCCGAGCAGATCAAAGGAGACGACGTCGACGCGGCCAGCGACATCTACGCGCTCGGCGCGCTCACCTTCCACGCGGCCACCGGCCAGCCGCCGTTCGACGGGAACACCCCGATCGCGATCGGCTTCGCCCACCTGACCGAGCCGCCCCGGGATCCGCGCCTTCTGCGGCCCGATCTGCCGGAGAAGCTCGGCCGCGCGATCCTGTCCGCGCTGGCCAAGGCGCCGCGCGAGCGGCCGCTCAGCGCCGCCGATTTCAAGCGCGGGCTGGACTGAGTCGCGCGCGCGCGTCACCCGCGGCGGTGCGCGCGCGTCTCTCCAGGTACTTGCCAGCCTGGTCCCTGGCGGAACTCAAGCTCGGCTTGAGGGGGCCGATCTTGTACCTGGGGGAGCGGATGGCAGGGGCGGTCCGTCAGCAGCCCGAGAAGAACCATGACGGTCCGCAAGAAGTTGATGCTGATGTGCGCCGGCGCGCTGGCGCTGCAGATCGCGTCGGCGACGGCCGAGACCTACCTCAGCCGCCGCGCCGCCGAGCACCACGCCGGCAACCGGGCGGCCCACCTGCAGATCGATCAGCTGAGGAAGGTCCAGAGCGGCCTGATCCAGCAGCTGAAGGAGGTGGGGGATCTGTCCAACGAGACGGACGTGACCGAGGAGAACGACGACCTGGCCCAGCTGGCCGCGGCCCAGGCGCGGGTGGATTCGGGGCTCCGCCGCTTCGCCGAGCTCGCCACCGGCGAGGAGACGGTCCGCGAGCTGGCGGAGGTCCGCGCGGAGCAGCTCGCGGCCGACCAGCTGGCCGCCGAGGTGAAGGGGCTCAGCACTGACGTGCGAGCGCTGGCCGCCGGGGTGCTCGGCGACCGGACCGATCACGCCGGACGGAGGTCGCTCGACGCCCGCTTCGACCACACCATGGGCTGGGTCGCCCAGCTGATCGCCGCCGAGGAGCAAGAGCTGGTCGAGCGGGACGCGGCCGCCGAGCGCGCCACTGACGCCGCCACCACCATGGGCTGGCTGGCGCCGCTCCTCGCCGCCTTCCTCCTGGTCACCGCGCTGGGCCTGGTGCTGCGGTCGGTCTCGCGCTCGCTGGCCGACCTGGCCGAGGGCGCCACCCGGGTCGCCGCCGGCGACCTCGACCGTCCCGTGCCGGTCCGCATCGACGACGAGCTCGGCGTGCTGGCCGCCGCGTTCAACGACATGCAGCTGAGCCTGAAGGCGCGCGTCGCCGAGCGCGACCTGGCCCTGCGCGACGCGCGCTTCCGCGACCTCAGCGAGGCGGCACCGGTCGCGATCGCCGAGATCGACCGCGACGGCCGCGCGGTCTACACCAACCAGCGCTGGGACGAGCTGACCGCCGGCGCCGCGGCCACGGACCGGACCTGGACCGAGCTGGTCCACCCGGAGGACCGCGAGCGCGCGGCCGAGCTCGGCCGCACCGCCGCCAGCGCCCCGGTCGAGCTGCGCCTGGAGTGCGGCCCCCGCTCCGCGTGGGTCATGGCCCAGGTCGCCGCGCTCGGTGAGGCGGGCGACCATCTCATCCTGGCCCTGGTCGACATCACCCAGCAGAAGCACGCCATCGCCCAGGCCGAGGAGATGAGCCGCGAGCTCCTGGCCGTCTCCCGCAGGGCCGGGATGGCCGAGATCTCGGCCGGCGTCCTTCACAACGTGGGCAACGTGCTCAACAGCGTCCTGGTCTCCGCCACCACCCTCCGCGAGCAGCTCCACGGCGCGCGGATCGCCAACCTGGTCAAGGCCGCGCGCATGCTCGAGGAGCAAGGCGGCGACCTGGCCGGATTCCTGGCCACCGATCGCGGCAAGCTGCTGCCGCCCTACCTGGTGCAGGCGGCCGGCCAGGTGGCCAGCGACATGGCCGCGTCTGGCGAGGACCTGGTCCGCATCGAGAAGGGGATCGATCACATCCGGGCGATCATCTCGACCCAGCAGAGCTACGCCAAGGCGACCGCTCGGACCGAGGCGCTGCACGTGGCCGAGGTGGTCGAGGATGTCCTGCGCATGAACGCGGCGGCGTTCCAGGGCAACGCCCTGCGCATCGTCCGCCACTTCGACGTCGACCCGGAGCTGGTCTCCGACCGGCACAAGATCATGCAGGTGCTCGTCAACCTGCTCGGCAACGCCCGCATCGCGCTCGCCGACGCCGGCGACGCGATCCAGGACCCGACCATCGAGATCACGACCCGCATGACCGACTCCGGCGCCCTCGCCCTGGTGGTGACCGACAACGGGGTCGGCATCACGCCGGTCAACCTGGCCCGCCTGTTCGAGCACGGGTTCACAACCCGCAAGACCGGCCACGGTTTCGGGCTGCACTCCAGCGCCCAGGCGGCCAAGGAGCTGGGCGGCCGCATCGCGGTGCACAGCCCGGGCGCCGGCCTCGGCGCCACCTTCACCCTCGAGCTACCGCTCGGGGCGGAGATCGCCGCGTGAGCCCATCGAGCCCCAACCACCGCATCCTCATCGTCGACGACAACCGCGACGTCCACGTCGACTTCCGCAAGATCCTCTGCCCGCCGCGGGCTGCGGCCCGCCAGCTGGACGCGCTCGAGGCGGCGCTGTTCGGCGAGCCGGCCGCGAGCCCGGCTTCGCAGGTGTCCTTCACCCTCGACTCGGCCCATCAGGGGCAGGATGCCCTCGCCATGGTCCAGGCGGCGCTCGCGGCCGGCACCCCCTACGCGATGGCCTTCGTCGACATGCGCATGCCGCCCGGCTGGGACGGGGTCGAGACCATCTCGCGCCTGTGGGCGGCGGATCCCGACCTGCACGTGGTCATCTGCTCGGCCTACTCCGATTACTCGTGGACCGAGGTCATCCAGAAGATCGGCCAGTCCGACGGCCTCCTCATCATGAAGAAGCCGTTCGACGCCATCGAGGTGGTGCAGGCCGCCCACGCCTTCACCGCCAAGTGGGCGCTCCACCGGCGATCGCGCCAGCAGGCGTTCGATCTCCAGTCGCTGGTCGCCGACCGGTCGAGCGCGCTCGAGCGGGTGGAGGAGAAGCTGCGCCACGCCACCGCCGAGGTCGCCCGCATGCGGTCGGCCCTGATCGCGGCCGAGCGGGTCTGACGCTCCGGTCGTCTACTTGTCGGCCATGCGCGGGAACGCGGCCGGGCTGCGGTAGCCGTCGGCGTCGTACGCGCGCACCGCGAAGAACCAGTTGTCGCGGTTGAGCGGCAGGTGGGCCTCGCCGGTGCGGCCCACGTCGCGCGAGTGCTGCCAGAACGAGCTGGTCGTCTCGCGCCACAGCACCTCGTAGCCGGCCACGTCCGGCTCCGGCGAGGCGGACCAGCGCAGGGTGGTGTCGTTGGCCAGCCCGGCCACCACGACGCGCGCATCGCCCGGCGCCGACGGCGCGCTGGCCAGGTGGACCAGCGCGGCGCCGTTCACCCGCGCGACCCCGGCCAGGTACGGCCCGTCGACGAAGGCGGGCACGTCACCGAACGCGACCCCACCCTCGCTGCGCACGTCCTGGTGCTGGCGATCGTAGTGCTCGTCGACCACGGTGAAGCGCACCGCCGGGTAGCCGGCCGCGCCGAACGCCAGGTGGTCGCCGCCGCGCAGGACCCGGTCGTAGCGGAGGATGACCTGGGGCTGGACGGCGAGATCGTGCCACGCGGCCACCTCGGCCACGTAGCGGGCCAGCTGGCGCGACGGGGTGTCTCCCTCGCCCGACACCCGGCGCAGCTCGGCGATCTGCTCGGGCGTGCTCGGATCCGGCAGCGCCTCGGAGAAGACCCGCACCCGGTCGCGGTGGGCCGCGCCGATCGCCGAGGTCGGATCGCCGACGATGTCGTTGCTGAGCACGCCGCGGATGTCGGCGCCGGCCGCGCGGGCGGCGACCGCGTGGCCCTTGGCCCCGAGCAGGCCCTGCTCCTCGCCGGCGGTCGCCATGAAGACCAGCGTGGCGTCGAACCGGTGGCGGGACAGCACCCGGGCCAGCTCGATCACGACCGCAGTGCCGGACGCGTCGTCGTTGGCGCCGGGGCTGTCGCCGGTGGCGTCGAGCGGGTCCGTCCGGCGCGAGTCGTAGTGGCCGACCACGTAGTAGCGCCGCCCGGCCGCCCGCGGCATCGTGCCGGGCAGGATCGCCACCACGTTGACGACGTCGACCGCGCGGGTGACCCGCTTGCCGTCGGGCTCGACCCGGTGCGAGTCGAACGAGACCTGCATCGCCTCCGCGCCGGACCGGCCCGAGCTGGCCGCGGCCGCCTCGAGCTCGGCCTTGATCCAGCGGCGCGCGGCGCCGATGCCGCGGGTCTTCGACTCGGTGTCCGACAGGGTGTGGCGGGTGCCGAAGCCGGCCAGGGTCTCGACGTCGCGCTTCATCCGCTCGGGCGAGATGTCGGCCAGCGCGGCGATGGCGGCGGCGGGCGGCGGGCGGTGCGGGATCGTGGCGGCCAGCGGCGACCCGGCCGGCGCGGGTGTCGCCTCGCGCGGGGCGGCGGCGGTCGGCGCGGCGCCGGAGCAGGCCGAGGCGACCAGCGGCGCGAGCGCGAGGCAGAGCAGGCGGGGGGTTCGCGCGCGGAGGCGCGGGCTGGGGCGCGGCACGCGGCGAAGATACCGCGGCCGGCCGGCGCGCGGCGACGCGGGCGGCCTCCAGCCCGGCAGCAGATCGCCGGGCGCTGCACTATCATCGGCGCGTGGCTCGCATCTGGATCCCCCTGCCCGACCGCGACTTCGACGTGACCGAGGTGGCGGTGCCGTGGCGCCTGTTCACGCGCGCGGGCCATCAGGTCACCTTCACCACCGAGGTGGGCGGGACGCCGCCGGTGTGCGATCCGCTGCTCCTCGGCGGCGTGGTGTTCGGCAAGCTGGGCGCGGCCGGCGAGCCGCGCGCGTTCTACGCCGAGCTCGAGCGCGCGCCGGAGTTCCGCGCGCCGGCGTCGTGGCGGGAGATCGATCCGCTCGCCTTCGACGCCCTGGTCCTGCCCGGCGGCCACGCCCCCGGGATGAAGCAGTACCTGGCCAGCGCCGAGCTCCACCGCCAGGTGGCGGCGTTCTTCGCCAGCGGGCGGCCGGTCGGCGCGATCTGCCACGGCGTCCTGGTCGCGGCCCGGGCCGGCGCGCTGCGCGAGCGGCGCACCACCTGCCTGCCGAAGTACATGGAGCGGAGCGCCTACCTGCTCACGTTCTGGAAGCTGGGCCGCTACTACCGGACCTACCCGGCCTACGTCGAGGACGAGGTGAAGGCGGCGCTGGCCGATCCCGCGGCCCAGTTCGAGCGAGGGCCGCGGACCGTGTCACGGCGCGGCACCATCGACGACGACCGGGCCGCCTTTGCCGTGGAGGACGGCAACTACGTGTCGGCGCGCTGGCCGGGCGACGCCTACCTGTTCGCGCGGCGGATCCTCGCCCACATCGAGGCGACCGGCGAGCGCCCGATCGCGCGCGGCGGGACCGGGATCGCACCGTCGGTGGCGTGAGCGCCGGCGCGCTCTGGCGCCGAGCTCGCCGCGTGCTAGTCGATCGGGGTGGCTGGCATGCAGCTGTCGCTGTTCGGGCGGGCCGAGCCGGCGTTCGACGGGTCGTTCGCGTCGGCGACGCGGGTCGAGCTGCCCGGCGGCGCGTGGCTCGAGCACCAGCCCGGCTGGCTGTCCGGCAGCGACGCGCTCTACCTCGAGCTGGCCGACACCGTCGACTGGAAGAGCGAGCGGCGGGTCATGTACGACCGCGAGGTCGACGTCCCGCGCCTCACCGCCTGGTTCGAGCCGGGCACCGCCCCTGCCCTGCTCCAGCGCATGGCCGCGGCGCTCGGCGCCCGCCACGCCGTCGAGCTCGACCGCATCAGCGCCGCCTGGTACCGCGACGGCAGCGACAGCGTGGCGTGGCACCGCGATCAGATCGGGCGCGACCGGCCCGAGTCGATCGTCGCCATCGTCTCGCTCGGCGAGCCGCGCCGCTTCCTGGTCCGCCCCCACCAGGGCGGCGCGTCGCGCGCGTGGAGCGTCGGCCGCGGCGATCTCATGGTGCTGGGCGGCACCATCCAGTCCCTCTACGACCACAGCGTGCCCAAGGCGCGCGGCGCCGGGCCGCGCATCAGCCTGATGTTTCGCCACGCGTAGTATTGGCCGGGCGCGGGAACAGGCCGGGCAGCTCGGGCGGCAGCGCGTGCTCGTGGCGCAGCAGCCACTCCTTGCGCCACAGGCCGCCGCCGTAGCCGTGCAGGGCCCCGGTCGACGCGATGACGCGGTGGCACGGGACCACCAGCGAGATCGGGTTGGCTCCGTTGGCGGCTCCGACCGCGCGGGTGGCCGACGGCGCGCCCAGGTGGGCGGCCAGCTCGCCGTACGATCGCGTCTGCCCGGCCGGAATCGCGCGCAGGGCCTCCCACACGCGCAGCTGGAACGGCGTCCCTCTCGGCGCGACCGCGATCTCGTCGAACGCGCCCAGCGCGCCGTCGAAGTAGGCCGTGATCCGGTCGGCGATCGGGCCGCGGGCGGGGGGCAGGTCCAGCCCGGCGCCGTCGTCGGCGTCAGAGGCGATGAAGACGAGGGCGCACAGGCGCTCTCCCTCCACGCCCAGCTCGATGGGTCCTAGCGGCGACTCGAGGCGCGAGCGCTCGACGGGCATGACGGTCCTCCTCCGGCGATGCGGCGCCGGTCCGGTCGGGGGTCGCGGCCAGCGACTGCCACAGCGCGACCGCGGCGTACGCGCGCCACGGCCTCCACTCGTCGGCGAGGGCGGCCAGGTCGCGCTCGGCGACGCCGCCGGCCGCCTTGCGCAGGCCGAGGTCACCGGCCGGAAACGCGTCCGGCTCGCCCACCCGCATGGCCACGTAGTGCGCGGTCCACGGGCCAACCCCGGGCAGGCGGCGCAGGCGCTCGACCAGGAGCTCGAGGCTGCCGGCCGGGCCGAGCAGCGACGGATCGGTCGCCACCTGTTCGGCCGCGCCGCGCAGCGCGCGGGCTCGCGCCGACGGCAGGCCGATCGCGCCCACGTCGGCGGCGGCGATCGCCGCCGGGCCGGGGAAGACCCGGCGAAGCGCACCGATCCCGCCGGCCAGGGCTACCGACTCGCCGCAGCGGTCGACCAGGCGCCCGGCCAGCGTGGTGGCCGCCGCGACGCTGATCTGCTGGCCCAGCATCGCGCGGACCAGCACCTCGAACGGATCCCACGCGCCCGGGACCCGCAGCCCGGGACAGGCCGCGAGGGCGGCGGCGAGGAGCGGGCTCGCCCCCAGCCGCGCGGCGATCGCCAGCGGATCGGCGTCGAGATCGAACAGGCGGCGGACCCGGCGCACCACCTCGAGCAGCCCGCCCGGCAGGCCGGAGCTGCCCACCCCGCGCACGTCGAGCTCGAGCGCGTGGCGGTCGGGCGCGAGGGCGACCTCGACCACGCCGCCGCCGGACGGGCTGGCGAAGGCCCGCCGGTAGCGCTGGCTCTCGAGGTCTACCTCCTCGACCCCGGGGATCGCGCGGGCGGCGAGGAAGGCGAGCAGCGGGCGCCAGGCCAGCGGCGGGCGGAAGGCCAGGCGAAGCCGCACCGGGCCGTGCGCGCCGGCGACCGGGCGCGAGCCGGCGCGGGCGCGGCGGAGCTGGCCCGGCGTGCGCTCGAACACCGCGCGCACGACGTGATTGAACTGGCGCAGGCTGCCGAAGCCGGCCGCGTGGGCCACCTCGGTCATCGGCAGATCGGTGGCGTCGAGCAGGGCGCGCGCGAAGTGGGCGCGGCGCGAGCTGGCGACCGCGATCGGCGACGTGCCCAGGTGGCGGTCGAACAGGCGGCGCAGGTAGCGGTCGCCGACCCCGAGCTGGGCGGCCAGCGCGGCGGCGTCGCCGCGGTCGAGCGCGCCGTCCTCGATGAGGCGAAGCGCGCGCGACACCGTGCTGGTCACGCCGTTCCAGATCGGCGAGCCGGGCGCCGCCTCCGGGTGGCAGCGGCGACACGGGCGAAAGCCGGCCGCCTCGGCCGCCGCCGCGCAGGCGTAGAAGCGCACGTTGCGGCGGAGCGGCGTGCGCGCCGGGCAGATCGGCCGGCAGTAGATGCCGGTGGTGACCACGCCGACGAAGAAGCGGCCGTCGAAGCGCGCGTCGCGGCTACCCAGCGCCCGGTAGCAGAGCTCCTGGTCGACCAACACCACCCGATGGTACGGATCCGCGGCGCGGCGCGCTGGCGATTTTCGGGCCTGATAGATCTTGCCGGCGACGGTGTTACCCTGCCGCGGTGAAGCGACTGCATCGACCGGATCTATGGAGCTGGTCCCTCTTCGACGAGGGCCGCAACCTGGACTTCCACAGCCTGCTATGGGTGAGCCCGGGCGGCAACGTGGCGGTCGATCCGCTGCCCCAGAGCGATCACGACCGCCGCCACCTGCTCTCGCTGGGCGGGGTCGCGACCATCGTCATCACCAACTCGGATCACGTGCGCGGCGCGGCCGAGCTGGCCGCGGCGACCGGCGCGCGCGTGCTGGGGCCGGCCGGGGAGCGCGAGCGCTTCCCGCACCGCTGTGACGGCTTCCTGGCCGACGGCGACGAGATCGGCCCCGGATTGATCGCGCTCGCCCTGGACGGCTCGAAGACGCCGGGCGAGCTGGCCCTGCTGCTGGACGGCTCCACCCTCATCACCGGCGATCTGGTGCGCGCGCACCGCGGCGGCGGGCTCGACATGCTGCCCGACGCCAAGCTGGTCGATCGCGCGGCCGCGCTGGCCTCGGTGCGCCGGCTGGCCACGCTGCCCGGGATCGAGGCAGTGCTGGTCGGCGACGGCTGGCCGATCTTCCGCGGCGGCGGCGACGCGCTGCGCGCCCTGGCCGCGGGAGCGTCGTAGGGCCGCTGCGGGGGCCGGGGCGACCGCCCGGCTCGCTCGCCCCGGCGCCGAGGTGTACGCTCGCGGCGTGCGCGCCGCCGCGGTCTCCCGTTCCGCCTCGCTCCGCTTCTCTCTCGCGCTCGCCGTCGCTCCGGCGCTGGTGTCGGCCTCGTGCCAGCGATCGGGCGACAGCCGCCCGCCGGACCAGGCCGCCGCCACCGCGACGACCCCGACCGGCGCGACCGGCTACTGCCGGCGATCGGGCGCGACCACCCCGGTCGGCGGGCCGTCCGCGACCGGGCCATCCGCGAGCGAGCCGTCCGCGAGCGAGCCGTCCGCGACCGGGCCGATCGACGGCGATCCGCTCCGCCCGGCCCACACCTTCTCGATCGTCGCGCGCGATCCGGCCACCGGCGACCTCGGCGTGGCGGTGCAATCGCACTGGTTCGCGGTCGGCTCGACGGTGACCTGGGCCGAGCCGGGGGTCGGCGCGGTCGCGACCCAGTCGTTCGTCGACCCGGCCTACGGGCCGCGCGGCCTCGCGCTCATGCGCGGCGGCTCGCCGCCGGCCGACGCGCTGGCCAAGCTGCTCGCCGCCGACGCCGCCCGCGAGGTCCGCCAGGTCGCGTTCGTCGACGCCAGCGGGCGCGCGGCCGCCCACACCGGCGGCAAGTGCATCGAGCACGCCGGCCATCACGTCGGCGCCGGCTACAGCGTGCAGGCCAACATGATGGGCACCGACCGCGTGGTCCCGGCCATGTCGCGCGCGTACGAGGGCGCCCGTGGCGACCTGGCCGAACGCCTGATGTCCGCGCTCGAGGCGGCCCAGGCGGCCGGCGGCGACATCCGCGGCTGCCAGTCGGCCGCGCTCCTGGTGGTGAGCGGGACCCGCAGCGAAAAGCCGTGGGCCGACACTCGCTTCGATCTCCGGGTCGACGACTCGCCCGATCCGATCGGCGAGCTCCGCCGCCTGCTCCGCCTGGCCCGCGCCTACGACCACATGAATCGCGGCGACGCGGCCGTCGAGAAGGGCGACATGAACGGCGCCCTCGACCACTACGGCGCCGCCGCGCGCATGAGCGGCGGCGACAGCGAGATGCTCTACTGGCAGGCGGTCGCGCTGGCCGCCCACGGCGACATCGACCACGCCCTGCCCCTGTTTCGCCGGGTGTTCGCCGACGATCCGCGCTGGATCGAGCTGACCCGACGGCTCACCAGGCCGGGCATCCTGCCCGACACACCCGAGGGCCGCGCCATGGTCGAGCGCATCACCCGCGAGGCCGCGCCGCGCTGAGCGCGCGAGCGGCGCCGGATCAGAGTCCCTCGAGCGCGGCCAGGTCGGTGGCGAAGTCGTCGGCCACCACCGCGACCTGCTTGCCGTCCAGCGACTCCTGCGGGCGCCAGTACCAGCGCCGGTGGCTGGCCTCGATCGGCTCGATCGCGCCGGCCGGCGACACCCGCAGGGCCGCGAACAGGCGCCCGTGCCAGCCGAAGCAGCTGACCAGGAGATCGCGCCCGTCGGCCGCCCAGCTCACCGACTGGAGGTCGGCGACGCCGGGCACGATCCGCTCGCCGCGCGCGCCGGTGGCCATGTCGAACAGCGCCACCCGGTCGCCGCCCTGCACCACCGCCAGCGTGGCGCCGTCGGGTGAGACCGCCATGCTGCGCATGTAGTGGGCGCGGGCCTGGATGGTGGCGACCTCGCGGCCGCGCGCGCCGGTGTCTGGATCGAACAGCGCGTAGCGCACGACCCCGCCGGCGGCGCTCTCGACCACGCACGGCGGCCGCCGATCGCCGGCGCAGCGCACCGCGTTGGCCGACAGCCCCGCGGTCGGCACCTCGGCCAGGAGGCGCGCGTCGCCCGGCGCGTTCGACCGCCACACCCCGACCGTGCCGGGCGGGCCGCCGCCGCGCTGGAACAGGACCGCCCCGCCGACCAGCGTGTCCGGCGTCTCGTCGGCCTCGCCGCTCAGCCACAGCGCCGGCGGATCGTCGGGCGGGTGGGCGACGATGTCGAGGGTGCCGGCCGAGTCGTTGGCGTAGAACAGCCAGCCCTGCTCGCTCCACCCGGCCAGGCGGCGCGCCTGACCGTCGCCGCTCGACATCCGGCGCATCGGTCCGCCCCGGTCGCCCAGGAGGATGCCGTAGCGCTGGGTCCCGCGGTTGTAGAGGAGACGGCCACCGGTCCATCGCCCGCCGGTGATGGTGAGACCGGCCCACTGGTGGACCAGCGTCTCGGCGCCGGTGGCGACGTCGAGGCGGTAGAGGCTGCCGCCGCGGCGGTCGTTGATCGCGTAGAGAACGTGACCGCGGTCGGGCCAGGTCATCAGCACCGCGGCGTAGGCCAGGAACGGTCGGCGGGTCGCGGTGCGGCGCGGGGCGACCGCGCCGGTCAGCGGATCCGCGCCGTCCGCGCCGTCCGCGCCGTCCACGTCGACCACGTCGACCCGATCGTCGCCGCCGTCCGGATCGGTTCGCACGTACGCCAGCTGGCGCCCGTCGGGCGACCAGCCCATCCCGGCCACCATCTCGCCGTCGGCCAGCTCGACCAGGCGACGCGAGCGGTGGCCGGGACCCACCAGCAGGATCTCGTGCTCGTCGCGCGCGCAGGCGACCAGCGTCCCGTCGGGCGAGAGGCGGGGCAGGAAGCGCGCGGCCGACCCGTGCAGGAGGACCGGCGCCGCCCGGCCCAGCCGCCAGACCTGCCACTGGCCGCTCTCGTTGAGCCCGAACGCGGCCACGTCTCCATCCGGCGCGAAC
>DATHKR010000192.1:0-28238 GCA_035489015.1 Kofleriaceae bacterium | reverse complement strand
TGGCGATCAGTAGGTGACGCTGGCCAGCACGTTCTTGATCTCGGGGAAGACCTCGGAGTGGACCCACGACCAGGTCTCGCTGAAGAGCGTCCAGCCGAGGGTGCTGACGTCGATCGAGACAAAGGCGCCGGCGGCGCCGCCCGACTCGAGGCCGGCGGACAGCGTGGCCGAGCCGGTGCCGTTCTCGAGATCCTGGGCGCCGGCCACCTCGAGGAAGGGGAGGCCGTAGACGGCGCCGGTCGCGCCGATCGAGAAGCCGATGTCGACCCAGTCGAAGAACGAGAACACGTCTCCGCTGAAGATCGAGAGGACGAAGATCGGGCCCTGGCGGAAGCGCAGCGTGCCGTTGCCGCGCGCGTCCCACGACAGCGGCGTGGCGGTGTGGGCGATCTCCGGGCCCCAGCCGGTGTCGCTCTTCCAGCCCAGGCCGGCGTTGTAGCCCTCCGACCACTCGGCGTTGACGGTCAGGCCGTTGGTGGTGCCGCTCACGCCGCCCGCGACGGCGAGGCCGAACTGGAACACGACCGGCACCGGCCCGATGTAGTCGACGTAGACCGGGCTGATGATCTGGCCGAGGGTCAACGTCGTGTTCACGGCCGACTGATTGCACTGGATGTTGAGCTTGCCGGTCGCGTTGGCCGCGCCGAACACGCCGAACCGGGTGACCTTGGCGTTGTTGATCTCGAGGCCGAGCAGGGCGCTGGCGTTCACACCGATCTTGCTCGCCTGGGTCAGCGTGCAGGCGCCGCCGGTCCCGAAGTCGAACCCGATCGGAAGGTCGAGCTGGTACGGCAGCTGGACGCTGAACCCGAGCAGGTCGCGATTGGTGTCGTTCTCCTGGGGCAGGACGGTCAGCCCGACCCCCGGCTGGGTGACATGGACCTCGGCCGCGTCCATCGGCAGCCGCTTCTCGAGCCCGCCCTGCTCGATCGCCTCCTCGAGGCCGGCCGGGACGGTGAGGACCTCGATCGCCTCGGGGCCGGCGACCACGTCGGTGACGCGGCGGAGGACCCCGTACGGGGCCGCGGCAGTCGGCTCGCTGACGACCACGTCACCTGCCTCCAGCTCCGACGGGTCGGCGACCCGGTGTGGCTCGGTGGCACCCACGCCGGCGCTGTCGAGGCTGAAGCGCAGGGTGCCGCTCTCGCGGTCGTAGGAGACCAGGGCGTCGCGCGCTTCGGGCGCGAGCACCTTGGTCGTGTCGGGGATGATCGTCTCCTCGGCGTCGGACGGGCCACTCCCCTCGGCCTCGCCCTCGTCGATCATGCCAGTCTCGGCGCACGCCATCAGCGCCAGGCCTGCCGCCATGGTGGCCAGGCCGCTCATCCAGCTGCGGGTCAACATCGTCGCTCCTCCTCCGGTTCGGTTGTGAACAGCGGGTTCACCCTTCGCGATGACCGGCGGGCGGGCGACTTAGTGCGACTTAAGAATGGCCTGGTTCGTCGAAGTAAACGTTTACACGACGTTTCTGGATCGGGCCAGAAATCCATCCTGCGTGACGCGCGTCGCCCGGGGCGGTCCGACCGGATCGGCGGACGCGGCGCTGGCCGGCGCGGTCATGCCGCGCGGCCAGCCGCCTCGCTCCGGGCGCGGAAAGAAACGCTACGGACCGCTACGGGAACTGCGCGTCGTAGAGCCCGCGCCATAGCGCGCAGACGTCGGCGCGGAAGTCGCTCACCACCGACGGCTCGACGGCGAAGTTGGTCCGCTGGTCGTCGGCGGTGGAGAAGGCCGGCCAGGCCGGGGCCTCGCCGCCGTTGGGATCGCCGGACGCCGCCAGCTGGCTCCAGTAGGTCCGCATGGACTCGCCGATCGAGCCCTGCGACACGCGGTCGACCGAGTCGAACACAAAGGCGATCTCGGCGCCGTGGGTCGCGCCGAGGAACTCGAGGCCGGGGATCGGGATGCGGTAGTCGAAGTTGTACATCCAGACCGACAGCCCCGCGTCCGCGGCCCGGCGCGCGGTGTCGTGAGTGGCGCAGACCAGCGAGACGTCGCCGGTCACTCGCTCGAGCGCGGCCTCGGGCGAGGCGAAGTCGGCCACCGGGTAGGCGTCGAGGATGGCGGCGGCCGCCTCGGTGCCGAACCGCCGCTCGAGCGCCGCCAGGTACTCGGCCTCGTCCTTGACCGGGACGGCGCCGACGTGGAAGAGGGTGCCCTCGTCGCTGTTCGAGCCGAGGATGTAGGGGACGTCGTTCACCTCGCCGGCGTCGAACAGCGCGCGCGGCTGATCCGGGATGATCGTCCCGTCGACCACCGGGCCGAAGCTCCATTGCGGGGTCGAGCCCTGGTAGGCCGGGCCGCCGGGCAGCGGGGCCTCGGGCGCGCCGATCTCCGGCGCCTCCCTGAGCAGGGCCGCGACCGGCTGCTTGCGCAGGCAGGCGAGCGGGTCGCGCGCCTCGGCGCAGCCGATCGACTCGACGAAGGCGGCGACGTCGGCCTCGAGATCGGCGGTGGTCGACATGTGGGTGGTGCAGCCGCCGCTCTCGCTGATGGCGCGATGGAACAGGCCCGCGCTGCCCGGCGAGGCGACGTGGAAGCAGACGTCGAACGATCCAGCCGACTCGCCGAAGATGGTCACCCGATCCGGATCGCCGCCGAACACGCCGATGTTGTCGCGCACCCACTCGAGCGCGCGGCGCTGATCGAGCAGGCCCTGGTTGCCCTCGGGCGAGCCCTCCCCGGCCAGCGCCGGGTGATAGAAGAAGCCGAGCGGGCCCAGCCGGTAGTTGGTCGTCACCACCACGACGCCGTAGCGCTCGGCCAGCGCGCGCCCGTCGTAGAACAGGCCGCCCACGCCGAGCGGCACCTGATCGGCGGTCGAGCCGGCGGTGTTGCCGCCGCCGTGGAACCAGACCATGACGGGCAGCGGCTCGGTCGGGGCCGGCTCCGGGGTCCAGACGTTGAGGTAGAGGCAATCCTCGCTCTCGGAGGCGTCGGCCTGGAGCGTGTCGTTCTGGGCGCAGGCGTCGCTGAACTGGGTCGCGTCGCGCACGCCATCCCACGGGTCGTTCCGGACCGGCGCCTTCCAGCGCAGCTCGCCGATCGGCGGCTTCGCGAACGGGATGTCGAGGAAGCGGCGCGTCGCGCCGTCTAACGATCCCGAGAGCCAGCCGTCGTCGAGCGTCACCATCGGCGCCGCCTGCGCGTCGTCGGGCGGCGCGGCGTCCGGGTCACCGCCGGTCGGGCCGGCGTCCGGGGTCGCCCCGTCATCGTCGTCGTCGCCGCCGCACGCGCCGAAGAGAGGGAGGAGGAGCGCGAGGGCGAGCGCGCTGGTTCGCTTGGCCGGAAGCATGGCCGCAGCCTAGCCGAGGGCGGCCCGAAAAGGGCCAACCTCGCGTCGGCGCGGGAGCTGAGCGATGTGCCATCACGGCCTACATCCGCGGCCGCCCGTGTCGGATGCTCTACCTGCTCGCCCGAGGCAACCCGCACCAGCCAATCTTCGCGAGGTGACCGCCATGCACTACCTCCTCTTCTACGACGTCGTCCCCGACTACACCGAGCGCCGCGCGGCATTTCGCGACGCGCACCTCGCCCGGGCGTGGGCGGCGCACGAGCGCGGCGAGCTGATCCTGGGCGGAGCGCTGGCCGATCCAGTCGACGGCGCGGTGCTCCTCTTTCGCGCCGACTCCCCGCGCGTGGCCGAGGCGTTCGCCGAGGGCGATCCCTACGTGCTGAACGGCCTGGTCACGCGCTGGCGGGTGCGCGCCTGGATGACGGTGGCCGGCGACGACGCCGCGCAACCGGTGCGCCCGGTCCCCGGCTGAGCCTCGCGCGACCGCCGCCCGGTGTCGAGGCTCACGCCCTGCTGCTGTCTGCACCAGGTCAGCGTGGCAGAGGCCACACGGGTCGAATCGCTCGCTCGAACGACTGAGACGCTGGGCGCCCGGACCTCACGATAGATCAGGCGAGCTCCGCGAGCCGTCGGCTCGCCTGTCGACGAGAGCGCAGACACGAGGCGCGAGCGCCGGAGATTTGCCGAGATGTTGAGTGGCGCCGCACAACGTGCCCTACAATGCGAACTTCACACCCCCGAGGAATGACATGGAAAAGCAGGTCGATCAGAGATATCTGTTCAGTGCGGACGCCGTGGCCCTCGGCGGGCAGATCACGCATCCCTTCTGTGACGTGATCGATTCGCAGGCCTCGGCGGTGCTGCCCATCACCGGTGGGCACGGCAGCGCACGAGTCGAGGGCTTCCGCTACCGCGAGCTCGTCTCCTTCAAGACCGCCTCGAGCACGGTCACCGGGAACGAGGTGAAGGAGAACGGCAACAGCATCTTTCACACCCTGACCACGGTGACCGTCGAAGGGCTCAACGTCGCGAACGTCGTGACCGCCGACGCGATCGTGGCGCGCCTGGTCTCGAGCTTCGACCGCGAGAGAGGTCGTCGGGTGATCCTCCCGGTGGGTAGCGCCTTCGTCAACCTGCGCATCGCCGGCACCCGGATCGATCTGCCCCGCCGGCGCGCGCTGTTCGAGAGCGGAACCCTGCCCGACCTGACCAGCGCCTGCCAGCGCGACCGGAAGCTCGGGTCCCTGGGAGAGGATCTCGCGCGCCTGCAGTCCTCCGGCCCGCACTCCGAGGGGACCGCCGGGCGAGACAGCGCCTCGGGCCCTCATCGAGAGCAGCGCCTGCTCACCTGCCTGTTCGACGTGCACGGGGACGAGGGCGACGGCCACGGCGAGGAGCGGCTGCCGGCCGGCTGCGGCAAGCGGGGCGAGTGCGGGATTCGCGTGCCGGGCTTCGGGACCGTCTTCCTGGGCGAGTTCTACATCACCCGAGCCTCGCGCCGGCTGACGATGCTGCGGATCGAGATGGGTTGTCCCGTGCACGGGACCGTGACGACCAACATCGTGGGAGGAAACGGCTCCGACTATCCATGAAGCGTCTCCTCGCGGCCGCGCTCCTCGTCCTGACGATGTGCGCGAAGGAGAAGCCGTCCCTCGATGGCCTGTGGCAGGGCGCCTACGCCGCCCTTCGCCAGGGCGACCTCGAAGGCGCGCTATCGGCCGCCGAGAAGGGGCGCAAGGCGGCGCTCGACGCGGGCGACTCGTCGTGGGAGTGGGCATTCCGGGTCGCCCACGCCGAGGTCCTGGTCAGCCAGCGCAAGAACGCCGAGGTCATGGGCCTCCTCGACGACGGGCTCGCGCGCAACACCACCGCCGACGCCATTCGCGTCCGCGCCCTCATGACCCGGGGCGTGGCGCTATGTCGGCTCTCGGCGGCCGCCGACGTCCTGCATCGGGCCACCGACGACCTCGACGGCGCCGCTCGCATCGCGACGTCCCTGGCGTCGACCGAGCTGGTGGGTGAGGTCGCGCTCCGCCGCGGGACCTGCCTTCTCCACCGGAAGGAGTACTCCTCCGCCGAGCCCGCGTTTCGCGAGGCGCTGGCCGCGGCCCGGCGCGGCCGGCTCGTGTCCCTCGAGG
The DNA here is from genome assembly GCA_035489015.1 of Kofleriaceae bacterium. GTDB lineage: Bacteria > Myxococcota_A > Polyangia > Haliangiales > Haliangiaceae > DATFRY01. The sequence goes on along the minus strand of DATHKR010000192.1, from coordinate 22,805 downwards.
CCAACGCATCGGGGAGCCTCGGGCTCCTCAGGATCGAGACCGCCCGCTACGACGAGGCAACCGAGTGGCTGCAGCGGTCCTTGACGCTGGCGACGGCGATCAACGCCGACATCCCGCGCGCCAAGACCCTCCAGAACCTCGGCTGGTGCTACTACAACCTCGGCGACTTCGACCGCGCCCTGCGCTTCCTGTCCGACGCGGAGGCGCTGGCCGGCAAGCGTCACCTCACCGGCGATCGGCTCCGGGCGTTGACCAACCTGGGCAACTCCTACTACCGCAAGGGCGACCTCGCTCGCGCCAGCGAGCACTACGATCGCGCGCTGGTCGTCGCGCGGGAGCTCGACGATCGGGCGAGGGTCGCGACCCTCCTCAGCAACCTGGGCGTGGTTGCCTTCGAGCAGATGCGCTACGACGACGCCGAGTCGCTGCTGGGCAAGGCGCTCGATGCCCAGAAGGCGCTGAAGGCCGAGGGAGGTCTCCTGAAGACGGTCCTCAACCAAGGTCATGTGTGGGCCGCTCGTGGCGACGCGGCCCGGGCCGACGCCGCCTACCGACAGGTGCTCGGCGCCGCCGCGGAGCCAGAGGCGCAGTGGGAGGCTTGGTCGGGGCTGGCCGTGCTCCAGGTCAAGGCCGGCCGCGCGGCCGAGGCGGACAAGGACTTCGGCGAGGCGTTCGCGGTGATGGAGCGCTCCGGCTCCCATCTGGGTGTCGCCGAGCACCGGCTCGCGTTCTTTTCCAGCCTGCGGCGGTTCCACGACGAGCACGTCGATTTCCTGGTCGGGGCAGGGCGCATCGAGGAGGCGCTCCTGGTCGCCGATCGCGGGCGGGCGCGGCTCCTGTCGGAGAACCTGCTGCCGCGCGAGGGAGAGGGCACGCTGCAGGTCGCTCGCTATCGCGAGCTGGCCCGCGCGCTCGACTCGGTCCTCCTCTTCTACTGGACGGCGCCGCGGCGCTCGTTCCTGTGGGCGGTCACCCCGGAGGAGATCGTCGTGCGCGTCCTGCCCGGCTCGGCCGACATCGGCCAGCGGGCAGAGGCGTACCAGGCCCAGATCCAGCGCTCTCGCGATCCGCTGGCCGAGGATGCGTCCGACGCCACCTGGCTCTACCGCAGCCTCATCGGGCCGATCGAGAAGCAGATCCAGCCGGGCAAGCGCGTCGTCGTGGTCCCGGACGGCCCGCTGCAGCAGCTCAACTTCGAGACGCTGGTCGTCCCGGGCGCGCGGCCACACTACTGGATCGAGGACGTCACGCTGGCGACCGCCCCGTCCCTCGGCCTGCTGAGCGCCGGAGCGGCGGCGGAGAAGACCCGGGCCCGCTCGATCCTCGTCATCGGTGACCCGGTGTCTCCTGGCCAGGAGTTCCCTCCGCTGGCCTACGCCGGCCGCGAGGTGGCGCGCATCGCGGATCTGTTCCCGGAGCAGGCCACCGTGCAGTCGGGCGCGAGCGCGCAGCCCTCGGCCTACGCGGCGGCCGGACCGGGCCGCTTCGCCTTCATCCACTTCGCCGCGCACGCGACGGCCAACCAGGAGAGCCCGCTCGACTCGGCGATCGTGCTCTCCGGGCGCGAGGACTCGTACAAGCTCTACGCGCGCGACATCGTCAAGGTGCCTCTGACCGCGGAGCTCGTCACGCTGTCGGCCTGTCGCAGCGCCGGCTCTCGCGCGTACGCCGGCGAGGGCCTCGTGGGCCTGGCCTGGGCGTTCCTGGGCTCGGGCGCGCGCAACGTGATCGGCGGACTCTGGAACGTCGAGGACGCCTCGACCGCGGAGCTGATGGAGCACCTCTATCGCGGCCTGCAGGAGGGGCTCGATCCGATCGCCGCCCTGCGCGCCGCCAAGCTGCGCCTCGTCCACTCCGCCACCGCCAGCCGCAAGCCCTACTACTGGGCGCCGTTCGTCATCTACACCCGCGGCGGCTAGCGGCGCTCGAGCTGGAACGAATAGCGGGCCACCGGCGCGGCGGAGGTCGGCGGTGGGCCGCTGCCCGGCCGGGGTGCATCGAGCCCCTCGACGGTCAGCACGTAGGCGCCGGCCGCCAGGCCCTTCACCGGCACGAGGATCTCCAGCTCGTCGGTGGTCGAGTGATCCGCCAGCGTCTCGGCCAGGAGCAGGTGGCCGGAGGCGTCCTGGAGCTCGCATCGGTACGACGGGAACTGCTTGTCCCAGCTGCGGGAGAGGGTGAGCGCGATCATCCGATCGGCGTCGGTCACGCTGATGCGTGGGGCCTCGCTCCGGGTCTGGGTCAGGAAGTGGCCGCGGACCGCCTGAATCGACTGTGACTCGGCGACCTGGTCGCGCAGGTCCGGGATGACCACCGCGCGCTGATAGACGACCACGCACATCGCGGCCGCGGCCAGGGTGCCGACCGCCGCCGTGACGCGGCTGACCCGCGCGAAGCGGCGCCGGCGCTGGCCGATGTCCGTCACCGGCGACGACCTGGGGGTCGGAAGCATGGCGGGGGCGGCGGGCACCGCGGTCAGCGCGGCGGTGGCTCCGGCCGCGGCCAGGACGGCGGCGGCGGCGCGCACGTCGTCGGCGCACTCGAGGCAGTCGAAGAAGTGCTCCTCGAACGCCTCGCGCTCGGCTTCATCGAGCGCTCCGAGGAGGTACTTCTCGGTTGCGCCCAGGCTCTCTGCTTGCAGGTGATCCATGATCAAGAGCTCCGCAGTTGCGGCCGCGTCGGTGGCCGGGGGTGGAACGAGCTCTCGGTCTGCCTGAAGCGCGCCCGGAAGCTCTCCTTGGCGCGGTGGAGGAGAACCCGCAGATAGTCGCGGTCGACCTCGAACTGGGCGCAGACCGCGTCGCGGTTGGCCTCGTCGAGGAAGACGGCGCGGAGGAGCTGGCGATCGCGCTCGGGCAGATCGTCGAGGACCCGCTGCACCTCGCGCCGCTGCTCCTCCGAGATGAGCCCGTCGAGGACGTCTCTCGAGTCGTCGGGGCCGAGCTCCTCGGGCAGCTCCTCGTACCGGCGCGAGCGGTAGGTCTCGAGCATCACGTTCTTGCAGACTGCGTTGACCAGCGCGCCGAGCCGCTCCGGGTGACGCAGGCCGGAGCCGGAGCGGATGATGCGAAAGACCCGAAGGAACGTCTCCTGGCGCACGTCCTCGATGGCGTGGCGCGAGCGGAGCCGCTGGCGCAGCTTGATGAGGATCAAACGGCTGAAGTACGCCGTGAAGTGCTCCTCCACCTCGGGGTCTCTCTGACAGAGACGCGCCAGATAGGCCTCGTCGAACTGCTCGAAGTTCAAGCGGCCTCGCGACGTTATCGAAACGACTATAGCCATAAATCGCTTCGCCTGGGTTCTTCGCGATGCCTCACGCCGTTCGTCCGCCTCTTGGTGGGATAGTGACGGCCGGGCGTCGGGCGTTTCACCGACCGCGAGGTGGCGCGCAGAAATCCACGATCCGGGTGTCGCAAGTCGACCGCCGCCGCCGCCGACACATCTGATGGGGGCGCTGCCGACGAGTGCCGGGGCTGCTGGACGGACGTTCAGCCACGCCGCGACGATCGAGTGGAGGCGCTCGCTCCTCCTCGATGGCGCGCGGGTGCTTCCGGTCCGGATCGTCTCATGCGGTGTAACGGCGGCGGAGGTCGGGTCACTAGGAGAGGTGCACTCGCTCGGTGGATGGCAGGTCGACGACGGCGCGGTTCCGCGGGCAACGCCGCCGGAGCGCGTCGATCGGCCGGCCGCCGCGCCGGCGCTGGCCGGCTGGCCCGCGCGGGGATGCGCGCTGGGAAGCGACCCGGGCCCGGACCACGGCCAGGCCCCGGCGAGCATGGTCCTCCTGCACGGCGCGTGCGAGACGCTCGACTTCGACCACGGCGCGTCCGCCGGGCGCGGCGACAGCACCATCACCGTGCGGGCGGCGTCGAGCGCGGAGGTCGGCCGCGAGCACGGGCTGGCGGTCGGCGAGCTGGTCGGCGGGCGCTACCGCATCCTCCGCTTCATCGCGCGCGGCGCGGTCGGCGAGGTGTACGCCGCGTTCGACGAGGACCTCGGCTCGACGGTGGCGCTCAAGGCGCTGCGCGCCGAGCGGGTGCGCGACGGGCTCAGCCTGTGTCGCTTCCGCCGCGAGGTGCTGCTGACCCGCGCGCTGGCTCACCCGGGCGTGTGCCGGATCTTCGACCTCGGCGCCCACGAGTCGCCGAGCGGCGAGCGGATCCCGTTCCTCACCATGGAGCTCCTGGCCGGTGAGACCCTGGCCAGCCGCCTGGAGCGCGGGCCGCTCGGCCTGGACCATGCGCTGGCCCTGGCCGAAAAACTGGCCTCGGCGGTCGGCGCGGCGCACGCGGCCGGGATCATCCACCGCGACCTCAAGCCGGCCAACATCATGCTGGTGCCCGACGCGAGCGCGCGCGGCGGCGAGCGGGTCGTGATCATGGACTTCGGCCTCGCGCGGCGGATCGCGGCCGGGCAGGTGGAAGGGAATCGCGGAGGGGGTAGGGGCGAGGGTGGGACTGGCCGAGCCGGTGGCGGTGGTGGTGGCGAGGGGGAGGCGGACCCGGTCCGCCTCGGCGGGGAGGGCGACGACGCCCGGGCCACCGCCACCGGCGCGCTGGTGGGTTCTCCCGCGTACATGGCGCCCGAGCAGGTGGCCGGGCTCGCGCTCGGCCCGGGCGCGGACATCTACTCGCTCGGCGTGGTGCTGTTCGAGGCGGTGACCGGGCGGCTGCCGTTCGAGGCCGACTCGCTCATCGCGCTCATCTCCGCGCGGCTCGAGCGCGACGCGCCGGCGGCGGGCGGCGTGCGGCCCGGCCTCGACGCGCGGTGGGACGACGCGATCGCCCGCTGTCTGGATCGCGACCCGGCCCGGCGGTTCGCGCGGGCGGAGGATGTGCCGCGCGCGATCGCGGCCGGGCTCGAGGGCGTCGGGCCGGCGGCTCGCCGTCGGTGGCCCGGGAGGCACGGCTGGCGTCGGCCCGCGGCGGCGGCGGCGGCCGGTGTCGCGCTCGCGCTGGCCGTGGCCCTGTTCGGCGCGCCGGCCGGTCGACAGGCCGGGTCGGCGAGCGGCGAGTCGGTCATCGCCTCGCGACGGTGACGCGAACGCCGCTGCGCGGCAGCGGCCCCAGCCCACCCCCGCCCGGGGTCGAGTCCTGCGCCGGGTAGGTCAGGTTGAAGCGCCGGGTGAACCAGCCGGCGAAGGCCGGCATCACCAGCTGGATCATCGCCTCGCCCGGGCAGCGATGCCCGTCGCGCGGCCCGCCGCCCTGGGGCACGTACCCGCCCGGCGGCAGCGCGGCGATCCCCTGATCGTCGAGCCGGTCGGGGCGGAACGCGGTCGGATCGCGGAAGACCGCGCTGTCCTGCAGCGTGGCCCAGATCGCGCCGGCGCCCTTCCAGCCGGCCCGGATGCGGAAGCCGTCGAGCTCGAGGTCCTTGCGGGCCACGCCGAGGAAGGTGACCGGCGCGATCGGGAACGCGCGCAGCACCTCGCGCGAGACCGCGCGCGCCGCGGCCAGCTCGCCGACCTGGGCCAGCGTGGGCGGACCGTCGCCGAGCACGCCGTCCGCCTCGGCCCGCAGCCGCCCGGCGATCCTCGGGTGCTCGCCGAGCACGACCAGGAGCCAGGCCAGCGCCGCGGTCAGCCCGCCCTGGGCGGCGAAGAAGAAGTGGAGGAGCTCGATCTCGAGCTCGGCCGGGTCGAGCCGCGCGCCGCCCCGGCTGCGCGCGCCCTTCAGCACGCCGAGCGCGGTCCCCTGGCCGTCGCGGCTCGCGACCTGCTCCCGGATGTACACCCGCAGCCGATCGCGCGCGCGGACCGCCCGGCCGTAGGCGGTGAACGGGAGGTTGATCGGCGGCGAGAACGCACCCTGGTTGAGGAGGGCGAAGTCGGCGGCTCGCTCGACGTCGCTGGCGGCCGGATCGCCCGCGGCGAAGACGTGGTTGGCGACGTCGAAGGCGAGCTGGGACAGGTCGGCCGCGAGCGCCTTCTCGCCGGCGCCGGCCCAGGTCGACGCGAATCGATCGATCACGGTGAAGATGCCGGGCAGGTAGCGGTCGAGCGCGTCCGGGGCGAACGCGGCCAGCAGCAGCCGCTTGCGCGCGCGGTGCCGCTCTCCGTCGAGGAACGGCACCGCGTCCGGGTGGAGGAGCTCCTGCAGGAAGCGCGGCGAGCCGTTCTGGCGGGTGAAGTTGGCCGGGTCCATGAAGAACGAGAAGGCGGCCGGCCCGGCGAAGAAGACCACCGTGTCGCCCAGGATCCGCGTCTTCCACACGTTGCCGTGCCGGCGGGTGCGCGACAGGGTGAAGCCGAATGGGTCCTTGAGGAACCCGAGCGCTTCACCGAGGAACGGCATCCCCCTCGACCCGGGCGGCGTCTGGCTCATCGTCCGTCGATACTACGACCGAACCGACCCGGAGGATCGCCGGCGCGGGTCGCGCGGCTCGGCTCGAGGTCTCGACATTGACCCGCCGGGGGCTAGAATCTCCTCCCGCGCACCGGGAGGAGGACTTCATGTCACTGCGGATCGGAGACGAGGCGCCGAACTTCACGGCGGACACCACGGAAGGCACGATCGACTTCCACGAATGGATCGGCGACGGCTACGCCGTCCTGTTCTCCCACCCCAAGGACTTCACGCCGGTCTGTACGACCGAGCTGGGCTACATGGCCCGCCTGAAGCCGGAGTTCGCCAGGCGCAACACCAAGATCATGGGGCTCAGCGTCGACCCGGTCGCGGATCACAAGCGCTGGGCCAAGGACATCGAGGAGACCCAGGGCACCGCGCCCAACTACCCGCTCATCGGCGATTCGGACCTCAAGATCGCCAAGCTCTACGACATGATCCATCCCAACGCGACCGGCGAGAAGCCGCGCACCGCGGCCGACAACGCCACGGTTCGCTCGGTCTTCGTGGTCGGGCCGGACAAGAAGATCAAGCTGACGCTCACCTACCCGATGAGCACCGGCCGCAACTTCGACGAGGTGCTGCGCGTGCTCGACTCGATCCAGCTGACCGCGAAGCACAAGGTCGCCACGCCGGTGAACTGGAAGAACGGCGAGGACGTCATCATCGTCCCGGCCGTGTCCGACGAGGAGGCCAGGCAGAAGTATCCGGACGGGTGGAAGGCGCCGCGGCCCTATCTGCGGATCGTGCCGCAGCCCAAGTAGTCGCCGCCGGGTCGATCGTCAGCGCGGCGGCGGCGCGGTCTCGTCGGCGAGCGCGTCGACGCCGGCGCGGGCGACCTGCTCGTCCTGGTGCGACGCGACGCCGGAGACGCCGACCGCGCCGACGCACTCGGCCCCGACCAGGATCGGCAGCCCGCCCTGGACCCGGACCTGGCCGGGGAAGCCGAGCAGCGCGGGCCGCTCCTTCACCATGTCCTCCATGGTCTTGGTCGGGAGCCGGACCGCGGCCGCGGTCCACGCCTTGCGCGTGGCGATCTCCGCGCTCTGCGGGAAGGCGCCATCCAGCCGCTCGAGGGCGAGGAGCGCGCCGCCGTCGTCGACCACCGCGACGGTCACGTTCCACTGGTTCCGCTCCGCCTCGGCCACCGCCGCGCGGACGATTCGCCGCGCATCGGCGGCGGTGAGGCACGGTTTCATGCGCACGGGAAACGGTTAGCACGATCGGGGGCCGGCCGCCGAACCGCGTTGCGACCCGAGCACAGCACCTGCCAGCGCCCGCAAGCGGCCCGGGGCGGGAGCGGCGCCGGGGCGGTGCTAGGATCGAGGATCGCGTCGAGCGCGAGCGGGAGGAGCAATGACCCGGCGAGCCGCGGCGGACCTACTCATCCAGATCGACGAGCGCGCCGGCTCCGGCCTCCAGGAGCAGATCTATCACTGCATCCGGCGCGCGATCGTCCACGGGGTCCTCCGGGCCGGCGCGCGGATGACCTCGTCGCGCGCGCTGGCCGCGGAGCTCGGCGTGTCGCGCACGACCACCCAGCTGGTGTTCGAGCAGCTCCATGCCGAGGGCTACCTGGTCGCGCGGCGCGGCTCCGGCACGTTCGTGGCCGCCGAGCTGCCCGACCGGCGCCTGCGGGTGCCGGCCCCGCGCGCGCCGTCGGACCTCATGCAGCCGATCCTGTCGCGCCGCGGCGAGGCGCTGGCCGGCGGAGCTCCCTCGGCTCGTCGGATCCCGGGGCCGCCGCGCCCGTTCCGCATCGGGGTGCCGGCGCTCGAGCTGTTTCCGGTGAGGTTGTGGGCGCGGCTGGCCAGCCGGCGGGTCCTGTCGATCACCTCCAGCCAGCTGGACTACGGCGCGCCCGGCGGGCTGCAGGCGCTGCGCGAGGCGATCGCCGAGCACATCGGAACCGCGCGGGGTACCCAGTGCGACGCCGACCAGATCTACATCGTCGGGAGCGCGCAGCGCGGGCTGGATCTGGTGAGCCGGTTGCTGCTCGACCCCGGCGATCGGGTGCTCATGGAGGAGCCGGGCTACCCGGGGGCGTGGAGCGCGCTGATCGGCGCCGGTGCGTCGATCGTGCCGGTGCCGGTCGACCAGGACGGCATGCAGATCGACGCGGTGGACGGTCGCGCGCGCGGGGCGCGCATGGCCTATGTAACCCCGTCGCACCAGTTCCCGCTCGGTGTCCCGATGAGCCTGGCCCGCCGGCTCGCGCTCCTCAGGTGGGCGAGCGCGGCCGGCGCGTGGGTGGTGGAGGACGACTACGACAGCGAGTTCCGCCACGGCGCGCAGCCGATCCCGTGCCTGCACGGCCTCGACGCCGACGGTCGGGTCATCTATGTGGGCAGCTTCAGCAAGTCGGTGTTCCCGTCGCTGCGGCTCGGCTTTCTCATCGCGCCGCCGGCGCTGCGCGACCGGCTGCTGGCCGCGCGGCGGACCGCGGTCGACCCGTTGCCGCCGTTCCTGGAGCAGGCGGTCCTGGCCGACTTCATGGCCGGGGGGCACTTCGCCCGCCACCTCAGCCGCATGCGGGCCGCCTATCGCGAGCGGCTTGAGGCGCTCGGCGACGCCGCCGAGCGGTACTGCGGCGGCGCGCTGACCCTGCGGCCGGTGCGGACCGGCCTGCACGCGGTGGCCGATCTGCGCGACGCCGACGCCCAGCGCGTGTTCGAGGAGGCCAGGGCGCGCGGCGTGGAGACGATGCCGCTGTCCGCCTACATGCGGGGCGGCGGGTTGGCCCCGAGCGGGTTGGTGCTGGGGTTCGGCGCGGTCTCGACCGACGCGCTGGCTCGCGGGATGCGCGGGCTGGCCGCCGCGATCGAGGCCGCGCGGGGGCGGCGCGGGCGCGCTATGCTCTCTGGCGATGCGCGTCGAGGTGAGTCACCGAGCTCCGCGTCCGGGTGAACGGAAGCGCCTGCTCGAGTACACCGCGCGGAGCCTGCTGCTGCAGCGCCGGCTCAAGCGCGCGCTCATGATCGGCGTGCCGGCGGTCGTCGCGCTCGCGATCTCGCCGCTCGACGGGACCATCGTGCTGATCTGCGCCGCGATGCTGGGCACCGTGGTCGGGGTCGGGTTCTGGATCACGGCGGGGCACATTCGCGAGTGGGGCCAGCGGCTGCGCGAGATGGACCTGGCGGTGAGCGCGGCCGAGGCCGCTGCACAGGGCGATGCGCCCGGCGGCGATCAGCCCGGCGGCGACCAGCCGATCCAGCAGACGTAGATCGTGCCGGCACGGTCATCGAGGCTTTTTCGCCGCGGAAACCGGGCTGAAATGTCGGGCCGTCATGATCGATGAGATGAAGGCCTCCGCGCTTCGCGACGAGTCGGTCGCCGTCGAGATCCGCCCGGACGGGCCGGTCGCGGGTGGGCTGTTCGCCGGTCTGGAGCCGGGTGCGCTGAGCGCGCCGCTCCGCGACGTGCTGGCCGGCGCGTGCCACGAGATGGCCGGCCTGCTCGGTGCCGACGTGGTCAGCGTCTACGTGCGCGAGCGCGCCGACGACGTCGACCTGCTGGTGGTGAAGGGCAACGTCGGGCTGGCCAGCGAGGTGGTCGGCAACCTCAGCCTGCGGGTCGGCGACGGCCTGATCGGCTGGGTGGCCGAGTGCATGCGACCGATCTCGGTCGGCGCCGCCGACGTCGACCCGCGCTTCAAGCCGGTGCGCGGCATCGGCGAGGAGCCGTACCCGGTCATGATCGCGCAGCCGGTGGTGCGCGGCGGCCGCTGCCTGGGCGTGCTGGCCTTCCAGCGCTCGGCGGCGCAGCCGTTCACCGACGGCGAGGCGCGCATGGCCGCGGTCCTGGCCGGCGCGATCGGCCTGGTGCTGGAGGCGGCGGGGCGCGGCGCGGCCGGCGGCGACGTCGGCACCGAGGCGGTCTGCCTGATCGGCCGCCCGCTCTCGCCCGGCCTCGGGATGGGCCGGGTCGAGCTCATCCCCACCGCCGAGTCGCTGGCGTCGCGCGAGGCGCCGCGCCCCGACGGGCCGCAGATCGCAGCCGCGTTCACCCGGGTCGAGCGAGACCTCACTCGCCTGCGCGGCCGCCTGGCCTCACCACTCGATCCGCTGGTCTCTCGCGCGCTGGCCCGCATGGAGCTCCTGCTCTCGGATGGGCGCCTGCGGGAGCGAGCCACCGACCAGGCGGCCGCCGGCATGGCCGCGATCGCCCGCGACTACGCGCGCGCGTCGCAGACGTCGCCGACCTCGGCCGGGCCCGACCCGGCGCTGGTCGAGCGCGCCGAGGGGATCGGCGACCTGTGCGTGCTGCTCCAGCTGACCGCGACCGGCAGCCGGCTGTTCCAGAGCGGACGGATCTGGATCGGGCGACGTCTCGGCCCGTTCATGGCGGTGGCCGCGGCGCGCTCGGCGGCGGCGGTGGTGCTGGAGGGGGACGGCGAGGCCACCGACGAGGCGGCGGCGATCGCGCGCGCGGCCGGCCTGCCGCTCCTGGTCGGCGTGCGTGGCCTGTTCGCCTGGACCCACCCGGGCGACCTCCTGGTGGCCGACGGCGATCGCGGGATCGTGCGGATCAACCCGAGCTCGAGCGGGCTGGTCGCGACGCGCGCGTCGCGCCGGCGCTGAGCGCGCGCCAGAAGGAGTCGGGCGGGCCAGGCGCGCGGTGCTACGCTGGCCCGGCATGAGCCGGCTCCGCGACACCCGGTTCTGGCTCGCGTGCGCCGGGGGCTGGGTGTTCCTGGCCCTCGCGGAGTCCACCTCGCTCCACTTCGACGCGCTGCGCGACGGGCGGGCCTCGGCGCTGGGGTCGCTCCTCATCAATCGTCTGGCGGCGGACGTGGTGTGGGCACCGGTGACCGCGCTGGTCTTCTGGATGACCGAGCGGCTCTTCGCCGACGGAGCCGGGGCGGCCAGGCTCGCGCCGCGCTACGCGCTGCTCGGCCTCGGCCTCGCGCCGTTCTTCACCACGGCGGACTCGTTCACCCACACGCTCCTGCACGGCGGCGGAGGCGCCGCGATCCTCGAGCGGATGCGGCTCATCCCGCTCACCACGTTCCTGTGGGATGGCTTCATCTACTCGATGCTGTCGCTGGCCGCGTACTCGATCCACCTCCACGGGCGCTCGCTGCGGCACGAGCGGGAGAAGAGCGAGCTGCGCGCGCGGTTGACCCAGGCCGAGCTCGAGCTCCTGCGCGCCCAGCTCGAGCCCCACTTCCTGTTCAACGCGCTCAACACGATCGCCGGCCTCATCCGCGGGGCGCGCCACGAGCAGGCCACCAGCGCGCTGGCCCGGCTGAGCGAGCTGCTCCGCTACGTCATCGAGGCCAGCCGGCAGGAGCGGGTCCCGATCGCCTGGGAGCTGCAGTTCGTGTCGAGCTACCTCGAGCTGCAGCAGATCCGCTACGGTGCCCGCATGCAGTTCGCCATCCACCAGGACGCCGGCGCGCGCGCTCACGAGGTGCCGCCCCTGCTCCTGCAGCCGCTCATCGAGAACGCCGTGGTCCACGGCGTGGCCGGCACCAGCGGCCCGGCCCGGATCGACGTGCGCATCGGCGAGGACGGGGGCCAGCTGCGCGTCGAGGTGAACAGCACCTGCGACCGCGACGCGGCCAGCGAGCCGGGCAGCGGGGTCGGCCTGCGCAACACCCGCCAGCGCCTCGAGCGCCTGTACGGCGACGGGTTCTGCTTCGAGGCCGGCCCCGACGGTGCGGACGGCTATCGCGTGGCGATCTCGCTGCCGGGGACGGGCGAGCCGGCATGAGCCGGATCCGCGCGCTGGTGGTCGACGACGAGGAGCACGCGCGCGAGGGAGTCTGCGCGCTCCTGCGCGCGCAGCCCGGCTGGCAGGTGATCGGCGAGTGCGACAGCGCCGTGGCGCTGCGCAGCGCCCTCGAGCTGACCGTGCCGGACGTGGTCTTCCTCGACATCCGGCTGCCCGGCGGCGACGGCATCGGCCTGGCTCGCGTGCTGCAGATGCTCGTCCCCCGGCCGCTGGTCGTCTTCACCACCGCGTTCGAGACCTACGCGCTCGACGCGTTCGAGGTGCAGGCGATCGATTATTTATTGAAGCCGTTCGACGACCGCCGCTTCCAGGCCGCGCTGCGGCGGGTCGAGCAGGCGCTGCCCTCGCGCGGTGGCGGACCGGCGCCCGCGCCCGCCCGCTTCCTCGAGCGCCTGGTCATCCGATCGATCGGGCGGGTCCAGTTCGTGGACGTGGCGCAGGTCGAGTGGCTGGAGGCGTCCGGCAACTACGTCGAGGTCCACGCCGGCGGCGAGTCGTTCCTCCACCGCGAGCGCCTTCGCGTGCTCGAGGCGGAGCTCGATCCGGCGGTGTTCCTCCGGATCCACCGCTCGGTGATCGTCAACCGCGGCGCGGTCGCCGAGCTCCGACCGATCGCCGGTGGCGATCACACGGTGGTGCTGCGCGGCGGGCGCGAGCTGCGGCTCAGCCGCACCTACCGGGCGGCCCTCGACGCGCTCGAGGGCAGCGACCGGGTCGCGCGGCTCGCGTCACGGAGATGACGGCTCGCACCGCGGGGCTCGCCGGCGCGCGCGGGTCCACGTAGCGTGTCCTTCGCATGGACAGAGCCAGCCCGATCGGGCGCATCCTCTTCGCGGGCGGACTGGCGGCGATCGGCTGCCAGGACCTGATCGGGGCCGACTTCGTGGGCGAGCTGCAGCCGGTCTCGGCGCTGGTCCCCTGGCACCCGCTGTGGGCCTGGATCCTCGGCGTCCTCCTCATCGCCACCTGCGCCGGCGTGGTGGCCGGTCGTCGCCGCGCCGCCGTCGCGCTGGCGGTGCTCATGTCGGCCTGGGTCGTCGTCCTCTGGGTGCCGAGCATGCTGGCGCATCCCACCGACGGCGGGCGGTGGACCGGCGCGTTCGAGATCGCCTCGCTGACCGCCGGTGCCTGGATCCTGGCCGGCGCGGGCCGGGCCGGCCGGATCGGCTTCGGCCTGTGCCTGCCGGCTTTCGGCGTGCTCCACTTCGTCTATGTCGCCTACGTGGCCTCGGTGATCCCGGCGTGGATCCCGGGGCACGTGTTCTGGGCCTACGCCACCGGGGTCGCCCACATCGCGGCCGGCCTCGCCATCGCCAGCGGCGTCCTGGCTCGCCTGGCCGCGACGCTCCTCGCCATCATGTTCGGCGCGTGGGCGGTGCTCCTGCACGTGCCGCGGGTCGCGGCTCATCTGCACGACCGGCCGGAGTGGACCAGCCTGTTCGTGGTCGTCGCCATGTGCGGCGCGGCGGCGATCGCCGCGGCCAGCCTGCCCGGCGGTCGGGCGGGCGCGGACCGCCGACCGGTCGCAGCCCGGTGACGGGTCACCTCGGCGACGGATCGGCCTCCTCGCGCATCACCGTCTGGCCGAGCAACTCCAGCATCGGCATGTTGGTCGCGGTGACGTACTCGACGCGGCAGTCGGGGTCGGCGAAGTGCTCGTGCCAGCACCACGGCGCGGTGTAGAGCGCGTCGCCGGCCTTCCAGTCGAAGCGGCTGCCCTCGACGATGCTGTGCCCGCGCCCGATGAGGACGTACATGATCGCCTCGTAGGCGTGGCGGTGGGTGCTGGTCGATGCGCCGGGCTCGAGTACGCCGATGCTCATGCTGAGCGAGCGGGCCGGCACGTGCACCGGGTGGACCGGATGGCGGCGCTCGTGCGAGAAGGCGGCCGCCGCCCCGCCGCTGGCGACCGCGGCGTGGAGGAAGCTGGGCCCCACATCCTGGGCAGGGCGCGGGGTCAGGCCGTGGCGGTTGCGCGCGGTGTCGGTGAACGGCGCCGATGCGGTCACTGGCGCTCCCCCTCCCCGCAATCGACCGCGACCAGGTAGAGCTGCATCTGATCGTAGAAGCAGGCGCGCGCGTCGAGCGCGCCGAGCACGCCGGCGGCGAGCGCCCGGCGCTGGCCGGGGGCGGCGGCCAGCTCGATCGCGATCGAGCGCAGCGTGTCGGCGTGATCGTCGTCGACCAGGGCGTGCAGCTCGAAGAAGGCGCGCTCGCGCGAGCCGAGCTCCGGCCAGCTCCGGCGGATGCCGAGCAGGAGCCGGTGATACATGCCGCGGACGATGCCCTCGGTGGCCAGGCCGAGCGCGCCGACCGCCGACGCCTCGTCCGCGCGGCACAGCGACTGGAACGACTGGATCCACGCCGCGGTCGCGACGTGCGCGGCCGCGCCGTCGAGCTCGCCCGGCTCGAGCCCGATCGCGACCAGGAAGCGGCGAAACAGCGCCGGGTGCGGCCCGACCACGTCGTCCGGATCGAGCCCCGCGGCGCGCAGCTCGCCGCGGTGGTGCTCGTCGAGGTGGCCGGCCTCCTCGGCGCTGTTGGGGACCAGCGCGGCGCGGTGCTCGGGTAGCTCGAGGCCGGCCATCACCGAGGCCAGGAAGCGGGTGAAGCGCCGGCTGTAGTGATAGTACTCGCGAAAGAAGCGCCTCATCGCTGCGCGCGGATCGCGAAAGCCGCCGCTCGAGATGAGCTCGAGCAGCGAGTGGCGGGCGGCGGGGGAGGTCCGGGCGTAGCGCTGCAGCGCATCCACGTACTGGGCCGGGGCGAGCTCGCGCGCCATCAGCTCGTGGATCATTGGGAGAGGCTCGAAATCGAGACCGGGGGAAACCGCGACGAGGTCCATGGAGCTCCTGCTCGGCCGCAGATACGTCGCGCGGCCGTGGCCGTCAGCGGCCCGCGTGGGGCTCACGCTAGCAGCGCGCGCGCGAAGCACCGAGCACCGCGTCGTTGGGGTGCCAGCGGACAATGCTTCTCTCGCGCGTTTGCGCTGCGGGCAGAGCCGCGGTGAAGCGCCGAACCGGCGCGGGTGAACCCACGTGAGGAGCGGCGCGCGCGACCCGCAGATTTTGCAGATGCGCCTGCCAGAGCTGCAGCACGTCGCGTGACCGACCGCGGACGGCGCTGGCGTCGCGCGCGCACGTGGCTGGATCCGCGCGCCTCGCCGCCGTTGCGAGGCCGAGCGGCCGATGGCGCGCTTTCTGCTCTTGCCTTGTTCGCACGGGCCGACAACAGCGGTCCGCAAAGGAGTGGTCGATGTCGATATACCGCCTGATGCCCGGCGCCGTGCTGGGTTCCCTCTTGTCGATCGGAATGGCCGCCGGATGCGCGAAGGAGGCGAGCGAGAGCGCGCCGGCCGCGGCGCCGCAGCCCGAAGCCACCCAGGTCGCGCCCTCACCGCGTCCGCTGCCGACGCTCGATTCGCCGGCGTCCCCGGCGTCCCCGGCGCCGTCGGCGCGCGCGGGAGATCCGGACCACCGCCGGCGCGGCGGCCGCGGCGGCCGGCGCGGACAGATGCTCGAGCGCTTCGATCAGAACGGTGACGGCCAGCTCGACGACGCCGAGCGCGCCGCGATGACGCACGACCGGGCCGCGAAGATGATCGAGCGCAACGACACCGACAAGGACGGCGCGCTGTCGGTGGCCGAGCTCGACGCAATCAAGGGGAACGGCCGCCGCTTCCAGCGCGTCCCGAGCGACGCCGACGCCAACAAGGATGGCTCCATCACCGCCGCCGAGCTCGAGGCCAGCATGGTCGCGCGCATGCAGCAGCGCCGGGCCGGCGGCGCGGCGGGCGAGCGCGGTGACGAGGGCGCCGCCGACGGCGAGGGCGAGCCGCCCGCCGAGAAGCTGTAGCGACGGCGCGCCCGGGGGCGCGGCCTTCCTACTCGAGGGAGGCCGCGCCGCTCGCGGGCGATCAGCGGCCGAGCAGGCGCTCGAGCTCGCGGGACTCGAGCAGGCGGGCGAGGTCGTCGGCGCCGCCGATCAGCACGCCCTTCACGAACACCATCGGGAAGGTGGGCCAGCCGGTCCACATCTTGAGGGCGGTGCGGCGGCGCCAGGTCTTGAGGTAGCTGCCGTACTCGAGGTAGTGAAACGCGACCGAGGCGGCGTCGAGGAGCTTGCGGGCGCGGCGCGGGTTCGGGTTCTGCTTCATGCCGACCACCACCACGTCGTGCTGGGCGATCGCCGCTTGCACCTCGTCGACGATGTCGCGGTGGACGCCGGCCACCTTGTCGCGGATGGCGGGGTGGATCTTCTCTTCGGGCAGGATCTGACGGGACATGGCGCGAGCATGCCCGCGCCGGTTCGGCCCGGTCCATCGGGGGCGTGCCCGATCAGGGCCCGCTGTCGGCGGTCCACCCGGACAGGATCTGGTGGTCCTGGAGCGCGGTCGATCGATAGATCGAGACGTGAGTCCAGGTGTCGTGGCCCTCACCCTCGTACGGGATGCCGTCGGTCTCCCAGCCGCTCGAGTCGGACCAGTAGCGCACGTTCACGCCGTCGTACGAGCCGATCACCTCGGCGATGTCGTGGATGCGGTCGGCGCGGATCTCGCCGATGAGCCAGCGCAGCCAGTCGCGCGAGACCGGCCAGTCCATCCCGATGTCGATGGCGGCGGCGTGCCACTCGCAGACCGGCTGATTGGCCGCCCCCTCGAGCGAGTAGTCGGAGGCGGGCAGGCGAGCGGCCGGGACGTGGAAGCCGTAGGTGTGGTTGGCGTCGCCGCAGATGCCGAGGAAGCTGCCGCCGATCGCCGCCAGCCGGCCCTTCTCGATCACCAGCGCGGGGGCCTCGGTGCACGGCGACTCGCACTCGAATGACTCGGAGCAGACCCCGGCGATGCAGAGCAGCGCGCCGCAGCAGTCCTCGCCGTTCTCGGTCGAGCAGGTCTCGCCGGCCTCGCCGCAGCAGACCTGGCCCAGCGACGTGGTGCCGCACGAGAGCGCGCCGCAGCACTCGGAGCCGTCGGTGCAGGGCTCGGTGGCGAGCAGGCACTCGGCGTCGCCGCCTCCGTCGGCGCCGCTGCCGTCACCGGTGTCGCCGCTGCCGCCGCTGCCATCCGCTCCGTCCCCGCTTCCGTCGCCGCCATCGTCGGTGCCGTCGGCGCCGGCGTCCGCGGCCGGCGGGTCGTCGCCGCCATCGCAGGCGAGGGCCGGGGCGAGGCCCAGGAGGGCCAGAAACAGGGGCAGGCAGGATCGCAGGGATGTCGTCATCGGGCGTGGCGCTGGAAGTGCAGCGCCCGTGCCGGAGAAGCGGCGCGGGGCGACGCCGACTTGCCCGATCCGGGTGGAGCGACCCAGCCCGGTGATGTCGCCAGGTGGCAAACGGCCGTGGGCGTTGGCCGCGAGCGGTGCGCTAGGTCCGTCGCCGGGCGGCGCGCGAAGCCTTTCTGGGCGCGGTCTTCTTCGCCGCGCGCGCAGCCTTCTTCGGCGCGGCCTTCTTCGGCGCGACCGCAGCCTTCTTCGGCGCGGGTTTCTTCGGCGCGGCTTTCTTCGCTGCAGCCTTCTTCGGCGCGGCCTTCCTGGCCGCCGCCTTCACCGGCGTGGGCGCGGCCTTCCTCTTCCTCGCGCCCGCGGTCTGTTCCCGGATCGCCCGATAGGAGGCCACGTAGTCATCCAGCCCGACCGCGCCGACCGCCCGGCCGATGACGTCGAGCGGGAGGTCGTCGACCGTGCGGAAGCGGACGCACGACTTGCCCATGTCGAGCTTCTTTCCGCTCGCCCGGTAGTCCACCTCGAACTGTTGGCGCAGCGCGGGGTCGCCGTACACGCACATCAAGTAGACCGCCATGTAGCTCTTCTGCGACCCGAGCGCCGCCAGCGGCAGCGGCAGCCCGTTGTACGTGTCGGGCAGGCGCGAGAGCGGCACCGAGTAGCCGAGCATCCCCGACTGCATGCCTTCCTCGAAGCCGGGCCGCAGGTTCTTGAGGATGACCCGGCGCACCGCCTCGATCGCCGCGCGGCGATCCGGTGGAAGGTTCGCGAGGTACTCCGCGACCGTGCTCGCGCCGCTGTTCATGCGCCAACGGTACACCAGCTGGCGGCCCGCGAGCGGCGTCAACCGGCCCCGCGCCGCGCGCGCGAGGTGGCGGTGTCAGCCCCGGCGACCCGCTCCACCGCGCGCACCAGCTCGCGCCCCTTGAGCAGCATCTCGTCCAGCTCGGCGGCCGGGTCTGACAGCGCGACCACCGCCCCGCCGACGCCGATGGTCACCTCGCCGCCGTGGATCACCGCCGTGCGGATCACGACCGCCAGGTCGGCCGCGCCATTGGCCCCGAGGAACCCGATCGCCCCGGAGTAGACCCCGCGCGCCGCTCCCTCCAGGCGGTCGAGGATCTCCATGGTCCGCTGCCTGGGCGCCCCGGTCATCGATCCGGGTGGGAACGCGTGCTCGACGCAGTCGAGGGCGTCGACGTCGCCGCGAAGCTGGCCGCCGACCGCGCTGACCAGCTGATGAACGCCGGCGTAGGTCTCGACCTCCATCATCGCGGTCACCTCGACGCTGCCCGGCTCGCACACCACGCCCAGATCGTTGCGCACCAGGTCGACGATCATGAGGTTCTCGCTGCGGTCCTTCTCCGACGCGCGCAGCTCGGCCGCGAGCGCGGCGTCCTCGTCCGGCGTCGCCCCGCGCGGCCGAGTCCCCTTGATCGGCCGCGACTCCACCCGCCCGCCGCGGTCGATCCTGAGGAATCGCTCCGGCGACGACGAGACCACGTCCAGGCCGGGGAAGCGGAGCAGCGCGGCGTAGGGCGCCGGGTTGAGGCGACGCAGCGCGGCGTGCAGGCGCGCCCCGTCGACCGCCGTCCGCGCGCGTAGCTGGTTGGTGAGACAGACCTCGTAGCTCTCGCCGGCGCGGATCTGCTCGAGGCACTCCTCGATGTCGGCCAGGTAGCGGGCCGGATCGCGATCGAGCGCGACCGGGATGGGCCCGCCGAGCCGGTCGGCCGCCGGCTCGCCCTCGGCAGCGGCCCCGGCAGCGGCCCCGGCACCGGCGATCGCCCGGAGCCTCGACGCGGTCCCGGTCAGCCACCGCTCCGCCGCGGCCGGCCCGGCCGCCGCCACCGCCTGGTCAGCCAGACAGACCAGATAGATCGCCCGCTCGACGTGGTCGAAGGCGATCAGCCGGTCGGCGAACAGCAGCCAGGCGTCGGGCAGCGGCGACTCGTGCCCGGCGGCCGCGCCGCACGCCGCCTTCATCTCGTAGCCGAGGTAGCCGACGAAGCCGGACTGGAAGTCGAACGGGAGCCGGTCGTCGGAGACCCACCGCGCGGCCAGCTCGCCGCGCAGGAGATCGAACAGCCCCTGTCGCGTGATCGCGGTCGCCCCGCCGCGCGCGACCGTCACCTCGCCGCGCTCCACGTCGTGCTCGACCCGCATGGCCAGCGGCCCACGGTCGTCGCCCATGAACGAGAAGCGCGACCCGCCCGGCGCGACCAGGCTGCTGTCGAGCCAGAACGAGCACGGGCTGTCGCGGTAGCAGGCCGCGTGGACCCGCTCCGGGTCGACCCAGCGATCGATCCGGCGCCAGACCAGCGACAGCCCCTCGCGCCGGCCCACCCGAGCGCGCCCGCCCGGCACCACCGCCGGCAGCGTCGCCATTCGCGCCGCCCCTGCCGTCCCCGCCGCCCCGCGCCCCGCCTCCCCGCCGCGCCTCTCCGCCGCGTGCCGCGCCGCCAGGTCGCGGAAGTTCTCGAGCAGCCGGCGCCCGTGCTCGCTCGCCACCGACTCCGGGTGGAACTGCACACCCCACTGCGGCCGCCGGCGGTGGCGAAGCCCCATGACCACGCCGTCGCCGGTCCACGCGATCGCCTCGAGCTGGTCCGGCAGCGCCGGGTCGACCACCAGCGAGTGGTAGCGCACCGCCGCGAACCCCTGCGGGATCCCGGCGAACAGCGCGCTGCCGTCGTGGCGCACCGCGCTGGCCCGCCCGTGCACCGGCTCGCCGCGCACCACCTGCCCGCCGGCCAGCCACGCGATCCCCTGCAGGCCCAGGCACACGCCGAGCAGCGGCACCTCGGAGCGCTCGATCGCCGCGCGCGACACGCCGAGATCGCGCGGCACCTCCGGCCGCCCCGGCCCCGGCGAGATGACGATGCTGTCGAACCCGCCGCCAGCCAGCTCGTCCCAGCTGGCCCCGTCGTTGCGCACGACCACCGGCGCCTCGCCGTTCACCACCACCAGCAGCTGGTAGAGGTTGAAGGTGAACGAGTCGTGGTTGTCGATGAGGAGAGTGCGCATCGCGCGGACCGGCAAATCTACACCGTCCGGGTTACGATGAAGGTGATGCGCAGGAACGCCGTCGCCCGCGCGGCTGCCGCCGCCGTCCTGGCTCTCGGTCTCGGTCTCGCCACCGGCGCTCGCGCCGACGAGGGCGACGAGCCGACTCCGTGGGACCGCGGGCGGGTCAGCCTCTCGCTCGCGCTGGCCAGCGAGGATGCGTTCGGCCACAGCTACTTCCTGGCCGGCGTCGGGGTCGGCTACTACGTCCTCGACGGCCTCGAGGTCGGTCTCGACGGCACGCACTGGTTCGGCGACGACCCCAGCATCAGCATGCTCAGCCCGCAGGTGCGCTACGTGGCGGTGCCGCTCCGCTGGCCGGTCCTGCCCTACGTCGGCGGCTTCTACACCCACTACTTCATCGGCTCGCCGTCCGTGGACTTCGACACCATCGGCGCCCGGGTCGGCCTGCTCTATCACCAGGGTGGCGGGCTGGTGGTCGGGATCGGCGGCATCGCCGAGCGGATCATCTCGGACTGCAACGAGGACTGCACGTCGATCTATCCCGAGCTGTCGTTCGGGTTCAGCTTCTGAGATCCGGCAGCCGAGCGGTGAACAGCGGGGCAGGGCACGCCCGGTCATCGCAGTCGGCCACCGCGTGGAGCGTCCCGCGGCCGTCGACCGCGATCCCCTCCAGCTTCACGCAGGGATCGACGCGCTCGCGCCAGCCCACCGCGCCGGCCGTGTCCATCCAGCCGACCTCGCAGCCGACGCACGCGCCGTCCTCGACCGGATCGTCGGTGACCTCGGCCGCGGCGGAGAACAGCATCCCGCCCCGCCAGGCCGCCGCGTCGGTGAAGCCGAGCGCCGCGCCGTCGATCGCGCCGAGCTCGATCCTCTGCACGCCGCGGAGCGCGGCTGGATCGAGCGCGCCGCGGCTCATGGCGTCGACGCTGGCCGCCAGGTCGAGCCGGACCAGCGCGTTGGCGCCCGCGCGCCCGGTCTGCCGGGTCAGCAGCACCAGCTCGTCGCCGACCGCGCAAGCGCCTTCCACGTTCAGCGGATCGATCACCCGCCGCAGCGCGCCGTAGAGCGCCGACAGATCCACCTCGCGGACCGCGCAGCCGCCCGCGCGCGCCTCCGGGCCCGCGACCAGCGGCCCGATCAGCGCGGCCCGGTCTCGTCCCGGCGCCGAGCCCGACCCGATCGCCAGCAGGCGCCCGTCCGGCAGCGCCTCCAGCGCCTCCAGGTCCGGCTTGGCTCGCTTGCGCGCGCGCGGCTCGTCCGGCAGCGACCCGGGGAACAGCGCGACCCGCCCGCGCGGCGCCCCGTCGATCGCGTAGAAGTGGAGCGCCAGCTCGTCGTCGGCGATGACGACCAGCTCGCCGCCGATCAGACACAGCCCGCTGGCCGCGGCCACGTCGAGCGTCGCGATGCGTTGCAGGGCGATCACCCGCGGCCTCGCGCCGAGCATACACGAGCCCGCGCCGCGGTCAGCGCGCCGGCGCGAGCTGCACGCCGGCCAGGCGCTGGCAGCCCGCGTCGCACTCGGGGAACTTGAGGATGAAGCGCGCCTGCCGCTCGCAGTGCTCCGCCAGATCGCCGGCTCGACCCGGTCCGCACAGCCCGGTCAGGTCCTCGAACGTGCGGCGATAGAGCCCGGCGCGCTCCGGCGCCGGCATGTCGCGAATGGCGCGCTCCTCGCTGGCGCGGTCCCAGATCCACAGGAACAGGAGACCCGCCACGGCGATCGCGATCGCGGTCGCGGCCAGCCACGCGGGCGTCCCCGCGCCGTGCTGGCAGGCCGGCGAGAGCCTCTCCACTCTGTCCTCGAGGGCGTCCATCACGCTTCCTGGGAGGAGCATCTGCCATGCCACGCTCCATCCCCCCGCGACCGCGCGACTGCCCGCCGCGCCGCCTTGCAGGCTGCAGGGCGCCGCGACCCCGCATCGTGCAAGCCGCAACCCGGGCCGCCTCGCGCGCGCCATTTCGCGCCTGCTGACGAGGAGTTGGGCTGGCACGAGCGCTGCTCTTGCCCGGCTGCATGTCGCTCTCGCTCCTGTCTCGCCGATCGCTCTGGCTCCCGCTCGCCACCGCGTCGCTCGCGCTCCTCGCCAGCCCCGCGCCCGCCCACGCCACTCCCTCGACGGTCTACTGGGCGCCTTCCACGCCGGCGGTCCAGGGCGCCGGCGTCCTCCACCTGACCTACGACACCTACTTCGCATCGAGCGGGCTCTACCCGGTCGACGTGGGCGCCACCATCGGTGTCCTGCCGTGGCAGGGTCTTCAGCTCGAGCTCGGCGCCGACCTCCTCTACCCGACCAGCGACGGCGAGGACGGCCTCTCGGTGCCGGTCTACTTCAACGGCAAGCTCGGCGCGCCCCAGGACGTCTACTTCCCGGGGCAGCCGGCCTGGTCGGCCGGCATCTACAACGTCGGCCTCGAGTCCGACGTCACCGACTACGACGTCGTCTACGGCGTCCTCGGCTACACCTTCGAG
>DATHKR010000191.1:0-13013 GCA_035489015.1 Kofleriaceae bacterium | reverse complement strand
GACAAGGGCATCCACGGCGATGCCGGCCACGAGACGATGGGCTCGTACGCGCAGGGCTACAACATCGTCATCGACGAGGTGCCCGACCTCCTCAAGCGGTACTTCGAGAACACGCCGGCCGATGGGCCGACCGTCGAGAGCCTGCAGGAGAAGAAGACCTGGCTGTGCAGCGGCATGGGCTTCATGGAGATGAAGCGAAAGGAGGCCGAGAAGGCGTTCGCGACCGCCAAGTCGTCGGCCAACGACGACCTCAAGCACCTGGCGCCGATGGCGGACGAGCTGTGGGCCGCGTCGGTGGAGATCGCCTCGCTCAGCGACGAGTACTGCAAGTACATCCAGGCCGAGGACTACAAGGACGACAAGGGCGCGAAGGCCAAGGACTATCACGCCAAGTGGACCGCGGCGGCCGAGAAGTTCAGCGCCGCGCAGAACAAGTTCACCGGTGCGCTCGACGCGATCGAGGACCAGCAGATGGCCAAGGACATCGAGAAGCACGGCAAGGACAAGGGCTACAGCTACTGGTTTCGCCAGTTCAACTTCGAGGCGAAGAAATTCATCGCCCGGATGAAGGCCGAGCCTGACAAGCTGTCCGCCCACTATGCCGCGCTCGAGCCGGTCTATGGCGAGCTGTCCGCCTTCACCAAGGCGAAGGGCGCCGGGGTCAACACGACCTTCAAGTCGTACCAGGACGCCGCCGATCGCTTCTTCGCCGACGTGAAGAAGCTGAATCGCGCGGCCGCCGAGGCCAAGGACGACGAGGCCCGCAAGAAGCTGGTCGACGATGGCGTCGACGGCGTGATCGGCGGCTACAACTCGCTGGTCGGCTTCCACAACACCCTCACCCAGCTCGAGGGCTACGACCAGCTCAAGTAGCCGGCGGGCGGCGCCCGCGCTCCCTCGGATCAGGTCGGGTTCGCGGCGCCGGAGTGGCGCGCTACGTCACGGCGAGCTGACGCCCAGGCGGTGCATCAGCTTGTCGCTCAGCGGGTAAGGCCGCTCGGGAGGCAAGAGACGCCTGGCGCGGTCGTACTCTCCGTCTGCGCGCAGCCTGTACAGTTTGGCCGCCAGCGGGCTGAGGTCCGTGATCGCGACGACCCACTTCTCCGCGTAGGTGCGGATGAGGTGGCGGCTGAGGCCGACCTGGATCGATCGATGGTCGAGCTTGCCGCCCCGGATCGATCGCTCCGGGTCCCACTGCACCAGCACCGCCGCGCCCGACGCGTCCTTCTCGGTCAGCACCGCCTGGCCGAGCGCCTCCTCCCAGCCGGCGCGGGTCATGCGCACGGCGAGCGTGACCTCCTGGCCCGGTTTTCTGCCCCAGCCGCTGCGCTCCATCATCCACAGGAACGACGGCTTGATCCAGGTCATGCGGTTGAGGGAGAACGGCGCGACGAACTTCTGCGCTGCCAGCGCTGGTTCGGCGATGGCCCGGCTGTACGCCTGGTAGACGACGATTGTGTCGCGATCGTGGTCGGCGCGGATCTCGCGCAGCGGCCGGGACGTCATCGGCCGCGACTATAGCCGCTGGCCCGAGCTCGGCCAGGAACAGTTCGTTGTCGGCCGCGCGCCGCCGATGGTGACGCGAGGTCCGCCGGCGGAAGCGGGTCTCGTTCTTCCCGACCGCCGGGCTACGGTCATGGCAGGGCGCCGTCGAAAGGTCGACGCCGCCATCGCACGATCGCGTCGAGGAGCTGACACGCACGTCGCGCTCGCCGCATAACGTCGCGAACCGGCGACACCGCCGCCGGCGGTACGTGTCCTGCAGCGACGAAGACGGTGTCCTCCCTCGCTACCCGCGCCGTCTCCACGGCGATCCGCTGGCCGCGAACCCGACGCGCCGCACTTTGCCACCCGCCCCATCGCGTCGATCTCGAGCCCGGCGACTGGCTGGCGTGCGCCGCGGCGCTGCTCCGTCGCGACGAGCGCGCCGCCCGCCGCGTGCTCGAGTCGAGCTGGGCTCCCGACGGCGACGGACTGGCATTCCTCTCGGTGCGCTCGGCGTTCGACTGCGCGCTGACCGCGCTGGCCTGGCCCGCCGGCAGCGAGGTCCTGGTGTCGGCGGTCAACATCCGGGAGATGGTGGAGCTGATCCGGGCCCACGGGCTGGTTCCCGTCCCGCTCGAGCTCGATCCCGAGACGATGCTGCCGCCGCTGCGCGCGGTCCGCGCCGCGACCGGCCCGCGCACGCGCGGCCTCCTGGTCGCGCACCTGTTCGGCGCCCGGGCCGACCTCGGCCCGCTGCTGGCGACCGCGCGTTGCCTCGGCCTCACCACCTTCGAAGACGCGGCGCAGGCGTTCGCCGGGCCCGACGACCGCGGTCACGCCGGGGCCGATCTCACGCTCTTCAGCTTCGGCACGATCAAGACCGCGACCGCCCTCGGCGGGGCCCTGGTCCGCGTCGGGTCGCCGGCGCTGCGCGACCGGATGGCGGCGATCCAGGCCGGCTGGCCGCGCCAGCCTCGCGCCTCCTACGCGCGCAAGGTGGTCACCGCGCTCGTGCTCCTCCTGCTGCAGCGGCCGCTCGTCTACACCGCGTTCGCCGCCGCGTGCCGCGCCCTCGGACACGAGGCCGGCGCGATCGCGCGCCGCCTGACGCGCGGCTTCGGCGGGCTGACCATCGACGCTCTCGTGCGAGCGCTGCGTCACCGCCCCTCGGCGCCCCTGCTCGCGGCGCTCGACCGCCGGCTTCGCCGCCACGACCGACGTGGCGCCGGCCGGCTGGCCGCCCGTCGGCGCTGGGGCGAGCGGGTCGCCGCGCGCTTCGAGGTGCTCGGCGCCGGCCACCGTCGGCATGGCCACTGGCTCCTGCCGGTCCGCGTCGATGACACGGCCGCGGCGCAGGCGCGTCTCCGCGCCGTCGGCGTCGACGCCTCGGGACCGTCGAACATCGTCGAGCTCGGCGCCGCCCGGGTGCTCGATCACGTCGTCTTCGTGCCGGCCTACCCCGAGCTGTCGGCCGCCGCCCGCCGCCGGGTGCTCGCGGCGCTACGCGGGGTCTCCCCCGTCGCGGAGCGGATCGCGTGCTGACCCCCGCGTTCTACGCCCGCTACCAGGTCGTGCCGCGCCCGGGCTGGCTGACCGTGGCGCGCGCGCTGTTCGGAGCCAACGCCGCGCTCGCGGGCACCCGGTTCTGCGTCGAGGGCACGGGGCGCGTGCCGGCCGGCCCGGTCCTCTTCGCCACCAACTCGACGCAGCAGAACGACTTCCTCGCCTTCCGCTGGGTCGCCGAGCGTGCCGGCCGCCGCTGCGTGACCGTCGCCAAGGCCAAGAACTACCACGACGCGGCCATGGCCTTCGCCCTGCGCCGGCTCGGCGTCGTGCCGATCGCCTCGAAGGGCTACCTGCTGCTCTGCGACTTCACCGCGACGATCGGTCGCCGGCCGACCGATTCCGAGTACCGTGCGCTGCGCGAGTACCTCGACCACGGCGCATCCCTGCCGGCCGGCGAGCCCTACGCCACGCTGACCAGCCGACCGCGCGCGATCGTCGGTCGCCGCTTCGAGCCGGCCGGCGCGGCGCTCCGCGATCACCTCCGGGCCACCTACGTCGCCTCGCTGGGCGAGACCGTGCGCCTCGCGCGGGTCGCGGTCGCCGCCGGGCAAGACGTCCAGATCTATCCGGAGGGCACGGTCGCGCCGCGCCTCGGCCGCTGCCGGGTCGGCGCGGTCCAGCTCGCCTGGGCGCTCGGCACGCCGATCGTTCCGGTCGGTCTCAGCGCTTGCCCGCGCGCGTTCGCCGGCGTCACCCCGTTCCTCCGCCCCGGCGGCGCAGTGACCGTCCGGTTCGGCGCCCCGCTCGCGCTGGCACCCGGATTTCTTCCAGCCGCCTTCCGCGCGTTCCAGCCCGAGGACGAGGCGGGCGCCCGCGGCGTCCTCGAGAGGTTCACCGACGAGCGCCTGATGCCGGCAATCGACGCCCTGCTGGACCCGCCGTTCCGCCACGACCCCGCCGACCCGTGGGCCGGCAAGGGTACCCGGGCCCACCTGTGACCGCGCTCGCCACGCCGCCGAACCTGGCCACCGCGGCCCGCGTCGTCCTGATCGCCGCCGCGGCGATCGCGTGGAACGCAGGCGGCCGGCCCGTCGCCCTCGCCCTCGGCGTCGTCGCGGGCCTGACCGACTATCTCGACGGCGCCCTCGCCCGCCGGCTCGGACTCACCAGCCGGCTCGGCGCCATGCTCGATCAGTTCGCCGACGCCTTTCTGGTCCTGGTCGGCCTCACCCTGGCGGTCACGACGTCGCCCGGCCTGTCGCCGCTCGTCCTCGTCCTGGTCATGGCCCGCGAGCTCTGGGTCCAGGGCCTCCGCCGCGAGGCCGCCGCCCGCGGCCTCGAGCTCCCTTCGCGCCCGCTCGGCAAGTGGAGCTCCTTCTTCCTCGGCTGGGGTCTGGTGCCGCTCCTCGTCGGCGCCGCGCTCGAGCTCGCCCCGTCCGTCGCGAGCACCACCCACCTCGTCGGCGCCCTGCTCGTCTACCTGGGGACTGGCCTCGGCCTCCTCGCGGCCTTTGCCTACACCCGCACCTTTGCGCTCGCTCTACGGCGCGAGGGCCGCGCCGCGGGTGACGACCGACCGCCGATCGGATCCGCCGCACAGTCCTCTTCGTGATCCTTCATCGCGTCGTCGTATCTGTTCGACGTTCGCCGGACAGAACCCGCTCGCGACAGGCGGCGGCCGGTGTCGAGCGGCAGCCATGTGGGAGCAGCGACGCCCGCGCTTGCGCGCGGCGTCTCTCAGCGAAGGCGGGCGGCGAGGTGTCGTTCGAGTCCTCGGCGACCGGCTGTGCACGGTCGCGCTGTTCCCGCTGGATCCGAGCTGAGCGCGACGTGAGCCCGGGCCCGACTTCAAGCGCCTTCGGTCAATGCGTTCGACGTGTGAGCTGGCGCATGCGCTCCAGTACGGCTCTCCCGATGGGGCCGGGCCCATCCACGGTGTACGGCTCAGCGACGGCCGAGCCGAGCAGGATTGGGAAGTGGAAGGTGGTGCGCCCGACGAACCAGTGCGGCCGCTCGAACTGGGCTGCGAAAGCGGTCTCCCGCATGCACTCGAGCAACTCCTCGTCGGGCGGGTCGCCGGCGACCGGCAAGAGCTCGGCGCTCTCGATCGGCGCGCCCGCCTCCGGGTCGGCCACCACGGCGATCTCGAAGACGGTGCCGCCGTTCAGCGTCGGATTCCGCTCGATCGCGGCGGCCAGGCACTCGTCGAACATGGGCTGGAGCTCCTGGAGGCGGCCTTCTGCATCGCCCGAGCTGAGCGGCCATACCATGTGGGTCACTCGCGGCTCGGCGCCGGCAGATCCGTCGGCCGACTCGAGCAGGCCCTTACCCATCGGCCCGGTAGATCGGTCGACCGACTCGAGCGGGCCCACACCCACCGGCCGGTCGCCGCGATCGTCGCGTGGCACCGCGTGGCCGGTCGCCTCGTCGATCGACTTCGCGCCCGACGGTCGGGCTGCCACCTGCTGGGTGCCCGGCCGGCGCGACGTCGCCGCGAGCGCCGGCGCGGAGCCATCGCGCAGATCGATGGCCAGCGTCGCCGTCGCGCAGATGGTCAGCACCGCGGCGGCGAGCAGCCCCAGCTTCGCAGCGATCGACGTGAAGCGGACCGTCGCTGCGGGGCTCGAGCCGTTCGGAGCCGGCAGATGGGCGAATCCCGCCAGGGCCGGCCTCCAGTCCTCGCGCCCGCCGCAATGGCGCCGATCGAGCTCGGCGCGCAGGAGCTCCAGTCCGCGCTGGATCCGCCACCGGATTGTTGCGGCCGGCACTCCCTCGGCCGCGGCGATGTCGGCGGCCGAGCGGTCGCGATAGAAGCGCAGCACGATCACGGCGCGGTACGGCTCGGGCAAGTCGGCGACCATCCCGGCCAGGAGGCGCTGCACCTCGACTTGCTCGAGCACCTGGTCGGGCCTGGCCACGTCCGCGTGCTCGACGGCCGCCTGCTCGCGGTGGAGCCTACGTCGATCGGCGCGGTAGCGCGAGCGGATGACGTTGCGCGCCACGCGCGTGAGCCACGGTCGCACCTCGCGATCGACGGGCGGCGGCGACGCGAGCGCGGCCAGACAGGTCTGCTGCGCGACGTCGTCCGCCTCCGCCGGATCGGCGACCAGGTGGCCGGCCAGCCGGCGCAGCCAGCGGCTTTCTCGAAACAGATGCTCGATATCGATTCGTGCGCTCTCCATCTCTGTTGCGGGAACGCCACCGGGGACCAGAGTGATGGCGTCGATCCGGTTCAAGATGACGGCAGGAAGCGCCTCCCGGAAGTGTAGGCCAGATAAGGCGCGGGAATCCTGTCGGTTCACCTCCTG
The DNA here is from genome assembly GCA_035489015.1 of Kofleriaceae bacterium. Lineage (GTDB taxonomy): Bacteria > Myxococcota_A > Polyangia > Haliangiales > Haliangiaceae > DATFRY01. The sequence continues at coordinate 6,714 of DATHKR010000191.1, read as the reverse complement.
CCGTCCCGGCCGGCGGCGGATCAGCGCGGCGGATCAGCGCCAGGCTACCGCCTCGGGCCAGCCAGGCCGGGGGGCCATGGCATCCATGGCCCGGTCCGACGAAGTCGAGAGCTACGGTAGTTGCCATGGTCCTCCATCGGCGACGCGGATGGAGGACGCGAGCTTTCCCTTGGCCGTCCATCCCGCGCATGGGCGACAGTCGGCGTCCCCTCGGGATCGACGCCCGCTCGTTCGACTCATCGATGTTGCCTTCGCCATGAAATGAGCGGCTCGGCTCCCGGACTGTGACCCTGTCGAGGCTGCAGGCTTCACTTGATGTTGCGGCCCGCGTGCTTGCCGCCGGGCGGCGGCGGCTCTCGGTGCTACGCTCGAAGGATGCGGCTCGCCGTCCTCGCGCTCGTGTCGCTCGCCGGGTGCGGCGGCGGGCCGGTCCTGCGCAACGCGCCCCGGCCGGACCCGACGGTGATGGCCGCCGGCGCCGCGGCGATCGCCGGCGCGGCCACGCTCGCCGATCCTGACGCCGCGGCGAGGCGCCAGGAGCAGAAGAAGGACTGGAACGTCACCCCGGAGCGCGACCACGACAGCCGCCCGATGCCGGCCGACGTGCTCGACCGGCTCGACCAGGCCAAGGACGGCGCCGCCGACGAGCCGGCCGCACCGAAGAAGCCAGCGGTCGACCCTACGGTGCGTCGGAGCCCAGGCGACTGGATGCCGGTGCAGGGCCCGCCCAGGCCGGGCAAGGACCGCCCGACCGATGCCAGCCAGCCGCCCGGTCCGGGCACCGCTCCTCGCTGATCGGCGCCGGCGGCTGGTGAGCCGGCCGCGGGTGCCGTGGCGCTCCGGCCCGGCCAGGCCGGTCGCGGCAGCTGACCGTGCTCAGTTCGTCGACGTGATCGTCAGACTGAACGCGTTGATCGTCCCGGTGTCGGAGAACGCTGCGTCGCGGACGAAGAGCTGCCATATGCCGCTCGCCCGGCTCCCCGCCGTGAAGGCGCTGGTGATGTCGAGATCGGTCGCCACGAAGTCGTCCGCCGAGCCGCCCTGTCGGTTGGATAGCGTCGCGATCTCGCCGCTGGGCGCGATCACCTGGATGATGAGGTCACCGCGGTAGGGGTGGGTGATCTCGACGTCGACCAGCACCTTCTGGACGTCGAGGCCCGACGGTGTGACCCGGATGTGACTGCGCGCGCCCTTCGGGCTCTTGTCGGGGATTGGCCTGGGGACGTCGGCCGAGACGAACTCGCGCGTCGCGCCGGTACAGTCGCCGGGCACGTCGGTCGAGGTGACGATCGACGTCGAGGCGCGGTCGTTGGGCGACGAGGCGCCGGTGCCCATCCCGCGGCCGGCAAACGCGGTCCACAGCGCGCAGCGATTGGCGCCGGCATGGATGGTCGTGTCGGCCTGGAGGATCGCGTCGCGTCCGTTCAGCATCGAGGGAACGCAGGGCGTGAGCTTCGCGGCGGCGACGATCAGCGTTTCGGTCTCCGCCCGACCAAGGACGCTGCGGATGTCCCACAGCGTCGCCGCCCACAGCTCGCCCACGTCGTGCACGTCCGTCAGGTTGCGGTTCTGGACATCGGTGTACGTGAACGGCGAGCTCGCCATCGAGGCGCGGCGGATCCCGACCGTCGCGTCGCCCGTCACGTACGCGCCGATGACCGGGTCGTCGAGGAAGGACGCGGCCAGGAAGTCGCTCCAGCCCTCGCCCATGCCCCCGGACTGCAAGTTGACGAGGCACCCCGTCGAGCCGCCGCCGACGAGACGGTTGGTCAGGCCGTGCGTCATCTCGTGATACGCGACGGTCGGGTCGAAGTCGCCGTCCTGCCGCAGCGTGTCGCCCTGTGCGAGGTCGAACAGGAAGAGCTGCATGCGCGGCCGCTGCCCGTCGGGCGGCGTGGCGAAGTTCGCGTTGCTGATTCCCGAACCATCCTGCGAATCGATCTGGACCTCGTCGTTCTGCGCGCCGCCCAGGCCGAAGTTGCTCGTCTGGAAGTTCCCCGCGGCCTCCGTGAAGCCGAGGAGATAGGCCCTGTCGTGCCAGTCGTTGACCAGGTAGAACGCGTTCGCGACCGACGCCTCCTTGAAGGCTGCCGCGTCCTCCGCCGACGAGAAGGGGAAATCGAACGAGTCACTGGCGTCGGCCTCGGGCTGGGTCTCGTTCGCGCCCACCAGGTTGTTGTGGTCGAGATCCGTCGCAGCGACGGCGTTGTTGCCGATGGTCTTGCGCGCCGAGCCGACCCAGCCCTGCGGCGACGCCGCAGGGTCGCCGTCGAACGAGACGAGAACGCGGCCATCGGCGGCCGGCACCGCTCCGGGGGACGCGGTGAACACACGGCCGCTGAAGGTGTCGACCAGGTCGACATCGTGAAGGAGCTCGCCGGTCGCGGCGTCGACGAGGATGAGCCGGTAGTTCAGCTGCCCGTCGTCGTCGTTCCAGGCGAGAGTCACCTGATAGGCGAAGCGGCTATCGTCCGGCGCGACCTGGAACACCGTCGGCGTGATATGGCAGTCATCCACCAGGCGCGGCGAGCGCAGGACCGTGCGCTGCCGGTCGCTCGACACGACGGTGAGGTCGGCATCGGCGAGCCCAAAGGCGCGGGCGGCGGCGATCGCGGCCTCGGCCGGCGCCAGGGACTTCCGGTTCGTCGGCGGTGTCACCCGGTAGAAATCGTCGCCGAGCGCGGTGAACACATCGTTCGCCCCGGTCATGTGGACGGTGATCGCGCCCTGGAACACGGGGTCCCTGTCGACCAGGCGCTGCAACGTCACGTGCCGTACGCCGCTCGTGGCATCCCGGTCGACGCGCGCCACCGCGAAGCTCGCCACCTCGGCCTCGTCGAGCAGGAAGGCCTCGCGGTGGTCGCCGAGGAACCGCAGCGCCGCCGCACCAGGATCGGCCTCGTTGCCGGGCACCGGGAACCCAGGCGCCATGGAGAGGACGCGCGTCGCACCCGTCTCCCCGACCTCCATGGTCACCTCCGCTCCGGCCTCGAGCCCCAGCTGCTCCAGCCCTCGCAGACGATCCGGCTGCCCGTCGTCCGAGGCGATGCATGCCGACAGCAAGAGCAACGGGACCAGGATCGATCGAAGCGCGCTTCCTCGCGGAGTCATCAGAATCATCCTCTTCGCAGGGCAGACCGGATGAGCTGCCGAGCAAAGCGCGGGCCAGCCGGTTCTCGCTGCAAGTGGGCATCGCCCCGTCGGCACCATGCTGCGCCGGCATGCTGATTCGGCATGCCCGGAAGCGCGACCGCCGACCCTGCACGCTCGGCGTGTCCCGTGAGACGCGCGCGAGGTCGCGCAGCAGACATTTACCCCGACGGCTTGGTCCACGCCGCCGGGACCGTGATGGTCAGCTCCTTCTCGCCGCCGCCGATGTCCACCGGTGTGCACTTCATCGGCAGGCTGTTCACCTGTTGCTGGAGTTGCTGCGCGACCAAGGGGTCGCGCGGATCACCGGGCAGCGGCACCGCGCAGACGGTGTACGTGCCGGGTTTCATGTGGTCGACGCGGGCGGGTCCGCCGAGGGTCTTGCGGGTATAGAACGGGACGGGAGGCCCGTCCGCTGGGAGCGACGGCAGGAGGGCGCCGTAGCGCAGCGCGGCCATGTTCGGGGCGTCCACGCGCATACCCAGCACCGCCACCTGCGAGGCCAGGACTGGCTCGCCCGCGTCGGTCTTCACCGTGATCTCGACCGACCCCGGGCCCGTCGTGATGTCGATGTCGACCTGCGCGCGCTGGCCGGCGACGATGTCGACCCGGCGGAAGTGTTTGTCGCCGCCGCCGCCGATGATCGGCGTGATCGCGTACAGCCCCAGGGTCAGGGTGTCGAGCGCGAAGCTGCCGTCCGGCCCGGTGGTGACGAAGAAGTTCGATGACGATCCGTTGGCCGGGCTGGCGATGATGATCGTCTCGGCCAGCGGCGTGCCGTCCAGGCGTGCGGTGCCGGATACGGACCCGGTCGCGGCGAGCACCAGATCGACCTCGGCGCTGCTCGCCCCGCTCGGGATCGACAGCGACTGCGAGCGGCCGACCCCGTCCTTGCCCGCGGTCACCGTGATCGACGCGGGCGGGAACCCGCTCATCAGGAAGTGACCCTGGTCGTCGGTCCTGGTCTCTTGCGCGCCGACGCTCTCGCCGTCGATGTACAGCTTCTGGCCGTCGCCGGTGAGCAGCAGGCCCGCCGCGACGGTGGCAGCGGCGACCGGCACGCCCGACGCATCGAGCACCCGGCCGCTGATCGAGCGGCCACGCTTCACCGTGACGGTGCCGAGGTCCTTGCTGCCGCCGTCCTCGACGTCGATCGCAACCAGCTTGCGGATGAACGTCGGTCCCGAGATCGCCAGGTTGAAGGCGCCCCCCGGGACGTCGATGGAGAAGTGACCGCCGGCGGTGGCGAACGGCATCGGCGTGCCGTAGCCGACGGCCACGGTGAACGCCGGCGGTGGATTGCCGTCGTCATGGAGCACGCGGCCCTTGACCGTGCCCGGCGACGAGACCGCCAGCTTCAGCCCGGTCGTGCCGGCCGGGACGACCTGGCCGACCTGGGTCCACAGCATCGACTCCGATGTTCCGGGCCGCGCGGCGCGCACGCGGTAGCTCCCGGCTGGCAGCCCGCCGATGTGGAATCTCCCGCCCGCATCGGCGATGCGGTACTGGTCGCCGCGCACCCCCCAGCGCTCGCGCTCGCCGGCGTTGCCGCTCCAGTCCGGCTCGGCCACCACCTGCGCCTCGGGCACCGGCTCGCCGCTGCCGGTCACCACGGTGCCGTCGATGGAGCCGTCGATCGACAGGGTCAGGTTGGCGGTCGCCCTGGCCGCGTCGGTCAGATCGACATCGACCAGATCCGAGGCACCGGAAGCATGCGTCGCCACCACCTGCGCGCGGCGGCGGGGCAGGCCGTGGATGACGTAGTTGCCGTCGGCGTCCGTGAACGCCTGGCGCGCGGTGCGCCACTCGACGCTGCCGCTGGCGACGACACACACGTCGGCCGCCACCACCGGGACGCCGCTGGCCGAGGTCACGGTGCCACGAACCTCGCCGCCGGCGGCGGCGCGGATCTCGATGCCGGTGCGCGGGGTGGCTCCGTCGACCACGACAATTGCGGTCGTCGCCGGCTCGTAGTCGGGGTGCGCCAGGACGAAGCGGTACGAGCCGGGCGCTACCGAGGCGACCGACCACTCGCCGTGCTTCCCCGTGATCACGCCGTCGCGGCGGGGTTCGGCCAGCGGGAACGGCTCCGAGGTCGACACCGCCAGCACGCGCGCGCCCGCGATCGGCACACCGTCGGTGGAGACCGCCCGACCGGAGACGCTGGCGCCGCGGTGCAGCGTCATCAGCTCGCGCCGATCGTCGCCGGGGCTGGGCGAGACGCGGCGTAGCTCCGGGGCGTAGCCGGGCGCGGCCACCTTCAGCGACATGTCAAAGCCGGAGCCGCCGACGCCTTTCAGCCGGGCGACGCCGTCGTCGCCGGTGGTCGCCGTCCACGACAGCGTCGACCGCAGCTCGACCACGGCGCCCGCGATCGGATCGCCCGAGTCGGCATCGCGCACCTCGACGGTGACCGACGCGCCGGGCCCGACGCGCAGGATCACCGGCTCGGTGTCCTCGGCCAGGCGCAGGTGCACGGGGCCGGCGTAGCCGTCGTCGGCGCGCGCTTCGAGCTTGTAGTCGCGGCCGATCAGGTGATCGAACGCGAACGAGCCATCGGCCTCGCTGGTCACGATGCGCGGCGGGTTGGTGTCGATCGCGACGATGGCGCCGCCGACCGGGCTCTCGTCGGAGCTGATCACCTGACCTTCCAGGCGCAGGGCACCGGTGGGGTCGTCCTCGCGGGTCACCCGTTCGGCGCCGACGCGCGGGGTGGGCATGGCGGCCGGCTGGTTCGGCGCCGGCGCCGGCGCTGCGCCGGTGGCGGCGGGGCTCTCGCCCTTGTCGCGTTTGACATACTGATGGCCGAGGACGGCGAGCAGGGCGACGATGACGACGAGGCCGATCTTGTAGGTGGTCTTCATGGCGATGATTCCCCGGAGCGTCGAGCCGCCGGCGGGGGCCGGGGCGGGGGAATGCGGCCCGATCGCGGTGCCGGACATGGGCGCGAGCAGGAGCGCCCAGCGCTTGCGATCGCCCTGATGGGAGTCGTCCAGCTGCCGGCGCAGATCGTCCAGGCCGCGCTTGAGGCGCCAGCGCACGGTGCCCGCGGGCACCTCTTGCCGCCGCGCGATCTCGGCGGCCGAGCAACCTTCGCAATAGCGGAGCAGCAGCGTCGACCGGAACGGCTCGTCCAGATCGAGCACGCGGCGCACGACCTGCTGCTGCATCTCGACCCGGGCGACCAGCTCCTCGGGCGACGGCGCCGGCTCGGGCCCCACCGCCGACTCCTCGCGGCGCGTCCGGCGTCCGGACGAGCGGGCGCGCATGCGCGCGAGGTTGCGCGCCACGCCGGCCAGCCACGGGCGCAGCGGCCCGGATTCGCGCGGCGGCCGGGACAGCGCCGCCTCCCAGGTCTCCTGCGCCAGCTCATCGGCGTCGTCTGGGTTGCGGACCAGGGCGAGCGCCAGCCGGCGCACCCATTCAGCGTGCTGAAGGATGTCGCCCTGCGAGATCGCGGTGGGGTCGGGTGCCATGGTCCTGCCCCACATCTTGCCGCTGCCGGGCCGACTGTTGGCGCGGCGTGCCTGTGCCTGCTCGTCGCCGCCGGGTGTGGCGGTGGAT
>DATHKR010000190.1:0-2083 GCA_035489015.1 Kofleriaceae bacterium | reverse complement strand
ATCGAGGTCTTCTACAACCAGCGCCGACGCCATTCGTCGATCGCCTACCGGAGCCCGGCGGAACACGAGAAGCACTACCGCACCCCCATCGAGCTGATGGCGGCGTAAGCAAACCGGCCACGGGAGTGGATCAAGCCCACCCTTGTCGAGGTCGAATTCAGGCCCGACAGCAAACCGCCCTGGCGACCGTTGCAAGCGATGAGCCGCTCGGGCCGGCGGCGGCGTGCGCCCGAGACCGTGGGGAACCCGGGCCGATCGCGAGAGTGCCGCATTTGGCCGGTGCGTTCGAAACGAACGCCACAGTCGACAGGTTGTCTGCGCGATGAGCCGGACAAGCACGGAACACTGTGCGGCACGCCGGAGTTCCGCCCACGGAAGGCGATCCGGGCACCTCCCAGCGATGGAACATGGACGGAGGAGGCGAACAGCCCGACGCGTACCGCCCCTCTCGTCAGCCAGTCCAGCCCGGGCCCGTACAGTTGCTCGGGCGATTTGCCGACGGTCTGTGTCGCTGGACGAGTCGTACGAGCGACTCGCGCCGCACGCGCTCTCCGCGGTTCGGCTCAGCTCGGCTTCACGCGGAGGGCGCTCCACACCTCGTCGACGGCGACCAGCGACAGGGTGGTGAGGCCGGCTTTTTCCGCCGAGGCGCGGACCACATCGCGGTCGAGGTCGGTGCCTAGCGTCTTTCCCTTGGGGTAGCAGAGCCAGAGGATGCCGCGCGGGCCGAGCGAGGTGCGGAGGCGCGGCAGGGCGCGCTCGAGATCGGACTTGCGGGTGAAGAAGGCCTGGACGAGGTCGAGGTCCCGGCGGCCGCGAGTGACACCTGCTCGCGACAGCTCCGCCTCGAAGCCGGCCGGCGCGCCGGTGACGGCGACCCGCATGCCGGGCTTGTAGCGCAGCTTTTTCAGGGTCGGCGTCATCACGAGCCGAGGACGAACGTGTTGCCGTCCGGGTCCTTGAAGACGGCGGAGGTGCCCCACGACTCCTTCCTTGGCGGCTGGACGAACTCGACGCCGCGCTCGACCAGCGCGGCGTGGGTCTTCTCGACGTCGTCGCAGGCGAACGAGATGCTGTGGAACGTGCCGATCCGGTGCTCCTCGCCCGGCGGCGTGAAGAGCGCGAGGCCGGTCTGGCCGCCCGGGATGCGGATCTCGATCCATCGCTGGCCGTTGCCCATCGGCTGATCGGTGGCCACCTGGCAGCCCATCTTGCTGGTCCAGAACTCGAGCGCGCGGTCCTGATCGCTCACTGCGATACCGACGAACTTGACTCTCTTCAGCATGGCGTCCTCTCCTGTTCTGGATGTTTCACCTCCTATGGCATGGAGCGAGCGCCGCGCGAAGGGCGGACCTGTGTATCGATCGCGATGCGCCGCCACATCGACTATAGCCATACTGGCTATAGTCACGGATACTATAGCGGATGACGCGGCTGGCGATCGACCCGCACGTGGTGGACGTCCTCCTGCCGGATCTGGTCGGGCACGACAAGCGGCCGTCCTCGTTCGTGCTCTACCTGTGGCTCTACGCCATGACCCGCGGGGTCGGCCGCAAGAGCGCGTTCTTCAGCTATCAGATGCTGACCGACCGCACCGGCTTGTCGAAGCGCGCGGTCCAGCGGGCGGTGGCTCACCTGCGGCGCCGCCAGCTGATCAAGGTCGCCCGCACGTCGCCGACCGCGGTGCCGGAGTACTCGGTCGCCACACCGTGGCAGCGCGGCTGATCGTCACCGCGGCCGGCGCGGTCCACCCTTGATGGCTACGTCGTCGCGATCAGCAGCTCTTCACAGTTGTTCGGCGGACGGAGGCCGTCCGTTCTGCCGGCGAAGTAGCGCCGGGTGAGATCGGCTGCGGACACGTGCTGGGCGTCTCGAAAGCCGGCCTGGCGGGCGAGCGCGAGGATCTCGGTCGGGGTGAAGAAGCTGATGAAGGGCGTGCCGCTGGCTCGTGCGCCCTCCGCCGCGCGCTCGACCGCGACACGCACCTCGGGCTCCGCGAGCTCGATCGGCAGCATGAACGACATGACGAGCGTCGTGCCGGGGGCACGTGCCGCGACCTCTTCCAGCGTGGTCTCGATCGCCT
>DATHKR010000189.1:0-16823 GCA_035489015.1 Kofleriaceae bacterium | reverse complement strand
CTGGTCCCGCCCGAGCAGCGCGCGCCGGTCGAGGAGGTCATCAACAGCGTGCTGGGGGGGACCAACCTCGAGGCGTTCGACCTCGATCTGTCCACCACCAGCGGCGAGCCGATCTGCGTGTCGGTGACGACCTCGACGGTGCTGGCCAAGAGCGGCGCGGTCATCCTGTCGTTCCGCGACGTCACCGCCGAGCGCGCCCTCGAGGGTGAGCTGCAGCAGACCAAGGATTTCCTCGAGCGGCTGATCGACTCGGCGGTGGACGCGATCGTCGCGGCCGACATGCAGGGCCACATCATCCTGTTCAACCCGGGCGCCGAGCGGATCTTCGGCCAGCGGGCCGAGGAGGTGATCGGGCACCTCCTGGTCGGCGATCTCTACCCGACCGGCACCGCGCAGCAGGTCATGCAGATGCTGCGGTCGCCGGAGCACGGCGGGGTCGGCCGCCTCGAGCAGACCCGCCTCGAGGTGCGCAGCCAGACCGGCGAGCTGGTCCCGGTCAACATGACCGCGTCGATCCTGTACGAGAACGGGCACGAGGCGGCCACCGTCGGCATCATCAACGACCTGCGCGACCGCCTGCGCATGGAGGAGCGCCTGCGCGACGTGCAGGAGCAGCTCGAGATGCAGGAGCGCCAGGCGATGGTGGCCCAGCTGGCCGGCGCAGCGGCGCACGAGCTCAACCAGCCGCTCACGTCGATCCTCGGCTACGGCCAGCTGATCGAGCGGCAGAGCGAGCGGGACGCTCCCCACCTGCGCGCGGTGCAGATCATCCAGCGCGAGGCGGCCCGCATGGCCGATATCGTGCGCAACATCGGCCGCATCACCCGCTACGAGACCAAGCAGTACGTCGGCTCGGCCAGCATCATGGATCTGGACGCCTCGGCCGGATCGAGCCCCGACATCCAGCTCAGCAAGCACCTGGACGAGCACCTCGACGAGCACGCCCTCGACGCCATCGACGCGGGCGAGGAGAGCGGCGAGGTCCCGGAGCTGGGCGAGGTGACCCAGGTGGCCGACGTCCTGCAGGTGTCCGACGGCGATCCGACGCCGTCGCTCGAGGAGATCGTGCTGGCCGACATGACCAGCGGCCTGGGCGGCTCGAGCGAGCCGCTCGGGCTGGATGCGCTCATCGAGCCGGTCGAGGAGGAGATCACCGCCCAGCACCTCATCGTCAGCCGGCGGCCGGGCCTGCGGCTGGCGACTCGAGAGTCGGAGCCACCGCCGATCCCCGCGCCGATCGAGGCCGGCGGCGGAGGCGGGGACCGCGGCCGCGACCTGGACCTGGATGCCGACGCCGACGCCGACGCGGCGGCCACTGTCGATGCGGCGGCGCCCGCCCGGCCCGAGCACGAGCGCGAGCACGACGCGGCACCCGGCGAGCGCGAGGACGCCGCGCCCCATCCGGTCGACGACGACGACAGCGTGGACCTCGTGGTGGACGAGGGCGAGGTCATCGACGGCCGCGGCGCCGGCCCGCGTTCGGCCACCGACGACGGCGAGCGCGTCCCCGGGCGCGAAGGCACCGGCGAGTTCCAGCTCGAGGAGACGAGCGGGCTCGGCGGCGAGGACGCGGCCGGCCTGGTCCGATCCGCGGACGAAGTCCTCCGCAAGCAATCGAACGATCCGACCGGTTGAGGTCCAGTCCATTCCATGACCAACCTCGCGCGCAGGATGTGGATGAATCCGGCGATCGGAGCGCGAGCCGCATGATCCGCGGCGGCGAACGGGGCGAGATGGGCGGCGGGTTCCGCATCCCGAGCGCCGAGGAGATGCTGCACGGCGTCCTCGCCCTCGGCCGCGAGGTCCACCTCGAGATGAGCGAGGAGCAGATCGTCGCGCGGTTCCGGCGGCTGCTGGTCGATCTGTTCCCGCAGCGCTACCTGGTGGTGCGCGTGCTCGACCTGCGCTCGCCCGACACCGCCCACGTCTACGCCGCCCAGTGCGAGGTGAGGAGCGGGTTCGACCGCGAGCGCATCACGCTCAAGCGCTCGTCCACCACCAAGACCCGGTTGAAGCGCGCCCTGGCCCAGAGCGCGCGCATCCGCCTGTCCGATCGGTGGGAGTCGCCGTTCCCGGGCGTCGCGGCCGGCTTCGCGGTGCCGCTGGTCGCCTCCGGCGAGCTCTATGGCGTCCTCGACGTCGGCTACCCGCTCGGCACCGACAACTCGGCGGCCGACGAGCACCTGGTCCTGCCGATCGCGAACCACCTTTCGGTCGCGCTGCGCAACGAGCGCCTGCACCGCGAGACGACGCTCCTGCGCGACTACCAGTCGAAGCTCATCGAGCACGCCAACGCGCTCATCCTCGGGGTCGACCGCCACTGGCGCATCACGCTGTGCAACCAGGCGCTGTGCCGGCTGACCGGCTACTCGCAGGGCGAGCTCATGGGCCGCGACCTGCGCGACTGGCTGCCGCCCGAGGAGCGCGGCCGGCTCAGCCACATGGTCCTCCGCGCGCTGACCGGGGGGAGCGGCGAGATCATCGAGATCCAGCTCGCCACCAAGGCGGGGTCGCGGGTGCGCACGGTGTGGAGCATGGCGGCGATCGGATCGCGTGGCGGCATCCAGGCGGTGGTCGCGGTCGGCCAGGATCAGACCCGCCTGAGCGAGCTGCAGAACCAGGTCATCCAGGCCGAGAAGCTGGCCACCCTCGGCCAGCTGGCCGCCGGCGTGGTGCACGAGCTCAACAACCCGCTCACCTCGATCACGGTCTACGCCGAGTACCTCCTGCGCAAGGCCGAGCACAAGGCGCGCGCCGGCGGCCCTGTCGAGCAGGGCGACATCGACAAGCTGCAGCGCATCGCGGCCGGGGCCCAGCGCATCCTCACCTTCGCGCGCGACCTGGTCCAGTACGCCAAGCCGGCCGGCAGCCGGCCCGAGGTGGTGTCGCTGTCGAACGTGGTGCGCCAGTCGCTGTCGTTCTGCGAGCACCTGTTCGAGCGGGCGCACGTGAGCCTCGAGGAGCAGCTGGACGAGGAGCTGCCGCCGGTGCAGGCGGTGCCGGGCCAGCTCGAGCAGGTGGTCATCAACCTGGTCACCAACGCGGTGCAGGCGTGCGGCGGCGAGGGGCGGGTGGCGGTGCGCACTCACCTGGCCGGCGAGGATCAGGTGGCGGTGTCGGTGGCCGACAGCGGCCCGGGCGTGCCGGAGCCGGAGCGCGAGCGGGTGTTCGAGCCGTTCTTCACCACCAAGACCGACGGCAGCGGCACCGGGCTGGGGCTCTCGATCGTCCGCAACATCGTCGAGCAGCACCGCGGACGGGTGCACGTCGCGACCTCCGAGTGGGGCGGCGCGCTGTTCGTGTGCGAGTTCCCGGCGCGCGGACCGGTCCCCTGACGGATCGGCTCGTGCGGGCCGATCTCGCGCGATCCCGGGCGATCCCGGCGCGCTGGGCGCGGGTCGCTCGCCTGGCGGCCCGGATCGCCAGCTGCTAGGCTCGACGGGCCCGAAGGGGCAAGGAGCACCGATTTGACTCAAGAAGCCATGCTCGAGGAGCTCGAGGCGGTCGCCGCCCGGCTCGCCGTCAAGGTGACCTACGAGGCGCTGGCGGCCACGGTCGGCAGCGGCGGGCTGTGCCGGGTGAAGGGCCAGTACCGGGTCATCATCGACAAGCGGACCCAGCTGGGCGAGCGGCTGGCCGCGCTGGCGCACGCGCTCGGCCAGCTGCCGATGGTGTCACCGATGCTGGTGGCGAAGCCGGCGGCGAACCGGGCGAGCAAGGCCGCGCCCGACGCAGCACAAGGTGCCGCGGCGGCAGGCCAGGCCGGTGACGACACGGTCGCGCTGTCGCGTCCGGTCCGCGATCTGCTTCGCCATTACCAGGCGCTGCGCGCCTCGTAGAGAATGATGAGGGTGCGGCGAACAGCGCTGGCCCTGATGATGGTCGCCCAGGCGGCGGCGGTGGCGGGCTGCCGCGAGCCGGCGCGACCGGCTGTGGATCCCCGCGCGATCGAGATCGCTGGCGACGCGGTGGCGATCCGGACCGGATCGGTCGGCGAGGGGAAGTGGCGCGGCCAGGCAACCTACGCCCTGGTCGAGGCGCGCAACCGCGGCGACCAGGATCTCATGGTCACGCTCGGCGGCGAGCTCCGCGCCGAGGCCGGCGCCGCGGCCTGGCCGCTGGCCCGCGAGTCGCTGCGCATCCCGGCCGGGGGCTCGCGGCTGTTCGCGCTGGTCGACGCCGCGCGGGCTGCGCGACCGCAGGCGAGCGCCGCCCACGTCGAGCTGGCCGGCGCCATGCCGGTCCGCTACGCGCCGCCGTTCGCGGTCAAGGACGGCAACGTGGTGCTGGACCAGGACCGCGCGGTGGCGGCCGGCAACATCGTCAACACCGCGGCGCGCGACGGCTCGGCGGTCGTGATCGGCGCGTTCTTCGACCAGGCCGGCGCGCCGCTCGAGCGTACCTCCACGGTCTTTCCGATCTCGTCGGGTGGCGCGCGCGGCGTGCGGCTGGTCGGTCCGCCCGGCTCGCGCAGCGCGTACCTGTTCATCGGCGAGGTCGAGTATTGAAGCCGGTGAGGGTCCGGCCCGCGCCGTCGGCGCGCCGGATGATCGGCTGCGCCATCGCGCTGGCCGTCACCGCGCTGCTGTCGACCGGGTGCGGCTCGCGCAGCGTGCGCGGCGGCGGGGGCGGCGGCGGCGGCGGCGCGCTCGAGCATGCCTATCCAGTGCTCGGCCGGGTGCCGGCCGGGGTCAGCTACGCCGCGGCCGCCCGGCGCGCCGGTGACGGGGTGATCGCGCTCGGCGAGCTGGCCGGGCTGGCGTCGATGGCCGAGCTCGCCGCCAGCGGATCGGATCAGGCGACGCGCGCGGCGTTCGGCGAGGCGCTGTCCGGGATCGACCTGGCCGCGGCCGGCATCGACCCGGACGCGAGCGCGGCGGTGTTCGGCCAGCGCGGATCGCCGACCGCGATCGTCCGGGTGGCCGACGACGGCCGGCTGCGCGGCTTCCTCGACCAGCACCGCGACGGGGACGCTGGCGCGGGCGCGGCCTCGCACCGCGGCCATCAGATCGCGTCGTGGTCGCTCGGCGGGTGGGAGGTCGCCTCGGTGGCGCTCGACGGGTGGCTGATCGTCCACCTGGTCGGGCAGGGCGGCGCCGGCGACCTCGGCTGGCTCGACGACGTCCTCGCGGCGGCCGACGGCGCCAGCCTCGGCGGCGACGCGCTCATGGCGGCGGCCGCGGAGCGCGGCGCCGAGGCCCTCCGCGCCGGCGGCGCCGATGGCGGGGCCGCCGCGACGCCCGACCTCATCGGCATGGTCCGCACCGGCCCGCTCGGCCGCGAGCTGGCCGCCCAGGACGGGACGCCGCCCGGCATGGCCGACTGCGCCGGGCGCGCCGCCGCGGCCGCGCCGCAGCTGGTCTGGGCCGCCGAGGTCTCGCCGGGCGGCGTGGACGCCTGGGCCGGGCTCGATCTCGCGCCGGCGGCCGCGCGCGACCTGCGCGCCTCGATCGCGCCGCCTCCGCCTCCCGGCTACGCCGCGTACCGCGCCGGCGCGGCGATCTCGGTCGACTGGTCGATCGATCTCCGCCTGCTCGAGCGCGCGCGCGCCGCCCTCGACTGTCCCGGGCTCGATCGTCCGATCGGCGACCCGGTGCTCGCCGCCACCGGCTTCGCCGGCCCGCGCGCGTGGCACGTCGCCGCCACCGAGCTCGACCCGGACGGTCTGTCGGGGGCCGGCGCGGTCCACCTGGTCCTGACCGACCCGGCCCTCATCGAGGCCCAGCTCGAGTCGATCCCGGCCCGCTCGCTGTTCGAGCGGACCCGCCGCGTCGCCGGCCAAGAGGTGAAGGTGCTCTCGGTGCCCGGGCTGCCGACGCTGGTGTACCGGCTCGACGCCGATCGCTTCACCCTGGCGATCGGCGACGGCGTCATCGGCGTCGTGCTCGGCCCCGGCGACCGCCCGGCCGTCGCCCAGGAGCTGGCCCGCCTCGCGCTGCGCCCGCCGCGCCTGGCCAACCTGTCCGACCTCCTCGCCACCGGGTTCGACGCGGTGGCCGGGCGCGCCGCGAGCGCCGCCGGACGCGCGCTCGCCGATCGCCTCGCGCGCTACGACGCGCTGTCGATCGCCGCGGCGATGGACGGCGATTCGGTCGCAGTTTTCGCCCGCATGCGAGTCCGCCAGCGCGGCGGGACGGGGGTGACCGGGCCGGCGCGCGTCCGCCGGACGGCCTTGTGGTAGGGTCGCTCGGCCGTGGCGATCCAGTCCCCGAACCCGGTGGTCCGCCTGCGGGACGTGCACAAGGCGTACGGCAGCGGGGCGGGGCGCACCCCGGTCCTGCGCGGCGTCTCGCTCGAGGTCCAGTCCGGTGAGGTGGTCGCGCTGGTCGGCCAGTCCGGCTCCGGCAAGTCCACTCTGCTCAACATCGTGGGCGGGCTCGACGACGCCGACTCCGGCGGGGTCGAGGTGCTCGGGGTCGACTACGCGGTGGCGCGCGACGCGGCGCTCTCCCGCCTGCGCAACGACCGGATCGGCTTCGTCTTCCAGTTCTTCAACCTGCTCGATCACATGGACTGCCTGGCCAACGTGATCCTGCCCGCGTCGTTCGCGCGCGAGACCCGGGGCGGGCCCAGGGGCGCGATCGAGCGCGGCAGGGCGGTCCTCGACCGGGTCGGGCTGACCGAGCTGGCCCACCGTCGGCCGTCGGAGCTGTCCGGCGGGCAGAAGCAGCGGGTCGCGATCGCGCGGGCCCTGTTCCACAGCCCCGAGCTGCTCCTGTGCGACGAGCCGACCGGCAACCTCGACACCGACACCGGGCGCGAGGTCATCGAGCTCTTCACCGACATCAACCGCAAGGACGGGGTGACGCTCCTCATCGTCACTCACGAGGAGCGGGTGTCGAGCACCGCCGGGCGGGTCATCCGCATCAGCGACGGGTGCATCCTGGATGGCGACGGTCAGGCCGAGGCCCGTGCGGAGGAGCGCTCGGCATGATGTCGCCCGGTCGTCTGGCCCGCCTGGTCGGCCACAACGCGATCCGCAACCGGCGGCACTTCGCCCTGTCCGCGTTCGGCATCGTGGTCGGCATCGCCGCCTTCATCTTCTTCCTGGCCCTCTCGATGGGCGTGCGCGGCTGGGTGCTGGAGCTGTTCCCGATCGATCAGGTCGAGGTGATCGCCCCGCGCACCTCGCTCATCGGCTCGCTCGGCATGGAGTCGCAGGCCGACCTCAACGACGCGGTGGCCGCCAAGATCCGCGAGCACGACGGCGTGCGCGCGGTGGTCCCGCGCATGTCGATCGCGTTCCCGGCGCTCGGCGTGTGGTGGTACCAGGACACCAAGCTCAAGTTCGACGTGGTCGGCGACGGCATCAACCCGACCTACCTGGCCGACGAGCCGCAGGGGGCGCTGTTCCGCGACTACGAGGCCGAGGAGAAGGGCAAGCCGGCGGTCCAGTGCGGCCCGGCGCCCAAGCTCTTCTGCCCCGACCTCAACTACTGCGACACGCGCAACAACACCTGTCACCACCGCGTGCCGATGCTGGTCTCGCGCAAGCTGGTCGAGATCTACAACACGCAGTTCGCCAAGTCGCGCGGGCTGCCGGTCATCGGCGCGATGGAGGAGTTCATCGTCCAGCGCGGCGGGCTCAGCAAGATGCGCCTCCACCTCGACCTGGGCGCCACGATGATCGAGGCGACCACCAGCACCCTGCGCGGGCCGCCGCGCCGGATCGAGGGCGTCCTGCTCGGCATCAGCGACAAGGCGATCCCGATCGGGGTGACCGTGCCGATCGGCTACGTGGAGCGGTGGAACCGCGAGTACCTGGGCGACGAGGCGGCGTCGACCTACTCGTCGATCGTCGTCCAGCTCGACGGCAAGGACCAGGTCGGCCCGTTCGCGAGCTGGGTCGAGAAGCAGCTCGGCCTGCGGCTCCAGGACTCGCAGGGGCAGCAGTTCGCCACCGTCATCTTCGTGGTGACGCTGTTCTTCCTGCTCATCTCGTTCTGCATCGTGACGATCTCGGCGATCAACATCGCCCACAACTTCTTCATGCAGGTGAGCGAGCGCCGGCGCGAGATCGGCCTTCTGCGCGCGCTCGGAGCCAGCCAGGCCGACATCCGCGGCGTGTTCCTCGGCGAGGCGGCGCTCATCGGGCTGGTCGCCGGCGTGGTCGGGATGGGCGCGGCGGTGGCGACCGGCACCGCGGTCAACCTGCTCGCCCGCCAGTTCCTGCCCGACCTGCCGTTCCAGCCGGCGTCGTTCTTCGCCTTCGAGTGGTGGATCCTCGCCGGTGGGCTGGTCTTCTCGGTCCTGTTCTGCCTCCTGGGCGGGTTCCTGCCGGCGCGCAAGGCGGCGCGCATGGCCCCGGCCCAGGCGCTTGCCCAGCAGTAGGCGGCGCGGCGCCGGCGCGGCCGCCCCCGCCCGGATCGCGCACGGAGCGCACGCGGACGTATTCAGCGTGTTCTCGACGACGCAGTGGCCAGTCGTCTAGCCATGTCAATGGTTTCCTCTGGTTTGGTCAGCACTCTTGCTTTATTTTTTCCCGATCGCTATGCAACGCTGATCTCGATCGGTACGCGAAATCCACCATGAGAAAGCCCATCCCGTTCGGAAAGTATTACCTCCTGGAACGGATCAACGTCGGCGGCATGGCCGAGGTGTTCCGGGCCAAGGCCTTCGGGGTCGAGGGCTTCGAGCGGCTGGTGGCGGTGAAGCGGATCCTCCCGAACATCGCGGAGGACAAGGACTTCATCCGCATGTTCATCGACGAGGCGAAGATCGCCGTCCAGCTCAACCACGCCAACATCGCCCAGATCTTCGATCTCGGCGTGGTCGACACCGACTACTACATCGCCCTCGAGCACATCCACGGGCGCGACCTGCGCGCGATCTTCGACCGCTGCCGACAGCGCCCGGGCGGCAAGGGCCCGGAGGGCACGTCGGGCGAGCCGATGCCGATCGCCCAGGCCTGCTTCATCATCATGAAGGTGTGCGAGGGGCTCGACTACGCGCACAACAAGCGCGACCCGACCGGGCGCGAGCTCAACCTGGTCCACCGCGACGTCAGCCCGCAGAACCTGATCGTCTCGTTCGAGGGTGAGGTCAAGCTCATCGACTTCGGCATCGCCAAGGCGGCTGGCAAGGGCTCGAAGACCCAGGCTGGCATCCTGAAGGGCAAGTTCGGCTACATGTCGCCGGAGCAGGTGCGCGGCCTGCCGATCGACCGCCGCTCCGACGTGTTCTCGTGCGGCATCGTGCTCTACGAGCTCCTGACCGGCGAGCGGCTGTTCGTCGGCGAGTCCGACTTCTCGACCCTCGAGAAGGTCCGCAACGTCGAGATCCTGCCGCCCAGCACCTACAACCGGCGCATCCCGGACGAGCTCGAGCGCATCGTCTTGAAGGCGCTGGCCAAGGACGCCGAGGAGCGCTACCACAACGCGATCGACCTGCACGACGAGCTGCAGGCGTTCGTGTACACGGCCGGCGAGTTCTACTCGCGCAAGGATCTGGCCGGGTGGATGAAGACCACCTTCGCCGCCGAGATCGAGGAAGAGTCGGCCAAGCTGGAGTCGTTCCGCCACATGACGCCGCCGGAGAGCGTGGCGCCGTCGGTGACCGGCCGGCCGCGCACCGTGCCGCCGGCCGCGCCGCCGGTGCGGCGGACGCTGTCGATGCCGGTGGTGCCGCCGCCCGGTGGCGCGGGGCAGGGCGTGCACGCGTCGCAGCCGCAGCCGCAGCCGGTCCAGCAGCTGGTGCCGCCGCCCAACGGACGGCGCAGCGCGACGATGGCGGCACAGGCTGCCGCGGCCGCCGCCGCCGCCGCGTCGGGCCCGGCCGCGTCGGGGCCGCGCATGCCGGCGGTCGGGGCGCAGGAGCCGCTCGAGTGGGACGACGACGAGCTCGAGACGGCGATCTACACCGACAAGGAAGAGCTCAAGGCCGGGCGAGCTCGCTCGGAGGCGGGCATGCCCGCGGCCGCGGCGGCCGTCGCGGAGGCCGCGGCCGGGCAGGCCGACAGCGGGTTCGCCCCGGGCAGGCGGCCGACTCGATCCGCGGCCCAGCCGGTGCAGCAGCCGGAGGGCTCTGACGTGGCCTCGCCGGCGCGAACCGCGCGTTCGTGGCCGCCGCCCAACAGCATCGCGCCGCGCGCGCGAAACGGCGGGCACCCGGGCAGCGCCTTTGCCGACGGCTCGTCGTCGCCGGTCCCCGAGGTCGAGGCGGAAGAGGCGGCTGCCCCGGACACCGAGCCCACCCCGTACGGGCAGGCGCCGGTGGTCGAGGATCCGTCGGCGGTGGTCGAGCTGGCCGCGCTGGCTCGATCGCGGGCGCAGCCGATGTACGGCGCCGCCACCGCCGAGCCGCTCTCGTTCGGCAGCTCGTTCCTGGACGCGCACCGGCACGGGCGCAGCCGGCTTGCCGGCGTGTTCGAGATCGGCCATCACATCCGGCGCAGCACCCTCTTGCAGGTCGCGGTGACCGCGGCGGTCGGGATCTCGATCGCGGTGGCGGTCTACCTGGTGACCAGTCGCGGGGGATCGAGCTCGCGGCGGGCGAATCCGTCGGCGACCGCGGCGGCTGGATCGTCGGGGGATGGATCGCCGGGCGCTGGATCGACCGCTCCGGCGGCCGGCACGGCCGCGGCTGGCACTACCGCGGCTGGCGCTGCCGTGGCTGGCACGCCGGGCTCCGCATCGACCGCTCCGCCCGCGGGATCCGCGGCCGCTCCTCCCGCCGGCGCGACCGCCTCGCCCCCCGCCGCCGCGGGCACCGCTCCGGCGGCCGCCTCGGGTCCGGCTCCGGGCACCGTCTCGGTCGACCCGGCCAGCGGCTTCGATCTGATCGTCGACCCGGCCGGTGTGGTGGTGAAGCTGGACGGCCGGCCGATCGGCAAGGCGCCGCTCCAGATCCGCAACCTGGTCGAGGGCGATCACCTGGTCGAGCTCGAGGGGCCGGCCGGCTTCTTCAACAAGTCGCAGGCGGTGCGGGTCGCGCGCGGGCAGGCCCAGCGCGTGGTGGTGAAGCTCGACGCCATGCAGGTGGTCGGCAAGTTCTCGAGCGAGCCGTCCGGGGCGCGGGTCACCCTCATGGTGGACGGCGAGAAGCGCGCGCTCGGCGCTACCCCGGTGGCGGTGGTGCTCGACCCGCGCAAGCGCTACGAGGCGGTGTTCCGCCGCGATGGTTACGAGCCGGCCACCCGCGCGGTGGCGATGACCGGCGGGAGCGAGATCGCGGTTGCGGCGGTGCTCGAGCGCTCGGGCGGGGGCCGCCCGGCCCCGAGCGGGCAGGCGCCGGCCGCCGCGCCGGAGCGCAAGCCGAAGCCGGCGGCGGCACCGCAGCCTGACGGCGCGCTCGGCCTCATGGCCAAGCCGCCCTGCCGCATCTTCATCGACGGCCGAGACACCGGGTTGAAGACCCCGCAGGTGGGCATGCCGCTGGCGCCGGGCCGCCACAAGGTCACTCTCATCAACGACGAGTTCGCGCTGAAGGAGAGCTTCTTCGTCGAGATCCAGCCGGGCGAGACGATGAAGGCGATCAAGGACCTGACCGGGCAGCTGCCGGCGCCGTCGCCGACCGGCGAGTAGCCGCCGGAGATCCGGCAGCGCCGGCGGGGGCCGGTGAAGACACGGGGGGACGCGTGAGAGTGATCGACGCCCACGTTCACGTGGGCCAGTGGAGCCACACCGATTTTCTCGGCCGCGGGGCCTCGCTCGACGAGACGCTCGCCGTCATGGACGGCGCCGGGGTGTCCGGCGCGGCGATCATGCCGACCGACCGGTGCGACAACGCCGGCCTCCTGGCCGAGGCGTCGGCCGCGGCCGGGCGCGGCTTCGCGCTCTGGTTCTTCGCCTGGGTCCGGCCGGTCGACGGCGGCGAGCCGGGCCGGGCCGACCTCGACTGGGTGGAGGCGAACCGCGATCGGGTGACCGGTCTCAAGATCCACCCGTCGCTGTCGCGCCAGCGCGTGACCGGCGAGGGGTTCGCGCCCGCCCTCGAGCTGGCCGAGGCGCGCGGCATGGTGGTGGTGGTCCACTGCGGGCGGTGGCAGGAGATGGCGAGCTACCGGTTCGCGATCGAGGCGGCGCGCCGCCACCCGCGCGCCCGGTTCCTCCTCGCCCACGCCGGCGGCGACACGCCACCGCTGGCGACCGGCGCCGCCGAGATGGTCCGCGCCGAGGGCGTCGACAACGTCTGGTTCGACCTCGCCGGCCTGCGCGAGCACTGGGTGATCGAGCGGAACGTCGCGCTCATCGGCGCCGATCGCTACCTCATGGGCTCCGACTTCAACCTGGCCCACCCGCTCATGTACATCGGTCAGGTGCGCGGCATGCGACTCACCGACGACCAGCGCCAGCGGATCCTGAGCGACAACGCGCTCGGCCTTCTCGGCGAGGCGCTCCGATGACCGCCGATCGCGAGGCGGTGCTGGTGACCGGCGCGGGCGGGCCGCTCGGCGCCAACCTGGCTCGCTCGCTCCGCCGCGCGCCCGAGCCGCTCCGCCTGGTCGGCACCGACGCCAATCGCTGGCACCTGCCGCTCTCGCTGTGCGACGTCACCTACCTCATTCCGCTGGCCAGCGAGGTGGACAGCTACGGGGCCGCGCTGGCCGAGGTCGCCGCGCGCGAGCGCGTCGCGGTGGTGGTGCCGACTCATCCGGTCGAGGTCCGCGCGGTCTGCGGCCTGCGCGACCACGGCCGCCTCGCCGACGGCGTGGGCACCGCGCTGCCCGACACCGCCGCGGTCGAGCTGGCCGACGACAAGGCCGCGACCCAGGTCTGCCTCGACCGGGCCGGCGTGCCGGTGCCGCGCACCGTCTTGCTCGAGGGGCCGGAGTCGCTCGAGCGCGCGTGGGACGAGCTGGGCGGTGCCAATCACCCGGTCTGGGTGCGCGGCAGCGGCGCGCCCGGCCTCGGCATCGGCGGCGCCGCGCTGCCGTGTCGCGACCCCGGGGTGGCGCGGGCGTGGGTCGACCACCACCTCGGCTGGGGCCACATGGCGGCCAGCGAGTACCTGCCCGGCGCCAACCTGACCTGGATGGGCGTGTTCGACCGGGGCGTGCTGCTCGCCGCCGGGACCCGCGAGCGCCTCGAGTACGTGCTGCCCCACGTGTCGCCGTCGGGCGTGACCGGCGCGCCGGCGGTGACTCGCACGGTCGAGCGCCCCGACGTCGCCGCGATCGGCGAGCGCGCGGTGCGGGCGGTGGATCCGGCGCCGCACGGAGCCTACTTCGCCGACTTCAAGGAGGACGAGGCCGGGCAGCCGCGCGTCACCGAGGTCAACGCCGGTCGGTGCGGCACCACCGTGGAGCTGTACAGCGCGGCCGGCTGCAACTTCCCCTGGCTGCTGGTCCAGCTCGCGCGCGGGGAGCACCCGGCGCCGCTGCCCGATCCCAACCGAGCGGTCGAGATCGGGCTCTACTGGGTGCGCACGCTCGACTGCGGGCCCGTGCTGGTGCGCGGCGAGGAGGGCTTCGCCGGCTTTCCGAGCGCCGGGCGATGACCGCGGTCCTGTTCGACCTCGACGGCACGCTCCTCGACCTGCCGCTCGCGATCGACCCGGTCCGGCGCGAGATCGAGCGGATCCTGGCCGCGGCCGGCGAGCCCGGCCCGGCCCGCCCGCTCCTGGTGGCGATCGAGCGCGCGGCCGCGGCGGTGGCGAGCCGGCGCGGCGAGCCGGCCGGGCGCGATCTGCGCGCGCGGGCGCTGGCGGTGCTCGACGCCGCCGAGCGAGACGCGGCGACGCGGGCGACGGCGCGAACCGGGGCGCGCGAGGCCGCCGCCGAGCTGGCCGCGCGCGGCATCCCGCTCGCGATCGTGACCGACAACGGCCGCCCCTGCCTCGGCCCCGCCCTGGCCGCGGCCGGCCTCGACGAGATCCGCTGGCACGCGGTCACCCGCGACGACGTCGCCCGCACCAAGCCGGCCCCCGACGGGGTCGAGGCCGCGGCGAGGGCGCTCTCGAGCGGCGGCGCGATCTGGATGATCGGCGACTCGCCGCGCGACGTGGGCGCCGCGCGCGCCGCCGCGGCTCTGCTCGGCGACGCCTACCAGGTGCGGACCATCGGCGTCCTGGGCGGCCACGCCGCCGAGGCCGACCTGCGCGCCGCCGCCCCCGACCACGTCGTCTCCGGGCCCGGCGAGGTCGCCGCGCTGGTCGCCGCGGAGTAGCATCGAGCCCGATGGGCCTCTCGGTAAGCTGCACCGTCTTCGCCTACAACGAGGAGGAGACCCTCGAGGAAGCGGTCCGCGACGTCCACGCCGCCCTGACCGACCTCGGCCGAGAGTTCGAGGTCCTGGTGGTCGACGACGGCTCCACCGATCGCACCCCGGCCATCGCCGAGGCGCTCGAGGCCCGCTGGCCCGAGGTCCGCCTCATCCGCCACGGCCGCAACCTCGGGCCCGGCTCCGCCATCCTGACCGGCATCCGCAACTCGCGGAACGACGTCATCTGCTTCCACGCCGCCGACCAGCAGCTCGACTTCCGCGAGGTGGCCGGCTTCATCCCGCTGCTCGACGACCACGACATCGTGATCGGCAGCCGCAGCGGGCGGCCCGGCTACACCCGGATGCGCATGCTGAGCTCGAAGGTCTACATCGGGCTGGCTCATCGGCTGTTCGGCCTGGATGGCTACGACGACTTCAACTTCCTGTATCTGTATCGGCGCGCTCTGTTCGACGGCATGCGGATCGACTCGGACGGCATCTTTCTTTGCACGGAGATCTTCGTGCGGGCGATCCGATCGGGGGCTCGGGTGGCTCGGGTGACGGCGGCGTGCTTGCCTCGGAAGTCCGGGGTGTCTCGGGTGTTCAAGGTGCAGATTATTGGCAAGACGATGTTCGAGATGGTTCGGTTCTGGTCGCGGGGCCGGTAGGAGGCGCGGCGATCTCGCGGTCTGGCGCGGCGATCTCGCGGCCCGGCGCGGCGATCTCCCGGGCGCGGGGGTGGACTGCGACTGGCGAGCGGCGCGTCGGGTCGCCTGCGCGGGGACGCGCCATTACCCGGGCCCTTCGGGCCCGGACGTTGGCGCTCGGTGCTCGGGTTGGCATCCGCTGCTCCGCTTGCGCTGCGCAGCGGAGCACTTCGCAACGCCCCGCGCAGGCAACCCGCCGCGCCGCTCACCCCTGCTGCGTTACCCCGCCGGGATCGCGCGCGGTCATCACGTGGGGGCCGGTGCCTCGGTGCTCGGCCGCGGGACGGGTGCTTGCGAGCGGCTGGGCGGCCGGGGGCGATGGGGTGTGGGGGCGTGTTACCATCGGGGTTGTGGCGGGGGCCTCGGGTCGGATGCTGCCGTTTGCCAGGCATGTGGCGGCGCCCGGTGAGGCGGCGCTTGTGGCGGAGGCGCTGGCTTCGGGGCATGTGAGCGGGGATGGGCCGTTCACGGCTCGGGCTGGCGAGCTGCTGGCGGAGCGGCTCGGGGCCGGGGTCTTGCTGACGACGTCCTGTACCCATGCGCTCGAGCTGGCTGGTCTGCTGCTCGGGGTCGGGCGGGGCGATGAGGTGGTGCTGCCTTCGTTCACGTTCTCGTCGACGGCGAATGCTTTCGCGCTTCGCGGCGCGGTGGTTCGCTTTGCGGATGTCGACCCGGGCACGTTCTCGATGGAGTGGGCGCAGCTCGAGGCGGCGCTGACGCCGCGCACTCGCGTGGTGGTCGCGATGGCCTACGGTGGCGTCATGCGTGACCTGGCCGCGATCGCCGAGGGGTGTGCGGCGCGCGGGATCGCGCTGGTCGAGGACGCGGCGCATGGGCTCTTCGCCAGCGCCGGTGGCCGCCCGGTGGGCACGTTCGGGCGGCTCGGCGCGCTCAGCTTTCACGCCACCAAGAACGTGAGCTGCGGCGAGGGCGGGGCGATCGTGCTCAACGACGCCTCGCTGGCAGAGCGCGCGGTAATCCTTCGCGAGAAGGGCACCGATCGGACCCGGTTCCTGCGCGGCGAGGTCGACAAGTACACGTGGCAGGAGGTCGGCTCGAGCTACTTGCCGTCGGATTTGCTGGCCGCGGTTCTGGTCGCGCAGCTCGAGCACGCCGAGGCCAGCCAGGCCCGTCGCCACGCGATCTGGGACGTGTATCGCGCCGCGCTGGCGCCGCGGGCCGCGGAGCTCGGCCTCGGGCTGCAGGTGATCCCGCCCGGCGTCGCGCACCCGGCTCATGTGTTCGCGGTGACCCTGCCGGCCCGGATCGACCGCGCCTCGCTGCTGCGCGGGGTGCGCGAGTCCGGCGTCGCCGTTGTCTCCCACTACGAGCCGCTTCATCTGGCCCCGGCCCACGCCGGGCGAGAGCGGCTGCCGGTCACCGAGGACGTCGCCGCGCGACTGATCCGCCTGCCGCTCCACGCCGCGATGAGCGAGGACGACGCCGCGCGGGTTGCGGCCGCGCTCCTCGCCGCGCTCGAGCGGGCCGGAGCCCGCGCGTGACCCTGCTGGTCACCGGCGCGGCCGGGTTCATCGGCTCGAACCTGGTCCGCCACCTGCGCCGGCGCTGGCCCGACCGACAGGTGGTCTCGTTCGATCTCCTGTCGTACGCCGGCAACCTCGAGAACCTGGCCCCGCTGGAGGGCGATCCAGGCCACGCGTTCGTGCGCGGCGACGTGGCCAGTCGCGACGACGTGCGCGCGGTGTTCGAGCGCTTCGCCCCGACCGGCGTCCTTCACCTGGCCGCCGAGAGTCACGTCGACCGTTCGATCGTCGACCCGCTCACCTTCGTCCGCACCAACGTCGACGGCACCGTGCTGCTGCTCCAGGAGGCAGCGCGGGCCTGGCGCGGGCGCGACGACGTCCTCTTCCACCACGTGTCGACCGACGAGGTGTTCGGCTCGCTCGGGCCCGAGGGCGCCTTTGCCCCCGACACTCGCTACGCGCCGAACAGCCCGTACTCGGCGTCCAAGGCG
>DATHKR010000188.1:0-34496 GCA_035489015.1 Kofleriaceae bacterium | reverse complement strand
GTTCGAGACGCACGGCATCCGGGTGAGTGACAAGACCGTCGGCAAGTTGCTGCACCAGCTCGGCTACAGCCTTCAAGCGGCGAAGAAGACCGTCGAAGGAAAGCAGCATCCCGATCGCAACGCGCAGTTTGAGCACATCGCGGAGCCTGACGCGTCGACGGACCGATCCGATCGCGAGGCGGCGGCAGAAGACACCCAGCCCCGGCGGAGCGGCCGCTTCGAGGTCGGCCTCGGCTACCAGCCCGACGACGGCTTCATCGCCGGCGCGGCGGTGGCGAACGACGACCTGTTCGGCAGCGGCGACCAGCTCGCGCTCCACGCGATGCTGTCGCAGCGCCAGCAGCTGTTCCTGCTCCACTTCGCCGATCCCCACCTGGGCGGCGGTGACCTCGGCCTGTCGATCGACCTGTTCGCGCGCGAGCAGGAGTGGCCGGGATTCCGGCGCGAGGGAGAGGGCGGCGCCCTGACGCTGTGGCGGCCGATCGGGCGGCACACGAGCGCCTTCCTGTCGTACCGGGTCGAGGCGGTCTCCATCGCGCCGGACGACAGCGTCGCGGTCGCCCTCGCCCGCGCCGTCACGCCGGAGGCGAGCCTGTCGACCGCCGATCTGTTCCTGTCGTCGCTCCGGGCCGGTGTCGAGCACAGCACG
The DNA here is from genome assembly GCA_035489015.1 of Kofleriaceae bacterium. Classification (GTDB taxonomy): domain Bacteria; phylum Myxococcota_A; class Polyangia; order Haliangiales; family Haliangiaceae; genus DATFRY01. Next base: position 33,847 of record DATHKR010000188.1, on the reverse strand, counting down.
GTCGACGGCTCGTTCCTGCCCCGGCGCGGCTCGAGCGCGGGCGCCTGGATCGAGGCCGCCGACCACCGACTCGGCTCCGACGCCGATCTCGTGCGCGGCCGCGTGTGGGGAGCGCACCACCGGCCGCTCGGGCCGTTCACCCTGCACCTGGCCGCGCGGGCCGAGGGCGTGTCGAGCCGCGATCCGCTCGGCGTGCCGCTGTCGGAGCGGCTCCAGCTCGACGGTTCGAGCGACGTGCGCGGACTGGCGCCCGGCGCGCTCGGCCGGGTCGATCCCGCCACCGGCATGGCGCTGGGCGGTGACCTGCTCATGACCGGGCGGGCCGAGATCGAGGTCCCGATCTGGCCGGGCGCGGGGCTGTCGGGACTGGTCTTCGCCGACGCCGGCGCGGTGCTCGACACACAGGAGGGCTCGGGCGGGCTGGGCGCGTCGACCGGGGTCGGCCTGCTCTGGCGCAGCCCGATCGGCCCGCTCCGCTTCGACTGGGCCGTCCCTCTCGACGGCGACCGCTCGGCGCCTCGCTTCCTGTTCAGCCTGGGCGGCGCGCTGTAGCGTCGCGCCGGCTCAGATGCCGGCCAGCGACGGCTCGAGGCGGGTGTAGCCCTGCTCTGCCGCCCACAGGTCCATCGACAGCGACGACAGGTCGTCCACCTCCGGGATGGCGCGCGCGTCGACGGTCAGATCGATCGACTTGAGGTAGCCGCGGCAGGCGTCGCAGGATTCGAGGCGCACGGCCGGGTAGCGCTCGCTCTGGAACTGGGGCAGCTTGTCCGGCCCCTCCTCGGCGCAGGCCGGGCAGCGGATGCGGTTGACCGGCCACTCTCCTCCGCACACCGCGCAGCCGAGCAGGCGCTGGGCGCCGGCGTCGCCCGCGGCGGCGCGGCGGAGGCCGATCAGGGCCGGACCACCGCAGAACGGACAGCCGCCGTCGCGCGCGACCTGCGGCGGCTCCGGGCGGACGCCGCGCGCGGCGAGCACCTCGGCGTACGGGCGGAGCAGCGCGCGGCCGAGGTAGTCGGCGCGGCCGGAGCGCTCGCCCCGCCACCACGCCACCAGCGGGTCACCGCCCTGCCCCTCTCTCGCGCGCGCCTCGGCGCTCAGCCCCGGCGGCCCGCGCCGCGCGGCGAAGCGGATCACGCCGGCCAGCGCCGCCGCGAATCCGGGCAGGTCCTGCTCGAGCGCGCCGACCAGCGCGGCCTTCTCGATGGCGGCGGCCACCGCGCCCTGCGCGCGGTACAGGCCGGCGGCGAACTCGAGCGGCGCGGGGGTGGTCGACTCGCGCGCGAGCGCGTCGGCGCGGGCGGCGCGCCGCTCGAAGGCGGCCGCCACCGTCCCGCGCGCCGGTTCAGCGATGGTCGTCCTCGGGCGCGCTCGACCGCCCGGGCGAGACCTCGTTCCAGTCGTCGCCGGTCACCTCGCGGTACCAGCGCGGATGGTGCAGCCGCGCGTACCGCTTGCTCACCACGCCGCGAGTCATCGACCGGAACGTGCCCGGCAGCGCCGCCGTCCCCAGGTAGATGTGCACGACGATCGAGGCCGCGAACAGGATGAAGGCCGCGTCGTGGAGGATCCAGCTGATCTCGGCGAGCGGTCGGCCGAGCGACATCGGGAACCACAGCACCAGGCCGGACCCGAGCAAGCACAGGGCCAGGAGCGCGACCAGGAAGAAGAAGATCTTCTGCCCGCCGTTGTACCGACCGGTGTCCGGATCGTCGCCGTTCCGCCGGAAGTACCGGATCATCTTCGGCCCGAGCCAGGCCCAGTCACCGCGCTCCATCCGCATGTCCCTGGCCCAGTGGATGACCATCACCAGCGCGGCGGCCGAGAAGGCGATGCCGAGCCACGCGTGCAGCCACCGGCACACCTCGAGCCCGCCGAACAGATTCGCCATCCAGCCGAAGATCGGCGTCCAGATCGGCAGGCCGCTGAACAGCGCGCCGAAGAAGAACAGCGCGACGCTCCAGTGGATGACGCGCGACGACAGGCGATGCCGGACGATGTAGTTGCCGATGACCGCGTCCTCGACGCGAGTCTCCGAGTTGGGCGGCGGGATCTCCTCCACCTCGACGGCGCCGGTCGCGCCGGCCACCCCCGACACGCGCGCGACGCCGACCCCGTTCGCGCCGACCAGCCCGTTCGTGGCCAGCCCGTTGGTGGCCGCCCCGTCCTTGGGGCCGAAGCGCAGGTAGTGGGCGAACGCCGCCCCGACCGCGCCCAGCATCGCGACCATGCCGACCGGCTTCAGCACCGACTTGGTCACGAAGACCGACACCGGGATCTGCGGATCGGCGGGCAGCGAGTACCACTCCGGGTGATCACCGTGGCCGAGCACCGTCACCACGCCGGTTCCGGACACGCCCTCCGGGTCGTACAGCGTCGCGGCCGGGAACCCGTTGGCCTTCAGCTGCGCCACTCGCTCGTGGCCGAGCGCGACCATGTCGTCCTTGTTGCCGAACTGCAGGCAGCCAGTCGGACATGCCTTGATGCAGGCCGGCTCGATCCCGACCGCGACCCGGTCCACGCACAGCGTGCACTTGGCCATCTTGCCGGTCTTCGGGTGGAACCGCGGCACATCGAACGGGCAGCCGGTCGCACACAGGCCGCAGCCGATGCACGCGTCCGGGTTGACGTCGACGATGCCGTTCTCGTACTGCACGATCGCGCCGGGCGCCGGGCACGCGGCCAGGCAGCCGGGATCCGCGCAGTGCATGCACTGATCCTTGCGCATCAGCCAGGCGAAGCCGCCGGCGTGCTCCTCCTCGCGGAACTTGATCAGGTTCCACAGATTGGCGTCGAGCGAGGGCAGCGTCTGGTAGGTGCCGACCTGCTGGGTGTGCACGTTCTCGAGGTCGTTCCACTCCTGGCAGGCCACCTCGCACGCCTTGCAGCCGATGCAGGTTGTGGTGTCGATGTACTTCGACACCACCGGCAGCTCGCGGATGCCGGTGCCCTGTCCGCGCAGCGACGCCGAGGAGCGGCGAATCTCGAGCTGTGGTGAGTTGCTCATCGTCGCCTCCTCGCCCTAGGCCTTCTTCAACCGCACCAGGAACGACTTGTACTCGGGCGTCCAGGTGTTGGGGTCCATGGCCGACGGAGTCAGCATGTTGGCGAGCGGGCCGGTGTGGCTCTTGGCTCCGGCGAACCCCCAGTGGATCGGGAAGCCGATCTGCCACACCGTCTTCCCGTCGACCTTGAGGGTCGGCAGGCGCTTGGTGACCATCGCGACCCCGCGGACCGCGCCGCGCGCCGACTCCACCACCACCTGCGAGCCGTTCGCGATCCCCTCCTTCTCGGCCAGCGCCTCGGGGATCTCGATGAAGAAGCCGGGCTGCACCTCGTTGAGCCGCCCGTCCAGGTGATGCTGGGTCCAGTAGTGGAAGTGCTCGGTGAGGCGATAGGTCGTGCAGACGATGGGGAAGTCTTCCTTGGTCCCGTAGACGTCCTTGTCGGTGCTGAACCTCTTGGAGACCGGGTTGGACGTGACCTTGGGGTGGAGCGGGTTGTCGATGGGCGCCTCGACCGCCTCGTAGTGCTCGGGGAACGGCCCGTCGTTGAGCGCCGGCGAGAACAGGCGGCCCACGCCCTCGGGCAGCATGATGAACGCGCCGTAGGTGCCCGGCGGCGAGTCGACCTTGATGTCGGGCACGTCACCGGTCCAGGCCGTGCCGTTCCACTGGATGCCGACCCGCTTGGCGTCCCACGGCTTCCCGTTCACGTCGGCGGAGGCGCGGTTGTACATGATGCGGCGGTTGGCCGGCCACGAGAACGCCCAGTTGTGGAACATGCCGAGCCCGGTCGGGTCGGCGGTCACGCGCCGCTGCGCGTTGTTGCCGGCCTCGGTGTAGACGCCCGAGTGCAGCCAGTTGCCGCACATGGTCGATCCGTCGTCGCGCAGCTGCGCGAACCCGTCGACCTGTTGCCCGGCCGTGCGCAGGACCTTGGTCGGGTCCTTCTCGTCGTGCACGTCGGCCAGCGCCTTGCCGTTCATCTCCTTCAGCACCTCGCCCAGGTCCGGGTTGGCCGGGTTGGCGTAGGTCCACAGCGTGTTGAGGATCGGATCCGGGAAGGCGCCGCCCTCTTTGCGATACAGATCGCGCACCGCGAGGAACAGGCGCGCCACGATCTCCTGATCGGCCCGGGCCTGGCCGGGCGGATCGGTGGCCTTCCACTTCCATTGCAGCCAGCGGGCCGAGTTGGTGAAGGTGCCGTCCTTCTCCGCGAAGTTGGCCGCCGGCAGGAGGAACACCTCGGTCTGGATGTCCGACGGCGCGGCGCCGCCGTACTCGCCGGGCGCCTTCCAGAACATCGCCGTCTCGGTCTCGGCGTTCTCGACCACCACCATCCACTTCAGCTTGGACAGCGCGCCGACCATCTTCTTCGAGTTCGGCCCCAGCCCGACCGGGTTCATGCCGAACGTGAGGAAGCCCTCCGGCCCCGGCTCGTCGCCGCCCGCGCGCTTGGACCTGCCGCGGTACATGTCGTCGAACAGGTAGAGCCACGAGTAGTTGCCGTCGACCTTGGGCAGCCAGCCGTAGCCGTAGTCGTTCTCGGCGGTGGCCGCCGCGCCGTAGGTCGCCTTGAGCAGCGACACCATGAACTTCGGATAGTTCGTCCAGTAGTTCATGGTCGCCCAGCCCTGCTTGTTGAGCGTGGTGGGGACCGCGGTCTCGTAGTACTGGGCCAGGGTCTGCTGGACGCCGGTCGGGGTCTTCAAGTAGCCGGGCAGGATCTCGAACGTGCCGGCGGTGTCGGTGGCGCCCTGGATGTTCGAGTGGCCGCGGAAGGCGTTCACGCCGCCGCCCGGTCGCCCGACGTTGCCGAGCAGGAGCTGCAGCATCGCGCCGGCCCGGATGATCTGCACGCCGGTCGAGTGCTGGGTCCAGCCCAGCGCGTAGGTGATCGTCCCGACCCGCTCGGCGTTCCCGGTCGAGGTCACCATGTCGGCGACCTTGAGGAACGCGTCCTTCGGCGTGCCGCACACTCGCTCGACCATCTCGGGCGTGTAGCGTGCGACGTGCTTCTTCAGCAGCTGGAAGACGCAGCGCTCGTCCTGCAGGGTCGGGTCGACCTTGTAGGGCCCGCCCTCCTGGGCTGCCTCGTAGCCCCAGGTCTCCTTGGCGTACTCACTCTTGGCCTGATCGAAGCCGGAGAACAGGCCGTCCTGGAACCCGAAGCCGCTGCCGATGATGTACGGCGCGTTGGTGTGGATCTTGACGTAGTCCTCGTGGAACCGCTTGTTCTCGAGCGCGTAGCGGATCATGCCGAGGAGGAACGCGATGTCTGTGCCGGGCCGGATCGGCGCGTAGATGTCGGCCACCGCCGCGGTGCGGGTGAAGCGCGGGTCGACCACGACCAGCTTGGCGTTGCGCCCGCGCCGCGCCTCCATGAACCACTTGAAGCCGACCGGGTGGTTCTCGGCTGGATTGCCTCCCATCGCCAGGATGACATCGGTGTTCTTGATGTCGACCCAGCCATTGGTCATCGCGCCGCGACCGAACGTGGCGGCCAGACTGGCCACCGTGGGACCGTGTCAAACACGGGCCTGGGTGTCCCTGTACGGGACTCCCCAGGCCGTGATCGCCTTCCACTGGAGGAAGTTGAACTCGTTGGTGTCGGTGCAGCCGCCGATCCAGCCGATGCCCGGCGTCCGATTGACCACCTCGCCCTTTGCGTTGGTGGCGACGAACGTGCGGTCGCGGGTGTCCTTCACGTGGCGGGCGATCTTCGCGATCGCCTCGTCCCAGGAGATGTCCTCCCAGGTGTCCTTGCCCGGCCGGCGCACCCTGGGCCGCATCAGGCGGTTCCCGTGGGTGATGTCGTTCTTCAGCGTCGCGCCCTTGGGGCACAGGCTGCCGCGGCTGATCGGATGATCGGGATCGCCCTCGACGTGAACGACCGCGGCGCGGACGTTCTTCGACTTGTCACCCAGGGTGTGGATGATGACGCCGCAGGAGACTGCACAGTACGGACAGATACTTCGCGTCTCGGTCGTCCGCGCAATCTTGAGCTCGCGCATCTCGGCGTGGGCTCGACGGAGATCGAACCCGAGTGCGCCGGCGCCGCTCGCGGCTGCGGTGACCTTGAGGAAGGTGCGACGATGCATCAGACACCTCCAGCGGTTTCAAAGACACTTGAGCCCACGCCCGGAAACTTGTCAAGGCGCGATGCCGGAGTCACCCGACGTCGCGCCGCGTCGTGCCGATCGGCGCGGCGCTGTCGATGTGCGCTCTCGTATACATTGTGAAGAATGAGCAGCCGGTCCAGAGCGCTCGCCTGGCTCGGGTTCGGAGCGGCCGTCCTGGTCCTGGCCTCGCCGCTGAAGCTCTTGTGGGCGCGCCCGGTGATGGGCTGGATGGCGCCGTTCCTGATCTGGTTGGCGCTGATCCTGCTCGGCGCGTGGCTGGGCCGGTCGCGGGGTCGCGATGACCTTTGACAGCGCGGTCCTCCTGGCCATCGCGCTGTCGTACCTCGGGCTCCTGTTCCTGCTCGCCGAGGCGACCGAGCGCGGCTGGATCCCGGCCCGCATCGCGCGCCACCCGTGGGTCGGGGCGCTCTCGCTGGGCGTCTACGCCAGCACCTGGAGCTACTACGGCAGCGTCGGCTTCGCCGGCTCCGAGGGCTACAGCTACCTCACCATCTACCTCGGCGTCACCCTCGCCTGCCTGCTGGTCCCGGTGGTGTGGCTGCCGGTCCTGCGCCTGTCGCGCGAGCATCAGCTGGCGTCGCTGGCCGACCTGTTCGCGTTCCGCTACCGCAGCGCGCAGGTCGGCGTGGCGGTGACGCTGTTCCTCCTGGCCGGCAGCCTGCCGTACCTGGCCCAGCAGATCCGCGCGGTGGCCGCGTCGGTGCACCTCCTGACCGGGCGCGGCAGCCCCGCGTTCCTGGGGCTGGCCTTCTGCCTGCTCATCGCCGCCTTCGCGGTCATGTTCGGCGCGCGCCACGTCACCGCGCGCGAGAAGCACGCCGGCCTGGTCATGGCGATCGCGTTCGAGTCGGTGGTGAAGCTGGTCGCGCTGCTCTCGGTCGGTGCCTTTGCCCTGTTCGGCGTGTTCGACGGTCCGGCCGGGCTGGCGGCGTGGCTGCGCGCGCACCCGGAGGCGGTCGAGGAGCTGTACCGGCCGGTGCGCGACGGGCCGTGGGGCTCGCTGCTGCTGGTCTCGTTCGCGGCCGCGTTCCTCCTGCCGCGCCAGTATCACATGGCCTTCACCGAGGCGCACGACGAGCGCTCGCTGCGCACCGCGGCGTGGTTGTTCCCGCTCTTCCTCCTGCTCCTCAACCTGTCGATCCCGATCATCCTCTGGGCGGGGCGCGCGGAGTACCCGGGCGGCGACGCCGACGCCTACGTCCTCACCATCACGCTCCACGGCGGCTCGGCCTGGATGACGGTCTTCATCTTCCTGGGCGGCGTGTCGGCCGCCAGCGCGATGATCATCGTCAGCGTGCTGGCGCTCGCGTCGATGTGCATGAACCACCTCATCGTGCGGCGGCGCCCGGCCGGCGACACCGACCTGTACGCGTTCCTGCGCTGGACGCGCCGCCTGCTGGTGGTGGTCATCCTGCTGGCCGCCTACGGCCTGTTCCTGGTCATCGGCGAGAACCAGCGGCTGGTCGAGCTCGGGCTGGTCTCGTTCGTCGCGGTCGCCCAGTTCCTGCCCGGGCTGTTCGGGGTGCTGTTCTGGCGGCGGGCCAGCGGGCGCTCGGTCCTCCTCGGCCTGGTCGCCGGCATCGGCTGCTGGCTGCTCTTCGCGGTCGCCCCGCTCCTGGTCCGCTCGCGCTACCTCGGCGCCGGCTTCGACCTCCCCGCGCTGCTCGGCGTGCCGGCGCTCCACTCGCTGTCGTTCGCCACGTTCGCGTCGCTCGGCTCCAACGCGCTCGTCATGGGCTGGCTCAGCCTGCGGCTGACCCCGTCGGCGGAGGAGATGGCGATGGCGCGGGTGTGCATCGACGCGGGCGAGCCGCTGCCGACCGGCCGCCTCGAGGTCGACTCGCCGGAGGACTTCACCCGCGCGCTCGCCCCGGTGCTCGGTCCGGACGTGGCCGCGCGCGAGGTGGCCCGCGCGCTGGCCGACACCGAGCTGGCCGCCGACGAATCGCACCCGGCCGAGCTGCGCCGCCTGCGCGACCAGCTGCAGCGCAACCTGTCCGGCCTGCTCGGCCCGATCGCGGCCGAGGGGATCGTCGACGCCGGGCTCCGCCTGGACCAGGGCGCGGGCTCGGTCGGCGAGAAGATGCGCGCGCTCGAGCTGGTCGCCTCGACCGGCCGCCGCCAGGACCTGGCCGCCGAGCTGGACCAGGTCCGCCGCTACCTGCGCGACGTGCTCGAGGATCTCCCGGTCGGGGTCTGCGCGGTCGGCCCCGACGAGGACGTGGTCCTGTGGAACCGCGCGCTCGCCGAGATCACCGGTGTCGCGGACTCGGTCACCGGCAGCGCGCTGGCCCGGCTGCCGCCGCCGTGGGGGTCGATCCTCGACGCGTTCGCCCGCGACCCGGCCGGGGCGCGCAAGCTGACCGCGCCGCGCGCCGGCGGCGACGACGGCCGCTTCCAGCTGCGCAAGTCGCGCCTGGCCGGCGCGTTCGGCGAGGCGCCGGCCGGCCAGGTCATCCTGGTCGAGGACCTGACCGAGCGCGCCTCGCTCGAGGCCAAGCTCGAGCACCACGAGCGGCTGGCGCTGATCGGCCAGCTGGCCGCCAGCGTGGCGCACGAGGTCGGCAATCCGCTGGCGGCGATCGCCTCGGTGGCGCAGAATCTCCAGTCGGAGCAGCGAGACGCGGACGTGGTCCAGCGGCTCCAGCTGATCCGGGATCAGGTCGAGCGGATCGGCGGCATCGTGAAGGCGATGGTGGTCTACAGCCGGGCGGGGACGTCGGCGACGCTGTCGCCGGCCAGCCGGTTCTCGCTGGGCGAGGCGGTCGACGAGGCGGTCAGCCTGGTCCGGCTCGACCCGCGCGGCCGGGTCCACGTCATCCACAACCGCTGCGGCGGCGGGCTCCACCTGTACGGCGATCGCACGCGCATCATCCAGGTGTTCATCAACCTGCTCCACAACGCGTGCGACGCCTCCCCCGAGGAGGAGGCGATCGAGGTGCGGGCGCGGCCGGGCGGCGACCGCGCGCTCATCGAGATCGTCGACCACGGCGCCGGGGTGGCCGCCGAGGTGCGCCACCGCATCTTCGAGCCGTTCTTCACCACCAAGGAGGCGGGCAAGGGCACCGGGCTCGGCCTGTCGCTGGTGTACAACATCGTCCGCGATCACGAGGGGACGCTGGAGGTCGACAGCCGCTCGGGCAAGGGCACGACCATCCGGCTGTCGCTGCCGCTGGAGGCGGGTTGATGGGGCGGATCTTGATCGTCGAGGACGAGCCGGTCCTGCGCAGCGAGCTCGGCCGGCTGTTCTCGCGCAAGGGACACGAGGTCAGCGAGGCCGAGTCGGTGGCGGACGCCGAGCTCCACGGCCTGCTCGCGTGCGACCTCATCCTGGCCGACCTGCGCCTGCCCGGCGCGCCCGGCACCGAGCTCATCGCCAGGGCGCCGGGCGTGCCGGTCCTCATCATGACCAGCTACGCGACGGTCAAGTCGGCGGTCGAGGCGATGCGCATGGGCGCGGTCGACTACATCGCCAAGCCGATCGACCACGAGGAGCTGCTCATGATGGTGGACCGGATCCTCGAGCGCGAGCGGCAGCGGGCCGAGGCCGCGCCCGGTCAGCCGGCCGCGGCGCGGGTGTCGGCCGACGGCCTGGTCGGCGGCTGCGCCGCGATGCAGCAGGTGTTCGAGCGGATCCGCAAGGTGGCGCCGACCAGCTCGACCGTGCTGATCCTGGGCGAGTCGGGTACCGGCAAGGAGCTGGTCGCGCGCGCGATCCACGCCCAGAGCCCGCGCCGCGACGCGCCGATCATCACGGTCAACTGCGCGGCGGTGCCGGCCAACCTGATCGAGTCCGAGCTGTTCGGCCACGAGCGCGGCGCCTTCACCGGCGCGACCAGCGCCCACGCCGGCCTCATCGAGGCGGCCGAGGGCGGGACGCTGTTCCTCGACGAGATCGGCGAGCTGCCGCTGACGGTGCAGGCCCAGCTCCTGCGCGTCCTCCAGCACGGCGAGGTCAGGCGGGTCGGCTCCACCCGGGTCGGCCGGGTCAACGTGCGCCTGGTGGCCGCCACCCACCGCGATCTGGCCCGCATGATCCAGGAGGGGGCGTTCCGCTCCGACCTCTACTTCCGCCTGCGCGTGGTCGACGTGCGGCTGCCCGCGCTGCGCGAGCGCGGCGACGACATCGAGGAGATCGCCCTGTTCCTGCTCGAGACGATCTGCGCCCGCCTGGGCCGGCCGCGCCTGACCGTCTCGCCGGCCGCGCTGCGCGCCATCCGCGCCCATCCCTGGCCGGGCAACGTGCGCGAGCTGGAGAACGCGATCGAGCGCGCCGTCATCCTGTCGGACGGCGACACCGAGGCCATCCAGCCGGGTCAGCTCGGCCTCGAGCCTCCCGCGGTCTCCGGCGCGCTGGTGCCGACCGGCGAGGAGGAGGATCTCTCACTGGTCGCCTATTTCCGCCGCTTCGTCCTCACCCACCAGGACCACATGAACGAGAGCGACATGGCCGCCAAGCTCGGTATCAGTCGCAAGGCGCTGTGGGAGCGGCGGCTCAAGCACGCGCTGCCGCGCCCGCGCTCGGGTGGTGGCTGACGCCGCTGTTACCGAACGTAACACTCACGCGTTTCGAAACCACACGGCTGGACGCGCCGCGTCGTCGGTGAATCAGGTCCTTGCACGCGGCATGGATTTCGCCCCTGCTCCCGTGAGCATGTCCGAGGTGTATCGGACGGGGCCTAGCGCGGAGGAGCCACGCCATGAGCGACAAGCACGCCGGCGGTATCGTCTCGAAGGCAGAGGAGCGAAGGGTCATCTTCGCGTCCTCGCTGGGGACGGTCTTCGAATGGTACGACTTCTACCTCTACGCGGTCCTGGCGCCGTTCTTCTCGAAGCTGTTCTTCCCGCCAGGGCACGATACCGGCGCGCTCCTCGCCGCCTTTGCCACCTACGCGGCAGGCTTCCTGGTGCGGCCGTTCGGGGCGCTGGTGTTCGGGCGCATCGGCGACCTGGTCGGACGTAAGTACACCTTCCTCATCACCATCACGGTGATGGGCGCGTCCACGTTCCTGCTCGGCCTCCTGCCCACGTTCTCGACCATTGGCTGGGCGGCGCCGACCATCCTGGTGCTGCTGCGCCTGATCCAGGGGCTGGCGCTGGGCGGCGAGTACGGCGGGGCCGCCACCTACGTGGCCGAGCACTCCCCCGAGAATCGACGCGGCTACAACACCAGCTGGATCCAGACCACCGCCACGCTCGGCCTCCTGCTCGCGCTCATCATGATCGGCCTGTGCCGCGCGAACATGGAGAAGACTCGGTTCGAGGAGTGGGGCTGGCGGGTGCCGTTCTGGCTCTCCATCATCCTGCTCGGCTTCTCGGTCTACATCCGGCTCAAGCTGCAGGAGTCGCCCGCCTTCGTCCGCATGAAGGCCGAGGGGCGCGGCTCCAAGAACCCTCTGACCGAGAGCTTCCTCCGCTACCCGAACAACAAGTACGTGCTGCTCGCCCTGTTCGGCGCGACCGCCGGCCAGGGCGTGGTCTGGTACACGGGGCAGTTCTGGGCGCTGTTCTTCCTCGGCACCACGCTCCACCTCGACTACGTCACCGTCTACATCCTCATCGGCACGTCACTCGTCCTGGGGACGCCGTTCTTCATCGTGTTCGGCAAGCTGTCGGACCGGATCGGGCGGCTCAAGATCATCCTGGCCGGCTGCCTCATCGCGGCGGTCACCTACATCCCGATCTTCAAGGCGCTCACCCACTACGTGAACCCGGCGCTCGAGGCGTTCAGCGAGAAGACGCCGATCTCGGTCGCGGCCGACGACTGCAGCATCCACATCTTCCCGATCCCCGGGCTGACCAAGTACACCCCGTGCGACAACGCCAAGGACTTCCTGACCAAGCAGGGGCTGCAGTTCACGACCGCGCCGGCGGTCGCCGGCCAGGACGTGGTGGTCAAGATCGGCGAGGTCGAGTTCAAGGGCTGGGACAAGAAGACCAGCGAGCCCAAGGCGCTCGAGACCTTGAAGGCCAAGGGGTTCTCGACCGTCGCCGACAAGAACGCGGTCAACTACCCGATGACCATCCTGCTCCTCTTCATCATGGTCATCTACGTGACCATGGTGTACGGGCCGATCGCCGCGTACCTGGTCGAGCTGTTCCCGACTCGCATCCGCTACACATCGATGTCGCTGCCCTACCACATCGGCAACGGCTGGTTCGGCGGCCTGCTGCCGCTGGTGGCCACCGCAATGATGGCTGCGTCCGGCAACATCTACCGCGGCCTCTGGTACCCGATCGTGGTCGCGATCCTGACCGTGATCGTGGGCTTCGCGTTCCTGCGCGAGCGGGCCAAGCACTTCGATATCCACGACTAGGAGTCGACCAGGAGCTCACCCGCCGGGGGCAGCCCCGGCGACGCTCGCGCTCCTCCTACGAGCCGGACGGCGAGCTCCTCGACCTCCACCAGGTCGACTGGCCGCCGCCGCAGTTTCCCGGGGGCCGATACACCGACGGCACCGTCATGGCGGTCGCCGGCGACGTGGTCGTGATCGCGGGCAGCACGTGTGAAGGTCAGCCGGATCAGGCCGCGGGTCCGGCGTTCGTCGCGCTCCACGACCTCGACGGCACGCTGACCGACGTGCGGGGGCTGGGAATCCAGCCTGCGCAGCCGGGGACCGAGGGCCGGGCGTTCGTCATCGCGGCCGGACCCGACGGTCGAGTCGCGGTGGGCGGCACGTTCGAGGGCGCGATCGACTTCGGCGGTGGTCCGATCACGACCGACCCCTCGATCGAGATCCAGGGCTACCTGGCCGTCTTCGGTCCGTCCCCGGGCCCAGCCAGTGTCGACTGAACCTTCTGGATCGCGCAAAAAACGACGGACGTATGCGGGTGACTGTTCGATCCGTAGGTCGGATTACGGGGTCCACATCGTGATTGGCATTCTCATGTAGGCGCTCCATATCCAATGTAGCCACGTAAACATTTCGCGCGCTTTGACGACGCCGAGCCCGGGACGCGGCCCTATGATGTTCGTTCATTGTCCTGGGGGGGCGTCTCGAACATGGAGTTCTTTGCGACTCGCGGCATGGCTGCTTTTCTGGCTGGCCTGCTTTTGTGCTGTGCGCCGACCGATCGTGTGGACGACCGATCGCACGGCACCATCGATCTGGCTTCCGGCGCGATCGACCCGCGCGTGACGGAGCCGGCTGATCAGGAGGCCACGCGGGCTTCCGACGGCTCCGGTCAGTATCTCATCGTACAGCTCGACGGGACGGCGACGACCGCAGACCTCGAATCGCTGGCCGCGAACGTGGACGAGGTCTACGGCTATCTGCCGCAGGACGCCTTCCTGGTCCGGGTCACGCCGGGCCAGCCGGTCGCCTCGCTGGGCGCCTGGGTCGGGCTGTACCGGCCCGAGTACAAGATCGCGCGCGAGGTGCGTGAGATCGGTGACGAGCCCGCCGCGGTCATCGACGGCGACCATGAAGCGCTCCGCACCATCATGGTCCAGACCTACCCCGACGCCGATCTGGGGCGCATCACCGCCGAGGTCGCCCGGTATCCCGAGGCCGACCTGGTCGGCACCGGCACCGGGGGGCGATTCTCGCGCCTCCGCATGCGCGTCCCGGCCGACCGCGCCGAGGCGATCGCCGAGGCGCTCGCCGAGCTACCCGAGGTCTTCTGGATCGACGTCGAGGGCCAGCGCGCCGTGCTCAACGACACCACCATCTGGGTCGGCCAGTCGGGCGTGACCACCACGCGCACCGCGCCCGTCTTCGACCGCGGCATCCACGGCGAGGGCCAGGTGGTCGGCTTCATCGACACCGGCGTCGACGCCGACAGCTGCTTCTTCCGCGATCCGGCCCGCGGCCTGCCGCCGCAGAACGTGTGTGATGGCGGCACCGCCGTGGATCCGGATCAGCGCAAGCTGCTCGCGGTCGACTTCCTGTGGGCCAACGAGTGCGCCAACGGCATCGCCAACAACGAGTGGGACACCACCGCGAGCCACGGCACCCACGTCGCCGGCACCTTCGTCGGCGACAACTTCGCCAACCCGATCACGCACGACGCCGCTGACGGCATGGCCCCGGGCGCCAGGCTGGTGGTGCAGGACGCCGGCTCCGGCGCCGACGGCTGCGGCAGCATGCCCGGCATCGGCTGCCCGGTGGTGGACCTGAAGCCGTTCTTCCAGCAGGCCTACGCGCAGGGCGCTCGCCTGCACTCCAACTCGTGGGGCGACGCGCAGAGCTCGATCCCGCACAACAAGTACACGGCGGCCAGCGAGGACGTCGACGAGTTCATGTGGACTCACCCCGACTTCCTGATCTTCTTCGCGGCCGGCAACTCCGGCCCGAACCTCGGCACCGTGTTCAGCCCGTCCACCGCCAAGAACGCCGTCTCGGTCGGCGCGACGCTGCACGCCGCCAGCGCCGAGTCGATGGGCACCTACTCGGGCTGCGGCCCGACCGCCGACGGGCGGATCAAGCCGGACATCACCATCCCGGGATCGGCGGTGGTCTCGGCGCGCAGCGACGGCAACGTCGCCACCAACAACTGCACCTCGGTCTCCATGAGCGGCACCAGCATGGCGACCCCGGCGGCGGCCGGCCTGGCCGCGCTCATCCGCCAGTACTACACCGACGGCTTCTATCCGTCGGGCGCCGCCATTCCCGAGGACGGCTTCGCGCCGTCGGCCGCGCTGGTCAAGGCCACCCTGCTCAACTCGGCCCGCCAGATGACCGCGGCCTCGGCCGGCACCATCCCGGGCAACTGTCAGGGCTGGGGCCGCATCCTGCTCGAGGACGCGCTCTTCTTCGACGGCCAGACCCGCCGCATCTTCGCCACCGACGATCCGGGGTTCGTGCAGGGCGGCTCGGGGCAGGAGAAGAAGTTCATCTTCATCGTGCGCGAGAACGAATCGCTGAAGGCGACCCTGGTGTGGACCGACTTCCCGTCCACGCCGGCCGCCGCCATCAACCTGGTGAACGACCTCGATCTGGAGGTGAACGGGCCGGCCGGTGGGTTCCTCGGCAACGTGTTCGCGGGCGGCACCTCGCAGGAGGGCGGAGCCGCCGACCGCCGCAACACGGTCGAGCAGGTGCTCCTGCCCAACCCGGGCGCCGGCGTCTACACCGTCACGGTGCGCGCGTTCAACGTTCCGGTCGGGCCCCAGCCGTTCGCCCTCATCCTCACCGGTGATGCGGCGCTCAACCGGCCGCCCACCGCCGACGCGGGCTCGGATCAGATCGGCCTCATCGGCGTGCCGGTCGTGCTCGACGGCTCCGCCTCGCGCGATCCGGACGATGTGCCGTCGCCGCTGTCGTTCAGCTGGACCCAGACCGACGGTTCGCCGGTGACGCTGGTCGGCACCGACGCTGCCCAGGCCAGCTTCACCCCGACCGCGCTCGGGACGTACACGTTCCGGCTGCTGGTCGGTGACGGCGCCGAGCAGCGCGACGACACGGTCAGCGTGACCATCCTCAACCAGCCGCCGGTCGCCGACGCCGGGGCGGACGCGACCGGCCTGGCCGGGTTGCCGGTCCTGCTCGACGGAGCCGCGTCGCGTGATCCCGACGGTGTCCCGTCGCAGCTCTCGTACAGCTGGATCCAGACCGACGGACCGCCGGTGGCGCTCGAGGGGGCCGGGGCCATCCAGGCCGCGTTCACCCCGACCGCGCTCGGAACGTACACGTTCCGGCTGGTGGTCAGCGACGGCGCCGCGCAGGCCGCCGACACGGTCACGGTGACGATCCTCAACCAGGCGCCGATCGCCGACGCCGGACCGGACGCGACCGGCCTGGCCGGGCTCCCGGTCCTGCTCGACGGAACCCGGTCGCGAGATCCCGACGGAGTTCCGTCGGCGCTCGCCTTCAGCTGGATCCAGACGGAGGGACCGGCGGTGACGCTCGGGGGTGCCGACGCCGCCCAGGCCGGCTTCACTCCGACCGAGCTCGGGACGTACACGTTCCGCTTGCTGGTGAGTGACGGCGCCGACCAGGCCGATGACACGGTCACGGTGACGATCCTCAACCAGGCGCCGATCCCCGACGCCGGCCCCGACCAGGTAGTCCAGGTCGGATCCGCCGTCCTGCTCGACGGAAGTCGATCGCGCGACCCCGACGGGGCGCCGCTCTCGCTCGCCTTCAGCTGGGTGCAGATCGCTGGCCCGCCGGTGGCGCTCGAGGGAGCCGACACCGCCGCGGCCAGCTTCACGCCGACGGTGAGCGGGACGTACGCATTCCGGCTGCTGGTCGGCGACGGCGCGGTCGAGGCGGAGGACACGGTCACCGTCACGGTGCCCGCGTCCAGCCTGGTCGCCTTTGTCGACGACTTCGAACAGGTGCGGGGCTGGACCATCAACTCGTCCGGGACCGACACCGCGACCACCGGGCGCTGGGAGCGCGCGGTGCCGCAGGCCACCAACAACGCCGGGCTGCCCATGCAGCTCGGCGCCGCCCGCAGCGGGACCTTCGACCTGGTGACCGGCGCCTCGGCCGGCGCCTCGGTCGGCATCAACGACATCGATGAGGGGACCACGTCGATCACCTCGCCGGCGATCGCGCTCCCGACCGGTCAGATGACGCTGTCGTTCGCGTTCTACCTGGCCCACCTGTCGAACTCGTCCTCGGCCGACTTCCTGCGGGTTCGCGTGGTGGGTGCGACCACCCAGGTCGTGCTCGACCGGCGCGGCACCGCCAGCGACGTCGGCGCCGCCTGGCAGTCGGCCTCGGCCGACATCAGCGCGTTCGCCGGTCAGACCGTGCGCATCGTGATCGAGGCGGCGGACGCTGACGTGGCCAGCCTGGTCGAGGCCGCGATCGACGACGTGAAGATCGAGGTCGTCCGTTGATGCTGGGCAGGCTTCACAGGGAGTCCCAGTCGGGCTTCACGCTGATCGAGCTCATGATCGTCGTCGCGATCATCGGGATCCTGGCGGCGGTCGCGGTGCCGGCATTCATGAAGTACATCAAGAAGGCCAAGTCGACCGAGGCCACCACCCAGGTGCAGAAGATCTACATCGGGGCGCGAGCCTACTGGATGGATCGCAACACGGCGGAGGGGGCGATCGCGGCCGACTCGCCGCAGTTTCCGACCTTCGACGGCAGCGCGGCCGGAGCCGGCGCCGGGGCTACCGGCGATCTGAACTGCTGCGCGAGGGGGGGCACGAACGAGAAGTGCGCGCCCGACGCCACCATCTGGGAGACCGGAGGCTCGGGCGGGCTGGCCTGGGCGGCGCTCAAGTTCTCGATGGACGATCCGCACTACTACGCCTATCAGTACGACGTCACCAACGTGGCCGCCGGCCCGGGCTCCGAGTTCACCGCCATCGCGATCGGCGACCTCGACTGCGACACCGTGCTGTCGCGGTTCAGCATGTACGGGGTCGTGAACTCGGTCTATGCCGACGGCCCGGCCGGCAGCGCCG
This sequence comes from Kofleriaceae bacterium, assembly GCA_035489015.1. Lineage (GTDB taxonomy): Bacteria > Myxococcota_A > Polyangia > Haliangiales > Haliangiaceae > DATFRY01. The sequence goes on along the minus strand of DATHKR010000188.1, from coordinate 16,334 downwards.
CGATCAGCCGGCAACGAGAGCTCGAGTAGCGGGATCGCCAGGCCGCGGCGGCGGAATACACCGCCGCGGCCGCGCGTATTTCCTGCTCATGAGCCTGCGCCTGATCGCCGTCGCCGCGGCCGCCGCCCTTGGCTGCTCGTCACCGAACCAGGCCGATCGCCAGCCGCGACCGCCGGCTGCCCACGCTCCCCTGATCGAGCACGACGCCGCGTCGACCGCGCCGGCATCTCGCTGCATCCCGGCCGGTACCTACGCCGTCCATGTCGATCTCTCGTCGGCGACCATCACCCAGCAGAACACCGGCATGGGCGACACCGTCTGGTGCAAGTCGATCCTCGAGGCCGTCCCGGCCCAGATGATGGCCTCGATGACGATCCGCTACACCGACGGCCGCCCCGAGGTCGACTGGTCCGGTAGCAAGTCACTGACCATGACCGGCGACTGCCAGCTCGAGATCACCGCGCCGCCCATGCCGACCCGCATCACCTTCGTCGCCGGCAAGGGCACCGGCACCACGACCTACTCGACCGGCACGCCGAATCACCCCGACGAGTCCTGCACCGCGACCAACGCGGTGTTGACGGTCGAGCTCGCCGCCGCACGGTAGACGCGGTCGCCGAGGTCGCCGTGCCTCGCGGGCGCGCGTCCCGAGGAGCTGCGGTCATCTGCTGTGTGTGCTTCGGCCGCAGGTCGGTGTTGTACGGGGGGTCGGCTTCGGCTATGTGGTCTGGCTCGATCGGCCGGCCCGGGGTGGGCGCCGGCCGGTGCCGTTGTTTTCATGGAGGGTTTTCATGACCAGTGATGGCTCGAGCAGCTCGCCTCGGGGGCCGCTCGGGGACGGGCCGGCCGTTTCGGCTTCGCCCCCGGGCGTTCGATCGCTTTTTCGCGAGGTCCTCGCGGCTCTGACCGGCGGCAGCCACGACTACACGTCGGAGCGGCTGAACCGGGCCATCTTCCTCCTCGCCATCCCGATGGTGCTCGAGATGGTGATGGAGTCGATCTTCGCGGTGGTCGACATCTTCTGGGTCTCCCACCTCGGCTCGGACGCGGTGGCGGTGGTCGGGATCACGGAATCGATGATGGCCATCATCTATGCGGTGGCCATGGGGCTGTCGATGGCGGGGACGGCGGTGGTGGCGCGCCGGATCGGAGAGAAGGACCCCGACGGCGCGGCGCGCGCCGCCGTGCAGGTGATCGGGCTCGGCGTGGTGCTGTCGCTGGTGCTCGGGCTCATCGGCGGGGTGCTGGCTCCGCACCTCCTGGCCGCGATGGGGGCCTCGCCGGAGGCGATCGCCAAGGGGGGCTCGTTCACTCGCGTGATGCTGGGCGGGAACATCACGGTGTTCCTGATCTTCCTCATCAACGCGGTGTTTCGCGGCGCGGGCGACGCGGCGATCGCGATGCGCACGCTGTGGCTGGCCAACATCCTCAACATCGCGCTCGGGCCGTGCTTCATCTTCGGGTGGGGGCCGTTTCCCGAGCTCGGGGTCGCGGGCGCGGCGGTGGCGACCAGCGTCGGTCGCGGGATCGGCGTGCTCTACCAGCTCACGTGCCTCATCCGCCGATCCGGACAGCTCACGGTCCGGCGCAGGCACCTCCGCTTCGAGCCGCAGGTGCTGGGCAGCGTGGTGCGGATCGCGGTGACCGGCGTCGGACAGATGCTGATCGGCACCACCAGCTGGGTCGGGATGACCCGGCTGATGGCGCCGTTCGGCAGCATGGCGCTGGCCGGTTACGCGGTCGCGATGCGGCTGGTGATGTTCGCCATCCTGCCGGCCTGGGGGCTCTCGAACGCCGCGGCGACCCTGGTCGGGCAGAACCTGGGCGCGAAGCACCCGGCCCGGGCGGAGCAGGCGGTGTGGACCGCGGCCCGCTACAACTTCTACTTCCTGGGTGGGGTCGGGATCCTGTTCGTCGTGCTGGCGGGGCCGATCGTGCGGCTGTTCCCGGGCGAGCCCGGCATGCACGAGTTCGGGGCCACCGCGCTCCGCATCATCGGCCTCGGGTTCCCGCTCTATGCCTACGGCCTGGTGCTGTCATCGGCGTTCAACGGGGCGGGTGACACGCGGACGCCGACGCTCATGAACTTCTTCTGCTTCTGGGTGTGGGAGATCCCGCTCGCGTGGGCGCTGGCGCGGCCGCTCGGGCTCGGGCCGAAGGGCGTCATCATCGCCATCGCGGTGGCGTTCTCGACGCTGGCCGTGATGTCGGTGGTGGTCTTCCGGCGCGGCGCGTGGAAGACGCAGCGAGTCTGACCCGCGGCCATCTCAGCGAGCGACCAGCTCGACGGCCGGCCGGCCGCCGCCCGGACGCGATCGGCGGCGGGCGCGCGGGCTCGATCCAGCCGCCAGGCGATCGAGCGAGATGCCGGTCGTCCTCGCCGCGGTGACGTCGAGCGCGAGCTCGACGTGGGAGCCCGACCCGGCCGCGATCGAGCGATCGAGCCGGCAGCGGCGCGCGTCGTCCTCGGTCCAGGTGCGGGCGTCGCGGCAGGCGCGCAGGGCCGACTGCAGGGCGCGCGCGCTGGCCGGGCGCCTGGCCGGATCCTTCTCCAGGCAGGACAGGAGGAGCGCCTCGAGGTCGGCGGGGACCGCGGCGCCGAGCCGGAGCGACGGCGCGACCGGCGCCGAGTGGATGTGGTGGCTGCACAGCTCGAGCGCGTTGCGGCCGACGAAGACGTGCTGCCCGGTCAGGAGGAAGTAGCCGACCGCGGCGAGCGCGTACAGGTCGGCGCGCGCGTCCAGCTGCTCCGGGTTCTGGATCGCCTCGGGCGCCATGTAGAGCGGTGTACCGGGGATGCTGTTGGCGCGGGTCAGGTGCGGCTCGATCGCGTCGTCGTCGCCGTCCAGCTGCTTGACCAGGCCGAAGTCGAGGAGCTTGGGGACGTCGGCGACGCCGCCCTGCTCGGTCAGGATGATGTTGGCCGGCTTGATGTCGCGGTGGATGAGGCCGACCCCGTGCGCCTCGACCAGCGCGCCGGAGATCTGCTCGAGGATGTGGATGACGCGCGCGGCCGGCATCGGTCCGCTGGCGCCGACGACCTCGGCCAGGCTGGCGCCGTCGAGGTACTCCATCGCGTAGTAGAGGATCTCGTCGGTGCAGCCGTAGTCGAACACGCGGACGGTGTTGGGGTGGGTGAGGCGCGCGGTCAGCTGGACCTCGCGCTCGAAGCGGGCCGCGCTCTCGGCGCCGAGGCGCTCGGGCGGAAGCAGCTTGATCGCGGTCGGCCGGCGCAGCATGGAGTGACGCGCGAGATAGACCGCGCCCATCCCGCCCTCGCCCAGCTTCTCGACCAGCGTGTACTGGCCGAGGCGGCACGCGTCGCAGTCGCCGTCGCGGCGGCGGCGGATGGCGGCGGGGATCGCGGCGAGGGTGGCGAACGCGGTCCACAGGGCCGCGGCCACCGCGGCGGCGACGGCGCGGGCGAGGGCGGCGAGGGCGGCGAAGCTTCGCGGCCCCGTTCCGTTCTCCAGCAGCATCGTGTCGCGCATCGCCGTGTCTCCTTCCGGAGCCATCCGGTACATCACCGCGGCTCTGTGATGACGACGAAGCAAGCCCCGCCAGATCGACACCGGGGCGCCAGATTTCGCGAAAATTCTCGCCCTGCGCGGCCTGGACGGCTGGAACTACGCGATCCTGGCCGGGTCGGGCGGGCGCTGGAATCCGGGCAGGACGCCGGCCTCCTCCAGGGCGCGGGCGATCTCGATGAGGTGGATCTCGGACCAGCGCGGGCCGACGATCTGGACGCCGATCGGCAGGCCGTCGCCGCTCGAGCCGGCCGGCGCGACCAGCGCGGGGGCGCCGGTCACGTTGGCGAAGACGAGCAGGCGACCGTGGTCGGCGTAGGTGCGCGGCTCGCCGTCCACGTCGATGTCAGCGTACTGCTCGGCGTGGGGAAAGGCGGTCGTCATGGCGGGCGGAAGCAGCAGCGCGTCGATGTCGTCGAAGAAGGCGTCCCAGGCGGCGGCCAGGTGATCGCGACGGTCGAGGGCCTCCAGGTACCAGGCGAGCGAGCGCTGGTGATCGGGCAGGTCCGCGGTCGGATCGAACTGGCCGGTCAGCGCCGAGACCAGGCCGCCGAACAGCTCGCCGATCGCCGCCCAGTCGAGCTCCGGAAGCCGCTCGACGATCTCCGCGCCGGCGTCGGAGGCGCGGGACGCCACGCGCTCGATCTCCTCCCGCACCTCGCGAGCCACCGGCACGCCGGGCAGGCTGGTGGCGACCGCCAGGCGCAGGTCGCCCAGGTGGCGGGGAATCGGTGGTGAGAGCGGGACCGGCGCCACGTCGGCATCGACCCGGTCCGGACCCGCGATGATCGAGAGGGCCAGCTCGAGGTCGCCGAGGTCGCGGGCCATCGGGCCGAGGCAGGACATGATGCGGACCGGGCGCGGGGTGCCGGGCGGCGGGCGGAAGAAGCCGGTCAGCGGGACGCGGTGCTCGGTCGTCTTCAGCCCGTAGACCCCGCAGAAGTGGGCCGGCAGGCGGATCGAGCCGGCCATGTCGGAGCCGACCTCGAGCGGCGTCATCCCGGCGGCGAGCGCGGCGGCCGCGCCCCCGCTCGAGCCGCCCGCGGTGCGAGCCGGGTCCCAGGGGTTGGCGGTGCGCCCGAACAGATCGTTCGCGCTCTGGTAGTCGGCCAGGTAGGCGGCGACGTTGGTGTGACCGAACAGGTTCGCGCCGGCCGCGCGCAGGCGGGCGGCGACGGCGCCATCCTCGCTGGCCAGGCGATCGAGCGCGGCCGCGCCGACGGTGGTGCGCAGGCCGGCCACGTCGTGGGCGTCGTCGAGGGTCATCGGCACGCCGTGGAGCGGGCCGAGCGGCTCGCCGCGGCGCAGGGCGGCGTCGGCGGCGACGGCCTGCTGGTGGGCCCGGTCCCGGTCGATCGAGACCACCGCGCCGAGGGCCGGGTTGTCGCGGTCGATCCGGGCCAGGTGGGCGGCGAGGGCGTCGACGGCGCTGAGCTGGCCGCGGCGGAGGCGGTCGGCGAGGGCGCGGGCGGTGAGCTGGCAGGGGTCGTGGATCTCGGGCATGGAGGCTCCCTTCGACCGGGAGCCTGGATCGAGAGGTCCTGAATAACAACCACAGAGTTGCTATTCAGGACTGATAGGTTAATCTTCAGGAGTGAGCGGGATGCGACGCTACGGCGATCCGTGCGGGATCGCGCGCGCCCTCGACCTGGTCGGCGAGCGATGGGCCCTGCTCCTGGTCCGAGAGCTCCTGCTGGGCCCCAAGCGGTTCACCGACCTGCGCCGCGGCCTGCCCGGCGCCAGCCCCAACGTCCTGTCCCAGCGCCTGCGCCAGCTCGAGGATGCCGGGGTGGTGGAGCGACGCCGTCTCGATCCACCGGCCGGCATCTGGGTCTACGCGCTGACCACCCGGGGCCAGGAGCTGGAAGAGGTCGTGCTGGCACTCGGGAGATGGGGCAGCCGGACCCCGCGGCCCGCGGAAGGCCAGCTGGGCGTGGACGCGATGATGATCGCGCTGAAGACCACCTTCGATCCGGCCGCAGCGGAGGGCCTGGAGGCCACCTTCGGCCTACGGGTCGACGAGGACCGCTTCCGCGCCCGTGTCGAGGACGGCCGCCTCACGATCGAGCGCGGCCGCGCCCCCGACGCCGACACCACCCTGGCCTGCGACACCGCCGCCCTCCGTCGCCTCCTCTTCGGCGGGCGCCGCATGCGCGACGCCGAGGAGGCCGGCGAGCTGCGCATCGCCGGCGACCGGCGAGCCGCGGCCCGCTTCCTGAAGCTCTTCCCGCTGCCGCACACGGGCGAGCCGGGCTGAGCCGGGCGACGCCGAGCCGGGCTCCTCAGCGGCGGTGGCGATCGTCGAGGTCGCGCATCCGGTCGACTCCGTCCCGGGCCCGGTCTGCCGGGGATGTCTCGAACCAGGCGGTGAGGATCTCCCGGGCCATGTCGTCGGAGAGGTGACGGTGGGAGAGGCAGAGGACGTTGGCGTGGTTCCATTCGCGGGCCGCGGCGGCTCCGCCCGGGTCCCAGACCAGGGCGGCCCGGATGCCGTGGACCTTGTTGGCTGCCATGGAGATGCCGGTGCCGGACCAGCAGAGGAAGATGCCCTCGTCGCAGGCTCCGGTGGCCACGGCGACCGCGGCTCGCTCGGCCACCTCGACCCACGGCGCTTCTCGGCCGTCGGCGGCGGCTCCGAACGGCTCGACGGTGTGGCCTCGCTCCTCGATGGCCCGCCGCAGGGTCTGGTGGACCGGGTAGGGCTCGTCGGCGCAGAGCGCGATCCTCATGGGGCCGAGGATAGCGCGGGGTTCGCTCAGGGCGGCGGCGCGGCCAGCAGGCGGCCGGTGGCGACCAGATAGCCGGCTTCGCTGGCGGCGGTCTCGACCTGGAGGTCGGTGACCGAGAGGCCGAGGACGCTCGGGATGGGGACCTCGCCGATGAGCGAGCCGAGGGTGCCGACCACGCGGGTGCCGGCAAAGGAGCCGAGCTGCTCGATCTCCGGCTCGGCCAGCGAGTTGGCGCCGGATGCCTCCTCGAAGTCGGCGTGGACCTCGGGCTCGGAGACGGCCATTCGCACGGCGCCGGACTCGGTCGCGATGAGGGTCACGCGGGCCGAGGCCGACAGGGCGATCGACGTGGTGGCGACGGTCCCGCCGGCCTCGTCCTTCTCGAAGTCGCAGCGCAGATCGCCGACCGAGAGAACCAGGCCGTCGGGTCCGGCGGTGACCACCGGCGGCAGCAGCGCGGAGATGTGGATGCGATCGAACAGCTCGCCGACCTGGCCGTAGTCGCCGCCGCCGATCGCGATGTTCTGATCGATGCCGCCGGCCGCGGTGAACGCCGCCAGCGCCTGGTTGGCCGCGTCGTCGGCGATGGCCAGGTCGAACCCGTCGGTGGAGTCGAGCGCGGGGAGCGGGCCGGGCGAGACCAGGTAGCCGGGCAGCGCGCCGCCGTCTGCCCCGTCGACCCCGAGGGTCGCGTCGAGGACGATGCGGGCCCCGCCCTCCTCGATGGTGAGCTCGCGCGGCGACACTGCGACGGTGACCTGCTTGCCGAGCAGCTCGAAGGTGCGGCCTGCGGCGAGGCCGGCCAGCGCGCCGTCCAGCTGCGGCACCACCAGGTCGTCGATGCGCGCGGTCAGCTGATCGGCGATGGTCTGGTCGAGATCCGAGGCGATGAGGTTGACGATCTGGCTCGGCACCAGCCCGACGTCGAGCGCGAAGCCGTCGAAGTGCGCGGTCGACGAGATGATCTCGACCGACAGCTGGCCGTCGGTCACCTGCGCGGACAGCTCGCCCTCGAAGGTGAAGCGGCTGGCGGTGAGGCTGGCGCCGACGTCGCTGCCGAGGCAGGCGACGTCGTAGTCGACGTCGAGCGGGACGTCGAGGTTGTCGAGCTCCACGACCAGGCCGAGCGAGCCCGCCCGCGGGACCAGGGTCACCCGGCTCTCGCTGAGGTTGATGTCCTCGACGTTGACCCGCGCGCCAAGACAGCTCCCACCGGCGGTCAGGACCGGGTTGAACGGCGCGATCAGCGCGCCGAGGTCCTGGCCGGTGACGAAGGCGGCGGCGGTGTCGCCGACCGCGTCGAGCGCGCTGGCCGAGAGCCACGCGCCGAACGCGCGGTCGACCGGCTGCGACAGCGGCGCGAACTGACCGGCCAGCACCGCGCGCGTGTCGGTGGCCTGGTTGCCGGCCGCGTCGCGCACGACGGTGCTGAGCAGCGTGATGCCGTTGCCGACCTCGACGTCGGCGCTGAAGGAGCCGTCGGCGCCGAGCTCCGCCTCGACCCCGTTGATTTCGACGCGATCGAGATCGCCGCCCGCGTCGGTGGCGCGGCCGCTGACGTGCACGCTGCCGCCGCCGCTCCCCTCGATGAGGCTGCCGCGCTCTGGCGTCTCGATCGCCAGCGTTGGCGACTCACTGTCGTCGGGGGTCTCGTCCTCCTCGAGACCGCGATCCTTGCAAGCGCCGATCGCGAGCGCGGCGGCGCAGAGGGAAATCAGCGCGAGGCGGCGGTGGATGCGGCGTGACAGGAAGGCCATGAATCTCCGCTTCGAGACTGAAGCAAGATGGACGCCACGCCGCTCGACCACTTACCCGCGTGCATGCCGGGCACCACGAAGCGTCCCCTGGACCGGTCAACCCACGAGAAACGCGTGCGGTGCGAGTCGGCGTTGGCGATCTCGACGCCCCTTCCGCCCGGCGGCAGGTCGAAGGTCACCAGCACGACGGCGGCTACTCGAGTTGAGCTGGGCGGATCGTGGACCAGCTTGACCTCGAGCGAGGTGGCCGCCATCGACTGGCCATCTACGCGGATCGATAGCGGAGCGAGGGCGCGCGCGGCGTAGAGGGTCCGGAGCCGCGCGGTCGGGTCCGCCGCGGCCCCGCGCGTCCCCGGCGCCGCCAGGTTGCCCATCGTCGCGTAGGTCATGAGCGCGTCGGCCTCGTCGCCGGCCGGCGGGAACCACGCGACCAGGAGGACCAGCTGGCACGGCTCGACCTGCGCGACCACGGAGCGGCCGCCTGGGGCTCGATGCCCCAAGACAGCGCCCGGAGCGCACACACATGTCCCCACAAGCGCGAGCGCCGCGAGCCGGGTCGCGCCGGTCACTGGACGTCCTCCTTCAGCCGATCGAACACGGCGCGCACGTCGGGTGGCGCGGCGTGATCGCGATGGGCGCGCGACCGGGCCGGCGGCGGCGGCAGGCGCGGCTCCCAGTTGCCGTCACCGTCGGCGTCGATCCAGACCGGGTTGGTGATCGCGTACGGCGTGACCACGAAGGTCTTGGCCGGCTTCAGCCCACCCGACGGGTTGAGCGCCGAGAGATCGATGCCCGCGCCGAGCGCGCGCAGGATGACGTCGGCGTCGAGCGACTCGAACTCGCGCATGCTGAGGACCGGGAACATGCTGGCCGAGCCGGTCGCCTCGGCCACCACCCAGTCGTCGCGATCGGGCGTGAGGGTGAAGACGACCTCGTAGTCGGTCGCGCTCTCCGGCGGGATCGGCTCGTCGGAGACGATCTGGCCGCCCAGGTAGAGGCGCAGGCGATCGACCTTGGCCCAGTCGGGCGCGCGCACGCGGACCTTGGCGATCGGCGCGCCGCCGCTGACGTCGCTGCCGGCCGGCTGGTCCTCGACGGTGAGCTCGATGAACGGGCCGTTGGTGACGATGACGTGATGGGCGCGGATGCCGGCCATGACGTCGTGCGTGGTGAACGCGCCCTGCGCGTCCTTGCCCTCCCCGACCCACACCATGCTGCGCGCGAAGCCGGGCTCCTCGAACAGGATGCCGTGGCTGTCGGAGTTGCCCATCGCGGTCGGGCGCAGGCCGCGGTCGAGCAGGACGAACCAGTCCTCGACCTGACCCGGGAACAGGGCCTTGCCCTCGGCGTCGACCACGATCTCGCCCGCCACCGGCTGCGGGTCGGGGTAGTCGCCCGGTGGAAGCGGATCCGGCGCGCGGAAGGTGTGGAGGATCTCGAGCCGCTTGCCGTTGGCCAGCTCGTAGGCGTCGAAGTCCCACGAGAACGCGTCGGGCTGGAACTCGTCGCCGTACGGGGTGAAGACGCCGCGCAGCCCGGGCGGGATGCCCGGATCGCCGGTGTCCGGGTCCACCGCGTAGGCGTTGAAGTAGCCGAGGAAGCCGTCGCGCGGGTGGTTGACCTGGACGATCGGCTGCTCGGCGCCCTCCTCGGTCGGGGCCAGGTCGACGCGCAGCTGGTCGAACAGCTCCTGCGGCGTGCGCCCGGTCCAGTCGAACACGCCGCCGCGGGTGCGGCCGGGATCGAAGCGGAGCGGGTAGCCGTTGAAGTGGCCCATCTCGAAGGTGGTCATCTCCAGGCCGGGCACCGCGCTGATGAACCGCTCGAGGCCGAGCCGCGCGATGGTCGGGCCGTAGTCGGTGATGAAGTTGTGATCGGTGGCGGCGGCGAACTCGAGCCCCTCGGCGGCCAGGCTGGCCACCCGGTCGGGCAGCGCCAGCTCGGAGTCGGGCGAGTTGATCGAGTGGAGGTGGAAGTCGCCGGCGATCCACCCGTCGGTGGCGTAGGCCCGCTCGAGGGTGACGTCGAGCGCGGCAAAGGCGCCGGAGGCGACGTCGATGCTGCGAGTCGCGGCCTGGTACTCCGGGCCGCGGGTCACCACCACGTCCCAGTGGCCGGGGCGGATCTCGGCCTCGACCCGGCCGGTCGGCGCCGGGACCATCCGCTCGATGTAGCGGGTGGAGGTCGAATCGAACGCGGTCGCGCGGGTGCGCTCGCCGGCGGCCAGCGAGTAGAGGAAGTCGCGCGGGTCGCGGCCGGCGTCGGCCGGATCGAAGTCGCCGACCACGGTCACCCGGGCCGGAACCGGCTGGCCGGTCTCGTCGCGCGCGATCACCGCGAGGCGGGCGGGCGCGGCGACCTGGATCTGCACCGAGGTGGTCTGCCCCTCGCGCACGGTGAACCCGACCGGGCCGGCCGGCGGGCGATCGTCGTCGATCACGCGATAGCGGTAGTCGCCCGGCGGCAGCGTCATGTGGAAGGCGCCGCGGTCGTCGCTCTGCACCTGGGAGACGATGTCGTCGCCAGTGGCGGCCAGGATGAGCAGGGAGGTGGCCACGCCCTGCTCGCTCTGCGCGTCGAGCAGGCGGCCGGCCAGGACGCCGGTCGGCGTGCTCTGCAGCCGGTAGACCACGTCGGCGACCGAGGCGACGTCGCCGCGCCCGATGATGAAGAAGGTCGTGTAGGAGAACGACGCGCCGGGCTCGAGCACCGACGGTGGCTTCGCGGTGTAGACCCCGGTCAGCGCCGAGTAGACGAACGGCAGCAGCACCGACGTCGGCTTCACCGCCTGCGGCTGGTAGAGCTCGCGGAACGCGCTCGGGTAGTTGGACGGCTGGGGCGGGACGGTGACGCCGTACGAGACCCCGCTGCCGCGCGAGGCCAGGAAATCGGCCACGATGCCGGGGAACGCGGGGAAGCCGCTCGACTCGGCGTAGCTGTCCTCGACCGCGAAGCGCAGGTTGAAGCCGGCCTTGCCCGGGGCGAAGGCGGTCTGTTCCTGGCCGAACAGCAGGAGGTGACCGAACGGCACCGACAGCTCGAGCTGATCGAGGCCGGGGACGTCGAGACCGAGGTCGGCCAGCGCGGGCGGATCGACGAACGGCAGCGGGTGCTGGCCGTCGGAGGTGTTGGTGATCGTCGTGGTGATCTCGACGTAGCTCTTGCCCGGCGCCAGCGAGTAGAGCTGCTCGAACTCGAGCGCGGGCGGGAAGACCAGACCGGTGTTGAGCACCGCCAGCGACTGGATCAGGTCGCCGCCGACGCCGCGCACCGCCACGCTGGCCGGGCCGCCGTCGCTGCCGTCGGACACGACGGTGACCTGGGTCGGCTCGATCACCTCGAACAGGAACGTGGGCAGGAGCTCGCTCAGCTGATCGTTGCCGCGCACGCCGTCGGCGTTGGGGCGGACCAGATCGGCGTCGAGCAGCGAGCCGCCGAACAGCGTGGTGCCGCGCCCGGGCCCCTTGTCCTCGATGATGACGTGGATGCGGTCGTTCTCGAGCAGGAAGTCGCCGATCTCGCCCAGCGCCTTGGGCCCGCCGATGAGCTGCTCGCGGGTGGAGATGCGATCGGCGCGCGCGCGCGGGGCCACGTCGGTGGAGCAGGCGGCCACGGCCAGGACGGACAGCGCGACCGGCCCGGCCAGCGCCGGCAGCGCGCCGCGGCGGATCACAGCGACACCTCGAGCGCCGCCTCCACCCGGTTGTTGCTGAGGTCGCGCGCGGCCTGCTCGACCACCAGGGTGGCGTTGAGGAGCGCGCGCAGGTGCCAGGCCGGCAGTTGCCACACCGCGCCCCCGGTGTGCTCCATGATCCGATCGGTGCTGATGAGGTCGGATGGCTCGAGGTAGCCGAAGCGATAGCCGAGCGCGAACGGCGCGTCGGGCGACAGCGGCAGGCGGACGAGCCCCTGCCCCCACGCGCCCAGGCTCTGCTCGGCCGGCCCGCCGGTGTCCTCGAACGAGGTGCGCTCGACCATGAGCCCGCCGCCGAGCGAGAGCGGCCCGACCTGGATGCCGAGCCCGGCCGAGCCCTGCAGGTCGGTCTCGTCCTGCTGGAACGGCAGCTCGCCCTCGGTGCGCGGGTTGTAGCGGCCGGCGACCAGGACGAAGCCGTCGGCCGGCAGGCGCACGAGCAGCCCGGCCGAGACCGCCAGCGCGTCGTTGTCGTTGTCGGTGGCGAACTCGTCGGCGCCGTTCTGCGCGGCGATCTCGTAGCCGATCGCGACGCCGGAGGCCGGCGGGCCCGGGTCGCTGCGCACCGCCACGCCGAGCGAGCGGCCGGGCGAGAGCGAGCGAGTCTCCCACCCGTCGGTGGGCCGCACGCCGCGGCTGGGCAGCGCGCGCTCGATGAACTGGCGGCGGGTGTCGCCGACGATCTCCTCCGGATCGAACATCGGCTCGGCCCGCCCGGCGCGGAGGTCGACCCGTGGCAGGACGTGGAGGTCGACAAAGGCGTCGCGCAGCGCCACCCGCAGGGTCCCGTTCGGGTCGTTCACCTGGTCGCGCTCGTCCACCGCGCCGTCGATCGACAGGCGGAAGCCGACCCGCTCGCCCAGGCGGCCGTCCACCCCGGCGCGCGCGTTCATGAGCTCGATCCCGTCGGCGCGGCCGACGAAGGCGACGTTGGGGTCGTCCTGCACCACCGAGCCCTGCACGCGGATGTAGCCGAACGGCAGGAGCGCGAAGTCGGGCAGGTCGGCGGCCGGGGCCGGCTGGGCCAGCGGCGGGGCGCGATCGCTGGGCGAGGCGGCCGGAGCCGGCGACCGCGGCCGCGCCGCGTCCACCTCGGCGTCCGCGTCGGCCGCGGGCTCGCGATCGCGATCGCCATCGCGAGCCTCTTCCTGGTCCTGATCTCGATCCGGCGATTGCGCCCGACTCGATCGATGGGGAAACAGCCACACGGCACAGAGGATGGAGAGCGCCGCCGCGCACCGGGGTACGAGCATGGCCGGCCAGTATACTCAGCTCGTCGCGCGGAGATGTGCCCGCGCTCGCCCCAGCGAGGGACGGACGGCGCCGGGCCCGGCCCCGCAAGCGGCGAGAACCAGCCCGTTTGCGCCGGTGATGCCGCGGGGACCGGCTCGTGGCCCGATGTTTACAATGTATACGTATACGTTGTATACACGCGGACCGATGCCGACCAGCCGCTCCGCGATCCTGACCACCGCCTGGCGCCTGTTCGCCCGGCAGGGGCTGGCCGGGATCACCATGCGGCGGATCGCCGAGCGCAACCGGGTCACCCCGATGGCGCTCTACCGGCACTATCCGTCGAAGGAGGCGCTGGTCGACGCGCTCATCGACGAGGCCTTCGCCGGCTGGGAGGCGCGGGTCGCCGCCATCGCCGAGCCGGACCCGCGGGCGTGGCTGGTCCGCTGGGGCGACGAGTACGTCGACTTCGCGCTCGACGATCCGCGCCGGTTCGAGGCCGCGTTCCTGCTCCGCTCCCCGCACATCCGCCGCTTCCCCGACGACTTCGCGGCCGGCAAGTCGCCGGCGTTCGCGATGGCGATCCCGCGGATCGAGGCGTGCGTCGCGAGCGGGCGGTTCCGCGCCGGGCCACCGCTCGAGATCGCGATGAGCCTGTGGAGCCACGCGCACGGCCTGGTCGTGCTCCACCGCACCGGGCGGTTCTCGGTCGCGGATGACCAGCTCCGCGCCATCTACCGCCGATCGATCGCGCGGCTGCTCGACGGGATCGAGACGCCGCGCCGGAAAGGAAGGACCCGATGACTCGTACTTCACTCGTGGGCCGTCGTGCGGCGATCGCGGCCGTCGCGGCGATCGCCGTGATCGCGGCCGCCGCGACCACGCTCGCCGCCTGTGGCGGTGCCGACCGCGCGGCTCCCGCGGCTGGCCCTGGCCCGACGGCGGGACGCGGTGGCCCGGCCAGCGAGACGATCGCCATCACCGGCGGGACGATCATCGCCGCGCCGGGTCGCGCGCCGATCCCGGACGGGGTCGTGATCGTGCGCGGCGACCGCATCACCGAGGTCGGCCCGGCCAGCGCGGTGCGGGTGCCCGACGGGGCGACGGTCATCGACGCGGCCGGCGGCACCGTCCTGGCCGGGTTCTGGAACTGCCACGTCCACTTCATGGCGCCGAGCTGGACCGCCGACGGGCCCGCCGCGCAGCTCGACCGCGACCTGGCCGCGACCTTCACCCGCTGGGGCGCCGTCCACGTGGTCGACACCGGCTCCACCCCCGAAGTCACGCTCGCGATCCGCCGCCGCATCCTGGCCGGCGAGCTGGCCGGCCCGACCATCCTGGCCTCCGGCATCCCGCTCGCGCCGGTCGGCGGCACGCCGATCTACGTGCGCGAGGCCGGGTTCGAGCTGCCGGAGCTCGCCTCGACGGAGCAGGCTCGCGCGGCGGTCGCGGCCGCGGCCGCCCGGGGCGTGCACGCGATCAAGATCTTCTCCGGCTCGTTCATGGGCCCCGGCCGGGCCCAGCCGGTGATGCCGGTCGAGATCGTGGCGGCGGTGGTGGCCGAGGCCCATCGCCGCCACCTCCCGGTCTTCGCCCACCCGCAGAACACCGAGGGCGTGCGCGCGGCGGTCGACGGGGGCGTCGATGTCCTGCTCCACACCTCGCCCGACGGTGGGCCGTGGCCGCCGGGCACCGCCGAGCGGATCGTCGCGCGCCGGATCGCGCTGGTGCCGACCCTCAAGCTGTGGAAGGTGGAGCTGACCCGGAGCGGTGCGCCGCCGGCGCTGATCGAGAGCTTCCAGCGCACCGCGCGCGACCAGCTGCGCGCGTTCGCCGCGGCCGGCGGTCAGGTGCTGTTCGGCACCGACGTCGGCTACATGCCGGATCCGGACACCGCCGACGAGCTGCGCCTGATGGCCGCCGCCGGGCTCGACTTCACCGCGATCCTGACCAGCCTCACCACCGCGCCGGCCGCGCGGTTCGGCGCGGCGCGCACCGGCCGGGTCGAGCCCGGCCTCGACGCCGACCTGGTCATCGTCGAGGGCGACCCGACCGCCGACCCGGTCGCGCTGTCGCGGGTGCGGATGACGATGCGCGCCGGCCACGCGATCTGGCGCGCGGGGCGCTGAGCCGCGCCGCCGAGCACCGCCCGGCTGGCCGCGCCGTTCGCCCCGGCCTGGCGGCGTTCGCCCCGCCGCGCTTGGCCGGCGAGACCCGGCGCGCGAGCGTCGGCCCGTGCTCACCCGTCCTCGCCGGTCCACCTCGCTCGGCGGCATCGTCGCCGTCATCGCCTCCGTTGTCGCTGGCACCGCGGCGCTGGTCGCCGTCGCCCCGGTCGCGGTCGCCGCTCCAGCCACCTGGGGTGGCCTGGTGCCCGGGCCCTACCCGGTCGGCTTCCGCCAGCTCGAGGTCCGCGACCCGGCCCGACCGTTCCGCGCCGCCCGCACCCTCGACGGCCGGGCGCGCCGCGGCGACCAGGCCCGCCCCATCCGCATCAGCCTGTGGTACCCGGCCACCGCCGCGAGCGGCGAGCCTCTCACCGTCGGTGACTATGCCGCGCTCATGGGCGTCGAGGACCGGCTCGGCCCGGTGACCCGCGAGCGCGCTCGCATCGGCGAGCGCACCTTCTTCGCCGCCGAGCTCCTGCGCGACCTCGACCCCGGTCAGCGCCAGGCGCTGCTCCGGCTCGCCGGCATCGCGCGGCGCGGCGCGCCGGCCGCGCCCGGCCGCTTCCCGATCGTCCTTTACAGCCTCGGCTCCGCCGCGCTCGGCCCGATCACCCCCGAGTACCTGGCCAGCCACGGCTACCTCGTGGCGCAGGCGCCGCGGCTGGGCGCGACCGCCGGCATGCCGACCGACTGGCGCGACGAGCTCGAGCTCCTGACCAGGATGGCCGACCTCGACCGCGTGGTCGCGGCGGTCGGCGCGCTCCCCCAGGCCGATCCGGACGCCCTGGCGGCGATCGGCTTCTCCGCCGGTGGGCGGTGGGCGCTACAGGCGGCGATGAGCAACCCGCACGTGCGCGCGGTCGTCTCCCTCGACACGGTGATGCTGTTCGACGACGACGGCGGGCACGCCTGGCGCCGGTACCCGGCCTTCGACCTCGAGGCGGTGCGGGTGCCGGTGCTGCACGCCATCCGCGCCGAGTGGGTCCCGCGCGAGGACCCGGGGATGTGGCGGGCCATGCGCCACGCCGATCGGACCACGCTCCGGTTCGACGATCCGGCCCTCCACCACCTCGACTTCCAGTCGGTCGGGCTGGCCATGACGCTGGTCGGCAGCCGCGCCGACCGCGCGCGCTCGGTGCGGACCGCCTTCGACGTGTGGAACCGCGCCACCCTCGCCTTCCTCGACGCCCACCTCGCGGGCGCCAGGCACGGCGCCGGGGCCCGGC
>DATHKR010000187.1:0-16478 GCA_035489015.1 Kofleriaceae bacterium | reverse complement strand
CCGATGCCGTCGTCGGTCACCGCGATGATCGCCTCCCCGGCGGCCTGGGTGACCTCGATGGTGACGTGGCCGCCGGCGTCGGTGTACTTGGCCGCGTTGGTGAGGATGTTCGCGAACACCTGGGTCAGGCGGGCCTCGTCGCCCTCGACCAGGATCGGTCCGGACGGCACGTGGACGTCCAGGTGCTGGCGCCGCTGCTCGAGGAGCGGGCTGGCGACCTCGATCGCCTTGACCAGCAGATCGCGGATGTCGAGCGCTCGCCGCTTGAGCTCGATCTTCCCCCGCGTGATGCGCGAGACGTCGAGCAGGTCGTCGACCAGGTGGGTCATGTGGTTCACCTGGCGCTCGATGATCTCCTGCTCCCTGGAGAAGTCGGGGTTGCCGCGCAGCTTCATCAGCTCGAGCGCGGTCAGGATCGGCGCCATCGGATTCCTGAGCTCGTGGCCCAGCATGGCCAGGAACTCGTCCTTGGCCTGGTTGGCCTGCTCGGCGACCAGGCGGGCGGCCCGCTCCTCGTCCGCGCGCTGGCGGTCGGTGAGATCGCGGGTGACCTTGGCGAAGCCGATCAGCGCGCCCTCCGCGTCGCGCACCGCGCTGATCACCACGTTGGCCCAGAACCGGCTCCCGTCGCGGCGCAGGCGCCAGGCCTCCTCCTCGAAGCGGCCCTCCGCGGTCGCGATGGCGAGCTCGCGCTCGCACTTGCCGGAACGGACGTCCTCCTCGGGATAGAACACCGAGAAGTGCCGACCGATGATCTCGGCGGCGGTGTAGCCCTTGATGCGCTCGGCGCCCACGTTCCAGGTCGCGATCCGGCCGGTCGGCTCCAGGGTGAAGATCGCGTAGTCGGACACGCTCTCGACCAGCAGGCGGAATCGCTCCTCGGCGGCCAGGCGCCCGGCCTGCTCCTGCTCGGCGATCCGGCGCTCGGTCAGGTCTCGGGTGACCTTCGAGAAGCCGATCAGGCCGTCCTCGCCGTCGCGGACGGCGCTGATGATGACGTTGGCCCAGAAGTGACTGCCGTCCCTCCGGATGCGCCACCCGGTGTCCTCGTAGCGCCCCACGTCGGCGGCCACCTCCAGCGCGCGCTCGCACTTTCCGGCGCGCACGTCCTCTTCCGGATAGAAGACCGAGAAGTGCTGGCCCACGATCTCCTCGGCGGAGTACCCCTTGATCCGCTCGGCCCCGATGTTCCAGGTGGCGATCCGCCCACCCGGATCGAGCATGAAGATCGCGTAGTCGCGGACGCTCTCGACCAGTAGCCGGAACAGCTCGCCTCCGCCCTCGACGGCTCGAACCTGGCTGACCAACGTCACGCTCGGCGATGATAACCCGTGGCCGAGGCGTGCGGGGCGAGGATGCTTGACGATGGTTCGCGCGCTTCTCACGGCGGCGGCTGAGGCGCGACCGGCCGCTCGTCCTCGAGGAAGATCCAGCCGGGTGGGCTCAGCACGTCGACCGCGTCCCAGCTGTCGTCGCCGCGCGTGCCGAAGATGTATCCGGACGCCAGCTCCTCGTCGATCCCGATGATCGCCATGCCCGAGGCGGTGGTCTCGGCGGTGTCGGGCGGGGCCAGGGTGGCGCGGTCGTCCTCGAGGAAGCGCACCTGGACGCCCGGGACCAGCACCGGCTCCGCGGTGAGGGTCTGGGGGACGACCCCCGCGGCCGGGCTGCCGTCGGCCTCGTTGAACCGGAACAGGACCAGGCCGCGCGAGCTCGCGCCGGGCATGCCGCCTCGCTCGAGCTCCCGGCGCCAGCCGCCGGCCAGGTCGCGCTCGGGCACCGCCATCGCGTGGTCCAGGTCGTCGCAGTCGGCTCCGTCGCAGGTGAGGGTCTGGTCGGAGGCGGTGTCGGCCAGGTCGTCGCCGGTGATCATGAAGAGGGCGATCGGCGGATATTCGGTGGAGCCGACGTCGATCGTCCTCGGGCCGAACCGCCCGTCGTCCGACGTGGTGAAGGTCGCGAGCGGCTCGCACTCGCCAGGGAACGCGTCGACGACGTCCCAGGCGGTGTTGAACGCGACGTCGGCGGCGATCGGCTCGCCGGTGACCTGGTCGACGATCTCGCCGGAGATGACCGCCGATTGACCCGCGCGCGTCGCCGGCGGGACGCACTCGGGTGTCTCCGGGACCGGCGGGGCGTCGAGGCCATCGACGCAGCCGGCCAGCGCCGCGCAGAGGGTGAGGGGGACGAAGATCGAGGGCAATCGCATGGCCGGATCATGGGGCGAGCGAATGGCGGGCTCGCCGGGCCAATGACGGTGAAGGCCGGCAAAGCCGGCCACCCGGGATGCTACGGAGTCGCCGGCGCGACGGTCGGGCTGGTCGGCGGCGCGGTCGGCGGCGCGGTCGGCGGCGCGGTCGGCGGCGTGGGGACGGTTCCCGGCGGTGGCGCGGGAGAGGGGTCGGTCTTGCAGGGAACCCCGGGCACCGCGCCGAGCCCGACGAAGCTCTGACCGGGGCGGTTCTCGAGGCGGCCCACCTCGCGCGCGACGACGGCGTCGTAGAGCCGGATGGTCCCCTGGTCGTCCTCGAAGGCCAGGGTGGACGGATCGGCGAAGCGGGGCTGAAGGCGACCGGGTCCCTTGAAGACGTGCTTCAGCTTCCCGCTCTCGGTCTCGACCACGTAGAGCGCCGACTGGCGATCGACCGGGTCGGCGGCGCACGGATCGGCGGCGGTGGTGAAGGCCAGGCGGCCTCGATCCGGCGACCAGGTCAGGCTGGAGCGGAGCGCGGACTCGCCGGCGGGCAGCTGGATCCGCTTGCGGCTGGCGTCGATCACGAACTCCTCGACGGTGCCGGTCTCCGGGTTCCAGTCGGCGGCGACTCCCTGGACGTCGCCGGGGGTTTCCAGCTCGACGGTCTCGTAGCGGACCAGGAGCCGGCGGCCGGTCGGGATCGCGGTCGGATCGCCGGCGGCGGGTGCTGCCGCGGCGGCCGCCTGGTCCGGGTCCGGCGCCGCCTGGCCGGGAACCGGGACGGGCTGGTTTTCTGGCTTCGGGGCCTCGGTCGGCTCGCCGGGCGCGGCGGGCTGGCCGGGAGTCCGGGTCGGCTTCGGCTTCCCGGTGGCGCGGTCGATGGTGAACGAGTGGGCCTGGCCCAGGCCCCACCATCCCTGGGCCTCGTGGGTGGTGAACACCAGCTCGTCGCCGGGCAGGTACTCGATGGCGATGGCCCTGGCGCTCTTGATCGCGGCCGGCTTCGCCGGGGCCTCGGCGGTGGCGAGGCTGACGGTGCCGATCTGGGCCACGGCCAGGATCGGTGGGCTCGCCGCGCCGGCCGCCCCCGGCGGCTCGCCGAGGCTCACCTGGCTGGCCGCCACGTACGCGATCTCGTCGCCGGACGGGGCCGGCAGAAAGCCGAGCACCTGGAAGCCGGTCTGGGTGAGGCGCAGGTAGCGCCGGGTGTCGAGCTGGTAGGCGAACACCTCCGCGCGGCTGGTCATCCGGGCCGCCGCGCCGGCCTTCTTCGGCCGGGTCGGCTCCTTGAACGGGGCGCGCCGTGCGACCACCAGGAGCCCGGCGCGCGCGGCTCTCGCGAACTGGTCGCGATAGGACGCCACCATCTCCTTCAACCGGGCGGCCAGCGGCGAGGACACGATCGGCTCGAGGTCCGGATCCGCCTCGACCGTCGCGCCCCACCGGGTCCAGTCGCCGGCCAGGGCGATGGTGAGGTGGCGGAGCGCCTCCTCGTACTCGCCCTGCTGGGCCAGGGCGGAGGCGAGCAGGCGGTGAGCCTCGAGGTGGGCCGGGTCGGCCGCGAGCGCCTCCTCGCAGCCGCTGCGGACCTGGGTCCAGTCCTTCTTCTTCTGCCCGGCCAGCGCGCGGGTGAAGGATCGGGCGCCCTTGCCCAGGTCGTAGGCGAGATCCGCCGGTCGGGCGACGCCGAGCGGGGGAAGCTGACCCGGCGGGATCGGGCTCGGCCCCGGATCGACCGGCTTGTCGGCGGTCGCCTGATGGTCCGCTTCCTTCTTCTCGCCGCCGCAGGCCACCACGGTCAGCCCGACGAGCAGCGCCCTTCGCACGATGCGCAGCACTCGCTCTCCTGTGGTTGCCCGTGTCATACGAGAAGGGACGCCGGCGCGGCAAGGCGAATTCCGGCGCGCGCCGGAATAGCGCCGTTGCAGGCGGCGTTCAGTGGCTCCCCAGCGCGTCGCGCACCGCGCTCGACTGCGCCGCCCGCCGCGCCGTGCAGCGATCGATCTGCTCTCGCATGTTCGATCGCGCGACCTCGATGCCGGGCGCGCGGCCCAGGTGCTCGGCGAAGAACCGGTCGGCGCGGTCGCGCTCGGCGTCGCTGCACAGCGACGCGCCGGTGCGGAGGAGGAAGATGCGGCGGTCGGGGCCCAGCTTGCGGGCGAGCGCGGCGATGCGCTTCACCGTCTCGGCGTGGACCGCTCCGGCCAGCGACGGATCGGCCCGGCCGCCGGCGAGGAGGTCATCCACCTCGGCGAACCGGATCTCGGGCGACGCGGCGAGCTCGACCGTGCGCGCGACCAGGGCGGGGTCGCGGAAGTGCGCCAGGCCGGTGATGAGCGGCGCGCGCCGCTCGGCCAGCTGTTCGCGGCGGAGGCTGGCCACGTACGCGCCGTGCAGCTCGGCGCTGCCGCGGGTGGCCGCGGTGGCGGCCAGGACCGGCGCGGCCAGGTCGGGGGGCAGCGTGCTCGGATCGCGCAGGTAGGCCCGGGCCAGCCGCTCGGCCCCGGCGATCAGCGCCGGATCGCTGCCCTGCACGGTGACCAGCTCGAGGAGGTCGGGCCGGAGCAGGCGCGCACCGACCGGCTCGCCGGCGCGCGGCCGCCAGCTCATCGCGCGGGCCCGCGCTCCGAACAGCGAGCGGACCAGCGCGGCGTAGGCGTCACGGCGATCGGCCGGGACCAGGTCCTCCATGTCGCCGACCAGGTCGACCACCCGGCGCAGGATCGAGAAGTCGCGCGCGCGCGCCAGCGCCGGCAGCGCGGCGATGAGGACACCGTAGGGCAGGCGGCCCGCGTCGGCCTGGGCGACCGCGTCGTCGAGCGCCGAGCTGCGCTCCTCGCTGGTCACCGGGGCCCGGCCCGACAGGATGCGGGCCAGCAGGTCGCCGCCGTAGGCCACGCGGTAGTAGCCGGTCACCCCGGCGTTGCCGCTGACCCAGGTCGGGCAGCTCGCGCCGCCGAGCTCGAGCTCCGCGCCGGCCTGGTCGAGGAGGGTGCACTGGTGGCGGGCGCGCGCGCCGCCGTACCCGACGCAGATCGGGATCCGCCACCGCCGGGCGGAGGCGCGCGGGCCGCCGCCGAAGGGCTCCTGGCGGAGCGCGAGGGTGGGGCGCTGGCCGGGCGCGCAGCGGAGCTCCATCGACACCAGCGGCACGCCCGGCTGATCCAGGAAGGTGCGGAACGCGGCGGCGACGTCGCGGCCGGGCGCCGCGGCGTCGAGCGCGGCCAGGAAATCGGCCGTGGTCGCGGTGCCGCCGGCGTGCTGGCGGAGGTAGGCGCGCACACCGGCGCGGAAGCGATCGGCGCCGACCCAGCGCTCGAACATCGCGATGACCGCGGCGCCCTTGCCGTAGTTGATCGGATCGAACAGGAACAGGAAGTCGTCGCGGTGCTCGACCGGCTGGTGGATGGCGCGCGTGCCGGGCAGCGCGTCGGTCTGCATCGCCCCCTCGCGATCGCCGACGTCGTCGCTGCTGGCCGCGTCGTTGCGGGTCGGCCGGGTCAGCTTCGCCTCCAGCCAGGTGGCGAACGACTCGTTCAGCCACATGTCGTCCCACCAGGCCGGGGTGACCAGGTCGCCGAACCACTGGTGCGCGATCTCGTGCGTGATGGTGCTGCGGTGACGGCGCTGGAAGTCCGGGGTGCGCTCGACCGCGGGCGGGGCCAGGAGGATGTCGGCGCCGTAGGTGATGTGGGCGGCGTTCTCCATGGCGCCGAAGAACTGCGGCACCGCGACGCTGTCCAGCTTCTCGTACGGGTACGGCATGGCGAAGTAGCCCTCGAGCTGGGCCAGCACCGCCGGGATCGTGCGCCTGGCCGCGCGCGCCTCGCCGGCTCGCCCGCGCGGGACCGCGATGCCGAGCGGGACCCGCCGCTCGCCGCCCTTGCCGGCGTCGATGAGATCGAACGGGCCGACCGCGAACGCGACCAGGTAGCTGGGCAGCGGCTGGGTCGGGCGGAACTCGACGGTCTTCATGTCCGGGCCCGGCCCGGGCGTCTCGCGCGCCACCGGCGAGCTGGCCAGCGCGACGTGGCCGGCCCGCACGTGCAGGGTCACGTCCCACGGGATCTTGTAGGCCGGCTCGTCGAAGCAGGGGAACGCGCGGCGCGCGTCGCCGATCTCGAACTGCGAGAAGACGTAGGCCTCGCCGCCGGCGCGCTCGCGGAACAGGCCGATGTAGTCGTCGTCGACCAGCGTGCCGCGGTAGTCGATGCGCAGGAGCGCGGGGCCGGGGCCGACCGGACTGGCCAGGCGCAGGCCGAGCAGCTCGCCGCTCGGCTCGGCGATGCGCGAGGCGGCCACGCGGGCGCCGGCCGCCCCGCCGGCCGCCCGGCCGGACGGTTCGCCGGATAGTTCGCCGGATAGTTCGCCGGATAGTTCGATCGACGCGGCCTGCACGTCGATCTGCTTGGCGTTGAGCCAGAGGACCGAGGTCCGCTCGCGCAGGTCGAGCTGGATCGCGACCGCGCCGGTGTAGTGGTCCTGGTCGGGGATGATGGTGAGGTCGACCGACTGGCGCAGCGGCACCGCGGTCGCCGGCAGCCGGATGGTGGGTGGCGTCTCACCCGGACGGGAGGGCCGGGGCTGGATTTCTGGCCTCGGGGCCGCCCGCGAGGACGGCGCCGGCTCGCCGGCGCGAGGCGAGCAGGCCGATCCGGTGAGCGCCGCCAACCCGGCCAGCCCGGCGAGCCCGGCGCAGAGGGCCGCGCGCGCGGGGCCCGGCGCCGGCGACGGCGCGGTCATCCCTCGCCCTCGGCCGGATCGAGCGCGACCAGCACCGCGCCGGCGTCGACCGACTCACCCTCGCGGACCAGCACCCGCGCGACCCGGCCGGCGCGCGCGGCCTTGACCGCGTGCTCCATCTTCATCGCCTCGAGCACGACCAGGGCCTGGCCGGCGGTGCACGGGTCTCCGTCGGCGACCAGGACCTTCACCACCCGCCCCGGCATCGGCGCCGACAGGCCGCCCTCGACCCGGCCGGCCTGCCGCTCGGGAAAGCGCGGCTGCTCGACGAAGGTGTGATCGCGCCCGCCGGCCCACACGTGATGCGCGGCCCCGCTCCGCGCCACCGCGAACCGCCGCCGCACGCCCGCGTCGTCCTCGAGGACCAGCTCGCCGCCGCCCCGACCGACCACGCGCGCGCCGAACGACTCGCCCTCGGCCCGGCACGCGAACCGCCCGCCTCCGTCCGGCCGGATCCCGACCTCGACCTCGCGCTCGCCGGCGCGGAAGCGGACCAGCTCCTCGGTCGGGTGATGGCTGCGCCAGCCCGGCTCGACCTCGGGCAGGACCTCGCGCGTGCCGCGCCGCTGCTCGACCCCGTCGAGCGCCGCCGCCACCGCCGCGCGCGCGACCTCGATCCCCGCCGGCGCGCGCCCGAACAGCTCGGCGCGGTGGCGCTCGAGGAAGTGCGTGTCGAAGCGCCCGGCCAGGAACTCCGGGTGGCGCAGCACCGCGACCAGCAGCTCGCGGTTGGTGGCGACGCCCTGGGCGATCAGGCGCTCGAGCGCGCCGGCCAGCCGCCGTGCCGCCTCGCCGCGGGTCGGGGCGTGCGCGATGAGCTTGGCCATCATCGGGTCGTAGTGGGTCGGCACCTCGCTGCCAGGCTCGATCCCGGCGTCGACCCGCAGGCCGGGCACGTCCGGGATCCGCCACGACACCAGCTGCCCGCCGGCCGGCAGGAAGCCCTGCTCCGGGTCCTCGGCGTAGAGCCGGCACTCGATGGCGTGGCCGCGCTGGCCCAGGTCGGCGGCCGACAGGCCGAGCGGCTCCCCCTCGGCGATGCGGATCTGCTCGCGCACCAGATCGAGCCCGGTCACCAGCTCGGTCACCGGGTGCTCCACCTGCAGCCGCGTGTTGACCTCGAGGAAGTAGAAGCTGCCGTCCTCGGCCAGGATGAACTCGACGGTGCCGGCGTTCTGGTAGCCGACCTCGCGGGCGAGCGCGAGCGCCGCGCGCCCCATCGCGTCGCGCATCTCCGGGGTGACCGCCGGCGACGGGCTCTCCTCGATGATCTTCTGGTGGCGGCGCTGTACCGAGCACTCGCGCTCGAACAGGTGGACCAGGTGGCCGTGCTGGTCGCCGAGGATCTGGATCTCGACGTGGCGCGAGCGCTCCAGGTAGCGCTCGATGAGGAGCGCGTCGTCGCCGAACGCGGACGCCGCCTCGCGGCGGGCCGACTCGACCGCCGCGGCCAGATCGCCCGGCTCGCGCACCACGCGCATCCCCTTGCCGCCGCCGCCGGACGACGCCTTGAGCATGACCGGGTAGGCCAGGTCGTCCGGCGCCGACCCGAGCGGGAAGCTGGGCACGACCGGCACACCGGCCCGCGCGGCCAGCTCGCGCGCGCGCTCCTTGGAGCCGAGCGTGGCGATGACCTCCGGCTGGGGGCCGACGAAGACCAGCCCGGCGGCGAGGCATGCGGTCGCGAAGCCGGCGTTCTCCGACAGGAAGCCGTAGCCGGGGTGGATGGCGTCGGCCGAGGTGGCGCGCGCCGCGGCCAGGATCCGGTCGATTGCCAGGTAGGACTCGCGGGCGGGCGGCGGGCCGATCCGCACCGCCTCGTCGCACGCGCGCACGTGCGGCGCGTCGGCGTCCGCGTCGGAGAAGACCGCGACGGTGGCGATGCCCATCGCCCGGCAGGTGCGCGCGATGCGGCACGCGATCTCACCGCGGTTGGCGATGAGCAGGCGCCGGATGGTATGGACGCGCGCGCCCATCAGTGCCGGAACACGCCCCAGGCGGTGGTCCCGCGCACCGGCGCCGAGTGCGCCGCCGACAGCGCGATGGCGACCACGGTGCGAGTGTGGCGCGGGTCGATGATGCCGTCGTCCCACACCCGCGCGGTGGCGAACAGCGGATCCGATTCGGCGTCGATCTGCGCCTGCAGCATCGCCTTGCCGACCGCCAGGCGCTGCTCGTCGATCTCCTCGCCCTTGGTGCGGGCCGCCTGGCGCTGGATGATCTCGAGCACGCCGCCGAGCTGGGCCCCGCCCATGACCGCGATGCGGTGGTTGGGCCAGGTGAACAGGAAGCGCGGCCGGTAGGCGCGGCCGGCCATGGCGTAGTTGCCGGCCCCGTAGCTGGCGCCGATCATGATGGTGATCGCCGGGACGGTGCTGTTGGACACCGCGTTGATGAGCTTGGCGCCGTGCTTGATGATGCCCTCCTGCTCGACCGCGCGGCCGACCATGAAGCCGGTGATGTTCTGCAGGAAGAGCAGCGGGGTGTCGGTCTGGTTGCAGAGCTGGATGAACTGGGCGCCCTTGGCGGCCGAGGCGGAGAACAGCGCGCCGTCGTTGGCCAGGATGCCGACCGGATAGCCGTGCAGGTGAGCCCACCCGCACACCAGGGTCGGGCCGTAGAGCGGCTTGAACTCGGAGAAGCGCGAGCCGTCGACGATGCGGGCGATCACCTCGCGCGAGCTGAACGGCACCCGCACGTCGGCCGACGCGATGCCGAGCAGCTCCTCCGGATCGTGCCGGGGCGGCTCGACCGGGCGGGCGGGCGGCGGGCCGGCCTTGCGCCAGCCGAGGTGGGCGACGATCTCGCGGCCGAGCCGGATGGCGTCGACCTCGTCCTCGGCCAGAAAATCGGACACGCCGGAGATCCGGCTGTGCATCTCGGCCCCGCCCAGCTCCTCGTGGTCGGTCTCCTCGCCGGTGGCCATCTTCACCAGCGGCGGCCCGGCCAGGTAGACCTGGGCCTGCCCGCGTACCATCACCACGTAGTCGCTCATGCCCGGCACGTAGGCGCCGCCGGCGGTGGAGCTGCCGAACACCAGGCACACGGTCGGGATCCGCTCGGCCGAGCGGCGCGTGAGATCGCGGAAGCTCTGCCCGCCCGGCACGAAGATCTTGTGCTGGTTGGGCAGATCGGCGCCGGCCGACTCGGTCATGCCGACGGCGGGCAGCCGGTTCTCGAGCGCGATCTCGGCCAGCCGGAGCGACTTCGCCACCCCGAGCTCGCTGACCGCGCCGCCCTTGACCGTCGAGTCGTTGGCGCTGACCAGGCACTCGACCCCGGAGACCAGGCCGATGCCGGAGATGATGCTGGCGCCTGGCGCGTGGCCGGCGATCTTGTGCCCGGCCAGCGGACACAGCTCGAGGAAGTACGAGCCGCGGTCGAGCAGCATCTCCACCCGCGCGCGCGGAAGCAGCTTGCCCTTGGCCGTGTGGCGGGCCGTGTACTTCTCCCCGCCGCCGGCGCGCGCCTGTGCCAGCACCGCCTCGATCCGCTCGAGCGAGGCGAGGTTGGCCTCGCGGTTGGCGCGGAAGTCGTCCGCGCGCGGATCGATCGCGGTGGGGAGGAGCGGATACGCCTGCTCCGGCCGGGGCGAGTCGCTGGACCGCGCGGGCATCGGCGGCATCGTGGCCGGGCCGGCGAGCCGGTGTCAACCGAGCCGGCCAGCGCGAGATGGGGCTGGCCAAGCGGCGCCGCCGAGGGCATGAATCAGGCATGGCGACCGCCCGCTCGGATGCGTTCACCTTCTTCGGCGCGACCGGGGACCTGGCCTACAAGCAGGTCTTTCCGGCGCTCCAGGGGCTCATCCGGCGCGGCGAGCTGGACATGCCGATCATCGGCGTGGCCCGCGCGCCCTACACCCTGGACCAGCTGCTCGTGCGCGCTCGCGACAGCCTGAGCCACCACGGCGGGGTCGACGAGGAGGCGTTCGCGGTGCTGGCCGCCCGGCTGCGCTTCGTCGAGGGCGACTACGCCGATCCGGCGGTGTACGACCGGCTGAAGCAGGCGCTCGACGGCGCCAGCCGTCCGCTCCACTACCTGGCCATCCCGCCCAGCATGTTCGCCACCGTGGTGCAGGGACTGGGTCGATCCGGCTGCGCGAAGGGAGCCCGGGTGGTGGTCGAGAAGCCGTTCGGGCGCGACCTGGCGTCGGCGATGGAGCTTAACCAGACGCTCCACGAGGTGTTCCCCGAGTCGTCGGTGTTCCGCATCGACCACTACCTCGGCAAGGAGGCGGTCCGCAACCTGCTCTACTTCCGCTTCGCCAACGCGTTCCTCGAGCCGATCTGGAGCCGCGACCACGTCGACAGCGTGCAGATCACCATGGCCGAGAGCTTCGGCGTGCAGGGCCGCGGCGCCTTCTACGAGGAGGTCGGCGCCATCCGCGACGTGGTCCAGAACCACCTCCTTCAGGTGATGGTGCTGCTGGCCATGGACTCGCCGGTCGGCCACGACCCGGTCGCCATGCGGAGCGAGAAGCTGCGCCTCCTGCGCGCGATGCGGCCGCTCGACTCGTCCGCGGTCGTTCGCGGCCAGTTCCGCGGCTATCGCGACGAGGCCGGCGTGAAGCGCGATTCGCGGGTCGAGACGTTCGCCGCGCTCGGCCTCCACATCGACACCTGGCGCTGGGCCGGCGTGCCGTTCTACATCCGGGCCGGCAAGTGCCTCCCGCTCACCACCACCCAGGTGATGGTCGACCTCAAGCGCCCGCCGGTGGCCATCTTCGATGAGATCCAGGCGGCTCAGTCCAACTACTTCCGGTTCCGCCTCAGCCCCGAGGTGGTGATCGCGGCCGGGGCGCGGGTCAAGCGGCCGGGCGAGACGATGGAAGGGGAGGCGGTCGAGCTGGTCGCGCGCCACACCCCCGATCCGGTGTCCTCGGCCTCGCCGTACGAGCGGCTCCTGAGCGACGCGCTGCGCGGCGACTCGTCCCTGTTCGTCAGCGACGAGAGTGTCGAGGCGGCCTGGCGCGTGGTCGAGCCGATCCTGGCCGATGGCTCCCGGCCTGAGGAGTACGAGCCCGGCACGTGGGGCCCGGAGTCGGCCCGCAAGGTGTTCGTCGGCGAGGAGGGCTGGCACGATCCGGTGGCCGAGGGCAGCGCTCCCTGCTGACCGGCGGCGGGCCGGCCACCGCGGCGAGCCCGGTCAGGCTCGGGCTGGCGAGCGAACCCGCCGCGACACCCGCCCGTCGGCGTCCTCGACCAGGACCAGGTCGGCCTCGTCCAGGAACAGCCCGTGGCCGACGACGCCTGGCGTGGCGTCGAGCGCCGCGGCCAGCGCGGCCAGGTCGACGCCGTCGGGCAGCTCCGCGTCCACCACCGGATTGCCGCCGTCGGTCTCGAACGGCGTGCCGGCGCCGCGCTCGCCGCCGACCCGGCGCAGGGTCGACTCGAGGCCGAGCTCGACCAGCGCGCGCCGCTCCGCCGCCAGCCCGAAGCGGAGCAGCTCGATCGGCAGCGGCGCCGACTCGCCCAGCCGCCCGACCAGCTTGGCGGCCTGCACCAGGTAGACGCGCCGGTCGGCCGCCTGCGCCACGATCTTCTCGCGGGTCATCGCGCCGCCCCGGCCCTTCAGCATGCGAAGCGCCGGGTCGACCTCGTCGGCCCCGTCGAACAGGTAGTCGACCCGCTCGATCCCCTCCATCGCGCTCACGTGCAGCCCGAGGCCGCGCGCCATCCGGGCGGAGGCGAGGCTGGTCGCGACGCAGACGAGGTGGAGCCGCTCGGCGGTGGCGCGGTGGGCGAGCGCCTCGATCGCGCGCGCGGCCGCGCGCCCGGTGCCCAGGCCGACGGTCATGCCGGAGCGGATCTCCTCCACCGCGGCGATGGCCAGCGCGTCCACGCCCGCCCCCGATGGCGCGCTCACCTCACTCCTTCTTGATCGCGTGGCCGCCGAACTGGTTGCGCATCGCGGACAGGAGCTTGTCGGTGAACGAGTCGTCGTCGCGCGAGCGCAGCCGCTCGATGAGCGAGAGCGTGATCACCGGGGCCGGCACGTTGAGCTCGATCGCCTCGGCCGCGGTCCACCGACCCTCGCCGGAGTCGTCCACCCACGGCGCGATGCCCTGCATGGTCGGGTTCTCGGCCAGCGCGGCCGCGACCAGGTCCAGCAGCCAGGAGCGGACCACGCTGCCGTCGCGCCAGATCTCGGCCACCTGGTGCAGGTCGATGGCGAACTCCGCCTTGTGCTGCAGGATCGAGAAGCCCTCGGCGAACGCCTGCATCATTCCGTACTCGATGCCGTTGTGGATCATCTTGGTGAAGTGACCGGCGCCGACCGGCCCCACCCGACCCCAGCCGCGATCTCGGGCCGGTGCCAGCGTCTCGAAGATCGGCCGCAGCCGCTCCACCGCGGCCTCCTCGCCGCCGATCATCAGGCTGTAGCCCTGCTCCAGGCCCCAGACGCCGCCGCTGGTCCCGCAGTCGACGAAGTGGATCTTCTTGTCGACCAGCATCGCGGCACGCCGCAGCGTGTCCTTGTAGCTGGAGTTACCGCCGTCGATGATCGTGTCGCCGGCGGCCAGGAACGGCCACAGCGAGCCGATGCTGCGGTCGGTGATCTCGCCGGCCGGGACCATGAGCCAGAGCGCGCGCGGCGGGGCGAGCGCCGCCACCAGCGCCTCCAGCGAGACGGCCACCCCGGCGCCGCGCTCCTCGATCCGGTGGCGCGCCTTTGCGTCCGGGTCGAAGCCGACCACCCGGTGACCGCCGCGAAGCAGCCGCTCGGCCATGTTGGCCCCCATGCGCCCCAGCCCGATCATGCCGAGCTCCATCAGACGGCCCTCCTCTTCTGTCGCGTCAGCACGAGCAAACTCTACCCGCGGCGAGCCGATCTACAAGGTCGTATAGTCCGACCATGAGCCGCCCCGCCGACGCCACGCCCGCCGTGACCGCGTTTCGCGAGCTGCACCGGTCAGGATGCTTCGTCATGCCCAACCCGTGGGACGAGGGAAGCGCGATCTTCCTGGCCCACCTCGGCTTCCGCGCCCTGGCATCGACCTCGTCCGGCCTGGCCTTCTCCCGCGGCCTGCCCGACGCGATCGGCGCCGTGCCGCGAGACATGGTCCTCACCCACCTGCGCGACCTCGTCGCCGCGACCCCGCTGCCGATCAACGCCGACTTCCAGGACGGCTACGCGAGAGATCCGGAGGACGTCGCCGCCAACGTGGCCATGTGCGCCGCCACCGGAGCCGCCGGCCTCTCGATCGAGGACGCCACCGGAGACCCGGCCGCCCCGCTCCACGAACCAGCCCTGGCCATCGAGAGAGTGCGCGCCGCGCGAGCCGCCATCGACGCCAGCGGCACCGGCGCCCTCCTCACCGCCCGCTGCGAGGCCTACCTCGTGGCAGATCCGCACCCCGCCCGGACCGCCCTCGATCGCCTGATCGCCTACGCCGAGGCCGGAGCCGAGTGCCTCTTCGCCCCCGGAGTGCGCGACCCGGCCGAGATCGCCGCGATGGTGAAGGCCGTGGCCCCGCGCCCGGTCAACGTCCTCATCTCCGCCCCGACCGCGGACCTCTCCGTGGCCAGAGCGACCGACCTCGGCGTCCGCCGCATCTCGGTGGGCTCCGCCCTGGCCCGGGTCGCCTGGGGAGCCTTCATGCGAGCCGCGAGCAGCCTGGCCGCGACCGGAACCTTCGACGGCCTCGCCGGAGCGGCCCCGTTCGGCGAGCTCGAGTCGCTCTTCGCAACGCGCCGCGGCTGAGTCGACGTCGAGTCAACGTCAACGGCAACGACCACGTCAAGGTCAACGTCGACGTTGACGTGGTCGTAGACGTTGACGGCGCCGGCGCCGTGGACGTGCCCACTCAGGCCGTTGCCGCAAGGCGACGGAGCGACGGAACCTGGTCGCACACCGTGATCCCGCCCCGCGCGCGCCAAGCGTGGCCGCAACGTCGGCCGTCCGGGGCCGATAGCCTCCGCATGCTCAGCTTTCAGCGACTCGACGTCTATCAGCGTTGCATCCAGTTCCTCGCCCTCGCCTACGAGGTCGTCGAGCCGCTTCCGCGCGGACACTCCGAGCGGGCCTCCCAGCTGCTGAGGGCCGCGGAGGCCGTACCACGGAATATCGCGGAAGGAAGCGGCCGGTGGTCGAGAGCCGACATGTCGAAGCACTACAAGATCGCGCGCGGTGAGGCGATGGAGTGTGCAGCTTCACTCGACGTGCTCAGGCTGAGACACCTCCTCGACCAGCGTCGGTATGAGGAGGGGATTGAGCTGCTGGAGGCCGTTGTGGCGATGCTGACGAAGATGATCTCGATCGGGTCGCGCGGCTGATTTGACTCGGTGGGGAGGACGTCCACGGCGCCGGCGCCGTCAACGTCTACGTGATCGGGAGGACCTGGGAACCCGCCGGTTGTCAGGTGTAGCGCGCGTCGTTACACACGAGGCCCGGAGACGAGCCGAGTCGCTGCGTTGGCGCGCGGCTCACTCCTTGCACTTACTCCTTGCCATGCGCATGGGTCTGTCGGGGTTCGGTGCTGCCAGGGAGAGGCTCGCACCTTGATCCTGGCGGGCCCCCGACGCCTCGAGGACGACCGCGCTCGCGCCTGGTCCTCGGTGGTGGAGCTGGCGCGCGCTCGCGCGCTCGCGGGTCCCTCCTCGCCGGCCTATACGTTCTTGACCGACGGGGAGTCGACCACCGCCACGCTCGACTACGGCGAGCTCGACCTTCGCGCGCGGCGGATCGCCGCCGCGGTCCAGCAGAGAGCCGGCCGGGCCGGTCGGCGTGTGCTTCTGCTCTACGCACCCGGCCTCGAGTACCCCGCTGCTTTTCTCGGATGCCTGTACGCCGGCGCGATCGCGGTACCGGTGTATCCGCCGTCGCCGACTCGCCTGAAGTGGTCGCTGCCTCGGCTGGAGTCGATCATCGCCGACGCCGACGCGGATCTGGTGCTGACCACGTCCGACCTCGCCGCCATGGTCCCGGCGCTGGCCGGCGCCGCGCCCCGCCTGGCCGCGCTGTCGTGGCTCGCGACCGACCAGATCTCGCCGGGCACCGAGGACGGCTGGTCCGATCCGGCCCCGGGCGCCGACGACGTCGCTTTTCTTCAGTACACGTCGGGCTCGACCGGCGCTCCGAAGGGCGTCGTGCTCTCGCACGGCAACCTGCTCCACAACATGGACGCGGTCCATCGCGCGTTTGGCAACTCGCCTGCCACCCGCGGTGTCATCTGGCTGCCGCCCTTCCACGACATGGGGCTGATCGGGGGCATCCTGCAGCCGCTCTACGGCGGCTTTCCGGTGGTCCTGATGTCGCCGCTGGCCTTTCTCGAGCGGCCGCTTCGCTGGCTCGAGGCGATGTCGAGGTTCCGCGGCACCGTGAGCGGCGGACCGAACTTCGCGTACGACCTCTGCGCCCGCAAGGCGGACGGCGCGGACCTCTCCGCGCTCGACCTGAGTCGCTGGGAGGTCGCGTTCAGCGGCGCCGAGCCGGTGCGGGCCGAGACGCTGGACCGCTTCGCCGCGGCGTTCGCCGGGTGCGGATTCCGCCGCGAGGCGTTCCTTCCCTGCTACGGCCTCGCCGAGGCCACTCTGATCGT
>DATHKR010000186.1:0-20638 GCA_035489015.1 Kofleriaceae bacterium | reverse complement strand
AACGATCCGGTGCGCCTCACCGCCGATCGCTGCGTTGCAACTCCTCGAGCTACAGCGAGTAGCCCGTCGTCGTCGCGCCTTGCGCTCGACGGCGATCCACACCGCCTCGTTGACGTCATTTCGGCCGCGGTGCACTAGCGCTTGCGGCTGCGGAGGACCTGGACTTCTTCGATGGCCCGGTCGTTGGCCTTGAGGACGCGGAGGGTGACGCCGCCGACCACCACGGATTCGCCTGGCTCGGGGATTCGCTTGGAGCGGTGGAGGATGAGGCCGGCCACGGATTCGTAGTCGTCCCCCTCGGGCAGGTCGAGGCCCAGCTCCTGGTTGAGGCGCTCGACCGGGGTTCGCGCCTCGACGCGCCACACGCCGGCTCGCTCCTGGACGATGGGCGACGGGCCGCCGTCGTACTCGTCCTCGATGTCGCCGACGATCTCCTCGAGGATGTCCTCGACGGTGACCACGCCGACCGCGCCGCCGTACTCGTCGACCACGATGGCGATCTGGTCGCGGTGGGCTTGCAGCTCGACCAGGAGGTCGACCGCGCGCTGGTTGGGCGGGACGAACACCGCGGGCCGGGCCAGCCCGCCGATCGGGGCGCCGCGCGCGCCCGGTCCGGCCCGCAGCATGTCGAACACGTGGAGGACGCCGACCACGTCGTCGACCCGCGAGCGGTAGACCGGCATGCGCGAGTGCTGCTTGTCGGCCACCTCGATGATCGCCTGGGCCAGGGTGGTGTCCTCGTGCAGCGCGGTCACCTCGCTGAGCGGCACCATCACGTCGCCGACCTCGAGCTCGGACAGGTCGAACAGGTTGGTGATCATCTCGCGCTCGTGCTGCTTGATCTCCGAGCGCGGCCCCGACTCCGACTCGATGAGCAGGGCCAGCTCCTCGCGGGTGACGAACGCCCGCTTGCTGTCGCTGCGCAGGACCCGGGTCATGAAGCCGGCGAACCCGCTCATCGCCCACACCGCCGGGCGGAGCAGGATCGACGCCGCGCGCAGCGGGTAGACGATGCGCGGGGCGAGCTGGTCGGCGAACTGCTGGAACAGGCTCTTGGGCACGACCTCGCCCAGGATCAGCGTGATCGGGGTGACCGTGGCGATGGCGAGCAGCTCGGCCCCGCCGCCGCGGCGGCCGAGCAGGTAGAGCGCCATGGTGACCGAGAAGGTGACCGCGCCCAGGTTGGTGCCGAGCAGGGTGGTGGCCAGGAGCCGCTGCGGCTGATCGAGCAGCTCCTCGACCAGCCGCGCGCCGCGGTCGCCCTCGGCCGCGCGGTGGCGGATGCGGCTGCGGTTGACCGACACCATGGCGATCTCCGAGCCGGAGAAGAACGCCTCGATGGCGACGCACACCACCCCGACCACGATGACGACCACGCCGCTTATCACGTCGGGCTGCCTTCCTCGGGCGCGCCGGACGCGCCGGGCATGGCCGGGACGCGGCGCAGCTCGCGCTCGTCGCGGATCTCGCCGAACAGCTGCTCGAGCAGGTCGTCCATGGTGACCAGCCCGGCCAGCTTGCCGTACTCGTTCACCACCAGCGCCATGTGGATCTTGCGCTGCTTGAAGAGCAGAAACAGGCGCTCGAGCGGGGTCGTCTGCGGCACGAACAGCGGCTCGTGCAGGATCTGCGACAGCCGGCGCAGCTCGGCCTGGGAGTGGGTCAGGAGGTCCTTGGCGTGGAGCACGCCGCGCACGTTGTCGAGGGACTTCTGGTAGATCGGCACCCGCGAGAAGCTGCGGGCCGCCACCTCCTGGGTCAGGCGCGCCAGCGGCAGGTCGTACGACAGCGCGAACAGGCGGTCGCGCGGGATCATCGCCTCGGCCACGGTCTTGTCGCCGAACTCGAACACCTTGTGGATGAGCCGGCGCTCGCGCGCGTCGACCTGCCCCTCGCGGCTGCCGGCGTCGACCAGCGCCTTGAACTCGGCCTCGCTGAGCGCGCGCGGCGCCGCCCGCGGGCCGGCCCCGCCGAGCGGGCGCAGGATCAGCGCGGCCACCCCGCCGACCACCAGGCGGAGCGGCGTGACCAGCAGGCGGAACAGCCACAGCGGGCGGACCACCGCCGATGCCCACCTCATCGGGTGCTTGAACGCGATCGTCTTGGGCGTGATCTCGCCCAGGAACAGGAGCAGCGGCAGGGCCAGCCCGGTGGCCAGGAGGGCCAGCTCCGCCTCGCTGCGCCCGGGGAACAGGAGCGGCACCGCGCCGGCGGTCACCGCCGACATCGACACGTTGATCGACTCGTTGCCGATCAGGATCGCGGTGATGAGCGCGCGCGGCTTGGCCAGGAGCGACAGGATGAGCTGGTGCGAGCGGCGGCCGCTGCGCGCCATCTGCTCGCGGTCGACCCGGCGCAGGCCGAACATCGCCACCTCGGTGCCGGAGAAGAACGCCGAGCAGACCAGCAGCAGCGCGATGATGACGAACGACGTCCCCAGGGTCCCGGCGTCGTCCATGTCGCTACGACTCGTCGCCGGGGCGGGTCAGATGATCGTGGAGATCCTCCGCCACCGACGGGAGCGACAGGGTGAAGGTGGAGCCGTTGCCCGGCTCGCTCTCCACCCAGATGCAGCCGCCGTGGGCCTCGACGTAGCTCTTGGCCAGGCTGAGGCCGAGGCCGGTCCCGCCGTACTCGCGGGTGGACGACTGGTCGGCCTGGAAGAACGGCTCGAAGATGCGCGCCTGCGCCATCGCCGAGATGCCGATGCCGGTGTCGCGCACGCTGACTCGCACGCCGAACCGGCGCGACAGCTCCTCCGGCTGCATCGAGGGGGGCGGCGCCAGCGGGGCGGCCTGGTGATCCGACGGCGACAGCGGCCCGATCTCGGCCGCCACCACCACGTCGCCGCCGCGCGGGGTGAACTTGATGGCGTTGGCGATGAGGTGCATCAGCACCTGACGGATGCGGCGCGAATCGGCCATCACGCGCGGCAGCGGCGCGCTCGGCAGGGTGAGGCCGATCGAGCGGCGCTCGGCCTCGCCGGTCAGCGACGAGGCGGCCCGCTCGATGAGGTCGACGATCGACACCGGCCGGCGGTCGATGGTGGGCGGGCTGGCGTCGAGCCGGGCCAGGTCGAGCATGCTGGTGATGAGGCGGAGCAGGTGATCCGCCTTGCCCAGGATGGTGGACAGGTACTCGCGCTGCTCGTCGTTGACCGGGCCGACCATGCCCTCGAGCAGCATCTCGGAGTAGCCGATGACGCTGGTCAGCGGGGTGCGCATCTCGTGCGACACCGTGGCCAGGAGCGCGGTCTTGGCCCGCTCGACCTCCCCCATGACCGCGATCGGATCCAGCTCGAGCGGCGGCGGCGCGGTCGACGAGGCGACTCGCTCACGCCCCCCTGATGACGATGATGACGACGGCGGCGTGGGAATCGTCGCGCGGCGGGGATGGGCCCGGCGCAGGAGCAGGACCAGCATGCGGTCGATGTGGCGGGCCAGGCGCTCGATCTCGGCCTGGCTGAGCTCCGGGAGCGCCGCGGCCAGCTCCGGCGACACCGGCGTGGCCGGGTGGGTGCGGTCGGCGCGGCGCAGGTACGGGCCGATCACGATGTCGAACAGGCGGGCGCCGTCGTGATAGAGCGGGTGGATGTGGTGATGGCCGAGGGCGGGCGCGTCCACCCCCGGACCGGCCGCGGCCAGCCGCTCGCCGGCGAGCGACATCACGGCGACGCCGACCCCGGACAGCTCGGCGTGCGCGGAGACCAGCTCGACCAGGGCGTCCGAGTCGACGAGTGGTGCAGAATCGGGCGCGGCGGTCGTTCCCGGCGCGGGTGGGCCGCTCACAGATCGGTGACTGTAGCACGAATGCGACCGAGGCCCGGCCACCGCCCGGCCGTCCCGGTCCGAGGCCTTTCCTGCCCTCTACCGGTGGGGCGCAGCGGGCGCGGTGGGCGCAGCGGGCGCGGTGGGCGCCGTCCGCTGGCGCGAGCGCGCTCCCGGCGGGTCCGGCGTCTCGCCGGGCTGGTGGCGGATGAGCAGCATCCCGATCCCCGCGATGCCCGCGACCAGGATGAAGCCGACCAGGAACAGGATCGTGTTGCGGTACGGCCCGTGCCGGCGCGGCTCGGCGGCCGCGCGCGCGACCGTCGCGGCCAGGAGGGACGCCTCGGCCATGCGCTGCACGCGGGTGAGCCCCTCGGCCGCGCGCTCGTCGCCGGCCCGCTCGCGGCCGGCCTGCCGGTAGGCGCGGGCGGCGTAGGCAAAGGCGCCCGCCGACGCCGCGGCGGCGCGGAACCGATCGTGGGTGGCGTCGTCCTCCCACGCGGCGGCGCACGCCTCCCACGCGGCGACCACCTCGGCCGGGGCCGCGGCCGGCTCGGCGGCGAACGCCTCGAACCTGTCGGCGGCGAGGCCGCACGCGGGACAGGCGTCGGCGCCCGCCGCCACCTCGGCGTCGCACTTGGGACAGCGCGCGGCCGCGCCTCCGCTCAAGGCACGATCACCTGCCGCATCGGCACCGGCGTGAACAGCAGCAGGAACACGATCGCCATGACGCCGACCAGGACGCGACGCCCGTGGGTCGGCTCCGGCCCGCTGACCGCCGGGTGATAGATCCCGCCCGACATCCGGCGCAGGAACGCGAGCAGGATCGCCCACACCAGCCACGGCATCGACGCGAACAGCGCGCGGCTGAGCGCATCGGACCAGGCCCACCCGGACGCGCGCGCCTCGGCCACCAGCGCG
Source organism: Kofleriaceae bacterium (assembly GCA_035489015.1). Taxonomy (GTDB): domain Bacteria; phylum Myxococcota_A; class Polyangia; order Haliangiales; family Haliangiaceae; genus DATFRY01. Next base: position 15,950 of record DATHKR010000186.1, on the reverse strand, counting down.
GTGAACACCGCCCCGCCGATCACCAGGAGGAAGCGGTGCAACCGGCCGGAGAAGCGCTCGTGGCGGTCGGCCAGGTAGCCGGACGCGATGTGGCCGCCGTCGAGCTGCCCGACCGGGATGAGGTTGATCATGGTGATGAGCAGGCCCACCCACGCGGCGAACGCGACCGGGTGGAGCTGGACGTCGGCGCCGTCGGCGCCCGGCAGGTAGCGCCCGTGGACCAGGAACTTGAGCGCGATGTAGGCCAAGGAGTTGCCCTCGACCACGCCCTGGGCCGAGGTGTTGACCGCGACCGGCGACAGCCACAGGCCCAGGACCAGGAGCGGGACCGCGGCGGCCAGCCCGGCCAGCGGCCCGGCCGCGCCGACGTCGATGAGCTGGTTGCGGTCGCGGATCGGCTGCCGCATGCGGATGACCGCCCCCATGGTGCCGAGCGAGATGAAGGGGGGCAGCGGGATGAAGTAGGGCAGCGAGACGTCGACCCCGTGGCGGCGCGCCACCACGTAGTGGCCCATCTCGTGGAACAGCAGGATGGACATGAGCGTCGCGGCAAAGGCGGCCCCGCCGACCGGATCGAACGGGCCGGACAGCTGGGTCCCGGCCACGAACGTGGTGATGCAGGTCAGGGCGAACAGTCCGCCGTGCACGATCACCAGACGCCGACGGGTCGGGCGCGAGGCCGCGCCGGGCTCCAGGTCGCCGGGCATGACCGAGAATCCTAGCAGATCGGCGGAGGCGCGGCGGCGAGGTACGCTCGGCGCGATGTCCGCCCGAGTCGTCGTGTTCGACCTCGGCGGGGTCCTCATCGACTGGAACCCCCGCCACCTCTTCCGCAAGCTCGTGCCCGACCCGGCCGAGGTCGAGGAGCTCCTCGCCACCGTCTGCACCCAGGGCTGGAACGAGCAGCAGGACGCCGGCCGCGCGCTGGCCGAGGCCACCGCCGAGCTCGTCGCGCTCCACCCGCACCGGGCCGAGCTCATCCGCTGCTACTACGACCGCTGGGACGAGATGATGGCCGGCGCGATCGACGGCACGGTCGCCCTCCTGGAGGAGCTGGACGGCCGCGGCGTCCCGCTCTACGCGCTGACCAACTTCTCGGCCGAGACGTTCCCCCACGCGCGCCGCCGCTTCCCGTTCCTGTCCCGCTTCCGGGCGATCGTGATGTCCGGCGAGGAGCGCCTGGTCAAGCCCGACCCGCGCTTCTACCGCCTGCTGCTCGACCGCCACCGGCTGGTCCCCGGCGAGACCCTGTTCATCGACGACAGCGCGGTCAACGTCGAGGCGGCCCGCGCGCTCGGCATGGCCGGGCACCACTTCCGGGACCCGGCCGCGCTGCGCGCCGAGCTGGCCGGCCACGGCCTGCTCTAGACCAGCTGTGGACCGGCGGCGAACCGGTACGCTTGCCGGATGGCGAACTGTCGGATCTGCGACGAGAGCGGCGAGAGCCTGGGCACCATCGGCGTGTGCGAGACCTGTCGCCAGCGCATGGGCATCCGCGAGCCCGGCGCGCCGCTGCGCCCGGCGCGCCCGTGCGGCCGCTGCTCGGGCACCTCGTTCGTGCGCAGCTGGTCGCTGCGCGAGCGCGCCCCCTACGGCCGCGACATCGTCCATCCCCACCTGGCCCCGCTCGCCATCGCGTTCGCCCCGGCGGTGCGGTCCGGCTTCTGGTCCCTGCGCACCGCCGAGCCGTCCCGGTCGACCCCGATCGGGATCATGGAGGCCTACGTCTGCCGCGGCTGCGGGTTGACCGAGATCTACACCGAGGGCGCCGCGGACATCCCGATCGGCCCCGAGTTCGGCACCGAGCTCATCGAGGTCCCGGGCGAGGGCCCGTTCCGGTAGCAGCGCCGCTCGACGCTTCGTCTCAATCGGCCGGCACGAACTCGTCGCCGTCGACCCGGAGCAGCGCGGCGGGCCGCTCGAGGTCGCCGGCCCGGCCGATCTGGGCCGGGCCGCAGGCCCCGTCGGGCAGGCGGGCGGTGCCGAGCGCGCGCTGGAGCTGGGCGCGCGGATCGCGGGCGGCGGCGGCCCGGGCTCGCGCGGACAGGAACAGCCGGGCGGCGTCGTGGGCCTGGGCCGCGAGCGGACCGGGCGGGCGGCCGGCCCGGGCCTCGAACCGCTCGGCGAACTCGGCGGCCTGATCGCTCGGCTGGTCGACCGATCCGCCGGCCGCGATCGCGCACGGCACCACGACCAGCGCGCCATCGACCGCGTCGCCTCCGCGCGGAATCAGGCCGGCGTGGTACCAGCCGGACGAGCCCATCAGCTGGACCACCGACGGGACGTGGCCGCCGTGCTTGCGGCGCAGCGACAGGACGTCCATGACGTCGCTGTCGCGCACCTCGATGTTGAAGTACGGCAGGTAGGACGCCACCAGCGCGGCGGGGCCGTACTCGTCGGGGATGTAGAGCAGGTCGAACGCGACGTCGGGGGAGAAGGTCTTCCAGCCGTCCTTGCGCCCGCGCCGGGCCAGGTGGCGGCGCAGCCGCTCGTTGGTGGCCGGGTCGAGCCCGAGGAAGCGCTTGATGTCCGGCTCCAGGTCGGTCGCGGTCGGGTCGTAGCTGCCCACCGCCACCACGCTGACCCCGGCCTCGCGCGCGGCGCGGCGGAACGCGTCCGCCTGCGCGGTCCCCTGGGCGTCGCGCGGGTGGAGGACCGCCAGCCGATCGTGGCCGCGCTCCACCGCCAGGCGCGCCGCCTCCTCCGCCTCCCGGTCGGCCGACGGCCACAGGCGGAACACGCCGGCCTCGGGCGCCGCGTCCGCCTCCGGCGCGAGCAGGCCGATCGGCACCCCGCGGTCGACCGCGCGCGCCGCCGCCGCGCCCGCCTCGGCCTGCCCGACCGGGCCGAGGATCCCGACCGTCCCGTCGGCCGCGGCGCGGTCGACCAGCCGCTCCGCCTCGGCCGCCTCGCCGCGGGTGTCGCGGAACTGCAGCGCGGCGCGGCCGCCGCCCGGCTCCATCTCCGCCGCGGCGATCTCGATGGCGAGCCGCATCTCGCGCCCGACCCCGGCGTGGCGGCCGCTCAGCGGCAGGAGCACGGTCACCCTGGTCGGGTCGGCGTGGGACTGCTGCTCGATCTCGCGCCGGAGCGACGCGGCGCGCGCGCCGGCGCCGGCCCGGGCCAGCCAGCGCCCGGCGTCGACCCGGTCGCCTCGGTGGCGCGCGATGAGCGCGAGCCGCAGCGCCACCGCCTCGGCGGCCGCGCTCGCCGGATCCAGGCGCGGCCACGCCGCGGCGAGCTGGTCGGCCGACATCCGGTCGACCCGCGCTGCCACACCGGCCTGCTCGGCCGCGCTCATCCTCGCGCCGGGCGCGCCCTCGCCAGTGCCCGCCGCGCCGTCGCCAGCGCCCGCCGCGCCCCCCGCGCCCTCGCCCGCGTGGGCCTCGCCGGGCACCGCCCCGCCTCCCCCACCCGCCGGGGCCGTGCCTCCGCCGCCTCCTCCGCAGGCGGCCGCGCCCAGCGCCGCGGCGATCGCCGCGACCCGCGCGGCCATGGCCACCGCCGCCCTCATCCGCTCACTCGCTGAACAGCGCGCGCAGCTTGTCGACGAAGCCCTGCTTCCGCGGATGGGCCAGCTCCTCGCCCGAGGTGCGGGCCAGCTCCTCGATGAGCTCGCGCTGGCGGGCGCTGAGGTGGCTCGGCGTCTCGACCACGACCTTGACCCGCTGGTCGCCGCGCGGGCCGGCCGGGCTCGGCGTGCGCGGGATGCCCTTGCCGCCCATGCGAAACACGCGCCCCGACTGCACGCCGGGCGGGATGCGCATCTTCACCACGCCGTCGAGGGTGGGGACCTCGATCACCGCGCCGAGCGCCGCCTGCGGGAAGGTGATCGGCACCTCGCACCACACGTCGAATCCCTCGCGCCGGAACATCGGGTGCGCCGCCACCCGGACGATCACGTGCAGGTCGCCGGTCGGGGCGCCGCTGCCTCGCTCGCCCTCCCCGCGGATCATCCTGACCGCGCCGTCCTTGGTGCCGGGCGGGATGACCACCTCGAACTCGCGCGACGGGTCGGCCTGGCCGGCCGGCTGGTCCGCGTCGCGCGGGCTGGTCACCGTGATCTTCTTGCGACAGCCGAGCGCGGCCTCGGCGAACGTCACCTCCAGCGTGTAGCGCAGGTCGCGGCCGCGCCGCTTGCTCTTGCGCCGCCGCCAGATGTCGGTCAGGAGGTCGTCGAACGCCTGGGCCACGTTGCCGAGCCCGCCCTGCCCCTCCGCCGCCACCGCGCCGCCGACCCCGGCGAATCCGTAGCGGTCGTAGCGCGCGCGCGTCTTCGCATCCGACAGCACCGCGTAGGCCTCGTTCGCCTCCTTGAAGCGGTCCTCAGCCTGGGTGCTCGGGTTGATGTCGGGGTGGAACTTGCGCGCCAGCTCGCGGAACGCGCGCTTCAGCTCCGCGTCGTCGACGTCGCTGGAAACCCCCAGCACCTCGTAGTAGTCGCGCTTGCCGCGCTTCTGGACCACCGACTAGCCTCCGTCCTGGCCGTCGCCGACCTGGGCGTAGATGATCTCGCCGATCCGCTGGGCCGACTCCTCCAGCTTCACCACCGAGTCGAGCACCTCGTCGAGGCTGCCCAGCTCGAGCACCCGCCGGCACTCGTCGAGGTCGTGCTCCAGCCGCTCGCGATCCTCGGGCGGCAGGACGTGGCCGAGCTCGTTGAGCGCGCGCTCGGAGGTGTACAGCAGAGACTCGGCCCGGTTCCTGGCCTCGGCCAGCTCGCGCCGCTGGCGGTCATGGTCGGCCGACGACACCGCGTCGTCGATGAGCCGCTGGATCTCCGCCTCGCTGAGCCCGCTGGTCGGCACCACGTTGACCGACTGGGCCCGCTCGGTGCCGAGGTCCTTGGCCGAGACGGTCAGGATGCCGTTGGCGTCGATGTCGAACTCCACGTCGATGCGGGGCACCCCGCGCGGCGCCGGCGGGATCCCGACCAGCTGGAAGTAGGCCAGCGACTTGTTGTCGGTCGCCATGTCGCGCTCGCCCTGGAGGATGTGCACGTTGACGAAGTCCTGGTTGTCCAGCGCGGTCGAGAACGTCTCGGTCGCCTGGGTCGGGATCGTGGTGTTGCGCGGGATGAGCCGGGTGAACACCCCGCCCGCGGTCTCGACCCCGAGCGACAGCGGCGTCACGTCGAGCAGCAGCACCTCCTGGACCTCGCCGGTCAGGACCGCGCCCTGGATCGCCGCGCCGACCGCGACCACCTCGTCCGGGTTGACCCCGCGGCTGGCCTCCTTGCCGAAGAAGCTGGCCACCACCTCCTGGACCCGCGGCATGCGGGTCTGCCCGCCGACCAGGATCACCACGTCGACGTCGGCCGCCCGCATGTGCACGTCGGCCAGCGCGCGCCGGCACGGCTCCAGGGTGCGCTGCACGAACGGCTCGACCAGCTCCTCGAGCTGATCGCGGCGCAGCGTCATCTGCAGGTGGCGCGGCCCGTTGGCATCGGCCGCGATGAACGGCAGGTTGATGTCGGTCTCCATCGCGCTCGACAGCTCGTGCTTGGCCTTCTCGGCCGCCTCGCGCAGGCGCTGGAGCGCCATCTTGTCGCTGCGCAGGTCGAGGCCGCCGCTCTCGCGCCCGAACTCCTCGTTCATGTACATGATGAGGGCGTTGTCGAAGTCCTCGCCGCCCAGGAAGGTGTCGCCGTTGGTCGACCGCACGTGGAAGATACCGTCGGCTAGCTCGAGGATCGAGATGTCGAACGTCCCGCCGCCGAGGTCGTAGACCGCGACCCGCTGGGCCGAGTCCTTGTCGAGGCCGTAGGCCAGCGCCGCCGCGGTCGGCTCGTTGATGATGCGCAGCACGTCGAGCCCGGCGATGCGGCCGGCGTCCTTGGTCGCCTGGCGCTGGGCGTCGTCGAAGTAGGCCGGCACGGTGACCACCGCCTGGCTCACCCGCTCGCCCAGGTAGTCGTCGGCGGTCTCGCGCATCTTGGTCAGCACCATCGCGGAGATCTCCGGCGGCGAGTAGATCCGCCCGCGCACCTGCACGTGGGCGTCGCCGTTCTCGGCCCGCACGACGTCGTACGGGCTCATCGACACCAGCCGCTCGATCTGCGGGTCGTCGAACTTGCGCCCCATGAGGCGCTTGACCGCGTGGACGGTGTTCTCCGGGTTGGTCACCGACTGGCGCTTGGCGATCTGGCCGACCAGGCGCTCACCCCCCTCGGCGAAGCCGACCACCGACGGCGTCGTACGCGAGCCCTCGGCGTTGGCGATCACCACCACGCTCTTCCCCTCCATGACAGCCACGCACGAGTTGGTGGTGCCGAGATCTATGCCGATCACGCGGGCCATTCAGGACCGCCCTCCCCCCTCAGGCAGCGTCGGGATCGTGGCCGTTGGGCCCCGGCGAGTCGCCACCATCTTCCCGGTCTGTCTGGCCGCCACCGCCGCCCGCCGCGGCCGACGCCGGCGCCCGCGCCACCACCACCAGCGCCGGGCGCAGCAGGCGATCGCCGATCCGGTAGCCGCTCTGCAGCACGTCGGCCACCGTGCCGGGCGGCGTGTCGGCGGTCTCGCGCTGGGACACCGCCTCGTGCTGGGTCGGGTCGAACGGCGCGCCCAGGGCCAGCACCGGCGTCACCCCGGACCGCTCGAGCGCCTGGGCGAACTGGCGCATGACCAGCCGCACGCCCTCGATGATGCCGTGTCCGTCACTGGCCTCGGCCCCGCCGGCCGCGGCCAGCGCGCGCTCCAGGTTGTCGATGACCGGCAGCATCTCGCGAAGCACCCGGCTCTGCGCGTCGATGCGCGCGTCGTCGATCTCCTTGCGAGTGCGCTTGCGGTAATTGTCGAGCTCGGCGACCGACCGGATGTACCGGTCGTAGGTCTCCTTGCACTTGCCCTCCAGCTCGGTGAGGCGCTGCTCGAGGGTCGGCGGGGCCGGCTCGGGCTCCTCGATCTCGACCTCGAGGGCCAGATCGTCCTCGGCGTCCTCGCCTGCCGCCTCCGCGATGCTACCCGGTGGGTCGCTCGACGAGGACGACTCGCCCTGCCCCGATCCGGCGGCCGCCGCGGCAAACCTCGTGGTCGGGCCCGATTCCCCGTCAGGGGTGATGTCCGCGCTCTTCGTCATCAGCGAAGAGAAGAGTACCGGATCACTTGGTCGAGATCATCTCGGACACGAGATCGGCGGTGAAGTCGACCACCGACATGACCTTGCCGTAGTTCATCCGGGTCGGCCCGATCACCGCGATCGCGCCGATCGGCCGTTCACCGGGGCCGTACGGCATCGCCACCACCGCGCTGTCGCCGAGCGGCTCGAGCGCGGTCTCGGCGCCGAGGAAGACCTGGATGCGATCGCTGGCCAGGGTGCGGTCGAGGAGGCGGACCATGATCTCCTTCTCCTCGAGCGCCTTCAGCAGCGCGCGCATGCGGGCCAGCTCCTCCGGCTCGGCCGGCCGGGCCGGATCGAGCAGGTTGGACTGCCCCGACACGATGACCCCGGCGGTCGACTCCGACCGCTCGAGCGCGGCGTGGCTGAGCCGCAGCGCCGACGAGACCATCGCGTCGTAGCGGTTCTTGTCCTCGCCCATCTCGCACAGCACCCGCTCGCGCACCTCCTCGAGGGTGAGGCCCTCGAGGAGCTGGTTGAGGAAGTTGTGGATGCGCTCGAGCTCGCCCAGGTCGACCGCGAAGTCGGCGTGGACCAGCTTGTTCTCGATGCGCCCCTCGTGGGTGACCAGGATGCACAGGAAGCGCCCGCCCGACATCGGCACGAACTCGATGTGGCGGAGCTTCTGCCGGGCCGGGTTGGGGACCAGCACGATGCCGGCGTAGTGCGTGATGTCCGACAGCACGCGCGAGGTGCGCTGGAACAGCTCGTCCATGTCGAGCCGCTCGCCGTAGCGCTCGCGGATGTCGTCCTTCTCCTTCAGCGACAGGCTGCGCACCTTCAGCAGCGAGTCGATGAAGAAGCGGAGCCCGGTCTCGGTCGGCACCCGCCCGGCCGAGGTGTGCGGCTGCTCGAGCAGGCCCATCTCCTCGAGGTCGGCCATGACGTTGCGCACCGTCGCTGCCGACAGGTCGATGCCGTGGCGGCGAGTGATGGTGCGGGAGCCGACCGCTTCCCCGGTGGCGAGGTACTCCGAGACGATCGCGGACAGGATCTTGCGCGACCGGTGGTTGATGTCGAACGTCATCGATCGGGGGCGAGGGGCCTAAGGATAGCGAAATTCGTCCAGCACGCGCCTGGCAACCTGATCCGAGTAGAGAAATCCGCGCAAAGTGGGTCGGATCCGCTCGCTGCCGACCTCGACCAGCCCGCTCGCGACCAGCCAGTCGCGGAGCGGCCCGCGCCCGTCCAGCGCCTCGGCCGGGACGCCGTCGCTGGTGCGAAGGCCCAGCCAGATGCGATCGGCGCGCAGCTGGTCGGCGGCGAGGGGCTCGCTCGAGGCCTGGCGCTCGCCGGCCGGGGCGGCCAGGTACCGCCCGACCGAGCGGTGGTTGCTCCAGCGCAGCCCGCTGCCGTCCGGATCGCGCCGGAACGACGACGCCCCGCTGCCCAGGCCGAGGTACTCGGCCGTGCGCCAGTAGAGCGAGTTGTGCACCGCGCGCGCGCCCGGCCGCGCGTACGACGACACCTCGTAGTGCTCGTACCCCGCCGCGGTGAGCAGCCGGTCGGCGCCCAGGTAGAGCTCGGCCAGGCGATCCTCGTCCTCCGGGATCACCTCGCCGCGCTCGACCTGGCGGTGGAGCGGGGTGCCCTCGGCGACGGTCAGCTCGTAGACCGAGAGGTGCGGGACGCCGCGCCCGGCCAGGGTCGCGGCGCCGGCCAGCGCGTCCTCGGCGGTGCCGCGCGCGGAGCGGACCAGCGGCGGCGCGCCGAGGATGAGGTCGGCCGACAGCCGGCGGAACCCGGCCGACAGCGCGGCGTCGATCGCGGCCGGCCCGTCGCCCATGCGGTGGTCGCGGCCGAGCGAGACCAGCTCGTCGCTGGCCAGCGACTGGACGCCGATCGACACGCGATCGATGCCGGCCTCGCGCCAGCCGGCCATGCGCTCGGCGGTGCAGTCGACCGGGTTGGCCTCGATCGTGATCTCGAGCGCCGACCGGTCGGCGGCGAACGCGGCGCAGACCGCCGCGACCGCCTCGGCCAGGCAATCGGCCGGCCAGATCGACGGGGTCCCGCCGCCGAAGTAGATCGACACGAGGCGGCGGCCCTCCAGCTCCCGGGCCCGCACCGCCAGCTCGTCGAGAACCGCTGTCAGATAGGGCCGGTGCGGGATCTCGGGCAGCGGCGCCACGGCGATCGGGAAGTCGCAGTACGGGCAGCGGCTCCGGCACCAGGGATAATGTATATAGACCCCAGCTTCGCCCGCCCCCGATGGTCCCTCGATGAGCCGTCCGCCCAGCATCTACCTCGACAACGCCGCCACGACGCGCGTGTGTCGCGACGTCTCCGCCGTGGTGGTCGAGTGCATGGAGGAAGAGTACGGCAATCCGTCCTCCGCACACCACCTCGGCATCTCGGCCGAGCGGCGCACCAAGCAGGCGCGCGCCCTCCTGCTCGGCGTCCTCGGTGATCCCGACGGAACCCTGGGCGACGTGGTGTGGACGTCGGGCGGAACCGAGAGCGACGCGCTCGGCGTCATCGGCCCGGCCCGCGCGCGCGGGCGGCGCGGCCCCCGGCAGCGCCACCTGGTCTACTCCGCCATCGAGCACTCGGCGGTGCGCGAGTCGATCGCCCAGCTGTGCCGGGCCGGATGGGACGCGACCGAGGTGCCGGTCGATTGCCACGGCGTCGTCTCGGTCGACGAGCTGGCCGCCGCGATCACCGACGAGACCCAGGTGGTCGCGCTGATGCTGGTCAACAACGAGATCGGCACCATCCAGCCGGTCGCCGATGTGGCCCGGGCGGCGCGGGCGCGCAGCCCCGAGGTCCACATCCACTGCGACGCGGTCCAGGCGCTCGGCAAGATCGCGATCGACGTCGGCGAGCTCGGGGTCGACTCGGTCGCCTTCTCCGCCCACAAGATCCACGGCCCCAAGGGGTCCGGCGCGATGTGGCTGCGCCGGGGCGTCAAGATCGACGCGATGTGGGGCGGCGGCGGCCACCAGGACGGGCTCCGCTCCGGCACGCTCAACGTGCCCGGCATCGCCGGGCTGGGCGCCGCGGTCCGCCTGGCCGACGCCGAGCGCGAGGAGCACGCGGCTCGCTGGGCCGGGTTCGCGCGCATGCTGCTGGATTCGGTGCGCGCGGCCGGCTGCCGGTTCCAGCAGAACGGGGCCGGGGCGCCGCGCGCGCCCCACGTGCTCAGCCTGGCCTTCGCCGGGGTCCCGGCCGAACCCCTCCTCCACGTGCTCGAGAGCCGCGGCGTCCTGGTCTCGGCCGGCTCGGCCTGCTCCGAGCGCGACCGCCGGCCGAGCCCGGTCCTGCAGGCGATCGGGCTCGGGCCCGAGTTCGGCACCGTGCGGCTCTCGTTCGGCCGCGAGACCACCTCGGCCGACGTCGACAAGGCGGCGGGCATCCTGGTCGATGCAGTCCAGTCACTCAGCTGAGACGCCGCCGGCGGACGCCGGGGGCGCGCCGCCGCGCGGGCTCATCGTCCTCCGCCTGGGCGAGATCTTCCTCAAGGGGCGCAACCGGAGCTCGTTCGTGCGCGCGCTGGTGGCCAACGCGCGCCGGCTGGTCGCGCCGCTCGCCGGCGTGACGATCGAGCCGGCCCACCTGCGCCTCCTGGTCCACCACCCGCCCGCGCTCGAGCGCCGCGTGATCGAGCAGCTCCGCCACCTGTTCGGCCTGCACTCGATGTCGCCGGCGGTCGGGACCACCCGCGACCTCGACGCGATCGGCGCGGTCGCGTCGGCCGAGGCCGCGCGGCTGCCGCCCGGGACCACGTTCAAGGTGGAGACCAACCGGCGCGACAAGCGGTTCGAGATGACGTCGCAGGAGATCTCGCGCGAGGTCGGAACGCGGGTGGTGCGCGCCACCGGCCTGCCGGTCGATGTGCACCGCCCGGCCTGCGTCATCCGGGTCGAGATCGGCGCGGAGGCGAGCTTCGTGTTCAGCCGGCTGGTCCCCGGGCCGGGCGGCCTGCCGGTCGGCACCGCCGGGCACGTGGCGCTGCTCCTGTCGGGCGGGATCGACTCGCCGGTGGCGGGCTGGTCGGCGATGCGGCGCGGCTGCACGATGTCGGCGATCTACTTCCACTCGTTCCCGTACACCGGGGACCGGACCAGGGAGAAGGTGCTCGACCTGGCCAGAAAGCTGGCCCCGTGGCACGGGCCGCTGGCGGTCCACGTCGTCCACTTCACCGACGCGCAGAAGGCGCTGCGCGCGCACGGCGCGGCCGAGCTGGCGGTCCTCCTCTACCGGCGGATGATGATGCGGGTGGCGTCGCGCATCGGGGCCGGCGAGCGGGCCAAGGCGCTCATCACCGGCGACAACCTGGGCCAGGTCGCGTCGCAGACGCTCGACAACCTGGCGGTGGTCGAGGACGCGGCGTCCCTGCCGGTGCTTCGCCCGCTGCTCACGTTCGACAAGAGCGAGATCATCGAGCGGGCCCAGTCGATCGGCACCTACGACCTGTCGATCCTGCCGTACGACGACTGCTGTCAGCTGTTCGTCCCGCGCCACCCGGTCACCCGCGCGCGGGTGATCGACCTGGTCGCGGCCGAGGCCGGGCTCGACGTCGGCGCGATGGCCGACGAGCTGGCCGCGCGGGCCGAGCGCGTCATGGTCGGCTGAGGCCGCCGCGCTCCGCCGATCAGGTCTGGAAGATGATCGGGAAGCGGCTGCTGAACACGCGCGACGCGCGCGGGAACCGCCACGACCGGATGCGCTTCTCGAGGCACTGGCCGAGCGGCGTCCCGTTGAGCGACGGGATCGAGACGCTCGACACCGAGCCGCTCGGGGCGACCGAGATGTTCACGTCGGCGCGCCGCACGCTCAGCAGCGGGTCGCGCTTGAGCGCGCTGTTGTAGCACATGGTCACGCCGATCTTGTTCGCGTTGTAGACGTCGAACAGGTCGTCGGGATCCAGCTCGCCGGCCGGGCCGCCCGACAGATCGACCTCGTCCGGATCCACCGCGACCGGGCCCTGGGTGGCGGTCCCCGTGGTCAGGCTCGAGCTCTTGCCGCCGCCCGACGGCTTGCGCACCACGCGCCGCCCGCCACCCTTCGGCGCGCTCTGATCGTTCCCTTTGTCCTGCTTCCGGTCGCCGTTGGCCTTGTCGAAGGTGTAGGCCATCTCGCCCTTGCCGCCGACCTCGCCGCGCCGGACCAGCGAGTCGTCGTCCTCGCCGGCCAGCGCCACGAACAGCAGCACCGACACCACCCCGACCACGATCGACGAGCCGATCGCGATCGGCATCATCATCCCCGACCTGACCCGCCGCGGCTGAAGCACCTCGGGGCGCGGCATGTCGACGGTGCCGCCGCCGTGGATGACCGGCAGGCCGGACAGCGCGCGGCCGCCCATCTGACCCTCGCTGCCGGTCCCTCGCCCGAGCGCGCCGTTGTTGTCGGCCGGGCCGGGCCTGCCGACGCCGGGCAGGCCGGGCGGACCGAGCGGCGCGGGGGCCGGGTGGCTCGCGCCGCGGGCCAGCATCGGCAGCTTCACCACCCGCGACGCCTCGCCGATCTCGAAGTCGTGCGACGGATCCTGGACGGTCTCGCCCGGCTTGCCGTGCGGGTTGCCCGGCGCGCCCGACGCCGCCGCCATCGCGGAGCCGAACAGCGATCCGCCGCCGGGCGGCGACCCGGCCGCGGACGGCGCGCGCCCCGCCTGGGACGCCGACGATCCATTGCGCCGCGGGAACATCGGGGCCTGGCGCGAATCCTCGTTCGGCGCGTCGGCCACCACTTGGGCCAGGGTGGCGGCGAACAGCGGCACCGGCGTCTCCTCGCGCGCCGGCAGGAGCCCGGAGCTCGAGTGGAGCAGCGACTCCTCGCTCTCCTGCATGCCCGGCGGCATCGACATGAGCCCCGAGCCGGGCTGGCCGCGCAGGCCGCGGAAGTGGCTGACCTTCTCGACCGGCAGCCAGTCGTCGAAGCCCTCGCTCCAGCAGAACAGCTCCTCGTCGGCCGGCCGCTCGCCGACCCAGCCCTGAGCGCGCGGCAGGGTGAACGGGCCGAACTGCTCGCCGTCCTGCGAGACGTACCACTCGGCGTCGAGCACCGCGGGCGCGTCGGCGACGTCGGCGGCGACCACGCTCTGCGGGCGGCGCAGCTCCTCCTCGAAGGCCCCCTGGAGGGCGGACCCGGAGCTGGTCCCGGGCCGCCGCCTCGCCCCCGAGCGGCTCGAGGCGCGGGTGCGACGGGCGCCCTCGCTGGCGGGGCGGCCCTGGCGCGGGGCTGCTGGCTGGGCCCCCTCCTTGATCGTGATGACCGTCGAGCAGTTCTTGCAGCGGATCTTCAGGATCTTGCCGCGAACCCTGTCATCGGCGATCGAGTACCGGGTCTTGCAGCGGTCGCAGTGAAACTTCATGCGGCGTTGGTCCGACGAACGCCGGTCCCACGGTTCGAATTCCGACGGCCGATCTCGAGAGCGTATCCTAGCCCGGACGGGTGCAGAGACCAAATCTTGCGCCCGCTCCCGGCCGCGCCGGACACCCAGGAATCCGATGAATTCATGGCCTTGTGCCGCACCGGAGGACAGGTTAGCGCGCCGCGGCTGCCGGATCGAGCAAGTGACTGAGTTTCACATTACGCAGCGCGGCCAGCATGTTCTGCTTGATGCCCGGATCGCGCTCCTCGAGCTGGCGCAGGAGCTCCTTGATGACCTGGCGCTTCTGCTCCGGCAGCCCGCAGGCCGGGCAACCGCACGAGACCAGCGGGAACCGGCGCTCGTCCGAGTACTCGACCAGGAGCTCCTCCGGCACGTAGCAGAGCGGGCGGATGACGGTATTGCGGCCGTCGTGGGCGTGGAGCACCGCCGGCATGCTGGCCAGCTTGCCGGAATAGAACATGTTGAGGACCAGCGTCTCGATGAGGTCGTCGGCGTGGTGGCCGAGCGCGATCTTGGTGCAGCCCAGCTCCGCGGCCAGGTTGTAGAGCAGGCCCCGGCGAAGGCGCGAGCAGAGCGAGCACGGGGTCTTGCCGGCCGGCACGTTGGCCTCGACCACCGAGGCGATGTCGTCGGCGACCATGCGGTGCGGCACGCCGAGCGCGGCCAGGTGGGCGGCGATGAGATCGGTGCGGTAGCCGGGCCAGCCCTGATCCACGTTGACCGCCACGATCTCGAAGCGGACCGGCGCCCGCCGCTGCAGCCGCAGGAGCAGATCCAGGAGCGCGTAGGAGTCCTTGCCGCCCGACACGCACGCCATGATCCGGTCGCCCTCGGCGATCATCGAGAAATCGGCGATCGCCTGGCCCATCTTGCGCATGAGCAGGCGGGTCAGGCGGCTGGGCTCGGTCCCGGCGGCGGGCTGGTCCGGCGGGGCCTCGCGCGCGATACGACACGAGCGAGTCAGCTGCGACAGCGGGAGGAAATCGGACACGGGTCTCGACCTATAACACGGCCCCGGAGCGGGATTGTCGTGGCCGCGGCGCGGCGCGGTCAGTCGCGCTCCTGGCCCGACGAGCGCTCGGGCGAGGACGGCCGGCCCCCGCGCCCGGGCGGACCGGCCCCGGCCGACGACGCGGCGCCGCCCTCGCCGCGCCGGCGCGGGCGCAGCACCACCGTCCTCGGCAGGAGCGGCGCCACGCTGCGCACCACCCCCTCGACCTCGTGCAGGTAGAAGCCGGTCACCTCGAGCGCCTCCGGTCCGGCGCTGGCCTCGATGAGCAGGCCGATGTCCTTGAGCTTGGCCCCGACCGACGCCGCCGCGCCGCTGGTCACCCGGTAGACCTCGTCGGCCCCGGCCCCGACCAGGCGCCCGTTCTCGCCGCGCAGCACCTCGACCCGGACGGCGAGCAGGTCGCTGTCGCGCTTCTCGGACACCGCGATGAGCTCGTCGCGGCCGTCGCCGTCGGTGTCCGCCGCGCTGGCGAACAGGAGGCCGGGCACCGCGAAGGACGCGGCCCGGCGCAGGCGGCCCGGCTCGCCGACCACAAGCACCAGCTGATCGCCGCCCCCGACGACCGCCTCGGGGGCGCTGCCGGTGAAGCAGCCGTAGAGGACGCGAGTGGCGTCGCCCTCGACCCGGGCGATCGCCGCGACCGGATCGTCGGCCAGGGCCTCGCGCGCGCTGGCCGCGGTGCAGGCGGCCGCGCCGGGGGCGGCCGGGGGCGGCGGCGTGGTGCGCGCGGTCGGCGGCCGCGGCATCGCGCCGGGCGGACCGCCGCCGGACAGCGCGTCGGCGGCGGCGAGGTCGTCCGACGCCGACTCCGCCGGTCCGAGCACGATCGCCGTGACCCGGTCCTGCTCGACCAGCACGCGCGCGCCGGGCAGCCGCTCGAGCTCGACCAGGCGCGGATCTCGCGCGCCGACAGACGGACGCTCCGGGCCCAGCTCGCTGCGAAGATCGTCGATCTTGGCCCCGACCCCGAGACCGCTCTCGGTCTTGGCGATCTCCGGGTCGAGCACGCCGATGAAGGAGACGCGACCCTTCTGCCCGATGCCGACCAGCATGGTGTCCTGCGCGACGCGGACCAGGCGGTAGCTGACCAGGTGCTCGATCTGGAGCAGCTCGATGCGCGGGCCGTGCGGCAGGGTCTTGAGGACGTCCTTCAGCTCGTCGCCGAGGGCGTACGGGCCGATCGAGCCGGCCTGGATGCGGTGAGGCGGGACCGCGCGCACCACCCGCGCGGGCGGCTCGAACACGCGCTCGCCCGGGCTGCCCTCCCCGCTCGGCGCCGGGGCGCGCTGGTCGCGACAGGCCGGCCCTGCGGTGGCGGCGAGCGCGAGGAACGAGAGCGCCTTTCGGCCCCAGGGCATCACGCGAGGAAATAGCGTAGCAAGAGGGCGAGCGCGCCGCCCGCGAGGATGCCGAGCGCGAACCACGCGCGCGCGGACAGACCCGGGCTGCCGATGACCGAGGCGCTCGGCGCGAAGGCGGGCG
>DATHKR010000185.1:0-2094 GCA_035489015.1 Kofleriaceae bacterium | reverse complement strand
TGGCTCGTGCGCCCTCCGCCGCGCGCTCGACCGCGACACGCACCTCGGGCTCCGCGAGCTCGATCGGCAGCATGAACGACATGACGAGCGTCGTGCCGGGGGCACGTGCCGCGACCTCTTCCAGCGTGGTCTCGATCGCCTTCCGGGTCAGGTACATGATGACACCGGTGGAGGCGACGACCGCCGTCCGGCCGGCGTCGAGGCCCGAGGCTTCCAGCCGCTCCCACCAGGCCTCGCCCGCCTCGAAGTCGACGGGCACGAAGCGCAGAAACGGGGGGATACCGAGGCCCAGCTCGACTAGGCGCTGGCGCTTCCACGCCTGCGGACCGGGACGGTCCACCTCGAACACGAGCAGGCGGGAGGCGATCTCCGGTCGGCGCTGAGCGAAGGTGTCCAGCCCCGCTCCGAGGATGACGTACTGCCCGACACCGCGGTCAGCCTGTTCGGCGACCAGATCTTCGATGAAGCGAGCGCGGGCCACGATGGAGGCGCGGAACGGTCGGGTGAACGAGCTCATGTCCGGGCGGCTGCGCCATCCCTCGTCCGGTGCCACCAGCTTCAGGCCCAGCTCGTCCTCGAGCACGTGCGGCGGCGGGTCGATCTGGACATGCAGAGCACGCCACAGCGCCACCCGCACCGCCGTGTCGTCTGGTTCCGCGTCTCGACTCTCGGGCATGACGTTCCTCTCCCTCCCTCTTCGGGATTACTAGCACGCACACGTCGTATGCTCACGGTCCGATGGCGGATCGCACGATCGTCGTTTCAGCCAGCAGGTTGCTCTGGCGCGGGTTCTTCGTCGTGCCGACCGACCGGATGTCGCGGGACGGGATGGCTGTCAACGGGCTGTTTGCAGTGGCTCGTGCGATCCCGCGGGCGATGGCCTCCAAGGTGCCCGCCCGCGCGGTGGCGGTGATCGATGCGAACGCGGGGAATGAGTCGTGGCCGGAGGCGCTCCGGGCGCAGCTGGGTCCGCTGCCGGAGGTGCTGGCGGCTTTCGGGCTGCGCGTGGTGGAGGCGCCCGACGAGGTGGACGTGGTCGCCTCGTATGCTCGGGCCGCCCTCGACCGGGGGGACGACGCGATCGTGGTCGGGGTGGACAAGCGGTTCGCGCAGCTCGTGAGTGATCGGCTGTGGTGGTACGACGCGAACAAGGACACTCGCTACACGGCGGAGATCGTGCAGAAGCGATTCGGGGTCCCTCCGTCGCAGGTGGCGGAGTGGCTGGCGCTGGTGGGCGAGGAGGATGTGCTGCCCGGGATCGCCGGGATCGGGGCGAAGGGGGCGACGGGGCTGCTGGAGACGTACGGCTCGGTGGCCGGCGGGCTCGCGGCGCTGGCCACGATCAAGGGTCGGCTGGGCAACGCGCTGCGGGCCGCCGGCGAGGCGCTGCCGGGCGAGCTGGCGCGGGCGCGGCTCGACACGAGCCGGCCGCTGCCGGTCCCGCTCGACGCGCTCGCCTACGAGCCGCCGGCGGTGGCGCCGCTGAACCGGCTGCTCGAGCGGCTGGGGTTCACCGAGCTCTTGCTGTCGGATGGCGCCTCGACCAGGACGGAGGTCTGCGAGACGCCCGCCCAGATGGCTGCGGCGCTCGCCAGCCTGGGGAGCGGACCGATCGCGCTGCATGCGGTCCTGGAGGACCCGTCTCCTCTTCGGGAGACCCTGGCCGGAATGGCGCTGTCGACGGGGCAGGGCGACGCGTTCTACGTCCCCTGCGCGGGCCCGGCGTGGGCGGCCCTGGTCCCGTGGCTCGAGGATGCGCGCGCTCCGAAGCTGGGCCATGACCTCCTGCCGGCGGTGGTGTGCTTGCGGCGCGCCGGCGTCGAGATGGCTGGCGTCGTCGGGGACTCGGCACACGCCTCGCACCTGACGCAGCCGAGCAACTGGGCGCCCCACGACGTCGCCGGGGTCGCGAGGCAGGTGCTCGGGCGCGCGCTTCCCGACGAGGATTCCGTGCGCGGGGTCGGACAGAAGCGACGAGCGTGGGCGGCGTTGCCGGCCGAGCGGACCGCGGAGCTGGCCGGCGTGCGGGCGCAGGTCGCCGCGGAGATCTGGCGGGCTCTGTCCCCCGACGTCGACGCCGCGCTGCTGGCGGAG
>DATHKR010000184.1:0-2096 GCA_035489015.1 Kofleriaceae bacterium | reverse complement strand
CCGCCGAGCACGTGGTGGGCGAGCATGCGGACCAGCTCGTCGTCGTCGAGGGTGTGGCCGACGTCGAGCTCGATCCGCTGGCGAGCGTCGCGGAAGGCGGCCAGGGCATCTCCCGAGACGTCGAGGCGAAGAACGTGTCGCCTCGCGGCCGGGTCGGCGGGGTCGGTCGGTCGGTCGCCCGTACGGCGCCCGGAGACCATCTCCTCGACCTCGCGGACCGACCTTCCCCGCGCCGCCGCGATCCACTCGTCGCAGGTGTCCGGCGCGGCCACCCGTGAGATCTCCCTGACCGCCGACCAGGACAGCACACCGGCCGCGAGCGCCTCGCCGAGCGCCGGCAGCGCGGCCATGGCCTCGGCCACGCGCAGCTTCTCGCGCGCCAGACGCGGCCCGTGACCGAACACCCGCTCGATGTACTCGAGGAGCGAGCCGAAGCCGAGCGGCTCGTGAACCCGCACGCGCTTGCCGGCCATCAACCAGCGCGCTACCTCGACATCATGCTGGCACTGCGCGGCGGCGAGCCGGGTCAGCTCGCCGTGCACTCTCGTCCACGACTCCCCATCCATGCTCCACGCATAGCACGGCGATTTTCGCGTCCACCGGCCGCGCCAGGCGCCGCGTACTGCCTCTTCGACACCGACGGAAATGCCCCGCCACGAGATCTTCGACCAGCGCGCCGCTCGGCGCGTCTCACGCCACATTTGCTCGAGCATCGCGGCGGACGACGAGATCTGCCATTGAACCCGTCAAGAACAGAATGACACGCCTGTCGTAGCACAGTGAAAATGTCACCTCTCGTCAGCACGGTGAAAATGTCGTTCGTCGTCGGTGTGATCGCATTCGCCGGCGAGCGGCCGACGGTTCCGGTGGTTCTGCTGTTGTCGCTCGCGCTTGATGAACCCCAACTCGGTACGAGGCCCTCGCGCCGGCGCCTTGGGCCGCTCATCTTCGCACCAGGCAATGCACTCGCCGTCGTGGTGCACGCGGTAGTCGCCCGACAGCAGGTGCTTCACGATGACCGTCTTACCGGCGTGCGCGGGGTCTTCACCGCGGTCGGTCCGGGACAGACCACGGTGACCGCGGCGGCGGGCGGCCGCACCGCCACCGCGACGGTGGAGGTCCCGCCGATCCGTCTCATCGGCAGGGCCGGGGACCCGTTCCCGCGGCCGAACCTGTTCCTGTCGTATCCGCGCCTGGTCGTGGATGGGACCGGCGCCGCGACCGCCGCGTGGAGCTTCGGGACCGGCGAGGTGTTCTCGGGCGGGCACGACGGCACCGACTGGACCGAGCGCGTCCAGGTCAATGCCGAGCAGGAGCTCCCCGATCAGGGGATCCTGCGAACGCTCACCGCGAACGACGCCGGCGCCCGGGTCATGGCCTGGACCGGGTTCGAGTCTCTCTACGCCAGCTACGCCCGGCCGGGGGAGGCGTTCGGCCCGCTGGAGCCGGTCCCGACCGGGCTCTCTCGGCTCGATCGGACGTTCCAGGGGATCGTGGCCTCGGTCGTGACCACCTCGGGGGACGTGATCTTCCTGTGGCGCGGCGCCGGCCAGAGCTTCGTCAGCCGGCGCAGCGCCGCGACCAACCTCTGGTGGCCGCGGGCCCTCCTGGAATCGATCTATCTCTCGGCGGCGGCGTTCAACGCCAGCGGCGACGCGGTCATCGCCTGGCAGATCTACGATCCCTCGAACCAGCGGACGTCCGCGTCCTCAACCAGTCCGCCGGCGCCGAGGCCATCGAGGTGGCGATGAACGGCGGCCGGGACGCCGCGGTCACCTGGATCGCTCCGGTCGGCGACGGCACCTACGCGCGAGTCCACGCCGCCCAGTACTCGACCGCGCTCGGCTGGCACACCAATCGCCTGCTCCCCACCCCGGCCCAGATCGACGCGATGGAGCTCCACGTCGACATCAACGATGCCGGCCACGTCGATCTCGCCCTGGCCGCCTCGGGCAGCGCCATCTGCTTCTTCGTCGATTCCACCGGCCCCGTGCTGTTCGACCTCAACTACCGTCGGTACACGCCGGCCGGGGGCTGGGGCGCGCTGCAATCCGTCGAGGACGCCGGCCGGATCGGCCTGGCCAACACAGCCTCCA
>DATHKR010000183.1:0-23978 GCA_035489015.1 Kofleriaceae bacterium | reverse complement strand
CGCGTTCCCGGCCGCGTGGTCGCCGATGCGGGTCAAGAAGCGGCAGATCGAGTTCGCCTGGGGGCCGACCAAGGATCACGTGCTCCGCCGGGCCGCCGCGATCGAGCTGGTGGTCTCGGCCGGGCACGGCGGCGGGCGCGGCTCGATCGCGTTCGATCGCCTGGCCATCCGCGAGGTCCCGCCGCCGCCGGCCACGCCGCCGCCCCCGATCGCGACCGCGTCCTCCGCCGCAGCCAGCTCCCCCGCCGCGCTCGCGGTCGACGGGCGGCCCGACACCGCCTGGCGCAGCGGCGCCGGGGGCGAGCAGAGCGTCACCGTCGATCTCGGCTACCCGCGCGAGTTCGGCGCCATCACGGTGCGCTGGCTGCGTGGCGGCCACGCCTCGCGCTACGAGCTGGAGCTGTCGCGCGACCGGCGCACATGGCAGCTCGCGCGCCGGGTCACCGACGGGAACGGCGGGCGCGATCCCCTGCTCCTGCCCGAATCGGAGGCGCGCTACGCCCGCCTGCTGCTTCACGGCCAGGAGCGCCCCTACGGCGTGGCCGAGCTGGAGATCGAGGACCTCGCCACCGGCGCCTCGCCGAACGCGTTCATCGCCGCGATCGCGGCCGAGTCGCCGCGCGGCCGCTTCCCGCGCGGGTTCTCCGGCCAGCAGAGCTACTGGACGATCGTCGGGGTCGAGGGGGCGTCGCAGAGCGGCCTTCTGTCCGAGGACGGCGCGCTCGAGCTCGGCAAGGGCGGCGTCTCGGTCGAGCCCTTCATCGTCTCCGGCGACGAGATCAGCTCGTGGGCCGACGTCGACATCGAGCAGTCGCTGGCCGACGGCTACCTGCCGGTCCCGAGCGTGACCTGGCGCGAGCGGGACGAGCATCGCTGGGAGCTCCGGGTCACCGCGCTGGCCGACGGAGCGCCCGATCAGGCCAGGCTGGCAGCCCGCTACCAGGTGGAGAACCGAAGCCCGCGCGCGCTCGACCTCGAGCTGGTGCTGGCGATCCGACCGTTCCAGGTCAACCCGCCCACCCAGTTCCTCAACATCACCGGCGGAGTCAGCCCGATCCGCGAGCTGGCCTGGGACGGCGCCGCGCTGGCGGTGAACGGCGCCGCGTCGGTGCACCCGCTCGACCCGCCCGACCACGTCGGCCTGGCCAGCTTCGACGGCGGCGGCTTCCCCGACGCGCCGGCGCCGTCGCGCAAGCCCGCGCCGGTCCGGCTGGTCGATCCGGACGGCATGGCCTCGGCCGCGCTGGTCTACGACCTCCACCTGGCGCCGGGCGAGCGAGTCGAGGTCGGCCTGGTCTCGCCGCTGACCGGTCGGATCGACCCGGGCCCGGCGACGAACGATCTGCCCGCGCGCCAGGCCGCGGTCGAGTCCGCCTGGCGCGAGAAGCTGGGCCGCGTCTCGTTCACGGTGCCGGCCGACGGCCGCGTCCTGGTCGACACCCTGCGCTCGTCGCTGGCCCAGATCCTCATGACCCGCGAGGGCCCGGCGCTCAAGCCCGGCTCGCGCTCCTACGATCGGTCGTGGATCCGCGACGGCGCGATGATCTCCGAGTCGCTGCTCCGCCTCGGCCACGAGGCCACCGCGGCCGACTACCTGCGCTGGTACGCGCCGCACCAGTTCGACAGCGGCAAGGTGCCGTGCTGCGTCGACGCGCGCGGGGCCGATCCGGTGCCCGAGAACGACAGCGCCGGCGAGCTCATCTTCCTGGCCGCCGAGGTCTACCGCTTCACCGGCGACCGGGCGCTGCTCGAGAGCATGTGGCCGCACGTCGACGCGGCCGCCCGCTACCTCGAGAAGCAGCGCCAGTCGGAGCGCACCCCGGCCAACCAGACCGCGGCGCGGCGCCCGCGCTACGGCCTCCTGCCCCCCTCGATCAGCCACGAGGGCTACTCCGCGGCGCCGGCCTACTCCTACTGGGACGACTTCTGGGGCCTGATCGGCTTCCAGGACGCGGTCGCGATCGCCGAGGCGCTGGGCCGGCGCGGCGACGCCGCCCGCCTGGCCGGCCAGCGCGACCAGTTCCGCGCCGACCTCCATGCGTCGGTGGCCGCCGCCGCGGCGCTGCACCACATCGACTACATCCCGGGCGCGGCCGACCTCGGCGACTTCGACGCGACGTCGACCACCATCGCGCTGGCGCCCGGGCGCGAGGGCCCGACCCTGCCGCGCGCGCTCGTCCACGGCACCTTCGAGCGGTACTGGAAGGAGTCGGTGGCGCGCCGCGACGGCACCCGGCCGTGGGACGCCTACACCCCGTACGAGCTGCGGGTGGTCGGCACCTTCATCCGGCTCGGCTGGCGCGATCGCGCCGGCCAGATGCTCGCGTTCTTCGCCGCCCACCGCCGGCCGGCGGCGTGGAACCAGTGGGCCGAGGTGGTCGGCCGCGATCCGCGCCAGCCCCGCTTCATCGGCGACATGCCGCACGCGTGGGTCGCGTCCGACTACATTCGCTCGGCGCTCGACATGTTCGCCTACGCGCGCGACGCCGACCGGGCCCTGGTCCTGGCCGCCGGCGTCCCGGTCGCCTGGTTCGACGCCGGCTTCGCGATCGACCGGCTGCGCACGCCCTACGGGCAGATCGGCTACACCGTGACGCGCACGAGGCGTCACGTCGTCATCGAGGTCAGCGCGGCAAAGCCGCCCCCGGGCGGCTTCGCCCTGCCGTGGGCGTGGGAGGGGTCGCCAGGACGGGCGACCGTCAACGGCGCGAGGGTCGCGTGGAAGGACGGCGAGCTCCGCTTCACCGCCGTGCCCGCGCGCGTCGAAATCGAGAGGCGCAGAACCAGCGGCGCCCCAGCCAGCGGATCCCAGCCATGAGCGAACCCGTCGAGTTTCCATCGCGCTTCCTGTGGGGCAGCGCCACCTCCGCGTACCAGATCGAGGGCTCCCCGCTCGCCGACGGCGCCGGGCCGAGCATCTGGCACCGCTTCGTCCACACCCCGGGGCTGGTCCCCAGCGGCGACACCGGCGACGTCGCCTGTGATCACTACCGGCGCTACGCCAGCGACGTGGCGCTCATGCGCGAGCTCGGCCTGGCCGCGTATCGCTTCAGCATCTCGTGGAGTCGGATCCTGCCGGCCGGCCGCGGCGCGGTGAACCAGGCCGGGCTCGACTTCTACGAGCGCCTGGTCGACGCGCTGCTCGCCAGCGGCATCGAGCCGCTGGTGACGCTGTACCACTGGGACCTGCCGGCCGCGCTCGACGATCGGGGCGGCTGGCTCAACCCGGACATCGCCGGTTGGTTCGCCGAGTACGCCACCGCGGTCTATCGCCGGCTCGACGGGCGGGTGAAGAAGTGGGCCACCCTCAACGAGCCGTGGGTGGTCACCGACGGCGGCTACCTGCACGGCGCGCTCGCCCCCGGCCACCGCAACCAGTTCGAGGCGCCGATCGCGTCGCGCCACCTCATGCGCGCGCACGGCGCCGCGGTGCAGGCCTACCGCGCGACCGGACGCCACCAGATCGGCCTGGTGGTGAACATCGAGCCCAAGTATCCCGCCTCGGACAGCCCCGAGGACCTGGCCGCGACCGCGCGCGCCGACGCCTACATGAACCGGCAATACCTGGATCCGGCCATGCTCGGCACCTGCCCCGACGAGCTGGCCGAGGTGTTCGGCCCGGCGTGGGTGCCGTGGCCGGCCGACGAGCTGGCCCTGACCCGGCAGCCGATCGACTTCCTCGGCATCAACTACTACACGCGCAGCGTGGCCCGCTTCGACGCGAAGTCGTGGCCGCTCAAGGCCTCACCGGTGCGCCAGAAGCAGAAGACCTACACCGAGACCGGCTGGGAGGTCTTCGCCCAGGGCCTGACCGACACGCTCCTCCTCATCAAGCGGCGCTACGGCGACATCCCGCTCTACGTCACCGAGAACGGCGCGGCCTTCTTCGATCCACCGGCGGCCGACGGCGGAAGGGTCCGCGATCCGCTGCGGGTCTCGTACCTGCGCCAGCACCTGCTCGCGGTGCACGACGCCATCCGCCAGGGCGTGGACGTGCGCGGCTACATGGTCTGGTCGCTGCTCGACAACCTGGAGTGGTCGCTCGGCTTCGCCAAGCGGTTCGGCATCGTGCACGTCGACTTCGAGACGCTGGCGCGCACGCCCAAGGACAGCGCGCGCTACTACGCCAGGGTCGTCGCCACCAACGGGCGCGCCCTGGCCGAGCCGCTCGAGTAGGCCGCCCCTTACTGCTTGCCCAGGAACGCGGCCACGTCGGCGCCGTGCTTGGCGCGGCGCGCGATGCACAGGTCCATGCGCTCGAGCGACTGCTTGAGCTGCTTGGCCCCGCCCGGCAGCCGCTCGAACTTGGCGCGGAACACGGTGTCGACCACCTTGCGGTGCTCGGCGTCGCAGAAGAAGCCGCCGAACTGGATGATCCCGGGCCGGACCAGGAACGGCAGCCCGGCGGCGATCGGATCCAGGTTCTTGGTCACGTAGTCCCACACCGGGTCGCGCTCGGCCGGATCGCTCATCGCGACGAACAGGACCGTGAATCGCTCCTCCAGGGTGAGCTCGTCGCCACGGGTCCGGGCCAGGGTCCGCTCGCGCTGGGCCGGGTCGCGGCTCATGACCATGCCGGCCAGGAGCGCGGCGCGGACGTGGTGATCCGACGACTTCTCGAACGCGGACTCGAGCCGGTCGAACAGGCCCGGATCGCCGCCGGCCCGCATCGAGGTGGCCAGGGCCAGGCCGCCCAGGGTCGGATCGAACCCGGCCGGATGGGCCAGGTAGCGGCGGGCGAGCGCGCGAGCGCCGGCGACCACCTTGGGTTCCTGGCCGATGAGGCCGGCCGAGTTCAGGAGAGACGGGCGGAGCTTGCTGGTCTGGCTCGATTCGCCGCGGCGCGGCTTCCAGCCCACCGCCAGGGCCGACCGCGCGAAGCTGCGGGTCAGGAAGCGGCGGTAGCTGGGCACCAGCGCCGCGTCGACCAGCGGCTCGATGTCCTCGACCAGCGACAGCGCCACCCCGACGATCTCAGGGTCGCGGTCGCGTGCCACCGACGGGATCACCTCGAGCAGCTGGCTCATCGGCGCGTGCCCGGAGTCCACCATCGCCTTGACGTTGAACAGCGCCGAGGTCCGCCCGGCGGTGTCGAGCTTGCCGTGGTCGAGCACCTGCTGGCCGAGGTCGCGCGCGTACGCCACGCGGTAGTAGCCGTGCCCGCCCGCGTTTCCGTCGACCCAGGCCGGGCAAGTCGGGCTGTCGAGCGGGACTCGCTGGCTCTTTCCGGTGAAGAGGAAGCACTGCACCGCGCTCTTGGCCCCGCGCGGGAAGCCGACGCACATCGGCACCGACCAGGTCTGGTCGGCCGAGCCCTTGGAGCCGATCGGAAGGAACCGCTCCTGGCCGAGGACCAGCTCCGGCTTGCCGCTGGTGCAGGCCAGGTCGAGCGAGACCAGCGGGATGCCGCCCTGCTCGATGAAGCTCTCGAACGCGGCCGCCACCTCGGGGCGTGACTCGGCGGCCAGCGCGGCGATGAAGTCCTTGGAGGTCGCGTTGCCCCACGCGTGGGCGACCAGGTACGCGTGGATGGCGCGCTGGAAGCTGGGCCGCCCCATCCACGCCTCGAACATGTCGAGCAGCGCCCCGCCCTTCTGGTACGAGATGGCGTCGAACGCCCCCGCGATGTCGTTGTGCTCGGCGATCGGGTTGTGCACCTTGCGCGCGCTGATGAGACCGTCGGCGTTGAAGGCGCGCTGCAGGTCCTTGACCCGGCCGACCGCGATGCCCCAGCTCTTCTGCCAGTCGTCGACCACCCGATCGGCCATGAAGCTGGCGAACGACTCGTTCAGCCAGATGTCGTCCCACCAGGCCATGGTCACCTGGTCGCCGAACCAGTGATGGGCGATCTCGTGGGCGGCGGTCTCCGCGTAGCCCTGCTCGAACTGTGGCGTCTCCTCGTTGGGGCTGGCCAGGATGATCGGCGACGAGTACGTGATGAGGCCGGGATTCTCCATCGCGCCCAGGAAGGTCGGGACCGCGACGCTGTCGAGCTTCTCGTACGGGAACGGGACGTCGAAGTAGTTCTCCAGCCCGGCCACGATCTCGCCGGTCACCTTCTTGGCGTAGCGCGCCTCGGCCGCGCGGCCCTTCAGCACCGCGATGCGCATCGGGATCTTGTTCCTGCCGGCCCGGCCCAGGTCGATGAGGTCGAACGGGCCGACCGCCAGCGCGACCAGGTAGCTGGGCAGCGGACGGGTCTTGCCGAACACCACGGTCTGGACGTCACCCTCGGTCGACTCGCTCGCCACCGCGGTGTTGGACAGCGCCACCATCCCCTTCGGCACGTGCAGGGTGACCTGCCACGGCACCTTGAAGCTGGGCTCGTCGAAGCAGGGGAACGCCAGGCGCGCGCCGGTCGGCTCGAACTGCGAGTAGAGGTAGGTGTGGCCGCCGTCGGTCTGGCGGAACAGCCCCTCGGTGTCGGCGGTCGGGGCCTGGCCGGTGTACTCGATGTGGATGGTCGCCGCGCCCGGACCGATCTGTTCGGGCAGGGCCAGGCCGAGGTACTCGCCGCTCGGGGTCGCCGTCGCGGTGAGCTCCTTGCCGCCCGCGCTGACCGTCGCGGCGCCGACCGTCATCCGCTTGCCGTGCAGCCAGATGAGCCGGGTCGGCCGGGCCACCTCGACCGAGATGTTGATCGCGCCGCGGAAATCGGCCTTGCCGGGGTCGAGGGTGAGATCGAGGGCGTACTCGCGCGGCACCACGCTGTCGTCGAGGCGCAGGGCCGGCGGGGTCGGCGCGGTCGCCACCGGGGCCGGCTTCGGCGCCGGCGCAACCGGCTCGGGGCCGGCCTCGCGCGAGCCGCACGCGACCAGCGCGATCGACGAGACCAGCGAGACGACGAGGGCAGTTCGGACGTGCCTCATGGGCGGCAGCATACGCCGCCGGGCCGGGGCCCGCCCTCGCCACGCCCCGCTTTTGCACCAGCTGGCCGAGCGATCTCGCGGTGATGCACGTCACCGGGACCGCTCGACGGAGGCCTACTCGCCGTCAGCTTCGCGATCCGGCGGCAGCTCCTCGGTCGCCGCGCGGTAGAGCCGGACTGGATCGACGTGCCGGTAGCGGTCGGTGCGCAGCCGGACCGCCGCGACCTGATCGAGGATTTCCTCGGTGGTGCGGCCCTGCCCGCGCATCTGCGCGATCCGCTCCTCGATCGCGGCCGCGGTGCCGGTCGGGTGGAACAGGAACGTGCGACCGAACCGCACCTGCCCCTCGAACCCGATCAGCCGGACCTCGGCCACGTCCCCGGCCTCGACCCCGTGCAGCGCGCGCGGCTCCGCCACCTCGAACAGCGCGCCGCGGCAGAGGTCGCGGACGCGCAGGCGCCCGGCCCGCTGGCGGCCGAGGGTGACCAGCGCCCGCTGCGATCGCAGCCAGGCGCGCAGCGCCGCCCCCCGCCGCGCGTCCTCCTCGCCGGCCAGCGCGCGCAGGGCCGGCGGCCCGGCCCGGTCGGCCCCCTCCCACTCGAACGCGAACCACTCGAGGAAGGCCTGGGTCCACGGCTCCCACAGCTCCTCGTCCTGGCGGACCCGGCCGCGGCGACCGTCGTAGAGCTCGCGCGCCCCGGCCAGCTCGCCCGCGTCCTCGCCGCCGAGCCGGTGGAACAGATCGTCGGCCACGCGATAGAGCAGCGGATCGCCGGCCCGCTCCTCCTCCTCCGCGACGGGCGTGGGGGTCATGAGCGGTGGGCTACGCCGGCCCGCGCATGGTCGCCACGAACCGGCCGAACAGATAGCCGGCGTCGTGCGGCCCGGGGCTGGCCTCCGGGTGGTACTGGATGCCGAACACCGGCGCGCCGTCGACCCGGATCCCCTCGATGGTCTGATCGTAGAGGTTGACGTGGGTGCGCTCGGCTCCGTCGGGCAGCCCGTCACCGGCCACCGAGAAGCCGTGGTTCTGCGAGGTGATCTCGACCTTGCCGGTGGCCAGGTCGAGGACCGGGTGGTTGGCGCCGTGGTGGCCGAACGGGAGCTTGTAGGTGCGCGCGCCGAGGGCGAGGGCGAGGATCTGGTGGCCGAGGCAGATGCCGAACACCGGCTTTCCGGACCCGACCAGGCCGCGCACCGCGGCGATGCCGTAGTCGACCGCGGCCGGGTCGCCGGGGCCGTTCGACAGGAAGTAGCCGTCGGCGCCGAGCGCGAGCGCCTCGGACGCCGGGGTGGTGGCCGGCAGCACCGTCACCCGGCAGCCGGCGTCGCGCAGCAGGCGGAGGATGTTGCGCTTGATGCCGAAGTCGTAGGCGGCCACGTGGAGCTCGGCCGGGGGCAGCGGGCGCGCGCGCGGCTGATCCGGCGGCTGCCAGCTCGGCTCGTCCCACTCGTAGGCCCGCGCGCAGGTGACCCGCGGGACCAGGTCGAGCCCGACCATCACCGGCGACGAGCGCACCCGCGCCAGCAGCTCCTCCTCGCCGCCCGCGCCGCCCGCCACCGTCGAGATCGCGCCGCGCATGGCGCCGTGGTCGCGCAGCTCGCGGGTGAGCGCGCGGGTGTCGATCCCCTCGATCCCGACCAGGCCGGCGTCCGCCATCGCCCGATCGAGCGCGCGCTCGGACCGCCAGCTCGACGGGCGCAGCGCCGCCTCGCGCACCGCCAGCCCGGCGCAGAACGGCCGCGCCGCCTCCATGTCGAGGTCGTTGGCGCCGGTGTTGCCGATCTGCGGCGCGGTCATCACGACGATCTGACCGGCGTAGGACGGGTCGGTCAGGATCTCCTGGTAGCCGGTCATGGCGGTGTTGAACACCACCTCGCCGATCGATTCGCCCTCGCTGCCGAAGCCGGTGCCGCGGAAGGCGCGCCCGTTCTCCAGGACCAGCACCGCCGGCGGGCGGCGGATCGGGCTCACGAGGCCACCAGCCCGGCCCGGTCGAACGTGACCCTCCCGCCCATCAGCGTCAGCAGCGCGCCGCCGCGCAGCGCGCGCCCGACGAACGGCGTGTTGTGCGAGCGCGAGCGGATCGCCGCCTCTTCCACCGTCCAGGCAAGGTCGAGGTCGATCACCGTGAGGTCGGCCGGCGCGCCCGGCGCGAGCGACCCCGCCCCGCCGGCGTCGAGCCCGAACACCCGGGCCGGCTGGCTGGACAGGAGCGCGATCGCGCGGACCACGTCGATGACGCCGGCCCGGACCAGCTCGAGCACCAGCGGCAGCGCGGTCTCCAGCCCGATCATGCCGAACGCGGCGTGATCGAACTCGACGTCCTTCTCCACCGACGAGTGCGGCGCGTGGTCGGTGGCGATGCAGTCGATGACGCCGTCGGCCAGGCCCTCGCGCAGCGCCTCGAGGTCGGCCGACCCGCGCAGCGGCGGGTTGACCTTGGCGCGGGTGTCGTAGCCGGGCGGCGCGGCGACCGCGTCGTCGGTGAGGTGCAGGTGGTGCGGGGTGACCTCGCAGGTCACCGGCAGGCCGCGCCGCTTGGCCTGGCGGACCAGCTCGATCGTGCGCGCGGTCGAGGCGTGGGCCACGTGGTAGCGCGCGCCGGTCCATTCGACCAGCTCGAGGTCGCGACCGACCATGACCGACTCGGCCTGGGGCGGCTGGCCGCGCAGGCCCAGCCGGGTCGACACCTCGCCCTCGTTCATGACCCCGCCCTCGGCCAGGCTGAGGTCCTCGGCGTGCTGGACCACCGGCAGGTCGAACGTGCGCGCGTACTCGAGCGCGCGCCGCATGAGCCCGGCGTTCATGACCGGGCGGCCGTCGTCGGACAGCGCGACGATGCCGGCCTCCTTCATCTCGCCGTACTCGGCGAGCGCCTTGCCCTCGAGCCGGGCCGAGATCGCGCCGACCGGGCGAACCCGGCACAGCCCGGCCTCGCGGCCGCGCCGCACGATGAGGTCGGTGACCGTGCGGCAGTCGTTGGGCGGCACGGTGTTGGGCATGCAGCAGACCGTGGTGAACCCGCCGGAGGCGGCCGCGGCCGAGCCGGTGGCGATGTCTTCCTTGTACTCCTGGCCCGGCTCGCGGAAGTGGACGTGGAGGTCGACCAGCCCCGGCGTGACGATCCGGTCACTCGCGTCGATCTCGCGACTCCCGCGCCCGCTGGCCAGGCCGCGGCCGATCTCGGCGATGAGGCCGCCTTCGATCCGGACGTCCAGGGCGGCGTCGATCTTCCGGCCCGGGTCGATCACTCGCCCGCCTCGCAGGAGCAAGTTCATGAATCGAGGCTGTTTAGCAGCTCCGCCGGGGTGTGTCCATCCGATCGCGGCCCTGATACATTGACCGAGATGGCGCGCGCCGCCGTGATCATCATCGGCAACGAGATCCTGTCCGGCAAGTTCGCCGACGAGAACGCGCGCTTCCTCATCGGCGAGCTGCGCCAGCTCGGCGTGGAGCTGGGCCGGATCACGATCATCCCCGACGAGGTCGACGACATCGCGGAGACGGTGCCGCGAGTCGCCGCCCGCTTCGACGCGGTGTTCACCTCCGGCGGGGTCGGTCCGACCCACGACGACGTGACCATGGCCGGCGTGGCGCGCGGATTCGGCACCAGCGTGGTTCGCCACCCGGCCCTCGAGGCGCGGCTCCGCGAGTACTACGGCGATCGCCTGACCGACAGCCACCTGCGCCTGGCCGAGGTGCCCGACGGGGCCGAGCTGGTCCACGGCGACGATCAGGTCTGGCCGGTCATCGCGTACCGCAACGTCTACATCCTGCCCGGCGTTCCGTCCCTGTTCCGCCGCAAGTTCCTCTCCATCCGCGAGCGCTTCCGCTCGCGCCCGTTCTTCACCGCGCGGATCTACGTCATGGCGGACGAGGCGGCCATCACCACCGATCTCGATCGGGTGGTGGCGGCTCACCCGCAGGTCGCGTTCGGCAGCTACCCGCGCTTCGAGGAGACCGAGTACCGCGTGCTCCTGACCGTGGAGAGCCACGATCGCGAGGCGGTGGCGCGAGCCGCGGGCGACCTGGCCGCGGCCCTGGGCGCCGCGGTGGTCAGGGTCGAGGACGGCGCGCCGCCCGCCGATCCATAGGCGCAGCGACCAGTGCACCGCCGCCGATATGACATCAACGATCCGGTGCGCCTCACCGCCGATCGCTGCGTTGCAACTCCTCGAGCTACAGCGAGTAGCCCGTCGTCGTCGCGCCTTGCGCTCGACGGCGATCCACACCGCCTCGTTGACGCCATATCGGCGGCGGTGCACTAGTGGGATCACAACCGCGCTGGAACCGCATCCGCCTGTCGTGCCGCTCTCTCTGGGAGCGGCGCCCGCGCTGGATGCAGAGCTGGGAGAGCGGGCCCGGGACCTTCCTGCCGCTCCTGTTCGCCGAGACCGCGCCGCTCGACCTGCGCCTGGTCGGCCGCACGCTCCTCCGCGCCGCCCTGGTCGGCGCCGCGGCCGGACTGGCCGGGGCCGCCTTCTTCGCCGGGCTCGAGTACATCCAGATGTTCCTGCTCGAGTATCTGGTCGGCTACGAGCCGCTGCGCGCCGAGGGCGAGACCTTCGC
The DNA here is from genome assembly GCA_035489015.1 of Kofleriaceae bacterium. Lineage (GTDB taxonomy): Bacteria > Myxococcota_A > Polyangia > Haliangiales > Haliangiaceae > DATFRY01. The sequence continues at coordinate 12,536 of DATHKR010000183.1, read as the reverse complement.
CGGCACGCTGATGCACCAGCCGTTCCGCCCGTGGTTGCTCCTGTTCATGCCCGCGCTGGGCGGGCTGGCCTGCGGCCTGATCACCCGGCTGGCGCCGGAGACGCGCGGCGGCGGGGCCGACGCGATGATCCACGCCTTCCACCACCAGCACGGCGTCATCCGGCGGCGGGTCATCTGGGTCAAGGCGCTCGCCTCGGCCGCCACGCTCGGCTCGGGTGGGGTCGGCGGGCGCGAGGGGCCGACCATGCAGATCGGCGGCGCGCTCGGCTCCACCGTCGGGCGGCTGCTCCGGGTCAGCCCGCGCGAGCAGCGCATCCTCCTGGTCGCCGGGGTGGCCGCCGGCATCGCGGCGGTGTTCCGCACCCCGCTCGGCGCCGCGCTGATCGCGGTCGAGGTGCTCTATCGCGACGGCTTCGAGTCGGACGGGCTCGTCCCGTCGGTGCTTGCCAGCGTGGTGGCCTACTCGATCGTCACGTCGATCTTCGGCGAGAGCACGCTGTTCTCGCATGCCGCGCGGTTCGCGTTCGAGCCATCACACCTGCCGCTCTACGCGCTGCTCGCCATCGTCCTGGCCGCGGTCGCGATCGTGTTCCTGGCGGTGTTCCGCTGGGTCAGGCGCGCCGCCGAGCGGCTGCCCGGGCCGGAGTGGACCCGCCCGGCCATCGGCGGGCTGGTGCTCGGCGTGCTCTGCACCCCGATCATCGCGCTGGTCGGCAACGCGATCGATCGGCCCGGCCAGGGGCTCGGCCTGCTCGGCGGCGGCTACGGCGCGGTGCAGATGGCCATCTCGGGATCGTCGTGGCTGCCGGGCGGGTGGAACGCGGTCGGCCTGCTCGCGGCGCTGGCCGGGGCCAAGCTGGTCACCACCACGCTCACCATCGGCAGCGGCGGCAGCGCCGGCGACTTCGCGCCCTCGCTCGCCATCGGCGGCCTGCTGGGCGGGGCGTTCGGGCGCGCGATGCAGATCTGGATCGACCCGGCCATCGATCCCGGCGCGTTCGCCCTGGTCGGGATGGGCTGCTTCTACGGCGGGGTGGCCCACGTGCCGCTCTCCGCGCTGGTGCTGGTCTGCGAGCTGGCCGGGAACTACGACCTTTTGGTCCCGCTCATGCTCGCCCTCGGCATCTCCTTCGTGGCGCTGCGCAACCGGACGCTCTATGACGCGCAGGTCCCGACCCAGCGCGACTCGCCGGTCCACCGCGACGCGCTCCTGCTCGACGTGCTTCGCACGGTGCGGGTCGGCGACCTGATGGCGCGCGGGCGCCCGTTCGTCAGCTTCTCGCCCGCCGCGGCGGCCGACGACATGCTGCGCCGGATCGGCGAGGAGGCGTGGCAGGACGTGTTCCCGGTGGTCGAGCCGGACGGCTCGCTGGCCGGGCTGGTCAGCGCCGAGTCGCTCCGCGTGCTGGCCTCGGAGCAGCGCGACATCACCTGGGTGGTGGCCGCCGATCTGATGCAGCCGTCGGTCACGGTCGGCCCGGACGACGACCTCCACGTCGCGACCGAGAAGCTGGTGCAGAACGGGCTGCGCGAGCTGCCGGTGGTCGGCGACAAGGGCGAGATCCTCGGCTTCCTCGACGAGGCGGAGGTGGCCCGGGTCTACCTGCGCGCGGCGGCGCGCGCCGAGGACGCCGCCACGTCGCGGCAGGACCTGCCGGTCGCGACCGATCCAGGGGCGGGGCCGGGCAGAACGCGGGCGCCGAGCATCCCGCCGCCTAGCATCCCGCCGCGGCCGCCGACCTCGCGCGGCAGCGGCAGCGGCGGCAGCAGCGGCGGCAGCGGCAGCTAGGACCTCGCCTCAGCCGGGCGACCGCCCCCTGCCCGCGGCAGGGACTGGCCAGTCGAGTGGCTGGCTAGGCCCGTAGCCGGCCCCACTGCTCGCTGCGCACGATCGTCGGCGGAACGGGAGCATCGCTCGCTTGTGCATGGCCGGGACGCGTGGCGCGACCATTGCAATCCGCCGCAACCGATGTACGAGCGGCGACAATCCGGGCGCGCCCGACCCACCCAGGGCGGGTGGCGACCATGATCGCCACCAGCGTCGAGTGCCCGGACGAGAACCTCATCGTCGCGTTCACCGCCGGACACGTGCACGGCGCCGACGCGGCGGCGATCGAGGGGCACATGGACGCGTGCCCCGAGTGCCGCCTGGTGCTGGCCCAGCTGGCCCACTCGTCGCCGGTCGAGCGCACCTGGGCCGATACGCGATCGGATCTGCTCGGCCCGAGCGCCGGCGAGGAGGAGTACGCGATCGGCCACGTGCTGGCCGACCGCTTCTGCCTGCTCGGCCAGCTCGGCACCGGCGGCATGGGCCAGGTCTACGAGGCGGAGGATCTGCTGCTCGGCATCCGGGTGGCGATCAAGCTCCTGCCGCCGCAGGTGGGCGACGCGCCGGCGCTGGTGACCCACCTCTACCAGGAGCTCCTGCTCGGGCGGCGGATCAGCCACCCGAACGTGTGCCGCATCTACGACCTGGGCAAGTGCGGCGCGGTGCCGTTCCTGTCGATGGAGCTCATCGAGGGCGAGACGCTGGCCGAGACGCTGACCCGCGGCCCCCTGCCCCACGAGCGGGCCGCGCGGATCGCGCACCAGCTGGTCGGCGCGCTGGCCGCCGCCCACCGCGAGGGCGTGGTCCACCGCGACCTCAAGCCGGCCAACGTCATGGTGAGCCGGCACGACCTGGTCAAGGTGATGGACTTCGGGCTGGCCCGCGACCGGCGGCTGGGCCCGAGCCGCGACCCGCGACCGGTCGGCACCCCGGGCTACTGGGCTCCCGAGCAGGCGCGCGGCGAGACCGCGACCTCGGCGTCGGACGTGTACGCGCTGGGGCTGCTCCTGTTCGAGCTCCTGTCCGGGCCGCGCTATCACCAGCTCCATCGCCGCCGCCCGCGCTCGAGGCTGGCCGGGATCCCGCAGCCGTTCCGCGAGGTGATCGCGCGCTGCCTGGCGGTGCGGCCCGAGGATCGGTTCGCCAGCGCCATCGAGGTCGAGACCAGCCTGCGCCGGCTGGCCCGCTCGCGCAGGCGGCGACGGGCCCACGTCGCATCGATGGCGCCGGCGGCCGTGGTCATCGTGGCCGCGGCGCTGATGCTCTGCGCGATGTCGCGGCCGACCACGACCGAGCCGGCCGCCGCGGTCGCGCCGCTGGCACCACCGACGGCGCTGGCCGCATCAGCCGCCGCGCCGCCCGCCCCGACCTCGCCGCCCTCGGCCGCGCCGGTGCGTCCCCGCCGCGCCCCGTCGCCATCTGCCACCGGAAACCGTAGCCAGTTCACTCCTGAACCCCCTATTCTGGCGCGATGACCCGATGGCCCCTCGTCCTGGCAGCCCTCCCCCTCGCCGCCGCGCTCGCCGCGGCCTGTGGCGACGACGACTCCGGCGACGATGGTCCCGGTGACGGCTCGGATTCCGACGCGGCGGTGAGCGGCGTCGACGCCGGCGTCACCGACGATTGCCCCAACCGCACCGCCGCCCAGGGTGAACCGGAGACCGAGCTCCCGGCGCGCGCGATCCTCGACGGAGACTTCACCGGCTCCGACCTCGCCGGCCTGAGCGGCATCCGCATGGTGAACGGCTCGGTCCGCCTCGAGGGCAGCGCCGGCGCCGTCGAGCTCGCCGAGCTCGAGGTCATCACCGGCGACCTCGTCATCACCGCCGACCCCGACGCGCTGACCTCGATCCGCCTGCCCGCGCTCCAGACCGTGGGCGGCAGCGTCCAGATCGACGCGCCCGGCCTGGCCTCTCTCGACGCCCCCGCCCTCGAGAGCACCGGCGGCGTCGCCGCGGCGGCGGCCGACGTCGACCTCCACTGCCTGGTCAGCGGCTCGGTCGCGCTCGGCGGACACGCCGGCGCCGCCCTCGACCTCGGCAAGCTCCGCACCGCCGGCGTGGTCAAGCTGGACGGGATGGCCGCGCTGGCCTCCCTCGAGCTCCCCGCCCTCGAGCAGGGCAGCCTGATCGTGTCGGACGCCCCCGCCCTCGCCTCGATCGCCCTGCCCGCCCTGACCGGCACCCCCGCTCAGCTCCGCCTGCTCGGCTGCGGCGCGCTCACCGACCTCTCGCTCGGCGCCATCACCTCGATCGGCGCAGTGCAGGTGGCCGACGCCGCCAGCCTGGCCGACCTCGGCGCCTTCGACGCCATCCAGGACGCCGACTCGCTCGCGATCGAGAACGACGACGCGCTGACCGCGCTCGGCTTCCCCGCCCTGGTCACCGTGCGCGGCGCCCTCGACCTGCGCGACAACTCGGCGCTCGCCGAGATCGGGCTCGGCGCCCTGACCGAGATCGGCGAGGACTCGGCCATCACCGACAACCCGCTCCTGCCGACCTGCGACGTGCAGGGCCTGCGCGACCGGGTGCGCGAGAACGGCAGCCTGGCCGCCTTCCTCATCCACGACAACGCCGACGACGACTGCCGCTAGCCGACCTGGCCAGGGCAGGCGCCGCCGCCGCCGCTACTGGATGATGACGGTGCCGAAGAAGTCGGACGCGGGGGCGTTCGGGACCAGGGTGAACACCCGCCCGGCCGCGCCCCCCCCGTCTCCCTGATCGAGGACCCACAGCCGGCCATCGGGGGCCGGCGCGATGCGGAGCGGGAAGGTCGGCGTCGCCGCGAACTGCACGAACAGCGGGATGAAGCCCCCGATGATCGGGACGTCGATCTCGTAGCCGGGATAGGCGGCCGAGAACAGCGGCAGGTCACCGGCTCGATCGCCGTTGCAGACCAGGTCGCCGGTGGTCGCGACATCGACCAGGTTGAACCGCATCGACGGGTTCTGGAGCTGCAGCGCGGGGATCTGCGGGCGGTCGACCACCGCGTCGTCCTGCGCCACGCACTGCCCGTCCTGGTCCTCGAACGGGGTCACCGCCTCGGTCTGATCGACCAGGTGCGAGCACGGGTTCGGTGAGACGTCGCGGATGGGGTCGTCGCTCTCGACGCACGGCGGCGCACGCAGCGGGATCCGGCCGACCTGGAGCGGGCTGGCGTCCGGGTCGGCAACGCACTGGCCGTCCGCACCGCGCACCCGGTTGTGCAGGTACCCGCTGATCGTCCCGACGGCCACGAACGCGTCGCTGGCCCGCACCTGGTAGCGCTGCACCGCCTGGACGCACTCCGGCCCGGGCGGCACCCCTTCGTTGCAGAAGCCGGCCAGGCAGGCGTTGCCCTCCTCGCAGTCGTCGGTGGTCTCGCACGCCATGAGGCAGCGATCCGGCGCTGGCGGGCGGCTCGGGTCCTGGGTGCAGACCCAGTCGTAGCCGGTCGGGGCCGGGCGGATGGCGACCGGGTGAGTCGGATCGCCCAGCGCCTCATCCACCTGGGCCATCGTCTCGCACTGCTCGTCGCTGGTGCATCCGTCGAGCGGTGACGTGCGCAGGACCCGCCGGCGCGGCACCAGCACCACATGGTCGGCGAAGACCTCGCTGGCCGAGAACTGGCGGCGCGTGGTCAGGAAGTCGCGACACGGCGTGGCCAGCGAATCGGCGCGATCCGCCGGCAGGCACACCCCGGTGGTGATCACCGACGGCGTCTCCGGGTGCACGTAGCAGGTCTCACCCAGACCGCACTGCCCGTCACCCAGCGTCGGATCGCAGCCGAGCAGCTGGACCTCGTCGAGCGGCTCGACCCCGAGCTGGCAGAACGCCTCGCTCGGGTCGTTCAAGGTCAGCGTGAAGCCGTCCACCCCGATGCCCCCGCTCCGTATCGACGGCCCGTCCACGTCCTGGATGAAGCCATCGCGCGACAGCACGCCCTCGAACACAAGCGACCAGGTCTCGTTCAGGACCGATCGCCAGTCCGGGAAGGCCAGCTCGCGGTCGGCCACCGGCGCGGTGAACGACAGCTCGCTGGTCGCGGACTTCTGGTCGTCGGTCCCCACGCACGACACCTGATGCACCCAGGGCATGAGGTGCAGCTTCTCCTGCGCGATCCGCTCGGTGGCGAAGGTCCGGCTCGGTCCGGTGTCGACCCGGGGCCCGAGCAGCGACGGATCGGTCGATGGCGTGCCGCAGCTGGTCGCCACCTCGCTGCGGCCGGTGCCTCGGTCGCGGATCTGGTGGGGCAGCGCCAGCGTCATGGAGACCGCCGCCGGATCGTCGGGCTGCTCGGCGTCCGGGTAGACGTCGTCGTCCACGTTCACCACGTAGACGTTGCCCTGGCTGGTGGTGACGAACGCAAAGGTGCCCGACAGCGCGAGCGGGGCCGGCTCCTCCGGCGCCGCCTCGGGCACGATCGCGGCAAAGGCGACGTCGAGCGGGGCCTGGTCGCCCGGCATCTGGATGCCCGGCGAGATCGCGCCCGGGCGCCGCGCCGGCGTCCGCGGATCGCCGATCGGGAAGCAGGGCAGGAGCTGCGCGTCGGTCTCCGCGTGGATCAGGCGCGGATCGACCTGGGTGTCGCACTCCTCCATCTCCGTACCGTCGACCTTCACCACCCGCACGGTCCGGTCGGTCCCGACCGCGTAGAGGAACCGGCTGGTGCCGCCGTCGCCACCCGGCGCGCCGTTCGCGCCGCCGTTGATGACCTCGCCCGACAGGGCCAGCGAGGTCACCCCGACCGCGCCGTCCAGCTGCACGCTGCTCACATCGGCGAACCCACCCGCCTCGTCCAGCCCGATCACCGTGACGATCGGGCTGTTCTCGGCGCCGACGTAGAGCCTGCCGTCCTTGCCCTGATGCAGCGCGACCGGCCGCGGCGCCATGTCGTCGATGGTCGGCGGCCCCGCGTCCGGGGGAGGAGGCCCGGCGTCGACCGGGCCGGCGTCGACCGGGCCGGCGTCGGGCGGGCCAGCGTCGAGGTCGGGGCCGCCCAGCGCCAGGGTCGGCGAGATCGAGCCGTCGCCGCACTCGTCGGGGCAGCTCACCGCCCCGTCGGTCACGGTCGCGCTGCCGTCCTCGGCGAACTGGACGCCGGCCTGGATCTGGCCGCTGTCGGCGTCGACCGCGGCGATCAGGTGACACTGCGGATACGCCACGTAGACCAGCCCGCGCGGCCTGGCCGGGCACTCGAGGCCGATCGGCTCGGGCTCGGGCGCCGGGGAGACCTTGTTGTCCGGCTCCGGCCGGCCGACCAGCGCGCGCGGCTTGGCCCGCATGAGGACGCCGTCCGAGCTGGTGATGTTCACCCGCGCGATGCCGGCCGCGGCGCGCAGATCCAGCGCCGAGCTGACGTCCATCGACGCGAGGTCGCAGCTGGCCGCGCTGGCCGACACCAGAAAGCAACCGGAGTGATCCCCGACCAGCCCGACCGGCAGCGTGCCGATCGGGATGGCGTTCTTGCCCGGGGTCAGCGGATCGCTGTCGAGCACCGACTGCGTCTCCGAGTCGACCACCGCCACGGTCCCGCGGCTGTCCTGCAGCAGGAACCCGTACAGCCGGGGCGAATCGGTCAGCCCTTCTTGCCCCTCCGGCGGCGTGCCGGTCGCGTGCTGGGCGCACGAGCCGACCGGCTGGGCGCTCCTGGTCACGGTGCCCTCGGCGCTCGTATCGCCGCCGTTCACCCGGTACTCGCCGTAGCAGCCGAACGCCACCGCGGTGGGGCGATCGAGGTTTCGAATGGTGAGCGGGACGCTGTCCTCCGAGCAGGCCGCCCCGCCCAGCACCAGCACCGCCGCCCACGCCGCCGCCCGCACGCGCGCGGCAGCTCGATCTTCCCGGTTCATGGGGCCTCTCCCGCGGACTGCGGCCGACCGAGCCGGAGGACGACCCGGTTCTCGGTCTCTGCCCCCGGGGTCAGGTCGACGACGGCCACCGTTCCCTCGAGGTTGTTGGAGACGTACAGGCGGTTGCGCCCCGGCGCGGCGACCAGCGCGTGCGGGCCGCGCCCGACCTCGATGATGGAGTCCACCACCGCGCCGCGGGGATCGATCGACCACACCTGCCCGTTGCGGAAGCAGGAGACGAAGATGCGCTCTCGATCCTGGATGGTGGTGACGGTCAGGTTGGCGGCCTCGGGGCACAGCTCGACGGCGCCGACGAACGCGTTTCTCGGCACCCCGAGCGCGTCGAGCGAGGTGTCGATGATGTGGAGCATCGGCGGGGCGCGGTTGACGATGTACGCGTGCGAGCCGTCGCTCGCGAACGCGATGCCGCGCCCGATGTTGGAGGTCGTCACGCCGCGGCTCATGAAGAAGAACTCGGCCGGCACCAGCGTGGGCAGCCCGCCGCCCTGCGGCCGCACCGCGATGAGCGTCTGGACGCGCGCCTCGAGCGAGCTGGTCACGTAGATCCGATCATTGGGCGTACCGGGCGCGCGCCCGGCCACGCCGACCGCCGCGCGGAAGCCGGTCTGCGGATCGCCGGCGAACAGGTTGCCGATCGCGTCGGAGACGATCGGAGCCTCGCCATCGGGGGGCGCATCGGCCAGCGTGATCGCCCCGTTTTGCAGGTGGGTCATGACCACGTAGCCGAGGGTCGAATCGACGTAGACCCCGAACGGCTCGGGCGGCAGGGAGACGAAGTCCTCGTCGTTGCGCAGCTGGATCAGCCGGTGCTCGTCGTCGCACTCGGCGTACCCGCTCGACGAGCTGCACCTCAGCTGGTGGGCCTGGACGTCGTAGTCGATCCAGGTGAGCGACGGATCGCCGCGCACCGCCACGAACAGGCGCAGCAGGTCGGGATCGTCCAGCGCCTGCACCTTGAGATCGGTGGCGAAGTTGCCGATCCGCACGCTGGACGACCTTCTGATGACCTCGTTCTCGTCGCAGACCAGGGTGTAGGGGACCAGGAGGTCGACCGCGCAGTCGAGGTCTTCCGGCGCCTCGCCCGAGCCCAGCCAGTCCTCGATGATGTTGTCGACCGTGCGCAGGTCGACGACCTGGACGGAGCCGGAGTCGTAGCGCAGGTCCGAGTTGGCGCTGGCCACGAACAGGGTCTCCTGATCCGGCGACACGTCCATCCCGGTCGGGAAGTAGAACTGGTCCTCCGGCGGGCGAACCTCGTCACCGGTCGCCGGGCACCCGGCGCAAAACCCCGCCAGCGCTGCGATCGAAAGAACTCGTCTTGGCCACATGACCACGGGAGCATTGGACCTGGCCGGGCCGGTCGGGGTTGTCCGAATCACACTCACTTCCCTCTCGCTTCTCCGCGCAGCGCCGCCCGGGCCGCGGCCACCCGCGCGATCGGCACCCGGAACGGCGAGCACGACACATAGTCGAACCCCTCGACGTGACAGAACTCGACCGAGCTCGGGTCGCCACCGTGCTCGCCGCAGATCCCGACCTTGAGCTTGGTCTTGCGGGCCCGGCCCTTCTCCACCCCGATGCGGATGAGCGCGCCCACCCCGGCCCGATCGAGCGACACGAACGGGTCGCGCTCCAGCCAGCCGTTGTCGAGGTAAGTCGGCAGGAACCGCCCGCTGTCGTCGCGCGAGAGCCCCCACACCGTCTGGGTCAGGTCGTTGGTGCCGAACGAGAAGAAGTCGGCGTGCTCGGCGATCCGGTCGCCCACCAGGCAGGCGCGCGGCAGCTCGATCATCGTGCCGATCAGGTACTCGAGCTCGACCTTGGCCTCGGCCAGCCGCTCGTCGAACACCAGGCGCACGTGCTCGCGCAGGAGGCTGAGCTCGGCCGGGGTCGACACGAACGGGATCATGATCTCCGGCAACACCGTGACCCCCTCCGCGAGCGCGAGCAGCGCGGCGTCGGCGATCGCCTGGGTCTGGGTCTCGTAGATCTCCGGGTAGGACATGGCCAGCCGGCAGCCCCGGTGGCCGAGCATCGGGTTCTGCTCGTGCAGCCCCGCCACCGCCGCCGCCACCTCCTCCGGACGCCTGCCCAGCTGGGCGGCGACCTGGGCGATGTCCTGCGAGGTCTGCGGCAGGAACTCGTGCAGCGGCGGGTCGAGCAGCCGGATGGTGACCGGCAGGCCGTCCATGGCCCGGAAGATGTCGAGGAAGTCGTCCCGCTGCATCGGCAGGATCTTGACCAGCGCGGCGCGCCGCCCGGCCTCGTCGCCGGCCAGGATCATCTCGCGCACCGCCAGGATCCGCTCCGGCGCGAAGAACATGTGCTCGGTGCGGCACAGGCCGATCCCCTCGGCCCCGAACGCGCGCGCGGTGCGGGCATCGGCCGGCGTGTCGGCGTTGGTCCGCACCCGCAGCCGGCGCACCTCGTCGACCCAGCTCATCAGCGTCTCGAACTCGGCCGACATCGACGCCGGCACCAGCGTGGCCGGACCGACGAACACCTCGCCGGTCGAGCCGTCCAGGGTGATGACGTCGCCCTTGGCCACCACCGTCTTGCCGACGGTGAAGCGCTCGCGCGCGTGGTCGACCTTGAGATCGGTCGCCGCGGTCACGCACGGGCGGCCCATACCGCGCGCCACCACCGCCGCGTGGGAGGTCATCCCGCCGCGCGCGGTGACGATCCCGGCCGCCACCTTCATCCCGTGGATGTCCTCCGGCGAGGTCTCGGTGCGGACCAGGATCACGGTCTCGCCCCGCTTGACCCACTCCTCGGCCTGGTTGGCCGAGAACACGACCCGGCCGATCGCGGCGCCGGGCGAGGCCGGCAGCCCCTTGGTCAGCGGCGTGGGCCGGTTCTTCGGGTCGAGGGTCGAGTGCATCACCTCGCCCAGCTTGTCGGGGTCGATCCGGCGGATCGCCTCGTGGCGGTCGAGCACCCCCTCGCCGACCATGTCGACCGCGACGCGCACCATCGCCTTGCCGCTGCGCTTGCCGCTCCGGGTCTGGAGCATCCAGAGCCGGCCCTCCTCGACGGTGAACTCGATGTCCTGCATGTCGGCGAAGTGATGCTCCAGCCGATTGCACAGCTCGACCAGCTCGCCGTACGCCTCCGGCAGGCGGCTCTGCATCGACGCCACCGGCTCCGGCGTGCGCACGCCGGCCACCACGTCCTCACCCTGGGCCCGCCACAGGAGCTCTCCATAGAGGCCGGGCTCGCCGGTGGCCGGGTTGCGGGTGAAGCAGACCCCGGAGCAGGAGTCCGGGCCGCGGTTGCCGAACACCATCGCCTGGATGGTGACCGCGGTGCCGAGCGAGCGGTCGATGCCGTTCATGCGGCGGTACACCTCGGCGCGCGGGTTCTCCCACGAGCGCACCACCGCCTCGATCGCGCCCCACAGCTGCGCGACCGGATCCTCCGGGAACGGCTGCCCGGTCCGCTTCAGGATCTCGGCCTTGAACTCGCCGACCAGCGCGCCCAGCGCCGCCCCGTCGAGCTCGCGCTCGTCGTCGACCCGGGCGGCGTGCAGCCTGGCCGCCAGCAACTCCTCGAACCGGCTCTCGCCGTCGTCGTGGTCCGGCTTCACGCCCATCACGATCTCGCCGTACATCGCGACGAACCGGCGATAACAGTCGTAGGCGAAGCGCGGATCGCCGGTCGAGCGGGCCAGGCCCTCGACGGTGGCGTCGTTGAGGCCGAGGTCGAGGATGGTGTCCATCATCCCCGGCATCGACACCGGCGCGCCGGAGCGGACCGAGACCAGCAGCGGATCGTCGGCGCCGCCGAACGCGCGCCCGGTCGCCTCCGCCATCCACTCGAGCGCGGCGGTCACCTGCCCGCGCAGCGCGTCGGGCAGCCCGCGGGCCTCGTGGAACTGGGCGCAGACCTCGGTGGTGATGGTGAAGCCAGGCGGGACCGGTACGTCGAGCGAGGCCATCTCGGCCAGGTTGGCGCCCTTGCCGCCGAGCAGGAGCGCCTGGTCGCTGCGCCCGTCCGCCTGCCCGGCGCCGAATCTGTAGGTGTAGCGGGGCATGCGAGGGGCCCTCCTCGGCCTAGACCGACAGCTGGCGGAAGTCCGCGATGCGGGTGAAGGTGGCGTTGATGAGGCCGAGCAAGGCCAGCCGGTTGGCGCGGACTCGCTCGTCCTTGTCCATGACCAGCACCTTGTCGAAGAAGCGGTCGACCGGCGCCTTGAGCTCGGCCAGGATCTGGAGCGCGCCGGCGTAGTCGCGGTCGAGCAGGCGCCCGTCGACCCGGCCCTGGATCTCGCCAAAGGAGCGCCACAGGGCGCGCTCGTCGTCCTCGACGAACACCGCCGGATCCGGCTGACCCGAGGCGGTCTCGCCCTTCAGGATGTTGGCCACCCGCTTGAACGCGGCCGCCAGCGGCTCGAAGTCGGCGCGAGCGCGCAGGCGGGACAGCGCCGCGGCCCTGGCCCGCGCGTCCGGCACGTCGTCGAAGCCGGCCGCGAGCGCCGCGTCGACACAGTCGGCCGCCAGCCCCTCGACGTCGACCAGGTGCCCGCGCAGGCGGGTGCGCAGGAACTCGAGCACCTGGATGCCGGTCGGCCCGGCCGCGGGGCCGAGGCCTCCCGCCGGCTGGCCGGCCTGCGCGACGAGCGCGGCGAGCGGCAGCCGCCAGTCGCGGGCCAAGAGGATGCGCAGGACCCCGAGCGCGGCGCGGCGCAGGCCGTACGGATCGGCCGAGCCAGTCGGAGCGAGGCCGACGTCGAAGCAGCGCAGGAGCGTGTCGAGCCGATCGGCCAGCCCGACCACCGAGCCGGCGTCGCTGGCCGGCGGGTCGTCCTTGGCCGCGCGCGGCAGGTAGTGCTCGGCGATCGCCGCGCACACCCGGCGG
>DATHKR010000182.1:0-26184 GCA_035489015.1 Kofleriaceae bacterium | reverse complement strand
TCGCCGCAGCAGGGGTCGCCGCAGCAGGGGTCGCCGCAGCAGGGGTCGCCGTTGCACGGATCGTCCGGCTGGCACGTGCCGTCCTGACACGCGAAGCCGGGCTGGCAGGGACCGGAGTCGTGCTGGCCGCCGCAGTCGTCTTGCCACGGCCCGCACTGGGGCGGGATATCCGCCGAGGTGCACGTGCATGTGCCCGACTCGCAGTCCCAGCCCTCCTGGCACTCGCCGCAGGACGCGAACGGGTTGCACGGATCCGGCCCGCACGATCGCCCGTCGCAGCAGCTGTCGGCGACGCACATGCCGCCCAGGCACTGCTCGCCCGGTCCACAGTCGCCGCAGAAGTTGCCGTTCGCGTCGAAGCCGCAGAACACGGTGACGCCGCAATCATTGGTGGGCGGCTCGCACGTGACGCACGCCACCTGGCCGCTCTCGTACTCGACCGACGACTGACAGGCGTACTGCGAATCGTCCGGAGACCCGCCGGTCGTGTCCTCCGGGTCGGGCGTGTAGTCGAACGGGGGCGCGGTCTGGGCGTCGTTGATGAACGCGTCGACGCAGTCGGCCGGGATGTCGCCGCACGCGTCCAGCTGGGCGCAGAACGCCTCGGCGAGCGGCCGCCAGTCGTAGCCGTCCGGGACCGGATTCGGCGCCGTCGGCAGCGACCCGGGATCGAAGCAGTCGGCGCGGGCGGTGCCGGGGTGGCTGGCGACCGCGGCGAGCGACGCGACGAGAGCGATGATGGCCGTCTTCATGGTGTCCCCACGGCGGGCAGGTGCCAGAGGTTGCTGAACTTGTCCTGCGGGATCCAGCTGACCATCCGCTCGAAGGTCGGGTTACCGCCGTTCTGGTCCACGTTGTAGAGGTAGAGCCGGTGGGACGGGAACTTGGTCACCGCGTCGAACTTGACGTCGAGCTGGCTGGTGAGCTGGCCGCTCGAGTCGGTCGAGCAGGTGATGGTGCCCTTCACCCGGTGCCAGATGTGCGGGCGAAGGCGCGGTCGGAAGTAAGCGAACGCCGGCTCGAGCAAGAGATTTGGCCGCCCCGACGTCACGTACGCGAACTCCCCGCTCTGGGCGATGTTGTCGCGCAGCGCGGTCGGATCGGGGGCCCCGAAGATCGGCCCGAGCTCGGCGCCGCCGATCGTGTTCTCCGCCGAGAGGGAGCCGCTGACCGGCCTGCTCTGGCCTTGCTGGCACGTCCACGACACGTGGACGTTGGCCTGGACCCGGGCCTCGAGCGGATTGTCGGTCCCGGTCTCGGGGCGCTCCTTGTAACTCTCGTCGGTGAGCTTGCAGAACGCCATGTACTGGGCGTACCGCCCCGGCCCATCCAGGATGAGCGACAGCACGCCCGACGGGTTGCACATCCCGAGAGGGATCCGATCGATGAACAGCTTGCTGCGGATGTCCTTGCGGAAGGTCAGCTGCGCGGGAGGGCCCTCCTCATCGCAGCTGATCGCCTTTTGAGACGTCGCCACGACCGAGGCCTCCTGGCAGCTCGCGAGAAGCGCGAGCATCGCCAGGCAGACCCCAGTTCGCGAGCGACCGGGGGAGAAGAGCACCACGATCGACCTCCAGGCCGGACTTTCGCCTCATGTAGCCCGACCGACGGGGTCGCCGCTTTCAGCCACGCGACATTCGCTTACACGCGCGCGCCAGTCGACCGTGCACGACCGACGGAGGCGCCCGTCGCCCCGGTGTCGTCGGTGATGCCGAGGTGATAGTGTCGAGTGACGATGAAGACACTCGTACTCTCCGTGCTCGCGGTGCTCGTGATGACGCTCGCCTCGTCGGATGCATCTGCCGACCCGCGGGTCTTCACCGGCAACCACAAGAAGTTCACCAATGACTGCTCCAAGCAGCCGGAGGTGACCGTGGTGGGCAACCACCTCACGGTCACGCTCAAGGGAACCTGCGCCAAGCTCACCGTGGTCGGAAATCACGCCACGGTGAAGGGCTCGGCGACGACGGTCAGCGTGCCGGGAAACCACTGCCAGGTGGACCTCGACCAGACCGACGAGATCTCGCTCCCGGGCAACAACAATCAGGTGACCTGGAAGAAGAGCTCGGCGGCGAGCGGTCCGTCGATCTCGAACGTCGGCAACAAGAACAAGGTCACGAAGATCTGATCGAGACGCGCGGCCGGCTCCTCGTCATCGAGCAGGCCGTTCAGTCGCCGCACTCGTGGCCGGGGCAGCAGGTGATGACGCGGAGCTGATCGGTGAAGGAGAAGAACGGCACGTCCATCTCGATGTGGATGCCGCGCCCGGCGTCGATGATCTGGTACCGATCGTTCGGCTGGAAGGCCTCGAGCCCGCGGTTCACCTCCGCGCCCGCCACCGGATACGTGACGTTCGGGATCTGGCAGGTCGGCTCGGAGGCGTCCAGGAGCGCGGAGCTGCTGATGACGCCGAGGATGTCGCCGTCGAAGCGCGCCTTGCCGTCGAGGACGGCGCTGGTGACCGGATCCATGTGAAAGAAGTGGCAGCTCACCCATGACTGCGCCGGGATGAAGCCCTGGTCGGTCTGGAGCGGGGCGCCGAGCTGGATGCACTGCTGCTCGTCGAAGCCGTCGATCTGCACGTTGCTCTGCGTCTGATTCAGCCTGACGTCGGCGGGCGTGAACAGGACGACGTCCGGGGTGACCGCGATGATGGCGGCGAGGACCGAGCCCGCCCCCATGGCCAGCACCGCGGTCACCGCGGCGACCAGGAGCATCCGCCCCTTGCTCGTGGTGGGTCGAAGCGCGCCGCGTCCAGGAAGTCTCAGCAAGCTGCGTGGCATCATCGGGAGCTCCTTCGTTCGTGCTCGCGACCGGTCGCGGCGCGGAGTGCGCCGCAGGCCGCCGCGTTCTGGTGGTCGGCCACTGCACGCTGCGCGCCGTCGATCAGTCGCGCCGAGGAACGGGGCGAGCCGGCGAAACCCCGCGCGATCACGCGCGCCGGCCGCGTCGGGAGGACCACGGGCCCGCCGATCCGGCGCGCCGCATCGGCAGCGTCGCGCGCCGGTCGCACGGGCCTCACTGCCAGCGCCGCGCCCAGTGCTCCGTGTAGAGGTAGTGGAAGAGCTGGGGAAGCAGGGAGGAGAGCTCGGCGCTCTCGCCCTCGAACATCTGCTCGAGGTTGGGGCGGTCGAGGAGGCCGTGGCTGACCAGGAGGCCGTCGAGGAGGTAGCGGCGGGCGGTGGCGAGGTGGTCGCGCGCGGTCTCTTCGTGGTGGAGGTCGCCGCTGCCCTTGGAGTCGCGGGCGAGGACGTCGGGCGCCACCACGCTGGTGAAGGCGGCGCGGGCCAGGCCTCGGTTGCGGCCGTCGATGTTGAGGAGGTAGACGGGGATCCGCAGGCAGAGCTCGATGAGGGGCTGGGAGTGGAGCGGGTGCATCTGGTCGAGCCAGTCGGAGGGCGCGGCGAGGGTGGCGTCGATGTGGGGCGTCTGGGTGGCGAAGACGTGGAGGAGCTTGGCGGGTGGCAGGCGGGCTCCGGCGAGGCTGGGGTGCTCGACGTCCTCGATGCGCAGGGAGTCCCGCAGGCGCGCGGCCAGCGCGTGGCTGCGCGGCACCGACAGTCTCGCGCGGGCGTTGCAGGGCTGGCCGAGCGCTGCGTGGCGGAGGGCGAGGGCGAGCACCGACCACAGAGATGTGCGGCTGAGGAGCGCGGCGTCCATGGCGTGGCGGAAGAGGCCGCGGCCGGGGCCTCGCTGTCGCAGATAATCGATGATGGCGAGCGGGTGGTGGGTTGCTCCGAGGACCTCGTCGCCGCCGTGGCCGGTGAAGAAGCCGTCGGCTCCGAGCTCGCGGGCGAGGCGCGACTCGAAGGGGCCGCTCGACAGGCCGTAGTGATAGCTGGTCGGTCGGGCGGTCGGCGGCATGGCGGCCATGGCGTCGTCGTCGATCGAGGGGCGGCAGACCGGGCGCTCCAGCAGCTCGACGCCGGCGTGGGCGGCGGCCCGCCGGGCGTGGGCTCGCTCGTCGCCGTCGGCGTGGTCGGTGGTGTAGTGGACCGCGGTGACCTTGCCGGGATCGATCGCGGCCAGACAGCCGAGGATGATGGCGGAGTCGAGGCCGCCGGACAGGCGGTGGACGATGTGCTGGAAGCGGGACGCCCACGCCGCCATGCAGGCGCGGCCGGTGCGCTCGAGGAGGGCGGTCGCCTGGTCGAGATCGTCCACGACCCGGGTGCGGGCGATGTCGACCGGATCCCAGGCCTGCTCCAGACGGGTGGCGTCTCGCCCGATCACCCGGCGCTGGCCGGGGAGGAGGAGATGGACCCGGTCGAGCCCGGAGCGGCTGGTCTGGTCGAGCTCGAAGTGGAGAATGCGGCCGACGTGGGGCCAGTGGATCGCGAGGCGCGGCAGGCCGAGCCCGAGGAGGTCGTCGATCTCGGCGAAGTGGATGCCGACCCCGCGGTCGTCGGTGTAGTGGCAGGGCAGGGCGCCGGAGGGATCGCGCAGGACCGTGCGCGCGCCGGACGCCGGGTCGCGAAGCAGCGCGATGTAGCGGCCCCAGTAATGATCGACGAGGTGGCTGCCTCGGGTCGAGGCGATGGCTCGACTCTCGACGGCGTCGAGGGTCGGCTCGCCGATGGATCCACCGCCGGGTTCGAATCGATCGACCGCGCGCCGCTCGAACAGCGTGCCGAGGATGACCCCGTGGTCGACGGGGCCTCGCTCGCCGGGCAGGCGATGGACCGCCGTCGCGCCGCCGTGCTCGGCGGTGGCGAAGACTCGCATGCCGGGGAAATCGGCGAGCAGCTGCCAGCCCGGCCGCTCTTCCACGGCGGACTGGATGCGATGGACGACGTCCTCGTCGCGGCCCGGTTGCCACGTGAGCGCGATGAATCGCCGCACGTCAGACCATCAGGATCGGAGTGAACCGGGCCACGTTGGCGACCGCGTCATTCAGCACCACGCCGTCGTGCTGGACCCAGCTGTGGGCGGCGAACGGGCCCATCCGCACGCCGACCACCCAGAGCGGAAACTGGCCGTGCGCGGCGAGGAAGTCGAGGAGGACGAGAGAGTCGTGCAGGCAATGGTCGCGCGAGGTGAACATGAGCGGGCGAAGCCGCTTGTAGACCTCCACCAGCTCGCGCAGCTGATCCGGACCGATCCCCGGGGCGCCGTCGCCGCGCCGCCGCTTTCGATCGCGCACCCGCGCGACGACGTCGACCAGGGAGCGCCAGCGCAGCCGGGCCGCGGTCGCCGACGCGGCGGCCAGGAAGCGCGCCACGTGACCGGCCCGGATCTCGGGCGCGCGCCCGAGCGGATAGCCGACCATGTCGCTCGACAGCGCGACCGGCGGGGGCGCCGCGAGCGGCCGGCCCCTGCGAGGATCCGGGGTCAGGATGTCGGCCGCGGCGAGCGACTCGAGGATCTGGTCGACGTCGACGCCGCCGACGCTGCCATCGAGGCCGGCTGTCTCGTCGCGCCCGGGCCGTCCGCGATCGGAGCCGGCCAGCCTGCGGACCACCTCGCTCTCGCCCGGCGCGAGACACGAGTAGCGATCTGCGCGCAGGTCGAGGAACACCAGCTGTCCCTCGACCCGCGCACAGTGGATGTGATGCGCCAGGTACAGCTCAGGGAAGGTACGGGCCCTTCCGGTGCAGGAAGGGGTTGTCGATCCGCTCCGGCGGGGCGCTGGACTGCGTCTTCTCGCTGGCCTTGCCCAGATCGCGCAAGACCTTCTGCGTCTTCGAGTCGGTGCTGGGGGTCGAGTTCGCCATGTGTCCTCCGTGGGGCTGTGGGGGTCGCTCGCGGAGAATAGGACGAACCAGCCCGGGCCGGGAACCTCTCCCGGCAGCGAGGCGGCCTCGTCCGCCGTACCGAGTTCCGGTCGCGAAGACGATGACGGACCTGCCGATCAGGACGGGCCGGAGCCGAGGCTGATCGCTCCCGCGGCGAGCAGCGATCGCAGGTCGGTGAGCTCGGAGGCGGCCAGCTCACCCAGCGCCTGGTGAAGCGGTGTGCCCGCGATTCGCACCATGAGGTCGATCTGCCGGTGTGGCAGGCGCAGATCGCCGACGTCGGAGTACACGACGCCCGCCTCCCGGTGAATCTCCCGCACCATCGGGCTCAGCTCGACGACCAGCGTCGCCGGATCGAAGGGCGGCGCCTCGGTTCCTTGCTCGATGCGCTCGAGCACCGAGCCCAGGCCGCGGCGGAAGATGTCGGCGGTGTAGTGCTGGCCGATGAAGTCGCGCCCGCGCGCGCACTGGCCGGCCTCTCGCCCGCTGACCAGCCCGTCGGCGATCGCGGCCGCGATCGCGGCGTATCGGTCGAGTGGATCGCCGGCTGGATCGCCAGCCGGGTCTCCGGTCGCGCCTGCCGGGACGGTCGGCTCCATCACGCGAATGCCGTGCTCGGGCGGCAGGAGGTGACGCAGGTTGCCGGCGCCGTTGGTGTAGATCGGGTTGCCCTGGAACACCGATTCGAGCGGGTAGAGGCCGAACGGCTCGGGGAACCAGTCGTGGAGCAGCCCGAAGTGGGACCGCTTCATGAGCGTGGTCAGCGCCTGGTTGTGGATCCACGGGACCGGCATCACGTGCGATGCGACCTCGTCGCCTCCGGGCCAGCGTCTTCCGGCGGCGACCACCCGCGCGTGATCGATGTCGCTGACGAGCAGGCGGACCGGCCTGCCCAGCCGCGAGCGAAGCGGCTCCTGGTTGAGGAGGTGGACGATCGCCGCGGTCGCCCCGGCGATGAGCTTTCGCGGGCGCAGCGCGTGACCGAGCCACTGATCTCGCTCGAGCTCATCCTCGACCCAGCCCGGGAGGTCCTCTCCGTAGGAGGGGTAGCCGTCGGGAAACTCGGTCGCGGGCAGGACCAGCGGGACCGCGTCGACGATCACGTTGCCGCGAAAGGCGAGCTGCCGGACCGAGCGAAACCCGGTGTCCGGATCGAGATCGGGAAACCGCAGCAGCCCGAGCAGGACCCGCTTCAGGTAGTCCGAGTTGGTGCAGAACCCGGCGATGGCGTCGCTCTGCAGGAAGACGCTCGGCGCGTAGCGCAGCCCGTGGAAGAAGACCACGTTCTTCACCCCGCGGGCCTGGACCGGCAGGACCTGGCTCAGGCATCGGTCGAAGAAGATCCGGATCTCCTCGCGCCGCAGGCTGCGCATCGACGCGGTGGACGCCGCCGCCGGGATCGGGATCATCTGCAGCGCCGCCGGCTGATCCGGCACGATGCTGCACTCCACGTCGTATCCGAGCTCGCCGAGGATCCGGTGGAAGTAGTGGCCCATGATCCCCATCGAGCCGTACAGGGGCGGCTCGAGCGGCGTGTCCAGCCAGAGACGGGCGGCGCGGGTCATGCTCGGGACGTCCTCGGGACGCGGGCTCATCCTACCGCGGTCGCGGCGGCTTCCGGCGCGGCAGAGACCAACGAGGCGGGTTACCATGAGGGTTCGCGCCGCGCGCGTGACGCGCGCTCTCGACGAGGATGTGACGTGCGGATGCCGACGCCCCCGCCTGGAGACCTCCGGGTCCTCACCATCGGATCCGGTCCGCTCTGCGTGCGGGTGGGCCAGGAGCTGGGCGGTCGCGGTCTCGGTCGGCGCGTCGAGCTGGCCGCGGCGACCACGGTGACCGCGGTGACCGACGCGGCGATCGCGGCCGCCGATCTGGTCGTCGCGTGGGCCGGGGACGACGGGGGCGAGGCGGCCGCGCGGATCGACCGCGCCTGCGCCGAGCAGGGCCGGCCGTGCCTGCATCTGTCCATCTCCGGAACGCCGTCCGGGGAGCGGATCCTGGTCGGCCCCCTCTTCGTCCCGGGCCGGACCACGTGCCGTCGGTGCAGCCACGGGTTTCTGGCCTGCATGGAGGGCGGCGATGCGGGGGCAGCGGGGCAGGGCGCGCTCGCCGGCGCGATCCCGGAGTGGATGGCGGCGCTCGCGGCCACCGCCGCGGTGGACGAGATCCAGGCCTGGGTCGGCGGCGGACAGCACCTCCGGGTCGCCAGCGTGGTCGCCATCGCCGCGTACGATCGGTCGCGGCGCCACGTCAACATCGTGCAGGGCGCGTACACGCCGGCCACCGCTCCCTGCGCGATCTGCAGCGGGCCGCGCGGCCCGGCGGATCGCGAGAGTCCGCCGGCGGACGGCCCGGCCCGCGACATCTTCATCGTCGGCAGCCAGCGCAGCGGCACGACCATGGTCGCCCTGGCGCTCGGCGCGCACGAGCAGATCGAATCGCTCGACGAGGACACCGCCTACGCCGCGCTGGCCGCGCAGCCGGGCGGCGAGCGGACGCGGGTCTACAAGATCCCGAACTGGACCTGCGCGCTCGGCCTGTTCGCCGCCCACTACTCCGCCGCCCGCTTCCTGTTCATGAAGCGCCCGCCGGTCCAGGTCGTGGCATCGATGCTGACGCTGCGCGGCTTCTCCGGCGCGTCGTGGGCGGAGCTGTTCGCGCCGATCGAGACCCGGGTGGCGATGGCCGGCTTCTCGAGCGCGCCGGTCCGCCGCGTCCTGGACGATCACCTCGATCGCGCGGCCGGCGATCCGGCCCTGCTCGCCACCGTGTGCGTGGTGGCCAAGCAGGCGCTGGTCTGGGAGTACCGCCAGCGCCGGCTGCGGACCCTCGCGGTCGACTACGAGCGGCTGGTCACCGATCCGAGGACGGCGCTGGCCGGGGTGCTCGACTTCGCCGGCCTGCCGTGGAGCGAGAGAGTCCTCGAGAGCCACCGGCACGGCAGCGGCGCCGCGATCGGACAGACCGAGCGCAGCCGCGCGATCGACGCCGGGTCGCTCGACAAGTACGCCCGCGTGCTCGGTCGCGCCGTCCTCGATCGGATCGCCGGGTTCGAGCAGGCGCTGTCCGCCGACCTGGGCCGCGCCATGTCGGCCTCGACCGGGGCGGCGCCGTGAGCCGCGAGGAGCAGATCGTGGCGGTCATCGCCCGGCACATGGCCGACCACCTGGATTCGCCGCCCGACGGGCCGATCGGGGCGGAGACGCGGCTGGTCGACGATCTGGCGCTCGACTCCATGCACAGCCTGGAGATGATCGCTGCGCTGGAGGATCACTACCGGGTGATGCTCTCGATCGAGGTCCTGCAGGACGTGAGGACGGTCGGCGACGTGGCCCTGGTCGTCGCCGGCGCGCTGGCCGATCGCGAGACCAGCGGTGGTGAGGTCGGTGGTGACGGCGGTGGAGACGATCGATGACCGCTAACCCGACCCGCTACCCGACTCTCCTCGCCGCGCTCGCCGACCGGGCCGGCGTCGACGATCACGGCTACCACCACTACACCCGCGAGGGACAGGATCCGGAGGTCGTCTCGTTCGCCGCGCTTCACCGGCGCGTCCAGCGAGTCGCGGCCGCGCTGCAGGAGCGCGGCGTCCGCCGGGGCGACCGCGTCGGCCTCATCCTGCCCGACTCCGTCGAGTTCGTGGACGCCATCTTCGGCGCGATGCTGGCCGGCGCCATCCCGGTCCCGGTCTATCCGCCGCTCGGCCTCGGCAAGCTCGACACCTACCTCGACAACACCGCGCACATCCTCCGCCGGGCCGGCTGCTCGCTGGTGCTCACCGACGGGCGCGTGCGCCCGGTGCTCGGCACGCTGATGAGCGTGGCCGGGACGCTGCGCGGGATCGACGTCTTTCGCGACCTCGCCGCCGGCGTCCCCGACGACGCGACGCCGCAGCCGGTCGACGTCGGCCCCGATGACGTCGCCTTCCTGCAGTTCACCTCGGGCAGCACCGCCGCGCCCAAGGGCGTCATGCTCACCCACCGCAACCTGGCCCACAACATCGAGGCGATCGGCGGCGCGCACGGCCTCCGCATCGGCGAGGGCTCGAGCGCGGTCAGCTGGCTGCCGCTCTACCACGACATGGGGCTCATCGGCTTCGTCTTCACGCCGATCTACTTCCGCACCCGCGGGGTCCGCTTTCTGTCGCCGCTCATGTTCCTCAAGCGCCCGGCGGTGTGGCTGCGCCACCTGTCCGACTTCCGCGCGACGATCACCTTCGCGCCCAACTTCGCCTACGGGCTGGCGACCCGGCGGGCCACCGACGAGGAGCTCGACGGTGTCGACCTGTCCGCGCTCCAGGTCGCGGGCTGCGGGGCCGAGCCGATCCAGTACCCGGTCCTGCGCGGCTTCGCCGACCGCCACGCCGGGCGCGGCTTTCGATCGACCGCGTTCCTGCCCTGCTACGGGATGGCGGAGCACTCCCTGGCGATCACGTTCGGCCGCCTCGATGACGATCTGGCGGCGGATCGGGTCGACGCAGGGGCGCTCGCGCGCGGTGAGGCCGCACCGGTGTCTGCGTCAGCGGCCGCCGGCGCGGCGGACGCCCGCGATGGCGGCGAGCTCCTCATCGTCAACTGCGGCCGGCCATTTCCCCTGCACGAGCTGCGCATCGCGGGCGAGGACGGCGAGACCCTGCCGGAGCGGCGAGTCGGTCACATCCTGGTTCGAGGACCGTCGGTGATGACCGGCTACTTCGACGATCCGGCCGCCACCGCCGAGGCGCTCTCGGACGGCTGGCTGCGCACCGGCGACCTCGGCTACCTGGCCGGCGGCGACCTGCACGTGTGCGGGCGGATCAAGGAGCTCATCATCGTCGAGGGGCGCAACCACCACCCGCAGGACATCGAGTGGCAGGCCTCCCGGGTCGATGGCATCCGGGCCGGCAACGTGATCGCCTTTGGTCTGCACGACCCGGAGCTGGGCCGCGAGCGCGTCGTGGTCGCGGCCGAGACCCGGCTGGCGGAGCCGGAGCTGGCCCCGCTCATGCGACAGGTGCGCGCCCGGATCCTCGAGGCCCTGGCCCTGCGCGTCGACGAGGTGCTCCTCCTGCCGCCCGGAGCGCTGCCCAAGACCTCGAGCGGCAAGCTCCAGCGGGCCAGAGCGCGCGCGATGTTCGAGGGCGGGACCCTCGGCGAGGGCGCGGGCAGCTCGTGGCAGCTGTTCCGCCAGCTGAAGCAGCTGGCCGCGTCGCGCTGGAGCTTCGTGAAGGCGAGCCTGCGCGGCAAGGACTGAGCAAGAACCGAGCGAGAACCGAGGCCGCCGCCGCGCTCAGCTCTCGAGCGGGCGGACCGCGCCGCGATCGAGCGCGCGGAGCTCGTCGGCCAGGGCGTCGCGCCGGGTCTTCCCCGACGAGGTGGCGGGAAACGGGCGGCTCCAGGCCAGGTAGCCGCGCAGGCGCTTGTACCCGGCCAGCTCGCGGTTGCGCCGGCGCAGCTCGCCGACGCAGCCGGGCGAGACCTCGCCGCCCCGCGCCGGGCGCACGATCACCACCAGCCCCTCGCCCACCAGGGTCGACGACGGCCACAGGTAATTCTCGGCGAACACGCACAGCTCGGCGCAGTCCGGGACTCCGTCGAAGTGCGACTCGATGTCCTCGGGATAGACGTTCTTGCCGCCCGCGGTGACGATCATGTTCTTGATCCGCCCGACCACGCGCAGCCGTCCGTCCGGCTCGAGCATGCCGAGGTCGCCGGTGCGCAGCCAGCCTCCGACCAGCGCGGCGCCGGTCAGCGCCTCGTCGTGGAGGTAGCCGGCCATGAGGGTCGGGCTGCGGATCCACACCTCGCCGACGCCGTCGTCGCTGGGCTCGCGCACCTCGACCTCGACGCCGGGCAGCACCCGGCATGCGCCGTCGAACGGGCCGGACCGCGGATCGCTGATCGAGACCACCGTGCCCGCCTCGGTGAGGCCGTAGCCGACCGCGACCGGGAGGCCGAGATCGAAGAAGAAGCCGGCCAGCCCGCGCTCGACAAAGGCGCCGCCGATGAGGATCAGGCGCAGCCTGGCGCCCAGCTCGGCCTCCACGATCGGGTCCAGCCACGCCGGCAGCTCGCCGGGGCGGGCCGGACCGGCGCGGTGCTCGGCCAGGAGCGCGGGCCAATCAGGGACGCCGTCGAGCCGGGCGCGCAGGCGCTTCTCGATCTGGCGGAGGACCAGGGGCACGAGGACGGTGAAGGTGACCTCGTACTTCCTCATCGCCGCGCTCAGGAACTGCGGCCGCATGGTCCGCTGGTACACGATCGACGCGCCGAACAGGAGCGGCAGCAGGAAGCCGACGGTGAAGTCGGTCGTGTGGCTGGTCGGCAGGACCGACATGTAGCGGTCCTCGCCGCCGATGCGGAAGACCGCGCCGACCATCTGCGCCTGGCGCAGGTAGGTGCGGTGGTGGAGCATGCAGCCCTTGGGCGTGCCCGCGGTGCCGGACGAGTAGACCACCGTCGCGATGTCGTCGCGGCCGCGCGGCGGACGCGACAGGCCGACCGCCGGCGCCGCGTCCCAGCGGACGGCCGATCCCAGCTGCTCGCGGTCGGGCGCCTCGCTGACCACGATGGTGACTCCATCGAGCGCGCCGGCCGCGACCGCGGCGAGCTCGCGCCACAGCGGGTGGTCGATGACCAGCGCGCGCGGCCTGGCGTGGGCCAGGAGCGAGAGCTGTTCGCGCGGCGGCTGCCTGGCGTCCATCGGCACCAGCACCGCGCCCGCCCACAGGCCGCCCACCGCGCTGGCGATCCACTTGAACTGGTTCGCCATGAGGATGGCGCAGCGGTCGCCGGCAGTCAGCCCGTGCCCCTGCAGGAGCGCGGCGAAGCGCTCCGCCTCGGCGCCGAGCTCGGCGTAGGTCCAGCGCCCGTTCTCGCGCTCGCGGTCCGCCTCGATGATCGCCAGGCGGTCGCCATGGGCCTCGATCGAGGCCGCGAGCGCGTCGCCGATCGAGGAGGCGCCGGGGTCCGGCGCGGTCATGCGCGCCGCCCGCGCTCGATCGCCTCGACCAGCTGGGCGAAGGTCCGCACGCTCAGGAGCGCGTGATCCGGGACCTCGACGCCGAGCTCCGCCTCGATCGCGCTGACCAGCTCGAGCGCCTCGACGCTGTCGATGTCGAGCGCGACGAACACGTCGTCGTCCGGGCGAAGCGCCGACGGATCGCGCCCGTAGCGCGTCGCCGCCACCTTCGCCACCCGCGCGAACGTGTCGTCCACGCGGCTCAGGCCCCGCGCCCCAGCTCGTCCTTGCCGAACTCGAGGTAGAGGATGGTCCGGTCGACCGACGACTCGTTGACCACGAAGTGATCCTCGGCGCCGTCGAAGATGATGGCGCTGCCGACCGCGTGCTGGCGCCACTCGCCGCCCACGTTGAGGTACGCGTAGTTCTTCTCGCGGGCGGCGTCGAGGGTGAGGTGGAGGAGGAGAAACCCGTGCTCGCGGAACTCCGGGTGGGCGTGGACCGGCAGCGCCCCGCCCGCCTTCAGGGTGACGAGCGCGCAGGTCTGGATCGCCGGGATCGGGCGCAGGAGCTCGAGGGTCAGCGGCATGGTCTTCATGACGAACGGGGAGGGGACCTCGAACGCGAGCAGCGGGTACTGCAGCCACGCCGGGTTGGCGCCGTGCTTGCCCCAGCCGGCCATCCACCCGTACTCGCCGCCTCCCTCCATGTACGCCTGCACCTCCTGCCCGACCTCGCGGTAGGTCTTGCCGAAGCGGTGCAGCGGCGTCACCGGCGCGCGCAGGGCGAGGAGCTCCTCGCGGATCGTCAGCCAGTGTCCGGCGAAGTCCGCCAGCCGAGGGAACTCGTCCAGCTCGTAGAATGACCGGTTCACGTCCATGCCCTCCTGATGCCGTCGTAGTAGCCGCGGAAGAAGGGGATCATGCGGGTCGGATCGTTGTCCACGATCCCGAGGAACTCGGGCGGCAGCACGAACTCGGGATCGAGCGCGTCGTAGAGCCGCGCGATCATCGCCGCGTACGCCGTCTTGAAGTCGTTGTGCCAGCCGATCTTGGGCAGGCTCATCCCGTGCTCGACGCCGACCGCCTCGTAGTGGCGGGCCGCCTCCACCCGCGCCTGGCTCGCCGACAGGGTCGCGAGCGGCCGCCGCTCCGGCGCGAACGTGTCGTCGATCGATCCGGGCCGGCCGAGCAGGCGGGCGGCGACGTGCTGGGCGAGCAGCGGCGACAGGAACAGCCCGTCGCGGTAGGTGCCGGTCAGGATCCACAGCCCGTCGAGCGAGGTCGGCCCGATGAGCGGACAGGTGTCGATCGAGATCGGCCGGTTTCCGATCTGCCACTGCTCCAGCCGCGCCGACTGGAGGTTGCGGTCGAGCTGCTCCATCGCGCAATCGAGCAGGAAGTACATGTCGGCCACGCACACCCGGGTGACCGGCCGCATCGCCACGGTGTTGGTTGCTCCCACGTACAGGCGAAACTCGCCGCGCGGGACCGCGTGCAGGCCGCACGCGAACGCGCGGTTGGGCGTGCGCACCACCTGGGCAAAGGCCGGGCGCATGGTCTCGAGCACCAGGGAGGTGCCGACCCCGCTGAACAGGCGCGGGATGCGCCGGGCCAGCTCGGGCAGCTCGTCCAGGATCGACTGGGTGCCGGCGCCGGCGGCCAGCACCACCCGCCCGCACGCCGCCTCCTGCCCGGAGGTGAAGCGGACGCCCGCGGTCGCGCCTCGCTCGACCAGGACCGAGCCGACCTCGTCGTCGACCAGATCGATCTGCGGCGACTGCTCGGCGAGAGAGGTGAACGCGGCCATGAGGCGCGCCGCGTCGATGTAGCCCTCGCGCGGCAGGAACATCGCCCGCGCCGGGCGGCTGGCCCCGTCGGGGTCGAGCCCATCGACCGAGCCCGGGTCCATGTCCTCGAACGGCTCGCCGTGCGCGGTCAGCGCCTCGCGGATGGCGCGGAAGCTGTCGTCCTCGATCGTCCCCGACCGCATGTTGTTGATGACGATCGTCCCGCGGCCGATCGACACCCGCTCGGGCTCGGCGAGTCGCTCGTTGAGCGCGGCGACCCAGGGGTCCCACAGCGGCGCGGCCGCCACCGACAGCGCGTGCTTGGCCCGTCCGGCGGCGCTGCCGAGCAGCGGGCCGGTGACCTCGCCGAAGCAGCCGAGCATGGCGCCCGCCGCCGGCGTGGCTCCGGCCGGGCAGCTTCGCCGGCCGACCACCGCGATGCGCAGCCCGCCGTCGCGCTGGCTCAGGGCCTGCGCGGTGGCATGGCCGAGCACGCCGTTGCCGGCGATGACGACGTCGTAGGATCTGCGTGCGGTCATGCCTTCTTCACTCCTGCTTCACTCCTGGGCTGCTTCACCGGGTGGCTGGCGGTCGGGGCCGCGGAACAGCGGCGACGCGTCGCCGGGAGAGAGCTTCATCACCACCCACTCCGAGCAGCTCACGCCCTCGACGTGGACCTCGCGACAGCCGAGCCGGCGGGCGAACTCGATCCCGGTCGGGGAGAAGCCGATGCACCACAGCCCGCCCGGGTGGAAGCCGAGCCGACGCTTCTCGCCGAAGAAGCGCATGCACTGGCGGACCAGCACCGCCGCGCCCATGCTTCGCTGCGCGAGCCCCTGGTCGATGAGCATCTCGGCCACGTACAGCGAGCGCTCGCCCGGCGCGAACGGGAGGATCGCGTCCGGCGGGATCTTGCGCGGCCGCAGCTGGCCGCGGACCACCTGGTCGATCGTCTCGTCCGCGAGCGGCAGGATGACGATGTAGCCGGCGATGCGGCCGTTCGCGCGCACCGCCTGGATGATCTCCGGGTTCGCGCTCAGCCACGACGCGAGCACCTCGGCCGGAAACGAGAGGTCGTCCGAGCCCATGATGCGGATCCCGAGCTCGCGGAGCTCGCCGATCTCGTCGACGCGGATCGACCCGAAGGGTTCCCTGTCGCTGGTCATCGAGAGAGGGGGAACCGCCGGGTGATCCCGGCGGTTCCGGCGGTTGCTATTCGTTGCTGACGTACTTCGGCGGCCAGCGCCGCTCACCCGTGTTGTCGGACCGGATGACCGGAGCCTGGACTTCGCCGTTCCTCTTCATCTTCTCTGCGAGCAGCTTGAGTGCCATCTGTCACCTTTCCTTTCGTCAGTCTGTCTGTCAGTCAGTCGACTGGTGGGCCGTGATGAGGCCGCTCCGCTCGAGCGACGCCAGCGCCTCGCTGACCTGCCGC
Source organism: Kofleriaceae bacterium (assembly GCA_035489015.1). Taxonomy (GTDB): domain Bacteria; phylum Myxococcota_A; class Polyangia; order Haliangiales; family Haliangiaceae; genus DATFRY01. Next base: position 10,283 of record DATHKR010000182.1, on the reverse strand, counting down.
GCCAGCTGCGCGCCGGACAGCTCACCGCCCAGCGCCTCGGCGTACTCGGCCGACAGCTGCTGGTCGGTCCGGGTGCCGTCGCACAGCTCGAAGATCGCCCACGCGCTGAGGTTGAGCCAGTGGAGGGTCCGCGTGGCCGGCGAGAACGCGAGCAGGCACTCGAGATCGGGGAGCGGCCGCGCGCGGACTCCTGGACACTTCACGCGTCCACCCGCGCCTTGGGTCTGTTCGGGAGTTGCAGGCATCATCAGGTGGGCTGGGTCAGGTGGGCTGGGCCAGGTGCGCCCAGCGGGTGAGGGAGCTCATGAGATCGAGGAGCCAGCGGGTGAACTGCCGCCCGTCGTCGGTCAGGTACTGCGACCACTCCCCCTCGAGCTGGGAGCCGAGGAACTCGGCGCGCGCCTGCCCCGAGGCATAGGGCCCGCTCTCGAGCGGCCTCACCACCGACATCGCGTGACCTCGCTTGACGTTGCCGCGCGGCTCGCCGAAGCGCGCGTGCAGGGGGGCGCCGAGCCGCTCCGCCGCCGCCTTGAACAGGACCATGTGGACGTACACGTGGAACGAGAAGACCACCCGAGGGATGGTCCAGCGGATGTGACGCCACGGGATCTCGACCGTCACGTCCTCGCCGACGCTGACCAGCGCGCCGGTCCGGACCACGTCGAACAGCTTGAGGTGAAGGCCCTCGTGCAGGATGTGACCGGCCGCGTCCCACAGGTTGTCGAGCTGCTCCGGCGCGATGAAGATCGTCGACGGGAGCTCGTCGCCGCCCGAGGCGGACAGGAGCGTGCCGTTCTCGGCCTGGGCGCCGACCACGCAGATCGACGAGATGTGCTCGATGGCGCTCGGCCCGACCAGCGGGAGCAGCGCGCTCAGGAGATCGAAGGCGTCATCGATGCGCCGGCGCATCGATGCGTCCGGCGTGACGCGGTTCATGCCGGCGTCACCGCGCTCCGACAGCTCGGCGGCGCGCTCCTGCAGCCGGCGCACCAGCGGATCCGGAGAGGGCTCGGCGTTCCACACCCAGATGTCGGCGCGCGGTCCGACGGTGGCCGCGTGTCGCAGGTGCACCTCCGGGCGGGCGATCAGCTGGGGGATCAGCGACTCGAGATCGTCGGGCGACGCCAAGGTGCCGGACTCGAGGCGATCGAACGCCTCCTCCATCAGCATCCGCACCACCGGCTCGCGGAACACCGTCGGTGCCAGCGGCGCATCCTCGGGCGCGAGCGCGTCGACCGCGCCGCGCAGGCCGGCGAGGTGATCGGCGAACAGCTCGAAGCCGAACTGGTATCGGGCCAGCGCGCGCCGCCGGATCCGCGACGAATCACCAAACTCGGGGTGCTCGACGAAGCCGCGCTCGGCAGCGCGGAGGATCGTTTCGTCGCGAGCACCGCCGCTCTCCTCAGCGGTCTCTCTCGTCACCATGGGTCGCTTACTTCCTCCCAGGATCGCGTCGAGACATGCAAGGTACTCGGCGTGCACCACCCTGTCGAGGCATCTCGCGCTGCGGCCCGCTCACCGATTCTCACTCGCGAGCTCGATCACGATCACAAGGAGACGGAATTCTGGCCTGGCCAATGCCGAGTGATGAAGACGCGGCGCTTGGCGTCTGCTCAGCGTCGGTGTTCGGCGAACAGGCGTGCGGCGATTCGACGCAGCGGCTTTCCGCTCGGCGTCAGCGGCAGCTCGTCGGCGTCGACGAAGACGATCGATCCGGGCAGCTTGTGCGGAGCGAGGTGCTCGCGCAGGAACCGGCGCAGCTCGGCCTCGTCGACCGTCGAGCCCGGCGCGCGCACGACCAGCGCGGCGACTCGCTCTTGCCAGTCCGGATCGGTGACGCCGAACACCACCGCGCCCGCCACCTCTGGATGTTCATGCAGGGCGCGCTCCACCTCGGCCGGATGAACGTTGATCCCGCCGGAGATGATCGTGTCGTGCACCCGATCGACCAGGCGCAGATGACCGCCGGCCTCGATGTGACCGAGGTCGCCGACGGAGACGAATCGATCGTCGGTGCCCGGCCAGTCGGCGGCGCGCGTGGCCGGGTTCCAGTAGCCGGCCATGACGGTCGGCGAGCGGACGAGGATCTCGCGCGGCGCATCCGGGTCGGCCGAGCCGCCGCGCAGCTGGATCTCCACGCCGGGAGCCGGACGTCCCACCGTGTCGGCGTGGGTGAGCTGCTGGTCCGGATCCAGCACCGTGATCGTGCCGGTCTCGCTCGATCCATAGAACTCCCACAGGCGTCCGGGGCCGAGCCATTCGACGATCTTGTGCCGGAGCGCGGGCGGCATCGGCGCACCCGCGACCAGGGCGGCGCGCACGGCCGATCGATCGAAGCGGTCGCGCTCGGCCGCCGGCAGCTCGAGCAGGCGCTGGTACTGGGTGGGGACCAGGAAGAACACGGTCGCGCGGCAGGCGGACGCCGCGGCCAGAAATCCAGCCGCCGAGAAGCGCGGCAAGAGCACCGTGGTCGCGCCGGCCCGGCGCGCCGCGCGCAGGAGGATGCCGGGCGCGGAGAAGGCGAGCGGGCAGGCGACCAGGTGCACGTCGTCCGGGCCGAGCCGGTAGGTGGCGGTCAGCTCGGCCGCGCGCGCCGACTCCTGCGCCGCGGTGCGCACACAGCCCTTCGGTCGCCCGGTCGTGCCCGACGTGTAGAGCAGCGTCGCACCCACCTCGGCGGCCTCTGCCGGCGGGCGCCTGCATCCCGGCGGCCCGACCGCTGCTCCGATGACGGGCGGCAGCTCCACGATGGCCGGGCGGTCCCGCGCTGAAAGCATGTCAACCGCATGGGCGGCGGCGGCGCGGTGCGCGGCCTCGACCAGGAGCGCGCGCGGGCGAGCGTGCTCGAGAACGTAAGCCACCTCGGGTCCCGCCAGCTGCGGGTAAAGCGGCACCACCATCATCTCGCCCCGCGAAGCGGCGTCGCGCGCCACCACCATTTCAGGGCGGGTTCCGCACAGCACCGCGACTCGATCGCCAGGTCCGGCCCCGATCGCGCGGAGCGCGCCAGCCACCCGGTCGCGGGCGCGCGCGATGGCGTCCTCGTCGAGCAGGACCGGTGCGCTGACGGATTCTGCGGCCAGGCCGCGATCATACCGCGCTGCCGCGATCGTCTATACTGCCGCGCAATGGCCGGCGAACGGCCCAGCCAGCGGTACCAACTGGGCGGACGGATCGGGGGCGGCGGGATGGCCGAGGTGTTCGAGGCCACCCTGGTCGGCGCCGAGGGATTCGTGCGCCCGGTCGCGGTCAAGCGCATCCAGCCGTCGCTGTCGAGCGACGCGGCGTTCGGGCAGATGTTCGTCAACGAGGCGCGGCTGGCCTCGCTCCTCCATCACCCCAACATCGCCGCGGTGCTCGACTTCGATCGCGACGAGGAGGGGCGCTACTTCCTGGTGATGGAGCTCATCCGCGGGGTCGACCTTCGCCAGCTGATGGACACCGGCATGCTGCCGGTGTCGATCGCGGTGCACGTCGCCGCCGAGATGCTGCGCGGGCTCGACTACGCCCACGAGCTCGAGCACGGCGGGCGCCGGCTCGGCATCGTGCACCGCGACATCTCCCCGCACAACGTGATGATCTCGTGGGACGGGGCGACCAAGGTGGTCGACTTCGGCATCGCCAAGGTGATGGCCGCGACCGCGGTGTCGCGCGCCGGGACCATCAAGGGCAAGGTGGCCTACATGAGTCCGGAGCAGGCCAGCGCGGCCGAGCTCGACGGGCGCACCGACGTGTTCGCGGTCGGCGTGGTGCTGCACGAGATGCTGGTCGGTGAGCGCCTGTTCCGCGGGTCGACCGAGCCGGAGATCCTGGCCCGGGTGCTGACCCAGCCGATCCCGCGGCCGATCGAGCGGATGCCGAACACGCCGCCCGACCTCGACGCGGTGGTGATGCAGATGCTCGAGCGCGATCGAGAGGCGCGCCACCCGAGCGCGCATGCGGCGCTGGAGGGGCTGCTGGCCACGTCGGCGACCAGCCCGCGCGCGGCGCTCGAGCTGGAGCAGCTCCTGTCGGAGCGCTTCCCGGAGCAGGCGCCGCGCCGACGCGGGGCAGCGCCGAGCGGAGCCCCGGTCATGCGCCCGGTCCAGGCCACGCCGATCAGCCCGATGACCGCCACGTTCCCGGCCAGCCCGGCCGCGGTGGCCGCGCGAACGCCGGTCGAGACGCGGGCGGAGCCGGTCCGGCGCCGCCCGTGGAGGGCAGGCGCGGTGGTCGTGCTGGCGGCGGCGGCGATCTCGGCCGGCGCGCTGGTCGTTCGACGGCAGCTCGATCGGGACGACGGCGAGCCGGTCGCGGCCTCCGAGGCGCCGGCGAGGACGTCGGCTCCGGCGCCGGCCGAGCTGCCGCCGGCGAGGGCGCCGGTGGTCGTCCCCACGACGCCGCCGACCACGACGCCATCGCCGACCACGACGCCATCGCCGACCACGACGCCCGCCGCGCCCGATGCCGGCGTGGAGCCGGCGCCCGAGCCGCGTCCGCCCGGGCCACGGCCGGGGCATCGAAGCAAGGACTCGCACCGGTCCGGGGCGTCCGGACTCCTCGACGTGACGGTCGACCCCTGGGCGTACGTGTCGGTCGACGGCGTGGACTACGGCCAGACGCCGAAGAAGATCCCGCTCTCACCCGGTTCCCACCGCGTGGTCCTTCGCAACGGGGAGCTGAACCGCACCGAGCGGGTGAAGGTGGAGATCCGTCCGCGCGAGACCAGGCCGCTGGTCCGCGCCTGGCAGTAGAAGCCCCTTCGCGCCCCAGCGGGCGCCGGAGCACGAGCACGACAGGTATTCGGGCCCAGCAACCGGCCCGGATGGCCGGCAAGGCCGCGCGGCGCCCCGATCGGGCCGGGCATCGCACCTGGCACGACCTGTGTACCTGCGCGGATCGTCGCCCCGGCTGTCCGGCTGGCGACAGCACACCGAACAGGAGATCGCCATGCAAACGAAGCGGATGTCGACCGGGGCGCTCTTCGCCATCGGTCTGGCCGGCGCCATGATCGCCGATGCAGGACTGGCCCACGCGCAGAGCGCCGACAAGACGGTGCTGCGCTCGCCGAGCGGCACCGTGACCGCCAAGGTGAACGAGGAGCGTCCCGGACCGCTCGACGCCGTCGTTCAGTTCCAGGGGACCGCGGTGCAGATCGACGTCAGCGCCACCACGTCGCTCGATCAGACCGCCGACTGGCTCAAGGAAGACCCGAGCCGCACCATCACCGTCGCGGTGCTGCCGGACGACACCGGACGCGTCCAGGTCGACGCGGCGCTGGTGCAGCGGCGCGCCGAGGCCACCCGGAACTACCTGGTGATGAAGGGCGCGGCCGAGAGCCAGATCAAGATCGTGACCGACGCCAGGCTGCCGACCGGCCCGGCCGATCGCAGCCACCGCTCGATCTTCCTCATGGCGGTCGGCGCCGACGCGGCCGTCGCTCCGCAGGCAGACGAGTCGACCGACATGGCGGTCGGCGAGTCGTTCCCGGCCCCGCCGGCGTCGGAGCCCCACCGCGAGGATCGTGATCCGATCGTGGTCGGGCACGTCGACCACAGCGACGATCACCTGCTGACCCCGTTCGGCATGTCGATCACCATCGGCGCCGGCGTGGTCGGCTTCCTCGACAACGACGCTCGCGCGATCGGCGGCACCGGTGGAGAGTGGGAAGCTCGCCTGACGGTCGGCACTCGCACGCGCCTGGCCGTCGAGGCCGCCTACGTCGGATCGGTGCAGAGCATCGACGCGCTCGGCCTGGGCGGCAACGCGCTTTTGCTCGGCACCGCGGTGGAGGGCGATCTTCGCCTCAACTTCACCACCACCTACCTGCAGCCCTACATCTTCGGCGGCATCGGCTTCACCCGCTACGACGTCACCAACGAGGACTTCAACACCTCCAGCGTGAACGGCAGCGAGCGGATGGGGCACATCCCGTTCGGCGCCGGCCTCGGGTTCCAGTGGGGCGGCCTGCTGTTCGACGTCCGCGGCACCATGCGCGCCGCGTTCAACGATGACCTGGTGAACGAGCCGGCGAACGAGGACGATCCGCTGAACGACAACGACACCCGCACCGATCTCGACAGCTGGGCCGCCGCGGCCCGCATCGGCTGGGAGTTCTGAACAGCCGGATCAGCTGCGCTCGACCAGCTCGACCAGCGCGCCACCCAGCGCGCGGGGGTGGAGGAACGCGACCAGGTGCCCACCCGCACCTGGTCGCGGCGCGTGATCGATGAGCTCGATCCGGGCGGCGGTCAGCCGCTCGAGGGCGGCGCGGATGTCGTTCACCGCCAGCGCCAGGTGATGCAGGCCATCCCCGCGCGAGGAGAGGAACCGCTCGAGCCCGGCGTTGCCCGGCATCGGACAGATGAGCTCGACCGCGGCCCCGCCCCGCGGCATGCGCAGGAAGGCGGCCTCGGTGCGCTGCACGTCGACGTGCTCGCGGTCGACCAGCGGCTGCCCGAGCAGCGCCGTCCATCCGCCGCCGGCCTCCTCCATCGACGAGACGCCCACCCCGATGTGATCGATGCCGAGGACGAGCCCGGCCAGCAGCCCACCTCGCCCGCTGGCCTCGGCCAGGCGCGCATACGCCGCCCTTGGATCAGACGCCACGTTTCACCTCCGTTCCGCCATCGTACCCGGGCCGGCGCTCAGCCGCCCGTCTCACCGCCATCGCGCTCGAGCAGGCGCCTGGCGATCACCTCGTACTGGATCTCGGAGGTTCCCTCGAAGAGGCGGAACACGCGGGCGTCGCGCCAGAAGCGCTGGACCGGATACTCGCGCGAGTAGCCGTATCCGCCGAACACCTGCAGCGCCTCGGAGGTGACCCGCTCGGCCATCTCGGCCGCGAACACCTTGGCGTGGCCGGCCTCGAGGTCCGAGCGGCCGCCCTGGTCCTTGACCGCCGCGGCGTGGTAGCAGAGCTGGCGCGCTGCCTCCAGCTCCGTGGCCATGCGGGCCAGCTTGTGGCGGATGACCTGATGCTCCGCGATCGGCACGCCGAACTGGACGCGCTCGCGCGCGTAGCGGAGCGCGGCATCGAGCGCGGCCTGGGCCACGCCGACCGCGCGGGCCGCGGTCTGGATGCGAGCGACCTCGTAGACTGGCATGAGCTGGTAGAAGCCGCGCCCCTCGGCGCCGCCGAGCAGGTTGGCGGCCGCCACCCGGTACCCGTCGAACGCGAGCGAGTAGGACCGCATCCCCTTGTAGCCGATGGTCGGGATCGGGCTGCCGGCCAGCCCGGGCGCGTCGATCTCGTCCCCCGGCGGCTTCTCGACCAGGAACATCGACAGCCCCCGGTGACGGAGAGCCGGGTCAGGATCGGTCCGGGCCAGGACGGTGAGAACGTGGGCCCGGTTGGCGAACGTGCACCAGGTCTTCTCGCCGCGCAGCGAGTACTCGTCTCCGTCGCGAGTCGCCCGGCAGCTCAGCGCGGCGGTGTCGCTCCCCGCGTCGGGCTCGGTGAACGCCGCCGCGGTCAGGATCTCTCCCGAGGCGATGCCGGGCAGGAACCGCTCGCGCTGCTCGTCGGTGCCACTCTCGAGCAGGAGCGTCCCGGTGATGATCATGCGAGTCATCACCGAGCCGACCGACAGCCACCCCCGCGACAGCTCCTCCGCGACGATCGCCATCGCCAGCGAATCGAGCCCCATCCCCCCGTAGCGCTCGGGAAACGTCAGCCCGAAATAGCCCAGCTCCGCCATCTGCTGGATCACCCCCATCGGGATCTCCGCATCCGCGTTGTCGAGCCGGTCGGCGATCGGAGCCACCTCGCGCGCGACGAACGCGCGAACCGAGCGGCGAATCTCCCGATGGATCTCGCTGTGCAAGGGCGCCCCGGTCAGCGCTTCGCGTTCTCGGCTTCCTGCGCCGCGACCACGGCGGGCCGCTTGCGGAGGCGCTCGCGGTATTCCTTGAGGCGAGGCCACGCGGTCAGGTCGATGTCGACGAACCGGGTCCAGTTGAGGGTGGTCAGCAGATACGCGTCGGCCACGGTGAACGAGTCGCCGAGGAGGAAGGGGCGGTCGCCCAGCCTGCCCTCGACCCACGCAAAGCTGCGCGCCAGCTTCTCCCGGGCCTTGCGATTCTCCACCTCCTCGCCGGCGTGAAAGAGCGGCCAGAACGGCTTGTGCACCTCGGTGGCGATGAAGTTGAGCCACTCGATGAGCCGATAGCGCTCCATCGTGCCCGCAGCGGGAGCCAGCCGGGATTCCGGCGCGCGATCCGCGATGTACTGGAGGATGGCAGCGACCTCGGTGAGCCGCTCCCCGTCGTCCAGCTCGAGGACCGGCACCAGCCCCTTGCCGTTGATCGCCTCGATCGAGCCACCCCCCTCGAGGGTTTGCCCCTTGATGTCGAAGCGAACCAGGTCGAACGACGCACCGGCCTCGCGAAGAGCAATGTGCGGCGCGTGAGAGCATGCTGCCTGAGCGTAGTAGAGCTTCATGGACGGGATTCTAGTGCTCCGACCGGGGCGTAGTGAACCGGTCAGGCGAGCTCATCGCGTTCTGGGCAAGGCGCGAGGAGTGGAGTTGGGTGGCCCCCCAAAGACCGACGAGCAACGAAGCCCAGGACGTGAGGGGCTCGCCCGACGGTTCAGTACGCCCCGGTCGGAGCACTAGCCCCGTCGGGCAGGTCGGGTCGAACATCGCGGCGGCCAAGCGAGCCTCCGGCGTGCCGCGCGCCGCCCACTTGCGGCGGCCGTCGGTGGGCATCGATACTCGACCGATGATCCATCCGCTCGCCGGGAAGCTTCCTGAAGAATCGATGCTGATCGACGTCGAGCGGCTGCGCGGCCAGTATTACGACGAGAAGCCGGACGTCGACCGGCCTGGTGAGCGGGTCGCGTTTGGCACGTCGGGGCACCGCGGCTCGGCGGCCCGGCGGAGCTTCAACGAGGACCATGTGCTGGCGGTGGCTCAGGCGGTCTGCGAGCACCGGTCTCGCGCGGGGATCACGGGTCCGCTCCTCATCGGGATGGACTCTCATGCGCTGTCTCCGCTGGCCCACGCGACGGTGCTCGAGGTGCTGGTCGCCAACGGAGTCGATGTCGTGCGCGCGGCCGGCGATCAGGTGACTCCGACGCCGGTGATCTCGCACGCGATCCTGGCCGCCAACCGCCCGGGTGGGGCGGCGCTGGCCGATGGCATCGTGGTCACTCCGTCGCACAACCCGCCCGACGAGGGCGGCATCAAGTACAACCCGCCCAGCGGCGGGCCGGCCGACGACTCGATCTCTCGCTGGATCGAGGAGCGGGCCAACGCGCTGCTGCGCGGCGGGCTCGCCGAGGTTCAGCGGGTGCCGACGGCGGAGGCTCGGGCCGGGTCGCGCGAGCGCGACTTCATCGCGCCCTACCTGGACGACCTCTCCGCGGTGGTGGACATCGACGGCATCCGCGCCGCCGGCGTGCGCATCGGAGTGGATCCGCTGGGCGGGGCCAGCCTGCCGTACTGGGCCGCGATGGCGGACCGCCTGGGGCTGGCGATCACCGTGGTCAACCCGCGGCTCGATCCCACGTTCCGCTTCGTCGCGATCGACCACGACGGCAAGCTGCGCATGGACTGCTCGTCTCCCTACGCGATGACCCCGCTGGTCGCCCTCCGCGACCAGTTCGACGTGGCGATCGGCAACGATCCGGACGCCGACCGGCACGGCATCGTGACTCGCTCGGCCGGGCTCATGCAGCCCAACCACTACCTGTCGGTCGCGATCCGCTACCTGTTCACCACCAGGGAATGGCCGGGCGCGGGGGTCGGCAAGACGCTGGTCTCCTCGATGATGATCGACCGCGTGGTCGCCGAGCTCGAGCGCCGGCTGGTCGAGGTGCCGGTCGGGTTCAAGTGGTTCGTGGCCGGCCTGGCCGACGGCTCGCTCGGCTTCGGCGGCGAGGAGAGCGCGGGGGCCAGCTTCCTGCGCGAGGACGGCGCGGCCTGGTCGACCGACAAGGACGGCATCATCCTCGGTCTGCTCGCGGCCGAGATCCTGGCCCGGACCGGCGATGACCCTGGCGCGCACTATCGCGCGCTGGAGGCCCGCTACGGCTCACCCAGCTATCGCCGGGTCGACGTCGCCGCCACGCTGGCCGAGAAGGCGCTGCTCAAGCGCCTGTCGCCCGATGCGGTGCCGGGCGATACGCTCGCCGGCGAGCCGATCGAGAGCAAGCTCACCGCCGCGCCCGGCAACGGCGCGCCGATCGGCGGGCTCAAGGTGACGACTCGCAACGGCTGGTTCGCCGCGCGCCCGTCCGGCACCGAGGACATCTACAAGATCTACGCCGAGAGCATGCTCGGCGAGGATCACCTGACCCG
>DATHKR010000181.1:0-28342 GCA_035489015.1 Kofleriaceae bacterium | reverse complement strand
ACTTGACGTCGCGCTGGCGACGGCTGCGAGCGACCGGCGCGTTGCCGTGCGATCACTCGCTCCATGCGTTCAGCTCGGGCTCGAGCGACGAAGATCTCCTCGACGAAAAACGCGTCGTCGAGGGGTGCGATCGCCGGTCCTCGGCTGTCTGGCGAGGTCGAAGAACCTCCGTGTTATGGACGATGAGAGATGCACAGACCTTCTCTTCGTCTCGAGGCGCTCTCCGATGATGATCTGCTCTCTCGTCTGGCCGAGGTGGCCAGTCGCACACGCCGGACCGAGGCCGAGCTGGTCTGGCACCTGGCCGAGGTGGACGCGCGGCGGCTCTACCTGCGGGAGGCGTGCCCTTCGATGCACGTCTACGCCACCGCGCGGCTTCACATGTCCGACGCCGAGGCCTATCTCCGCATCAACGTGGCGCGGATCTCGCGCCGGTTCCCGGTCGTCCTCGCCATGCTGGCCGACGGGCGGCTGCACCTGAGCGCGGTTGCGCGGCTTGGGCCGCTTCTTCGCGAGGGGAACGGCGAGGCGCTGCTCGCGCGCGCGGTGCACAAGTCCAGGCGCGAGATCGATCTCCTGGTGGCGGAGCTGGCACCGCGGCCGGATGTTCCATCGCGGATTCGGCGGCTCCCGGCGGTGGCGGAGCGGGCGACGGCCGTCGAGGCGGTGGCGGTGGAGCTCCGTCCGGACGGAGTCCAGAATCGCCAGGTTGGCGAGGCACCGCCCGCCGCCGGGATCGATCTCGCGGTCCCGGTCGCGGCGACCGGGACGTTGGGGCCCATCGCTCCGGCTCGCTTCAAGGTGCAGTTCACGGCGGGCGCCGAGCTTCATGACAAGATCACGCGCTGCCAGGCGCTTCTCCGCCATGTGGTCCCCGACGGCGATCTCGCGGCGGTGTTCGATCGCGCCATGACGCTGCTGGTCCAGGAGCTGGAGCAGGTGCGGTTCGCGGCCACGTCGAGGCCTCGCAAGTCGGCTAGCGAGGCGGATCCGAGGCCTTTGTCGCGGCGGATTCCGGATCCGATCCGACGGGCGGTCTGGAGCCGCGACGGTGGACAGTGCACCTTTCGCGATCGGGCGGGACGTCGCTGTCCTTCGCTCGAGCGGCTGGAGTTTCATCACGTGGTGCCGTTTGCGCGGGGCGGCGATCATCGGGAGTCCAACGTGACGTTGTCTGCGCTGGTCACAACGCTCTTGAAGCCGAGGTCGACTTCGGCGCTCAGTTCATGGCGGCGCGGCGTGGTTCGGCTCGGCGGGTTTGTTCTCGGGCTGGGGCTGGGCCGGATGGTTGAGACGGGCTGCCCGACGGTCGGATAGATGGATCGATTGGAGGGCTCGGCGCTGGGGCCCCGCTGTGGACAGCGGGCGCGCCGGGATTCGCGGCCGGTTGCGCGCCCGTTGCCCACAGCGATCCCAGCGCCTTGGATGGGTCGGGCGGGTTTTTCAAACCCTTTCCGGAGGCGTTTAGTAGAGGAGGCGGAGGCCGGTGGTGAGGACGTAGGTCAGGGATTCGTCGAGTCGGTAGCGGTGGCCTACTTGGTCGATCAGGGGGGCTTGGAGGGGGTTATCGCGGGTGGTGGCGGTGGTGATCAGGTGGGATTGGTCCCAGGCCAGGCGGAGGCCCAGGTCGAGGCGGAGCCAGGTGGCGAGGTGGGCTTCGATCGCGGCGGTTGCGGCCAGGGTCATGGACTCTTCGACGTTGGTGACTCCGGGGTGGGGGAGGGGCTGTTGGCCCTCCGTTTCGGGGTCGGCGTCGAGCTGGAGGGGGCCGCCGGGGCCTCCGGCGAGGGCGAAGACTTCCCACATGTCGCTGTAGGCTCGGCCGGCGAACATGGCTTCGATGTCTGCTCCTAGCTCGAGGGCGATTCGCTGGTCCCGTGCGGGTCGCTCCCATGGGATCAGCTCCAGGCCGAAGCGGCCTCCGGCTCGTTGCTGGGGGCCGACGTCGTCGGCGTCGAAGTTGCGGGTGGGTCCGTCTAGCGGGGATCGGCCGCGGGCGCCGATCGCTCCCATCCACCAGGCCTCGAAGAAGGGCTCGGCCCAGCCGACCCGGCGGGTCATCGAGGTGAAGAGGCGGAGCTCGTGGACGCCGCGGGAGACGCCGTCTTCGCGGGCGGGGCTGGCGGCGTCGACTTCCATCACGTCGCCGATCGCGACTCGCAGCTCGGTGCCCAGCTTCCAGGTCGGCTTGCTGGGGTCGCGGGCCTGGTTGGTCGGCGCCCAGACCAGGCCGAGGTGGAGCTGGTCGAGGCCGGCGCGGGTCACGCCGCGGAACACGGTCGCCCCGCCGGTCGCGCCGCCGTCCTCGGCGTCGAGGCCGTCGGCCGGCAGGATGCCGTCGGCGATCGTGGTCGAGTTCGCGGCGTCGACGCAGGTGGCGACGCCCGGGTCGGTGGCGAAGACGCAGTCGTCGGCTCGCTGATCGAAGCGGAGCCGGCGCGCGTCGCGCAGGACCAGCGGCAGCTCGACGGTCAGGGCCAGGTCGGTGTAGAGGCCGACCTCGACCCGCGGGACCAGCTCGTGGCGGGTGCCCTCGAACACCAGGTCCTTGACCAGCGGGGTCGGCCCGTTTGGGTCGGCGCCGGGCAGGCCGTCTAGCTCGCGCTTCAGCGACGAGCGGCGCGACGAGTAGCGATAGTCGATGGAGGCGTGGACGTCGAGCGGGTCGCCCGGGTCGAACGCGCTGGCCACCTCGCCGTCGGGGCCGGCGACCAGCCGGCCGGGGTGGAGCGCGGCGGCCGCCACCAGCGCGGCTGCCCCCGCGATCCTGGCCGGCTTCACACACCCGCCTCGCGATCGCGCAGCCCGAACTCCTTCATCTTCATCTGCAGGCTCTTGCGGCTGATCTTGAGCAGCTTGGCCGCCTGGGTCACGTTGCCGCCGGTCTCGTCGAGCGCGCGGGTGATGAGCTCGCGCTCGACCCGGCTGGTCTCGGCCCGCACCATCGCCTTCAGCGAGGTCGGCCCGGTCGGCTCGCGCCCCTCCATCCCGGTCGCCGCCACGATCGCGATCTCCTGGCTGATGCTGTGCTGTCGCCCGGGCGGCTCGACCTCGATGGCGACCGCGGCCGCGCCGGCCACGCGCAGGTCGGCCGGGAGATCGTCGACCTCGATGCGGTCGCTGCTCGAGAACAGGATGGTCCGCTCGAGCACGTTCTCCAGCTCGCGGATGTTGCCCGGCCAGCTGTGCTGCTGCAGCACGCGCATCGCGTCGTCGGAGATGCCGCGCACCTTCTTCTTCAGCCGCTCGTTGAACTTGGTGATGATGTGCTCGACCAGGAGCGGGATGTCGCCCGAGCGCTGGCGGAGCGGCGGGATGGCCAGCGGCACCACGTTCAGCCGGTAGAACAGGTCCTCGCGGAAGTTGCCGCCGCGGGTCTCCTTCTCGAGGTCGCGGTTGGTGGCGGTGATGAGGCGGACGTCCACCTTGATCGTCTTGATCCCGCCGACCCGCTCGAACTCCGACTCCTGGATCGCGCGCAGGAGCTTCACCTGCATCTCGACCGGGATCTCGCCGATCTCGTCGAGGAACAGCGTGCCGCCGTCGGCCAGCTCGAACCGGCCCGGCTTGGAGCTGGTCGCCCCGGTGAAGGCGCCCTTCTCGTAGCCGAACAGCTCCGACTCCATCAGCGTCTTCGGGATCGCCGCGCAGTTGATCTTGATGAACGGCTCGCCCTTGCGGCTGGAGTGCTCGTGCAGCGCCTTGGCGACCAGCTCCTTGCCGGTGCCCGACTCGCCGGTGATGAGCACGGTCGAGGGGGTGTCGGCCACCTTGCCGATGATGGCGTAGATCGACTGCATCTCGCCGCTGTCGCCGACCAGGCCGAACTCGCCGCGCGCGCCGGACCCGTTGGCGGCCAGGACCGGGCGGGCCTCGCGGCGGGACAGCTGGGCCTGCTTGACCGCCTTGTTGACGATGAGCCGGATCTGCTCCTGCTCGAACGGCTTCTCCAGGTAGTCGAAGGCGCCAGCCTTGACCGCGGCGACCGCGTTGTCGACGGTGCCGAACGCGGTGATCATGATGACCGGCACGCTCGGGTGATGGATCGACGCGTGGCGGAGGACCTCCATGCCGTCCACCCGCGGCATCTTGAGGTCGGTGATGACCACGTCGACCGGCTCCGACAGCGCCTCGATCGCGTCGGCCCCGTCGGCCGCCTGCACCACCTCGTAGCCCTCGCGCCGCAGGATCGCGATGAGGACGCGCCGGAGGTTCGGCTCGTCGTCAGCGACCAGGATCCGGGCGCTTGCCGCCATGCGCCGTTACTCTAACTCAAGCGCCGCGCTTGTCCGCCGCGCGGGCACCCGGCGCGGCCGCGGCCGAGCCCGAGGGGGGCGCAGGGACCGGCACGGCGGGCGTATCGTCCCGGGAACCCGCGCGAAATCCCGACATGCGCTGGGTGACCATGTCGTGTGGGTCCTCCTCGCGCGCCGGCATGGACGGGCCCAGCGCCGGGAGAAAGACCGAGAACGTGGAGCCTTTGCCGGGCGACGAGCGGACCTCGATGGTGCCGCCGTGCTGGGTCACGATGCGCTGCGAGATGGCCAGGCCGAGCCCGGTGCCACGCGACTTGGTGGTGAAGAACGGGATGAACAGGTTCTTCAGCTTGTCGCGCGGGATGCCGACCCCGGAGTCGCGGAAGCGGATCTCGGCGAACGAGCCGTAGCCGAGGCGCGAGCGCCGCCGCCGGGTCGTCACGATCTCGAGGGTGCCGGGCGACGCGCCGCCCCCGTCCATCGCCTGCAGCGCGTTGAGCCCGAGGTTGAGGAAGACCTGGCGCAGCTGCTCGGCGTCGCCCGCCACCGGCGGCAGGAGGTCGTCCATGCGCACGTCGATCCGCGCCTTCTTCGACGCGTCGTAGGTCTCCATGAGCTGCACCGTCTTGCGCACCACCTCGTTGACGTCGACCTCGCCGAGCTGGGCCGGGTCGCTGCGCGACGGTCGGGCGTAGTCGAGGAACTGGCTGAGCACGTTGTTCAGCCGGTTGACCTCCTCGACGATGATGTTGAGGAACTCGGCCGAGTCGGCGGTCAGCTCGATCTGCTTGCCGTCGGGGCCGACCAGGAGCTGGGCCGCGCCCTTGATCGCGCCGAGCGGGTTCCTGATCTCGTGGGCCAGGCCGGCCGCCATCTCGCCGATCGCGGCCAGGCGCTCGCGCTCGCGGACCCGCTCGTACAGCTGGGTGTTCTCGATGGTGACCGCGACCTGGCCGCCCAGCCGGCGGAACACCTCGATGTCGTCGAGGTCGAACGCACCCTCCACCCGCTCGTCGCGGAAGCCCATCACCCCGAGCAGCCACGGCCCCTGCTCGGTCTCGGCGGTGCCGAAGATCGGCACCACCAGCGACGCCAGCATCGACTCCATGGTCTGCGCCATCTGATCGAGCGACTCGGAGTGGGCGCGCGCCTCCGGGTCGCCGCTCGAGCGCGCCGCCCAGTCGCGCTCGCGCTGGACCGCCTCGAGATCGACGTAGCCGGCGCGCAGGCGGTCGAGCATGCGCCGGTGGGTGACCACGTCGATCCGCTCGAGCGGGCGGCCCGGCCCGTGGTGGCCGATGAGCTCGTGGGCCGCGCCCTCGGAGTCGAGCAGGTAGATGCACGCGTGGGTCAGCCGGCGCGACTCCTCCGCCCCGCGCACGATCCGGCGGACCATGTCGCTGATGTCGACCGCCGCGCCCAGGTCTCGCCGCACCGCCTCCAGCCGGCCGCGCAGCTCGCTCTGCTGGCGGGCCAGGAGCCGGTTGATCGCGTTCTCCAGGCGAACGCGGACCGGCTCGAACAGGATGAGGATCACGAACGACGCGACGATCGCGTTGAGCAGGAACAGCCCCTCCTGACCGCCGCCCACCCAGGCCAGGAGCAGGCCGTAGGTGGCCCACAGGAGGACGACCAGGGTGCCGAGCACGACCATCTTGCCGACCAGCTCGTGCAGGTCGAGCAGGCGGAAGCGGAACAGGGTCTGCGACAGGAAGTAGAGGTAGAGGATGGTGAGGACGTTGCCGAGGGTGGGCCAGGCGACCCCGAGGCGGGGCAGGGAGTCGCTCATCGCCAGGGTGGTGGCGACCAGCCCGCCCAGCATGAGGTAGCGGATGCGGGTGCGCGCGACCCGGCCGGCGGTCAGCTGGTACTGGAGGAAGAGCTCGTACACGCAGCGGTACAGGCTGCCGTAGACGTACGCGGCGAACGGGACCTGGAACCACAGGCGGTCGTGGACCGGGCCGAACACAGCCGAGAACAGGAGCGCGAGGTAGGCCAGGATCGTCCACGCCAGGCTCACCCGGGCCGGTCGGCGCACCCCGCCGATCGACGGCTCGGACAGGAACTCGCGGAAGAAGCGAAGCGCGACCGGCGGGATGGTGGCGGCCGGCCACAGCGCGAGCCACTCGACCAGCGGCTGGCGGGTCGCCATCGCGATGAAGTTGCAGAGGTGCCAGGCCGACACCATGAAGGCGAACGCGGCGAACGAGGTGTAGGTCCGCCGGGTGCGATCGCGCAGCAGCACCGAGGCGCCGATGGCCAGGATGACCAGCGACGCGAGCA
This sequence comes from Kofleriaceae bacterium, assembly GCA_035489015.1. Taxonomy (GTDB): domain Bacteria; phylum Myxococcota_A; class Polyangia; order Haliangiales; family Haliangiaceae; genus DATFRY01. Next base: position 21,803 of record DATHKR010000181.1, on the reverse strand, counting down.
GCGAGGAGATCGCGAGGACGTTCACGCCACCTGCAAGGCTACAGAGGTGGGGATGGAACGGCAACCAAGGCGGAGCCCGCGGGCCCTGTGCGCCCGGCGCGTGGTAGCGTGGGGCGTGGACGCGCGCCAGACGCTCCTCCGCCAGCTGCCCAAGATCGACGAGCTTCTGCGCCGGGACGAGGTGCAGGGCTGGGTCGCGCCGCGCTGGGCGGTGGTCGAGGCGCTGCGCCGCGAGGTGGACGGGTTGCGCCGGGCCATCCTCGACGGTGCGTCGGAGGGGGTCGAGGTCGACCTCGACGCGGCCCGCCGGCACAGCGAGGAGCTGGTCCGCCCGTCGCTGCGGCGGGTGGTGAACGCGACCGGCGTGGTGCTGCACACCAACCTGGGCCGCGCGCCGCTGTCCGGGGCCGCGCTGGCCGCGGTGGTCGAGGTCGGGCGCGGCTACTCCAACCTCGAGTACGACCTCGAGGCCGGGGCGCGCGGGTCGCGCCACGCCCACCTGGATGCGCTGGTCGGCGAGCTGTGCGGGGCGGAGGCGGCCGCGGTGGTCAACAACAACGCGGCGGCGGTGCTGCTGTGCCTGTCGGCGTGCGCGGCCGGGCGCGAGGTGATCGTCTCGCGCGGCGAGCTCATCGAGATCGGCGGCTCGTTCCGCATCCCGGACGTGATGCGCCTGTCCGGCGCGCGCCTGGTCGAGGTCGGAACCAGCAACAAGACCCGCCTGGGCGACTACGAGCAGGCGATCGCCTCCGACACCGCCGTGCTGCTGAAGGTGCACCGCTCCAACTTCCGGCTGGTCGGCTTCACCGAGGAGGTCGACGCGGCCGAGCTGGCCGGCCTGGCCCGGCGGCGCGGGCTGGTCTCGATGATCGACCTCGGCTCGGGCAGCTTCGTCGAGGGCGGCGAGCTGGCCGCGCTCGGGCTGCCGCCGGAGCCGGACGTCCGCGCCACGGTGGCGTCGGGGGCCGACCTGGTCGCGTTCTCGGGCGACAAGATGCTGGGCGGCCCGCAGGCCGGGGTGATCGCCGGGACCCGCGACGCGCTGGCCCGGGTCCGCACGCATCCGCTCATGCGCGCGCTCCGCCCGGACAAGCTGACCCTCGCCGCGCTCGAGGCGACGCTGCGGCTCCTGCGCGACCAGCGCCAGGCCGAGGTGCCGGTCCTGGCCATGCTGCGCGCGGGGGGCACGGAGCTGCGCGCGCGCGCCGACGAGCTGGCCCGGCGGATCGGCCCGCCCGGCCCGGCGACCGTCGAGGTGGTCGCCTGTCGCTCGGCAGTGGGCGGCGGCGCGCTGCCGGGCGGCGAGCTGCCGTCGTGGGCGGTGGCGCTGGGCGGTCGCTCGGCCGAGGCGATCGACCGCTCGCTGCGCCGGGCGGCGGTGCCGGTCATCGCGCGGATCGCCGACGGCCAGGTGCTGCTCGACGTGCGGACCCTGGTCGGCGAGGACGATCTGGAAGACGCCGCGCGCGCGGCGCGCGCGGCCCTGGCCGAGATCGCCATCGCAGACGCCGTCGGTGACGGCGCCACCGACGGGGCAGGGCAGCCGCCCCCCGCCCCGGGCCGGACAGGAGCCGCCTCCTCGTGAGCACCTCGTCCCCGGCGCCGGTGGTCGTGGCGATCGCCAGCGGCAAGGGCGGCACCGGCAAGTCGCTGGTCGCCGCCAACCTGAGCCTCCTGCTCGCGTCGCTCGGCAAGCGGGTGGTCGCGGTCGACGCCGCGCTCGGCGACGCCGGCCTGCACGGCATGCTCGCGGTCAGCGAGCCGCGCCTGTCGCTGCGCGACGCGCTCAAGCCGGGCGGGCCGCCCCTGGCCGAGCTGGTCATGGCGACGGCGGTGTCGGGGCTGGGCCTGATCGGCTCCGAGCCGGGCGCGGCCCTGGTCGAGCTCGACGAGACCGCGGCGGCCCAGCTCGCGCCCCAGCTCGGCCGGCTCGACGCCGACTACGTGGTGGTGGACCTGCCGTCCGGCTGCTCTCGCTACGTGGTCGACCTGTTCCTCGGCGCCGACCTCCGCCTGCTGGTGCTGCAGCCGGAGCCGCCCGCGGTCGAGCTGGCCTGCCGCCTGCTTCGCGCGGCGTTCGCGCGCAGCCTGCAGCGCACCGGCCTGGGCGCGCTGGTCGCCGACGGGCGGCTGCCGGTCCCGCTCGACATGGCCCAGCGCGCGCCCGAGGTGAAGAGCGCGATGCTCGGGCTGCGCGCCGCGGTGGTCCTCAACGCGGCCCGCTCCAAGGCGGACATCGATCTCGGCGCCGGCATCGTCACCGCCGCGCGCCGCCGGCTCGGCCTGCCGGTCCGCTACGTCGGCCACGTCGAGTACGACGACGCGGTCTGGGTGTCGCTGCGCCGGCGGCGCGCGCTCCTCATCGAGCACCCCGAGGCGCGCGCGGCCAAGTGCGTGGAGCGAGTGATGCGGCGCCTGCTCTCGCGCGAGGCGGCCGCGCCGAGCGGGGACGCCGTGCCGGGCGAGAGCGAGACCTACTACCAGCTCCTCGAGCTCGAGCCGACCGCGAGCGAGGAGGAGATCCGCCGCGCCCACCGCCGCGTGCGCCAGATGTACGGGCGCGACTCGGTCGCGGTCAGCGGCCTCTACACCCGCGAGGGGCTGGACGCGCTGCAGCGCCGGTTCGACGAGGCCTACGCCACCCTCATGGACGCCCAGCGGCGCAAGGCGTACGACCACCGGCTGTTCCCCGACGGGGTCCCCTCGATGAGCGGGGGCGGTGGGCCCGGGGCGACCGGGCGCCGGCGCGCCATCTCGGAGCCGGTCGTGCGCGGGCCGGCGCCGGCCGTGCCAGCCGACGCCGACTTCAGCGGCGCGCTCCTGCGCGAGGTCCGCGAGGCGCTCGGCATCGAGCTGCGCGAGATCAGCGAGCGCACCAAGATCGGCATCGGCTACCTCGGCGCCATCGAGGACGAGAGCTTCGAGAAGCTGCCGGCGCCGGTCTACGTGCGCGGCTTCCTGGTCGAGTACGTGAAGGTGCTGGGCCTCGACACCACCCGGGTGCTCGAGACCTACTTCCAGCGCTTCCTGGCCAGCCGCGCGCCCGAGCCCGCCTGAGCCGCTACAGCAGCTCGTAGGTGATGTGGACGATCGTGATGATGTCCTTCTCGAGGGTGGAGGTGTCGTTGTTGCCCTCCCACGAGGTGGCGGTCGAGTTGGCCGGGTTGACGTTGATGACGCCCATGTCGGCGTCGGTGAGCTTGCCGAGGTGGGCGCCGCCGGCGCTGTCGAGCATCTTGACCGCGCGGGTGCGGGCGTCCTTGGACGCCTCGGCCAGCATCTCGATCTTGAGCCCGCCCAGCTTGGTGTAGTAGTAGGACGGCGACTGCGACGTGATGAGGACGCCCTGCTCCATGATGTCGGTGATCTCGCGTGAGACCTTCTCCACCCGGGGCACGTCGATCGAGCGCACCGAGATCGACTGGTTCATCGCGTAGCCCTTGAACACGCGGCGCTCGACCCGCTGCTCGCCGGTGCCGACCACCTCGTTCTCGACCAGCTCGCGCACGGTGGCGGAGTTGACCGCGATCTCGGCCTCCTTCAGGCCCTTGCTGATCAGGAACGCGTGGGTCTTGGCCACCTGCTCGTGCAGCGACCGGTAGGCCGCGGTGCGGTCCTCGTTCTGGGCGGAGACCGTCGCGCTCCACTCGATGAGGTCGGACACGATCCGGCGCTTGGCCGAGCCGGTCACCTTGATGTCGCGCTCCTTGGGCTTGTTGCGGACCCGCTCCCACGAGTGGGAGGCGATGGTGGTGGCCGCGACCACGGCGATGGCGATGGCCACCGTGCCGATGAGGCGGCCGTTCTTCTCGATCTCGATCATTGGCTCTCCCCTTTGCCCGATCGGGCCTTCCCTGCAACGCACGAACCGCCCGCCGTGTTTCGCCCCCGGGCTCGCCGCTTGACCGGCCCCCTGGCCCCCCCTACCATCGACGGCGATGGCAACGCTCATTGAAACCGCGAAGCGAGCCCGCCAGCTCGCCCGCGCCATCGCTTCGGACCTCACCCTCTACCACGAGGCAAAGATCCTCGACGGCATCGCCAACGACAGTCTTTTCGAGGCGATGCACGATGAGATCGAGGAGGGCCGCGAGCTCTTCAAGAGCCGCGTGACCCCCGAGATCTACTCCCAGAACATCTACGATCGCGCCCTGGTGGACGTTCTGGTGAAGTCCAAGGGGCACGTCAAGTCGAAGATCTGGTAGCCGAGGAGGAGCGCAGGCGGCTCGAGGTCGGGGCCGCGGACGACGGGCGCAACGCCCGGCTCGATCAGTTCCTGACCGACGAGCTGGGCGGCGGCGCGCGGCCGCTGTCGCGGTCGCAGGTGCGGCGGCTCCTCGACCAGGGCATGGTCGAGGTCAACGGGCGGCCGACCACCAAGGCCGGCACCCGGCTGCGGCCGGGCGACGTGGTCGAAGTGGTCATCCCGGCGCCGACGCCGGCCCGGGCGGTGGCCCAGGCGATGGATCTGGTCGTCCTCCACGAGGACGCGCACCTCATCGTCATCGACAAGCCGGCCGGCCTGGTCGTGCACCCGGCGCCGGGGCACCCGGACGGGACCCTGGTCAACGCGCTCCTGGCCCGCTGCACCGACCTGGCCGGCGTGGGCGGCGAGCTCCGCCCGGGCATCGTGCACCGGCTCGACAAGGGCACATCCGGGGTGATGGTCGCGACCAAGGACGACGCGACCCACGCGCTCCTGGCGGCCAGGTTCAAGGAGAAGTCGCTCCTGCGCGAGTACCTGGCGGTGGTGGCCCCGCCGCCGAGCGTCACCGCCGGCCGGTTCGCGACGCTCTACGGTCGCCATCCGGTTCACCGCAAGCGCTTCTCCTCGCGAGTCGAGCGCGGCAAGACCGCGGTGACCCACTTCCGGGTCGAGGAGCGCTTCGCCGCCGAGGCCGCCCTGGTCCGCTGCCGGCTCGAGACCGGCCGCACTCACCAGATCCGGGTCCACTTCGCCGACCACGGCCACCCGGTGCTGGGCGACCCGACCTACGGCGGCCGCCGCGCCAGCTCCGAGCGCCTGACCGAGATGGCCGCGCGGCTGGGCCGGCAAGCGCTCCACGCCGCGGTGCTCGCGTTCGATCACCCGCACACCGGAGAGCCGCTGCGCTTCACCTCGCCGCCGCCGGCCGACATGCAGGCGCTGCTCGACGAGCTGCGCCGGCCGGCCTGAGCACCAGGCCGCGCCCGGTTGCTCGCTCGATGTCGGCGGGCTACAAACGGCCGATGACGACCGCGGCTCCGATCCGCGTGCTGCGCTCGCCGCTCATCTCCGACGCGCTGTTCGTTCACGGCTTCCCCGAGCGGACCGGCGGCGTGTCGAGCGGGCCGCGCGCGTCGCTCAACCTGGGCAGGCGCTGGGGCGACGACCCGGACGCGGTGGCCGAGAATCGCCGCCTGCTCGCGGTTCACGCCGGCTACGATCCGTCCGCGCTGGTCGCCACCCGCCACGTGCACGGCACCGCGGTGTGGCGGGTCGGCGAGCCGCTCGCCGACGACGCCGAGTTCGACGGGCTGGTCTGCGATCGATCCGGGCCGGTGCTGGGCGCCTTTGCCGCCGACTGCATCCCGCTCCTGTTCGCCGATCCGGTGAGCGGCGCGGTCGGCGCGGCCCACGCCGGCTGGCGCGGGACCGTGGCCGGCGTCGGGGTGCGCGTGGTCGAGCGGATGGCCGAGGTCGGCGCGCGCGCGGCCGACGTCCGGGTCGCGCTCGGGCCCTCGATCGGGCCGTGCTGCTTCGAGGTCGGTCCCGAGGTGGTCGCCGAGTTCGGCGCGGCGCTGCCGGATGTAGCCGGGCTGATCATCGACGGGCCACGCAAGCAGCACATCGATCTGCGCCGGGCCAGCCGGGCGCTGCTCGAGAGAGCCGGGGTCGCGCCGGACCACATCGACGACCGCCCGCCGTGCACTCGTTGCGAGCCGGACCGGTTCTTCTCCTATCGCCGCGACGGAGCGGCCGGCGGCGTTCACATGGGTTTCATCGGCCGCCGTCCCGCGCCCTGAAACAGGGTGTAACTGTCATGCGGCGTGTGTCATGCGCCCGGCGTGGGCGCGGCCGCGCCGCTCGATCGGCCGGAGTCGAGCAGTTGGACGCGCGCCGGGGTCGGCACGGCGGCTGCTTCGTGTCGGCTCATGACGTTCCGGCCATTCACGGCTCGCGGTATCGATGTGGTTCTGGTCGCGGCGGCCCTCGCCTGGGGGGTGGGCTGCGGCTCGGTGGAGAAGATGGAGCCCGGCGCCGACGACGGCGGTGACGCCGCCGGCGCCGACGACGGCGCCGGGGACGACGACGGCGCCGGGGACGACGGCGGCGACGCCGACGGGGCCGACGACGGCGACGACGGCGGCGACGGACCGGGCTCGGCCGAGCTGTGCGTCGGGGCCAGCGGGTCGCGCCTCCGCCGCCTCATCCGCGAGCACGACGACGGGACCAGCGAGGTGATCGCCATGCGCGACACCGAGCTCGGCGGCGACTGTCGGTTCCAGCTCGATCGCGAGGGCTCGCTGCGCTGCCTGCCGGTCCTCGATGGGCACCCGTTCGCGATCGCCCAGTCGTACTACTCCGACAGCGGCTGCTCGAACGCGGTGGCCATGTTCACCTCGGTACAGGGCGCGCCGCCGTCGCACGCGGTCTACTTCGAGGGAGGCACCTGCTCGATCGTCTTTCACTATTACGAGCTGGGCGCGGCGCTCAGCTTCCCGGCGAAGACCCCGATCTACTACCGCGCCCTGCCGAGCGGGCTCTGCACCGAGTCGACGGTCAGCACCACGCCGGGCACGCTCTACTTCGCGCTGGGCGCCGAGATGGCGCCGGCCCGCTTCGTCGCCGCCACCGAGTCGTTCGAGGGCAGCGGCCGGCTCGGCGCCCGCACCGTCGCGGGCGACGACGGGTCGCGGCTGTGCGATCGCCAGGGCCCGATGCGCGACGCCGAGCTGGACGGCCAGGCCTGCCAGCCGGAGCGAGCCGAGGACGGGGTCATGCGCTGCCTGCCGCTCGGCTACTCGCTCGAGTCGGTGTCGAGCAACTCGAGCTGCTCTCCGTCGGTGGAGGCGGCCGGGGTATCCACCACCTGCGACGCCGGGCTCGAGTACGTGCGCGACGACGTCGCCGGCGCCTGCAACCAGCGCTGGCAGGTGCGCGGCATCGGCGATCAGCTGAGCGGCCCGTTCTACCACGACACCACCGACGGCTGCGATCTGGTCTCCGACCGGCTCTACTTCGCGCCGGGCGACGCGATCGACCCGGCCGGGTTCGCCGAGCTGAGCCAGGAGCGGGTGGCGCTGGGCGGCCGGCTCGAGCGCATCGACATGGTCGGCGACGGCGTGCGACTCGACCAGCCGATCTGGTTCGACACCGAGCTCGCGACGGAGTGCCAGTTCCAGCGCGCCGCCGACGGCCAGCTGCGCTGCTTCCCGGGCTCGCCCACCGCACCGCAGGCGCGCGCGGCCCCGTTCTACACCGATGCGAAGTGCGAGGGCGCGACGGTCGAGCGCGCCGCGTTCCGGGATCCGTGCGGCGGGGCCGCGACGCCTCGCCACGTCGTGGTCAACCGCGGCGGCATGCGTCTGTTCGAGATCGGCCAGCAGAGCCGCGAGACGCTGTACGAGTACAACGGCGGCTGCTCGTCGGTGCCGTCGACCACCAGCATCTACGCGATCGGCGCCGAGGTGCCGGTCAACTCCCTGGTCAGCGGTACCGAGGTGGTGGAGCCGTAGCGCGGCGATCGAGGAACACCCGGTGCAGGGTGAGCCCGGCGGCGAACCCGCCGACGTGCGCCCACCAGGCCACCCCGCCGCTGTCGGCGCCGAGCCCCATCCACGCCTGGGCCAGCTGGAGGCCGAACCAGACCAGCAGGAACGCGACCGCCGGGATCTCGAAGAAGAACGGGATGAACAGGAGCGGGAACAGGACCAGCACGCGCGCGCGCGGGAACAGCAGGAAGTACGCGCCGAGCACGCCGGCGATCGCGCCCGACGCACCGACCGTCGGCGCGATCGAGTCGGCGTTGGCGATCCAGTGGAGCAGGCCGGCCGCGACCCCGCACACGAGGTAGAAGAGCAGGAACCTGACCCGGCCCATACGGTCCTCGACGTTGTCGCCGAAGATCCACAGGCACCACATGTTCGAGAGCAGGTGAAGCCACCCGCCGTGCAGGAACATGCTGGTCACGAACGAAAGGTAGTGGTCGGGCGGGAAGCCGGCGCTCGTCGCCCATGCCGGATGACTGTAGCGAGCCGGCACCAGGCCGCGCAGCAGGAGGAGATCGTCCAGCTCGCGCGCCGGGAGCCCGAGCTGGTAGAGGAACACCAGCACGTTCGCCGCGATGATCACCCAGGTCACCACCGGCACCCGCCGGGCCGGGATGTCGTCGCGGAGGGGGATCACGGGACCGAAGCATCACTCTAGCAGTCGCCCAGGCCCGGCGCTCGCGCTCCCTGCGGCCCGATCGCGCTCGCGCGCTGACGGCGCCTCCTCGAGTTGCCTCGATGGAAGTCCTGAAGATATGGTTCTCGCGGCCGAGCAAGTCCGTACCGGCCGAGGTCCCGCAAGGGGCATTTCACAGACAGGGAGACGGCATATGAAGAACCGGATCATCGCTGCGCTCGCAATCACGTTCCTGGCGGTCCTGACGACTTCGTCCGCGCGTGAGGCTTCGGCCCAGGCCCCGGGGAGCGGCTTCGAGCCGACCTACGGGGAGGCCGGCTGCGGCCTCGGCTCGATGCTCATCGGCAGCAAGCCCGGCATCGTGCAGGTCTTCGCCGCCACCACCAACGGCTTCCTGGGCACCCAGACGTTCGGCATCACGTCGGGCACCTCGAACTGCGGCAGCAGCGGCGGCGCCGTGGCCAGCACCAAGAACTTCGTCGAGACCAACCGCGCCGTCGTGGCCAAGGACATCGCGCGCGGCCAGGGCGAGACGATCGCGACGCTCAGCACCCTGGCCGGCTGCGGCGACAGCCACATGGTCGGCAGCTCGCTGCAGCGCAACTTCAAGCGCATCTTCCCCGACTCGGCGATCGGCGACCGCGACGTGGCGCGCAACGTCGTCTCCGTGCTGAAGAGCGACGGCGCGCTGTCCTGCCGGAAGCTGTAAGGCCGGCGGGTGAAGAGCTGCGTCCTCGTGGTGGTCGCCGTGCTGGCGTCGAGTGGACTGGCGGCGGCGCAGCCGCCCGGCCAGGTCTACGTGCCGGTGCCGCGGCCCTACGGGGACGCCGGCTGCGGCCTCGGATCGATCCTGTTCGGCGACACGCCCGGCACCGGCCAGGTGTTCGCCGCCACCACCAACGCGACGTTCTACAGCCAGACGTTCGGCATCACGTCGGGCACCTCGAACTGCGTGGACGTCGTGCCCGGCCCGACCAGCGCGCGCTCGTTCAGCGAGACCAACCGCGTGGCGCTGTCCCGGGAGATGGCGCGAGGCGGCGGCGAGGCGATCGCGGCGCTGTCCACGCTGGGCGGTTGCTGCGGCGCGGTCGCGGTCGGTGTCAGCCTGCAGCGGAGCTTCCGCCGCATCGTGCCGGACGCCGCGGTCTCCGATCAGGCGTTCGGCCGCAACGTGGTCGAGGCCCTCGTCGCCGACCGGTCGCTGGGCTGCGTGAAGCTCGCGCCGGTCGCGGCGCGCTGAAGGCATGGCGACCCGGGCGGGTCGGGACGCGCGGGCGCCGTCCTCCCGCGCGGGCGCAGCGCTGCTGCTGGTCGGGCTGATCGCCGGAGCGAGCGCGGCCGAGGCGGCGCCGCCGCCGGGGCTGTGGCCGCGGCCCGGGCCGAGCGCGCCGCCTGCACCGGCGACCGCGCCGCCTGCATCTGCACCGGCGACCGCGCGACCTGCACCGGCGACCGCGCCCGCGACTGCGCCCGCGACGCCGCCGGTCGACGACGGCTACGTCGAGTCCCTGGTCCGCCGCGCGCGCGATCGCGGCCTGGCCCGCGCGACCATCTGGTTGCGGCTCGGCCACTGGCGCACCTCGCTGTGGCGCTCCGGCTACCGGAGCGAGGTGGACGGCCCCGAGCTGTTCCTCGCCCCGGGGGGAGCCAGCGATCCGGCGGCCGAGCTCGACGCCACCCTGCGCGGCTTCTTCGCGCCGGTTCCGCGCAATCCCGACCAGCACGCGGTCTGTCGCTTTCCGGCCCGCTTCCAGTGGCTCCACCGCCAGCTCGGCCTCGACCTCGGCCGCATCCGGGTCGACTGCCCCGGCTTCCGCAAGTTCCTCGACGTCGTCCGCCCGCGCTCGATCTCGGTGGTGTTCTCGTCCTACTTCCTGGCCCGCGCCGCGTCCGCGTTCGGCCACACCTTCCTCCGGGTCGAGCGCTTCGACCCGCTCGCCACCGAGGAGCGCCACCAGCTGCTCGACATCGGCATCGACTACGCCGCCACCGTCGACACCGGCAACGCCGTCCTCTACGCCCTGCGCGGGCTGACCGGCCTGTTCCAGGGCCGCTTCAAGCGGCTGCCCTACTACTACAAGGTCCGCGAGTACAACGACTACGAGTCGCGCGACCTGTGGGAGTACGAGCTCGCGCTCCGCCCCGATCAGGTCTTCATGGTGCTCGCCCACATCTGGGAGCTGGGCCACACCTGGTTCGACTACTACTACCTGACCGAGAACTGCTCCTACCACATCCTCGGCGCGATCGAGGTGGCCGACCCGCGCATCTCGCTGCTCGAGCACGTGCGCGATCCGGTGATCCCGTCGGACACGATCAAGGCGCTGTATCGCAACCCCGGGCTGGTCCGCCGGGTCACCTACCGGCCGTCGCTCGAGACCCAGTTCCAGGCCCGCGTCCGCGGCATGTCGGGCGCCGAGCTGTCCGCCGTCCAGCGCCTGGCCGCCGATCCGGCCGCGCCGCTGCCCGCGCTGACCGATCGCCAGCGCATCGCGGTGCTCGACGCCGCCGCCGATCTGATCGACATGCGCTTCGCCGACGACATCGTGTTCGACCCCCGCTCCGAGGGGCGCCGGCGCAAGCAGCAGCTGCTCGAGCGCCGCTCCGACATCCTGGTGCCCAGCCCGCCGCTCGAGGTCGCGACGCCGTGGCGCAAGGCGCCGCACCTGTCGCACGGCTCTCGCCGCATCGGGCTCGGCGTGGGCAGCTCGAGCCAGCGCGATCTGTATGGCCGGATGAGCTTCCGGCTCGCGCTCCACGACATGGCCGATGCGCCCGACGGCTACCCGGAGCTGATCAGCTTCGAGTTCCTGCCGATGTCGGCCCGCTTCCCGTCGACCGGGGACGGGCCGATCTCGCTCGAGGAGATCTACCTGCTCCGCATCCGGCACCTCAACGAGTGGACGCGTTTCAACCGCCGCCCGTCGTGGGACGTGCGCATCGGCGCGCGCGCGCTCCGCGAGCCGGAGTGCCGCGGATGCGTGATGGGCGAGGTGGCCGGCGGTGCGGGCTGGGGCACCACGTTCGCCGGCGGTCGCATCGCCCTGGTCGCGACGGTCGACACGCTGCTGGGCTGGAATTCGAGCCTGGGTGGCGTCGGCGACAGCGGCCTTCGAGTCGGCTTCGGGCCGTCGGGCGCGGTGCGCGCGACGTTGACTCACCGAACCGCGCTCCTTTTCAGCGGCGAGTGGTTCTGGCTGCCCGATCAGGAGCGCGACTGGATCGGCGCTGCGGCGTTGACCCTGCGGGCTGGTATCGGCACTGGCTCCGCGATCGACCTCGAGCTGACGGCTCGACCCGGCGAGCCGAGCGCGACGCTCGGCTGGCTCTTCTATTATTGAGAACGCTGCGAGGTCAGTTGCAGGTTCGACTGCGAACGACTGTCCGCAGAATGTGCGGTCTGTCCCCCGCAGTCGTGCATGGAATCACTCCTACCGGCTAGCCGAGTTGCCACTTCCACCGTCGAAACCTTGAGAAATGTGCCGGAAATTCGCGAGCGGGATTTAGTCGACCAGTGCTAGCGTGGCGTCCGGTTCACGTCCGCGCCTAAGCAACGCAGCGGACATTTTCCTGGACGGTCGAGCGGCAGCTAGCAGAAGGGAGTACCGCGATGGCACTGGCAAGTGGTCTCGTCAGAAAGTTAATCCTCTTCGCTGCATCAGCTTCAGTGATCGGATGCGCGAGCGGCGATCCGACGGGGACGGAGCAGACGCCTCCTCCGACGGTGCCCGAGGGCGCGATCCCGGTCGTCGAGGCGGTCCGGATCACGGACAAGGACCAGACCAGCGTGAGCGGTGAGCTCGCGCAGTCCTCCCTCGAGTACGTCCGCAACTACGATCCCGAGCTCGGCATCTCCGACATGGACGAGTTCGAGATCCAGCAGGTCCGCGAGGGCAAGAACCAGCTGACCCACGTGCGCATGAACCAGATGCACGAGGGCCTGAAGGTGTGGGGCGCCGGCATCGTCGTCCACTCGCGCGACCACCGCTTCCTCGGCCTGAGCGGCACGCTCGCCAAGCACCTGGGCCAGATCAACGCCAACCCCAAGATCTCGGCCGACCAGGCGCTCTCGATCGGCAGGGACGCGTACTCCTCCCGCCTGAAGAGCGCCGCCGCCTCCGACGAGCTGGCCTTCTCGCGCGAGTCGACCGAGCTGGTGGTGTACCCGGGTGAGGGCCGCAACGCGCGCGTCGCGTGGCACGTGGTCTTCTTCACCGAGCTGCAGGCCGGCCTCAACCCGGGCCTGTGGAACTACTTCGTCGACGCCAAGAGCGGCGAGATCATCGCCCAGTTCAACGCCATCCACACGCTGGAGCAGGCGTCCGGCCCGGGCGGCAACCCGAAGGTCGCGCGCACCTGGAACGCCGAGCTCGACGTCGAGCCGCAGGGCGCCCAGTTCGCGATGAACACCGCCCGCCTGGTCACCGGCAACATGAACAACGGCACCAGCGGCAGCGGCACGATCGTGGTCGGCCCGCTCGCCAACATCGGCGACGCCCCGATCAACGACGCGCACGGCTTCGCCGAGCAGACCCTCAACATGCTGACCGAGTGGTACGGCCACAACTCGATCGACGACAACGGCTTCGTCATCCGCAGCCGCGTCCACTACGACACCAACTACGAGAACGCGTTCTGGGACGGCACCCAGATGACCTACGGCGACGGCGCCAGCACGTTCTACCCGCTGTCGGGCGACATCGACGTGGTCGCCCACGAGATCGACCACGGCTTCACCACCTTCCACTCGGACCTCATCTACTCGTCGCAGTCGGGCGGCATGAACGAGTCGTTCTCGGACATCGCCGGCACCATCGCCGAGTTCTTCGACGAGGGTGAAGCGGCCGACATGGACCTCGGCACCGACATCTTCCGGGCCGACGCCGCGCTCCGCTTCATGTGTGACCCGACCGCCGACGGCGCCTCGATCGACAACTTCGAGGACTACGTCGAGGGGATCGACGTCCACTTCTCGAGCGGCATCCAGAACAAGATGTTCTGCCGCTTCGCCCGCCGCCTCGCCACTGGCGACCCGGACGGCGAGGAGACCCAGGCGTCGATCCGGCGCGCCGGCGAGGTCATGTACGAGGCCAACGCCAGCTTCTGGACGGCAGACTCGACCTTCGAGCAGGGCTGCGACGGCACCATCCAGGCCGCCACCGCGCTCGGCTTCTCGGCCGACGAGATCGCCGCGCTCAACACCTCGTGGCAGGACGTGGGCGTGTTCTGTGATGGCACCACCCCGCCGATCACCTGCGACGAGACCCTGACCGGTGAGACCGGCACGGTGAGCTCGCCGAACTTCCCGGCCAACTACCCGAACAACTTCCGCCGCACCTACTGCATCCAGCCGGCCAGCGGCGGCACCGCGACCCTGACCTTCAGCGCCTTCAACACCGAGGCCGGGTTCGACTTCGTCCGCATCCGCGACGCCAGCGGCGCCCAGGTCTCGAACACCAGCGGCACCACCGCGCCGGCTCCGGCCAGCTCGACCCAGCTGGCCATCACCTTCACCAGCGACGGCTCGGTGGTGGCGACCGGCTGGTCGGCGTCGTGGACCACCGGCGGCGGCGGCGAGAACCAGGCCCCGACGGTCGACATCACCTCGCCGACCGACGGCGACGTGGTGAGCGGCACGGTCGCCATCGCGGCCAGCGCGGCCGACGCTGACGGCACCGTCGATCACGTGACCTTCACCCTGCCGGACGGCACCACCGTCGATGACGCGTCGGCGCCGTACGAGGCGAGCTGGGATTCGACCACCACCGCGGATGGCGTGGTCGAGATCGGCGCGCAGGCGGTCGACAACCTCGGCGCGGCCAGCGCGGCCGTGAGCGTGGCCGTCGAGGTCGCCAACGGCGGCGGCGGCGAGTGCGTGGGTGGCACGTTCAGCGCCACCGACGTGCCGATCGCGATCCCGGACAACAACGCGGCCGGCATCACCTCGACGGTGGCGGTGGCCGGCGACGGCGCGGTCGGTACGCTCGCCCTGTCGCTCAACATCGACCACACCTGGCGCGGCGACCTCCGGGTCGTGCTCGTCTCGCCGTCGGGGACCCAGGCCGTGGTGCACAACCGCACCGGCGGCTCGGCCGACGACCTGGTGATCAACGCGCTCGACGTCGCGGCGTTCGCCGGAGAGACCGCGGCTGGCAACTGGCAGCTCAAGGTCTCGGACCTGGCCGGCCTCGACGTCGGCTCGCTCCTGTCCTGGTCGATGGACATCGTGGGCGACTGCGACGGCGGTGGCGGCGGTGGCTGGTCGGGCTCGGCCACCCCGAACCTCGCCACGGTCGACAACGGCAGCGCGTGCACCTCGCTGACCGTGACCGGCTCGGGTGACGGGTCGGGCGCGCTGCTCAGCATCGCGGGCCAGCACGACTGGCGCTCGATCCTGCGCGGCACCCTGGCGCACAACGGGACCACGGTGGACGCCTTCCCGGCCGGGACCTTCCCGAGCCAGCCGGGCGCGTTCAGCTTCACCGATCGCGCGGTGGCCGGCCTGGCCGGCAGCGCGGCCGGCGAGTGGACGCTCTGCATCGTGGACACCGACGCGTTCGGTGACACCGGCGTCCTCAACAGCTGGTCGGTTCACAACTAGCTGAGGAAGGCCCAAAGGGCCGACCGAAGCCATTCCATACAGCCCCGGGTCGCGGCACGCCGCAACCCGGGGCTCGTCATTTTCGGGCGGTCGCGGCCATCAGCCACGGCAGGTCGCTGGTGGTGCCGAACCACCAGTTGAACTTGCGGCCGGGGGCCAGGCGCCACTCGCTCTTGCCGCTGGCCGGCCCGTTGGGCCGGTGCCAGGCGTCGAGGTTGTAGCGGCAGCCGTCGATCAGCTTGGCGGCGGTGTCGCGCAGCCGGTCCGGGTCGCGGCCGAGTTGCTGCTCGGCCCACGCCGCGCGCGCGACCAGGCCGGCCACGTCGCAGGTGTGCTCGATGTCGCCCCACGGTCCGTCGTCGGAGAAGGTCTTCACGCTGGAGGCGAGGTACCACGGCATGGTGTGGTCGATGTGCTGGCCGCCGGGATAGAGCCCGCGCTCGGCCACGAAGCCGCCCAGGCCGGCCAGGAAGCCGAGCGCGTCGCGGTCCTGGCTGTGGATCCAGTACTCCCAGACCGCGTCGGCGAAGAGCGCGCTCATCCACGGCGAGCAGACCGGCTCCGGGCCGCCCGAGCCCTCGTGCGAGTCCATGGTGTGGAGCAGGCAGCCCTCGGCGCGCCACGAGCCGGCCGGGCGCGCGGCCATGGCGAAGGACGCGTCGGCGACCTCGCGCGCGCGGGTGGCGTGGGCGTCGGCGCCGTTCGCCTCCCAGGCGGACAGCGCGGCCAGGAGCGCATAGGCCTGGTGCCGCTCGGTCCAGAAGTTCGTGCGCGGGCCGTAGACCGCCTTCCACTCGGTGGCGGCGGCGGCGATCCGCTCGATGCCGTCCAGCATGGCCGGGTCGCCGGTCATCTGGAAGTCCATGAGCAGCGAGCGGCCGTAGCCGTACTTCATGTCCGGCTGCGGCTTGAGATCGAAGTGACCGTCGGCGGTGATGTGCTTCAGGTAGAACTGGGCCGAGCGGTGCGCGTGCCGCAGCCACTTCACGTCGCCGGTGCGGACGTACACCCCGAACAGCGTCGCGGTGCGATCGAACAGCCACGGCTCGTGATCGGTCTCGATCGGCAGGCGGTTGGTCACCGCCGCCGGCACATCGTTGACCGCGGTCCGCGCGTACGCGACCAGGGCGCGATCGAACCACGCCCACCCGCCGTCGCGGCCAGCCGGGGTCGCGCGGGTGCGGAGCAGGCAGGCGCTCAGCCAGTCGGGGGTGAAGGTGGCGTAGACGCGCGGCTCGCGCGCGGCGCCGGCCTGATACTCGCCGTCGGTCACGTCCACCCAGTCGGCGCGCGGGTCGGCCGGCGCGGCCAGGCGGGCGCGCGGGGGAGCGCCGTACTGGAGCGTGATGGGGAGCGGGGCGCGCTCCGGCAGCGTCACCTCGATCGACACCATCGCGGCACGGACCGAGGGTCGGACGCCGGCGCGGCCCGGCCACGGTCGCCAGGGCAAGAGCGCGGCGGCGTGGATCTCGAGCTCGGTCCCGCCGCGGTCGAACGCGCGCAGCTGGTCGGCGCCGGTCAGCACACCGGGCGGAAACGGCGCGCCGAACGAGACCACGGTCGGGCGGCCGATCACCGCCTCGGCGCCCGGGTGGAGGGTGACAGCGACCGATCCGGACGCGGGGAAGCGGGCGAACAGGCCGTCGCCGGTCGCGGTGGCCTCGGGTCGTCGGGCGGCCGGCCCGGTGGGCTCGACGGCCGCGGCGGAGGACCCGCCCGGACCGCCGCACGCCGACAGCGCGGCGAGGGCGGCCAGGAGCAGGAAGGGGAGGGGCGTCTCGGGTCGCATCCCGAAGGGTAAACGGTTGCCGAGGCGCGGGCACGCGGAGCCGGCGGCCCGGCTCCTGCGTCGACCCTTCAGGTCAGCCTGGTCCGGTCATTTCGTCTCGCTCATGAGCCACGGCAGATCGCTGGTGGTGCCGAACCACCAGTTGAACTTGCGCGGCGGCGACAGCCGCCACTCGGTCTTGCCGGCCGCGGGCGCGTCGGGGCGATGCCACATGTCCAGGTCCCACTGGCATCCCTCGATCAGCTGCTCGGCGGTGGCGCGCAGCTCGGCCGGGTCGTGGCCGAGCTGCTTCTCGGCCCAGGCCGCGCGCGCGACCAGCCCGGCCACGTCGCAGGTGTGCTCGACGTCGCCCCACGGGCCGTCGTCGGAGAACGTCTCCTCGTTCGAGGCCAGGTACCACGGCAGGGTGAGATCGATCCCCTCGCCGCCGGGGTAGAGGCCGTAGTCGGCGACGAAGTGGCCGAGGCCGGCCAGGAAGCCGAGCGCGTCGTCGGCGCCGGTCTGGATGTAATACGCCCACACCGCGTCGGCGAAGAGTGCGCTCATCCACGGCGAGCAGACCGGCACGTCGCCGCCGGCGCCCTCGTGGGCGGTCATGCCGTGGAGCGTGCAGCCCTCGGCCTGCCACGACCCGGCCGGGTCCGCCGCCATCGCGAAGGAGACCTCGGCGATCTGGTCGGCGCGCGCCGCGTGCTGCTCGTCGCCGGTCGCCTCCCACGCCGACAGCGCGGCCAGGAGCGCGTAGGCCTGGTGGCGCTCGGTCCAGAAGTTGGTGTCGAGGTCGTAGGTCGGATCCCACTCCTTCCCGGCCGCGGCGATTCGCTCGATGACCGGGACCTGGTCGTCATCGCCGGTCAGCGCGAGGTCGAGCACCAGCGAGCGGCCGTAGCTGTACTTGAGGTCGGGGTCCTCCTTGAGATCGAAGTAGCCGGCGCCGTCGACGTGGGCGGCGTAGAACTGGGCCGCGCGGTGGGCGCGGCGGAGCCAGTCCACGTCGCCGGTGCGGGTGTAGGCGCTGAACAGGGTGGCGGCCCGGTCGAACAGCCACGGTTCGTAGTCGGACGTGTACGGGACCCGCTCGGCGTCGGACACCGACGACGGCACGTCGTTCACCGCGGTGTGGGCCGAGCCGAGGAACGACTGGTCGAGCCAGTCCCAGGCCGGATCGCTGCCGACCGGCGTGGTCCGGGTGTGGAGCTGACAGGCGCCCAGCCACTCGGCGGTGAAGGCGGCGTAGACCGGCGGCTCGCGCACGGTGCCGGCCGGATACTCCCCGTCGGTGACGTCCACCCAGCCGGCCCGCGGATCGCCGGGCGCGGGCAGGTGCGCGTCCGGCGCGGCGCCGATCTCGAGCCGGATCTCCAGCGGCGCGCGCTCGGCGAAGGTGACCTCGACCGAGACCCGCGCGGCGCGCACCGACGGCGTGCCGCTGTGGCCGGGCCACACCCGCCACGGCAGGAGCTCGGCGGCGTGAATCGGCAGCTCGTGGCCGCTCGCGTCGGTGGCGCGCAGGAGCGCGACGTCGGCCAGCGCGCCCGGCGGAAACGGCGCGCCGAAGCTGACCACGGTCGGATTCCCGATCGCGGCGGACTCACCGGGGTGGAGGGTGACCGCGACCGACCCGCTGGTCGGCTGCGGCGGCGTGAGACCGGCGCCGGGAGAGCCGTCGTCGTCGTCGGCGCCCGTGCCGTCGGCGCCATCGTCGGCGCACGCGCCATCCTGGCAGGTGCCGTCGGGCTGGTCGGCGGGATCGACGATCTCGCCGCTGGAGCAGGCCGCCAGGGTCAGCGCGCCGACTCCAGGCAAGACGAGTGCGAAGAGCGAGCGCAGGGACGCGCTCGCCCGGTCGGAATGATGCATTCATTTCCTCCGGACTGGTGGTTCTGCGCGAGCAACGCCGAGCCCTCGCCCCCGAGAGCTCAGCCGCGCGCTGGGCCTTGTAGCGTCGATGGCGCCAGCCGCCAGGCGAAAGGCCCTCTGGTGCCCGATTCTTGGGGGAGAAGGTGCGTTCCGTTGGACGGCTTACGTGCCGGTGAGCCGTTCCAGCGCGCGGCCGCTGCACCTTGCGCAGATCTTGCCGGCCTTTCACGCTCCGTCGGATGGATGACCACGCCTCGCGCGCCGTCGAGCCCGGCGCGATCCTGCTCGCGATCGATCCGGCCGCGGTGACGAGCGATCAGATCGCGCGCATCGAGGAGATCGCGCCCGGTCGCGAGATCCGGATCGGCCTCGACGCGGATCGGTCCGGCAGCGACGAGCAGCGCGCGCGCATCGAGATCGCCGGCGGCTGGGTCGCGCCGGATCACCTGCTCGCGCTGCCCGCGCTGCGCTGGTACCAGCAGTGGTACGCCGGCGCCGAGTGGCTGGTCGACTGCCCGGAGGCCGCCCTGCGCGACTTCGCGCTGACCAGCGCGTCGGGCATCTCCGCGGCGGTGGTGGTCGAGCAGGCGCTCGGCTACATCCTCGCGCTCCACCGCCGCCTGCCGCAGGCGTGGTCGGCCCAGCGCGAGCGGGTGTGGCACAAGCCGCCGCCCGAGCGCTTCGCCGAGCTGGCCAGCAAGACGATGCTGGTGGCCGGGCTGGGCGCGATCGGCTCGCGCCTGGCCCGCATCGGCGCCGCCCTCGATCTCCGCGTGCTGGGCGTCCGCCGCCGGCCCGAGCTACCCGCCCCGGGGACCGAGCGCGTGGGCGGCCCGGGCGATCTGCTCGCGCTCCTGCCCGAGGCCGACGTGGTGGTGTCGGCCATGCCATACACGCGCGAGACCCGCCGCTTCTTCTCGGCCGAGGCGTTTGCGCGGATGAAGCCGGGCGCGATCTTCGTCAGCGTCGGGCGCGGCAAGGTGGTCGACGAGGACGCGCTGGCGGCCGCGCTGGCCAGCGGCCACCTCGCCGGCGCCGGGCTCGACGTGTTCGAGCGCGAGCCGCTGCCGGTCGACTCCGCGCTGTGGGCCATGGACCAGGTGATCCTCACCCCCCACTGGGGAGCGGCCTTTCCCGGCCGGCTCGAGCGAACCATGGCCCTCTTCCTCGACAACCTGCGCCGGTACGTCGCCGGCCAGCCGCTCCGCAACCTGATCGACAAGCAGCGCGGCTACTGATTCAGTGCACCGATGACCGGCCCGATCGTCCTCATCGACTCTCACTCGCTGCTCCACCGGGCCCACCATGCGCTGCCGGCGATGAACACCAGCCGCGGCGAGCCGACCGGCGCGCTCTACGGGATGTCCTCGCTCCTGTGCAAGCTCGTGCGCGAGCGGCGGCCGGCCGGCATCGGCCTCGCCTTCGACGCCGGGGCCCGCCGGCGCCGCGCGGTCGAGCCGGGCTACAAGGCCAGCCGCCCGCCGCTGCCGTCGGATCTCGCCGTCCAGCTCGGCCGCGCGCGCGACCTGTGCGAGGCGATCGGCGCGCCGGTCCTGCGAGTCGACGGCGAGGAGGCGGACGACGTCCTGGCCACCGCGGCCGCCGTCGCGGCCGGGGCCGGCAGCGACGTCCTGGTGGTGACCGGCGACAGGGACCTCCTCCAGACGATCGGCCCGCGCGTGCGCGTCGTGTTCATCGGCCGGCGCGGCGGCCCTCACGTCGATTACGACCAGGCCGCGGTCGAGAAGCAGTACGGGGTCGCGCCGCACCAGCTCCCGTCGCTGCGCGCCTTCCTCGGCGATCCGGCCGACGAGCTCCCCGGTGTGCCGGGGGTCGGGCCGCGCACCGCCGCGCGCTGGGTCACCGCGCATCGCGACATCGCCGGTCTCCTCGCCGCGGTCGACTCGCTGGCACCGACCCATCTCCGCCCGGTGGTCCAGGCCCACGCCGATCAGCTGCGCCGGGTCGAGTGGCTGGGCCGCCTGTCGACCGACCTTGCCCTCGGCGAAGGACCCCACCACGCCCCCTGGAACGCGGCCGCGGCGGCCGGTCTGCGCCGCTGGTTCGAAGAGCTGGAGTTCCGCAGCCTGGTCACCCGCCTGGAGGCGATCGCGCCGCCTGGTTGAGCGAGTGGTGGAGCGCGCCGCGGCGCGCGCGAGGGCGCCGGATGGCGCCATAATGGACGCCGCGCGCCGGTCGGCGGCTCGCCCCCATGACCTCGCTGCCCACGCTGCCCGGCTTCCGGGTCCTCGGCCGCATCGGCAGCGGCGGCATGGGCGAGGTGTTCCGGGCGGTGCGCGTCGGTCCGGGCGGCTTCCGCAAGCCGGTCGCGCTCAAGCGGCTCGCGGTGGTCCACTCGCTCGACGCGCGCCAGGTGCAGCGCTTCTTCCGCGAGGCGCGCCTGTGCGCCCAGCTCGAGCACCCGAACATCGTCGAGGTGCACGACCTCATCGCCGACCAGGCCGGCTACTTCATCGTCATGGAGCTCCTGCGCGGCTGCACCTGGCTCGACCTCGACGCCAGGGTGGAGCGCGGCGCGCTGCCGTGGTGGCTCCAGCTCGCCATCGCCGACCAGGCGCTGGCCGCGCTCGAGTACGCCCACGCCCTCCGCGACGAGGCCGGGCGCCGGGTCGGCCTGGTCCACCGCGACCTCACCCCGCGCAACCTGTTCGTGTGCGCGAGCGGAACGGTGAAGGTGGTCGACTTCGGCCTGGCCCGCGTGCTCGAGGGGCTGACCGGTCGGTTGACCGGCGAGGGCCAGCTGGCCGGCACCCTCGAGTACCTGTCGCCCGAGCAGGCGCGCGGCGAGGAGGTGGACGCGCGCTCGGACCTCTACCAGCTCGGCGCCTGCCTCCACCGCGCATTGACCGGCGACGCGCCGCACGGCGGCGGCAGCCCGTCCGAGGTGCTGGCCCGCGCGATGATCGGCGAGGCGGCGCCGGTCGGCGAGCGGCGACCGGATCTGCCCGGCGCGGTGTGCGCGGTGGTCGACCGCGCGCTGGCCGGCGATCGCGAGCGGCGCTTCGCCGACGCGGCGGCCATGCGCGCCGCGGTGCGGGCCGCCCTGGCCGGCGCGCCCGAGCGAGGCGACGACGCGCTGGTCGGCGTCATGGCGCGGGTCCGGATCGACCTCGGTCCGGAGGAGCGCGAACAAGACGGCGAGC
>DATHKR010000180.1:0-115096 GCA_035489015.1 Kofleriaceae bacterium | reverse complement strand
CCAGGTCGCCCGCGACAAGGGCGTCACCGCCGGGCAGCTCGCCCTTGCCTGGGTGCTCTCCCGCGGCGATGACATCGTCCCGATCCCGGGGACCAAGCGGCGGAGCTACCTCGAGGAGAACGTGGCCGCCGAGCGGGTCTCCCTCACCGCCGACGAGCTGGCCCGGATCGACGCGATCGCCCCGGTCGGCGCCGCGGCGGGATTGCGCTACCCGGCCGCGGCGATGAGCTCGCTCAACCGGTAGTCACCGTGGCGATCCTCCCCATCGTCCAGGTCGGCGACCCGGTGCTGCGCCAGGTCGCCCGCCCCCTCGATCCCGCGGAGCTGGCCACGCCCCGGATCCGGCAGCTCATCGATGACATGCGCGACACGATGCGGGCGGCCCCCGGGGTCGGGCTCGCCGCGCCGCAGATCGGCGAGTCGATCCAGCTCGTCGTGATCGAGGATCCGGGCGGGCCCGACGACCTGTCCGACGAGGAGCGCGCGGCCCGCGAGCGCGACGCGATGCCATTCCACGTGCTGGTCAACCCGACCCTCACCGACCGGACCGACGAGGTGGTGGATGCGTTCGAGGGCTGCCTCAGCTTCGCCGGTTTCACCATGGTCGTGCCGCGCGTGCGCAAGGTCCGGGTCGAGGCGCTCGACGAGCACGGCCAGCGCGTCGTCAAGGTCGCGATCGGCTGGTACGCGCGCATCCTCCAGCACGAGGTCGATCACCTGCGCGGCGTCGTGTGCTGCGACCGGATGGAGGCGCGCACGCTGTCGACGGTCGAGAACTTCACCACCCACTGGAGTGAGCGAAGCGTCGCCGAGGTGCGCGCCGCGATCGGGAAGCCGGAGCCCTGACGAGGGGCTCACCGGGTCCGGTCCGCAGCCCCAAAATCAAAGATCAGGCACCGGCGGCCACGACACGAACTGGCGCATCGCCGCGATCCGATCGAACGCGTCCACCGGCGCGTCCACCGGCAGCGGGGCGGAGGAGCGCCGCAGGCGATCGAGCCACCGTCGGTCGAGCGGCTGCGCCAGGTCGGCCGGGTCGATCGCGCCGACGGTGGTCTGCCCCATCGTGCCGGTCGATGCGCCGGCCCCGACCGCGAAGCCGGCCAGCAGCATGGCCGCGCGGGTCGACGTGGCCGCGCTGTAGGTGTGCACCGTGGCCCGGTCGCCGCAGCGGCTGCGCAGCGCGGCGAACGCGGCCAGGCTCCACAGATCCGGGTTCGCGCTCGGCGAGAACGGATCCCAGAAGACGACGTCGGCGGCGAGCGCGGTCGCCGACAGCGCGCCCGGCAGGTCGCCGAGCACCAGCCGCCAGGTCGTGCGCGGCGTGGCGTGGCAACCGTCGGCGAGCAGCGCGCGCGCGGCGGCGCCGGCGGGGCCGTCGAGACCGAACGCGGGCGCGTGGTCCGGCTCGAGGGCGAGGGCGAGGGCGGCCACGGTCCGGTCGAAGCTGACGATCTCCATCACCCGGCCGCCGGCGCGGGCCTCGGATACCCGCCACGCCGCGACCGCGTTGGAACCGGCGCCGAGGCCGACGTCGAGGACGACGAGCGGCTCGCGCGCCGGGGCGCTCAGCCGCTCGGCCAGCCGCGACGGTGCGACGTAGAGCTCCTCCGCCTCGGCCAGCGGTCCCACCACCGGGTGCATGACCTGGCCGGTGGCGCGATCGAGCATGGCCCGCGCGCCGCTCCGGGTGGTGACGACCTCGTGATCGCTCATCGATCGCTCATCAGGCGGTCCGGCCCAGGCGGCGCGCGCTGTGCTCGTGGCGATCGATCGCGTCCAGCTTGGTCCGGGCCCACGCGGCGTAGGTCCCCGCCTCGATCTCGCGGCGCGCGTCGGCCATGAGCGAGTGATAGTGATGCAGGTTGTGGAGCGAGACCAGCCGCGGTCCGAGCGGCTCGCTGCACTTGAACAGGTGGTGCAGGTAGGCGCGGGTGAACCGCTCGCACGTCGCGCAGCCGCACGCCGCGTCGAGCGGCGCGTCGACCGAGGAGCTCGGCCCGCGGGTCAGCCGGACCCGCCCCGTCGACGTGAACGCGGTGCCCTGCCAGGCCAGGTGAGTCGGCAGGACGCAGTCGAACATGTCGATGCCGGCCAGCATCGCGTGGAGCAGATCGGGCGGCGTGCCGACCCCCATGAGGTAGCGCGGTCGATCGGCGGGCAGAAGCTCGGCCGACTGGTGGGTGACCTCCTCGCGCTGGGCGCGGCTGTCGCCGACCGCGAGACCGCCGATGGCGAGCCCGTCGAACGGGTGGTCGGCCAGGAAGCCGGCCGACTCGACCCGCAGCGACGGCACCACCCCGCCCTGCACGATGGCGAACAGCGCCTGGGCCGGATCGGTCCGGGCCGCCAGGCTGCGCAGCGCCCAGCGGTGGGTCCGCTCCATGGCCGCGCGGGTGGCCGCCTCGTCCGACCGCGAATCGATGCAGACGTCGAGCACCATCATGATGTCGGAGCCGATCGCGCTCTGCACCTCGATGGATCGCTCCGGCGACAGGACGTGCATGCGCTGATCGACGTAGCTGCGAAAGGTCGCGCCGACCTCGCTGATGGTCCGGTCGGCCGACAGGGAGAAGATCTGGTAGCCGCCGGAGTCGGTGAGGATCGGCCCGCTCCAGCCCATGAAGCCGTGGACCCCGCCGACCCGGCGAAACACCTCGATGCCGGGCCGCAGCATGAGGTGGTACGTGTTGCCGAGCAGGACCTGCGCGCCGACCCGAGCCAGATCGGTCGGGTCGAGGCCGGTGACCGTCGCGCGGGTGCCCACCACCATGAACACCGGCGTCTCGACGCGACCGTGGCGCGTCATGAACGAGCCGCGCCGCGCGCGCGATTCGCGGTCGACCGCCGAGACGGAGAAGGCGAGGGACATCGTCAGGGCAAGCCCCGGGGCACCCCGACCCCGCCCGGGTAGAGAAAGATGAGCTGCTCGTCCTCGGTGACGAGCTCCACCTCGGTCTCGTCGGCCACGGTGACCGCTCGCCGGTATCGAGTCACCGACGTCGATGGACACAGCCCACACCCGAACTCGGCGATGTGTGCGTCCATCATCGATACCGGCACGTCGATCTCGCCGGCGTCGTCGCGCGCGTCGCACTCGATGATCGAGGGGTAGACGGCGCCGTGGCTGGCCGAGTCGGCCCGGAAGGTGATCCGGACCCGGGCGCCCGGATCGGCGGGCTGCCAGCGGACCGTCAGGCCCTCCCCCGCGAAGTAGCCGAGCTCCGCCAGGTTGGTGATCTCGACCGGCGGGACCAGCGCCGACTCGAGCGCAAACGGCGGGAAGTCATCGCCGGCCGCGGTCACGTCGACCGACGAGCAAGCGGCGGGCGCGAGCTCGTCGCTCTGGTAGCGGAGGGTCGCGTCCGGCTGCAGGACCGCCGGGTCGTCACCGACGGTGACCGTGAGCGCGCCGGCCGACCGGGCCAGCCCGACGGTCGTGCAGAGATTCTCGCCGGTGCAGAGGGCGTCCGACGGACAGGCCGGCTGGCAGTGGTAGATCGCGGCCGCCAGGCGGCGACAAGCTCCCTCCTCGGAGTCGACCACATGAAGCGCGGGGAGGGGCTCGAACCGCAGCTCGGCCCGCGCGCGCGTGGTGGTGAGCCCCTGCCCCGAGTACGTGCTCGCACCCACCCGCACCGCGGCCGGCGCGCTGGCGAGCTGCGGAGATGGGTCGCCGGCCTCGATCGTCGGCGCCGGGCAGGAATCCGCCGGTGGCGCCGCGTCGTCGCACGCCGTCGAGAGGGCGATGACCGTCAGCAGGACCGGTGACCTCATCGCGGTGTCGTTCTAGCGCGGGCGGCGTGCCGCCGCGATGTTGTCGGCGTGATGCTCGCGCATGCCGGGCACGTCGGCGGCGCGCGGCAGAGGGATGGCGGCGGCGTCGCGGCCGGCGTCGGCCAGCGCCTCCAGGTACTCGAGATCGGCGCGCGCGATGTCGGCGGCCTGGGCCGAGGTGAGGCGCGGACCATGGCCCGGGACCACCTCGTCGAGCTCGGGCAGGAGCGCGAGCAGGCGGCGCAAGGTGGCGCGGTAGTCGTCGAGATCGTCGACGAACGGGATCTCGCACGGCGACAGGTGGTCACCGGCGAAGAGGACCCGCGGACGGTCGAGCAAGAGCGCGAGGCCGTCCGGGCTGTGGCCGGGCAGAGCGAGCGCGAGGAGCGTCGCCCCGCCGACGGTCAGGGTCTCGCCGTCGCCGATCGGGCGCACCCGCTCGGGCCAGGCGAGCGGCTCGGGGCGCGCGACGTACCAGCGCCCGTCGAAGTCGCGCGCGCTGGCCAGGTTGCGCGCCGCGGGCGCCGCATCGCCGGCGACGTCGTCAGCCAGGCGGGTCGAGCCGACCACCTCGGCGCCCGGGAAGCTGCTCCAGCCGATCACGTGATCCCAGTGGCCGTGAGTGAAGGCCACGCGGGCGGTCCTGCCGCGCGCGGCGGCCGCGCCGGCCAGGTCCGCCAGCTCGCGCGGGAAGTATCCAGGGTCGATGACGAGGCACTCACCGGCGTCGGCCACGATGACGCTGGACAGCTGCCAGATGCCGCTTTGCTGGACGTCGACGGTGGTCATGGCGGAGGTCTCCGACGGCAAGGCGAGTCTACCGCCGTGCACGCAGCCCCGATACCCGGCGAGCTGCGTCCGCGGCCGTGTCGCCACGCACGTCCCGCCCGGCGCGCCGGAGCTGCGCCGGCCAGCAGGGGACAGGCGTCGAGCGGCGCGGGTCGTGATAGGTTCCCAGGCCTGCACAGGCTGACATCCGGCCTGAAGGACCACGCGGCCCGGTGGCGACTGTGACCTCGTCTCCGCGATGGAGAGTGGCCGTGAGCAAGCTCGACCCGATGGTTCTTCGTGTGCTTCCGATCTCGATCCTGCCGCTCCTGATGGCGGGCTGCGTCGAATCTGACTGGACCGTGTGCCGAGATGGCCGGATCTGCAGTCCAGACAGCGTGTGCGACACCGTCAACCACACCTGCTCGACTCCGGGCGACGATTGCCTGGCGGCGGCCGACGGCATCGCCTGTGCGGACGGCGCGCGCGTTTGCCTGGGTGGACACTGCGTCTCGTCGTGCGGGGACGGCGTGCTGAACGGCCGGGACGAGTGCGAGGGCAGCGATTTCGGTGACCGGACCTGCATCGACGACTACCAGACTTACGGGGGAGAGCTCGCCTGCGACGACAGCTGCCGGATCGATTCATCGGGCTGCTCCGGAGCCTGCCGCGACGGCCACCTCGACGAGGACCATGAGTCCTGCGACCCCACCGACTTCGATCCGGCGGGCGCGGCGTCCTGTTTCGCGCTGGGCCTGGACGCCGGCCGACAGGCCTGCGCCGACGACTGCTCCGGCCTGACCAGCGGGACCTGCATGAAGTTCGGCTGGTCGCTCGAGTCTCCGGCCCAGCCGGGCACGGCCATCGGTTCGATCGGCGATATCTGGGGCACGGGCGACTCGCTCTTCGCGATCATCCAAGCCGGCGTCGTCCGCACCACCGCCGAGGGAGGGCAAGGCTGGGACCTGGTCGGCGGCGACGATGACCTGGCCCGGGGCACCGCGCTGTGGGCGAGCTCGGCGCGCGACATCTGGGTGCTCGGCATCGACGGGGACAATCTCGCTCACTGGGACGGCTCGCGCTGGAGCGTGGTGGCGGCGCCGGTTCGCGGCCTGATCGAGATCTGGGGCAGCTCGGCCTCCGACGTCTTCGCGGTCGGCAGGGAGGGCGTGATTCACTTCGACGGCGCGCGCTGGTCGGCGCAGCGCACCCCCGGGTCGGCCAGGCTGCAGGCGATCTGGGGCGTCGGGCCGGACGAGGTCTACGCCGCCGGTGAGGACGGGCACCTCGTCCGCTACGACGGTCGCCGGTGGTCGGCCATCGACAGCGGCACGACCGAGGACCTGGCCGGGATCTGGGCCGCTTCGAGCAGCGAGATCTGGACCGTCAGCGGCAGCAGCGTGCGCCGCTTCGACGGCCAGCGCTGGCGGGTCATGCTGTCCTTCGAGGAGGAGCTGAACGGCCGGGGATGGATCGCCGCGACCGGAGCGAACGACCTCTGGGTCAGCGTCGGCCCCCGCGGTGACGTGTGGCGCTACGACGGGTCGAGCTGGTCGCTCCTGCTCGAGGGGCACAGCGACGGCGCGCAGCCGCTCTGGGTGGACGGGCGCGCGACCGCGGTCGCAGCCCGGGATCTGGACGACGAGGGCGCGGTGAGGCGCTGGTTCGGGGCCGGAACCGGCCCCACGCTGGCTCCGGACGGCGACTGGTTCGACGCATGGGCGATCGAGCGCGACCAGTGGATCGCGGTCGGCTCCGTGCGCGGGACCGGTGAAGGGGTTGCTCTCCACTCCGATGGCGCGACGTACTCCTTCGACGAGAACCTGAACCAGGTGACCGGATTCGCCGGCGGCCGCGGCTTCGCGGCCGGCAGCGGCGGCACCATCTACGAGTGGGACGGCGCGACCTGGTCGCTCGTGCACGCCGAGCCGGGCGCCAGGTTCATCGATCTGTGGACGGCCGGCTCGACGGACGTGTACGCGATGACCAGCGAGGACGCGGCGCCCTCGCGCATCGTCCACTTCGACGGCCAGAGCTGGATCGATCTCCCCGCGATCGAGCCGCCGTGCGGCCTGGGGGTGGGCACCGAGGGCTGGGCGAGCAGCGCCGAGGACGTGTGGGTGGTGGGGAACGATCTCCTGGCCCACTTCGACGGCTCCGCGTGGACCTGCCACGACGGCGCCGAGGGGAACCAGCCGTTCCTGTCGGTCTGGGGCAGCGGACCCGGCGACGTGTGGGTGTTCCAGGGGCTCGGCGGCGACGACGATGACGCGCGGCTCCGCCACTGGGATGGCGCGGCATGGAGCTCCCAGGTCACGACCGGTTTCGGCCACCTGGTCGGCACCGCCTCCGACGACGTGTTCCTGGGCAGCGAGGCACACTTCGACGGCCGGGTCTGGTCGCCGATCCGCTCCTCGGCGCTGCCCGGGGACGTGGTCGCGGCGTCGCCGTCGCGGCTGTTGATGACGAACGTCATCTTCGAGGTCGGCGGCCTCGGCCAGTTCGTGAGGACGCG
Organism: Kofleriaceae bacterium; assembly: GCA_035489015.1. Classification (GTDB taxonomy): domain Bacteria; phylum Myxococcota_A; class Polyangia; order Haliangiales; family Haliangiaceae; genus DATFRY01. Next base: position 108,036 of record DATHKR010000180.1, on the reverse strand, counting down.
CTTCTGGAACCAGCGCGCCAGCGAGACCGGCTGTAGCGACGGCGTCGACGACGACGACGATGGTCTCACCGACGGGGACGACAGCGATTGCCAGGCTCGCGGGAGGCGAGGCCGATGATCCGGCGGTCGACCGCGGCCCTGGCGCTGGTCGCGCTGTTCGGCGGATCGGCCGGAGCGGATCCGCACGCCGTGCCCGGGCCGCCCGCCGTGCCCGAGCCGCCCGGCCCGCCGGGTGACGACCGCGCCGCCTCCCAGCCCTGGTCCATCGGAGTCTCGGCGGAGCGGAAGGCGCGGGCGACCGAGCTGCTCGCCAGGGGGAACGAGCTCCTGGTCGAGAACCGCTACGCGGCGGCGCTCGAGCAGTACCGCCTCGCGATCCGCGCCTGGGACCACCCGGCCATCCGCGCCAACATGGTCGTCTGCCTCATCAACCTGGGCCGGCCGCTCGAGGCGTACGAGAGCGCGCTCCTGGCGCTGAAGTACGGCCCCGCGCCGCACCAGAAGCCGGAGGTCTATGCGGAGACGGTCAACTACCGCAAGCTGCTCGAGGGACAGATCGCGGCGCTCCGGGTGAGCTGCGGCGAGCCGGGGGCCCGGGTGACGATGGACGGGCAGGACCTGCTGGTCTGTCCCGCCCGCAGCACGCGCCGCCTGCTGGCCGGCCGCCACCAGATCGTGGCCCGCAAGCCGGGATTCCTGACCGTCACGCGCGATTTCACGTCGGTGCCGGGCAGGACCGAGGCGGTCGACATCCGGCTCATCCGTGTCACCGAGGCGGCGGTGATCCAGCAGCCGTGGCCCAGCTGGAAGCCCTGGGCGGTCACCGGAACCGGGGCGGGACTGATGCTCCTCGGCGGCCTCCTCGAGCTGAAGGCCCGCGCCGACATGGACCGGCACGACGCCGATCTCGAACAGATGTGCATGGACGACGGCTGCTCGCAGGGAGAGATCGGCCGCGCGCTGGCCGATCTCGAGTCCCGGGCCGAGCTCGAGGACCGCATCGCGATCACCGCGGCCATCACCGGCGGCGCGGTCGCCGTCACCGGGCTGGTATGGGTTTACCTCAACCGCCCTCGCACGGTCATGCCCGGCGAATCCGGCTTCGCGCTTCGAGTATCCCCACTGGCAACCCCCGACGCGGCCGGCCTGGTGCTGGGCGGTAGGTTCTGAGCCCCATGGGCGACTCCCCGCGCGGGCGCGACCAGCGCGGGCGCGACCAGCGCGAGGTCGACACCCAGACCGCGCGCCGCCACCGCACCGGGTCCGGGTCGCCCGAGACCACCCTGGTGGACGAGCGGTTCCCGGCCGCATCGCTCGCCGGCGAGCTCGGCGCCGGAGCCCGGCTCAAGCACTACGAGATCATCCGCGAGCTCGGGCGCGGCGGCATGGCCCGCGTGATGGTCGCGCGCGACCTCAAGCTCGGCCGCAAGGTGGCGCTCAAGTTCCTCGACACCATCTCGCGCGATCTGACCACCCGCTTCCTGGTCGAGGCGCGCGCGACCGCGCGCTGCTCGCACGAGAACATCGTCATCATCCACGAGGTGGACGAGCACGAGGGCAGGCCGTTCATGGCGCTCGAGCTCCTCGACGGGCAATCGCTGGCGAGCATGCTGGCCGAGACCGGGCCGCTGCCGCCGCGCCGTGCGGTCGAGACGATGATTCCGGTCGTGTCGGCGCTCGTGCACGCCCACTCCCTCGACATCGTCCACCGGGATCTCAAGCCGGAGAACATCGTCGTCACCTCGCGCGGGCTCATCAAGGTCCTCGATTTCGGCATCGCCAAGGTGTTCGTACAGAACGACCCGCCCGGATCCGCCTTCGCGGAGGGCACGCTGTCGCTGGCCTCCACCTCGCCGACCCTGTCCGGCCACGTGGGGACGCTGCCGTACATGGCACCCGAGCAGTGGGGGAGCGAGGAGATCGATCAGCGCGCCGACATCTGGGCCGCCGGCATCATCCTGTGGCAGCTCCTGGCCGGCAGGCACCCGCTCGAGCCGGTCACCCGCGAGAAGCTGGTCGTCATGGCCAGCTCGCTCGACCAGCCGATCCCGTCGATCGCGACCGTCCTGCCCTCCCTGCCGTCGGAGCTGGAGCGGATCGTCGACCGCTGCCTGGCCAAGCGAAAGCACGAGCGCCACGGCAGCGCGCGCGAGCTGCTGGACGCGCTGCTCCGGCTGACCCCCGCCCATCGCCGCCGGCTGACCGAGAGCGACGGCCCCTACCTCGGCCTGCGCTCGTTCAAGGAATCGGACGCTGACCGGTTCTTCGGCCGCGCCCGCGACGTGACCCACACCATCGAGCGGATCCGTGAGCTCCCGCTGGTCGGCGTGATCGGCCCGTCCGGGGTCGGCAAGTCGTCCTTCGTCCAGGCCGGCGTGGTCCCGGCGCTGCGCGACTCGGGCGAGGACTGGGAGGTGCTGGTGGTCCGGCCCGGGCGGGATCCGCTGGCCAGCCTGGCCACCCTGCTCGAGTCGGCCTCGTCGCCCGGGTCGAAGCGCCCGCCCAACGATCGCCGCCTGCACCAGCGCCTGCGCGACGAGCCCGGCTGTCTCGGTGTGGCGCTGCGCGAGCGCGCGCACCAGAAGGGCGAGCGGGTGCTGCTCTTCGTCGACCAGTTCGAGGAGCTCTACACCCTGGTCGGGGATGCCGCGCTCCGGCAGGCGTTCACCGCCTGCCTGGCCGGCGTGGCCGACGACTGGTCGTCTCCGCTCCGCGTGGTCATCTCCATGCGCTCCGACTTCCTGGATCGGGTCACCGAGGACCGGGCCTTCATCGACCAGCTCGCGCACGGCCTGGTGTTCCTGCCGCCGCCGGATCGCGACGGGCTCATCGAGGCGCTGGTGCAGCCGCTCGACGCGGTCCGGTTCCGGTTCGAGGATCCGGCCATCGCCGAGGAGATCGCCGACTCGCTCCTGGCCACGGTCGGCGCCCTCCCGCTGCTCCAGTTCGCCGCCGCCAAGCTGTGGGACGCCCGCGATCGCAACCGGCGCCTCATCACGCGGGCGAGCTACGAGGCGATCGGCGGCATCGCCGGAGCCCTGGCCGGACACGCCGACCAGGTCCTGGCCAGCATGACGCCCAGGCAGCAGCGCATCGCGCGGGAGATCTTCCAGCGGCTGGTCACCGCCGACGGCACCCGCCTCATCGCGCAGATCGGCGAGCTGGTCGATCTGTCCGACGAGCCGCGCGAGGTCGAGAGCACCATCGACCTCCTGGTCGCGGCCAGGCTGCTGGTGGTCCAGAGCCGCGGCGAGGTGGCCGAGCGGGCGGTCGAGATCGTCCACGAGTCGCTGATCCAGAGCTGGCCGACCCTGCGCCGATGGCTCGACGAGAGACACGAGGACAGCGCCTTCCTCGAGCACCTGCGCGGCGCGGCGCGCCAGTGGGACGCCAGCGCGCGACCCGAGTGGCTCCTGTGGACCGGCGACACGTCGGACGAAGCGCGGCGCTTCGCGCGCCGGTACAAGGGGGAGCTCGGCGCGCTCGAGCGCGAGTACCTGGCCGCGGTGATCCAGCGGGGCACGCGGGCGGCGCGGCGGCGGCGCGGCCTGGTGGTGGGCGCGTTCGCGGTCCTCCTGATCCTGGTGGCCGCCTCCACCGTCGCCCTGGTCCGGATCCGCGACGCCGAGCGAGCGGCCAGGGATCAGGAGTCGCTGGCCAGGGCGGAGGCGGAGCGCGCACGCGCCGCCGAGCGCAAGGTGAGCGAGCAGCTGGTGGTGCTGCGCAGCGAGGAGCGGGCGCGGCAGAGCGCCGAGGACGCGCGCCAGACCGCGGTCAACGCGGCCACGGTCGCGCAGAGCGAGGTCGTGCTGAGCCGCGAGCAGCTCGCCCAGGCCAACATCCAGCTCAAGGCCGCGCTCGATCGGGCGAGGATCGAGATCGCGCGCTCCGCGTCGCTGGCCCAGGCCGAACGGGCGGCCAAGGAGAAGAACGCCGCCCTGCTCCACCGCGAGCGCGAGCGGGTGAAGCAGCTCGAGGAGCAGAAGCGGAAGATCTCGACCGAGCTGAAGTAGCGGCCGGCGCCCGCCCGGAGCCGGTCAGCGGAGCATCACCCGCTGCTTGCGGATGTCCAGGGTATAGACGAAGACGACCGCGGTGCACGCGGTCACCGCGGTGCCGTCGGCCAGCGCGTACGGGCGATAGTGCCAGCCGCGCATCCTCGAGAGCAGGAGCTGGTCGTACTCGCGGTATCCGGTCGAGCGGAGGAGCTGCAACGAGAGCACCGACCCGTCTCGCCAGATGCACATCTTGACCGCGCCCAGGATGCGGCTCTGCTTGTTCAGCACCATCATCTGGCGCACGTCCTCGGACGGATGGATCTGCGGGTCCCCGGCGATGCGGTAGCCCTCGATGATCCGGTTGTCGACCACCGTCCTCTTCTCGATCGCGCACTCCGCCGAGCAGCCGTCGCGGTCCATCCGGTTGCCGTCGTCGCACTCCTCGCGGGCCTCGATCCGCCGGTCGCCGCACACCGCGTCGGGCAGGTCGACGAAGAGGGCCGAGAGGCAACCCGGACCTGCGCCGCACCGGCTGGCCAGCTCGAGGCCGTCGCTGATCAGGGCGACCTCCGCCTTCGGGGCCGCGTCGGGCACGCGATCGGGCACCGGATCGCCGCGCCCGGCGAGCGGCGCCGCGTCCCTCCTCACCTGGGTGAGCTCGCGCGCGCGCCGCGGCGTCGGCCCCTTGTGCCCCGCCGCGGGCCGCGATGGCTTCTCCCCCTCCTCCAGGTGGGCCGCCGACAGGGGAACCGCGATGAAGAGCGGCGTCGCCTCGATCTCGAGCTTCCCCACCCGCCACACCGCCGCGATGTAGAACCCCGCCAGCGCGGCCACATGGACCGCGATCGACAGCGCTGCCCCCGGCGCCCGCCACCTCCCTGCCCCTCGATGATCGGCGAGATCGTCGAACACGCCCCCTCATGGGTTCACCAAAGCGGGTCCGCGGGTTGGCCCGGACGCTGGCATTGTCTGACAGCGTGCAGCGCAGCGTTCTCGCCATGGGACATGGCGGAGGAACGGTCGGCTCGCCGGTGGCCTAGCCTGCCCGCGCGTAGCGACCGGGGGGCTGGCCGACGCGGCGGCTGAAGGCGGTGCTGAAGGTGCTCGCCGAGGCGTAGCCGACGCGCTCGGCGACCTCGGCGATTCCGAGGTCCTGGCGGCGGAGCAGATTTCTCGCGACCGCCATGCGCCACGAGGCCAGGTAGTCCATCGGCGTCAGCCCGACGGTGCGGGTGAAGCGGTCGAAGAACGCCGAGCGCGAGAGCGCCGCCGTCCTGGCCAGCTGGGCCACGGTCCACGAACGCGCGAGCTGACCGTGCATCTGCCGTATCGCCGGTGCCAGCCGCGCATCGGCCAGTCCGCGCAGGAGCCCGGGAGGCGCGTCTTCCCCCGGAGTCGACCGCAGCGCCTCGATGAGCAGCACCTCCACCAGCCGGGTGAGCACGAGGTCGCGCCCCGATCTCCGCTCGATGGATTCATCGCCGACCAGCCGCACCAGCACCGAGAGCCGCTCGACGCCGCGCACGTGCACGACCGCCGGCAGCAGCGACACCAGCAGCGCCGCGTCGGGCGAGTCGAACAGGAAGTAGCCGCCGAGCAACCGCACGTCGGGGCGTCCACCGCGGGTGCCGTGGCGAACTTCCTCCGCCGGCGCGGTCGTCACCTTCGGGTCGATCCGCTCCGGCCTGACCCGCTCGAAGCCCGACAGGGTGAAGCCCGGCGTCGCCGGCAGGAGCACGAAGTCGCCCCCCTCGATCGTCAAGGCGCGTTCGCCGTCGACGGCCAGGCGACAGCTGCCCTCCAGGACGGCGCAGAAGCTGGGCTGGCCGAACTCCGAGTAGCGAACACCCCAGCGGCCCGCGCCGCTGATGCGCTTCGAGAACACGGTGCGTGGCCGGAGCAGCGCGATGACTTCCGATAGGGGGTCGCCCACGTCCGGACTCTAGCAAACAATACATGGACGCTGCATGGTAGAGAGTCCGGCACGGCGCCGCTATGTTGTCACCATCAACGCCGCGCTCGTCGCGGCAGCGGCAAAGGAGTCGACATGAAGACCGTGCTCATCACGGGTTGTTCCTCGGGCTATGGCCTCGAGACCGCGCGCCACTTCCACGCCCAGGGCTGGAACGTGGTCGCGACCATGCGCACGCCGCGCGGTGAAGTCCTGCCCCGGTCGGACCGGCTCCGGGTCGTGGCGCTGGACGTGACCAGGCCGGCGAGCATCGCGGCCGCGCTCGAGGCCTCTCCGCCCATCGACGTTCTGGTCAACAACGCCGGTATCGGGCTCCTGGGCGCCTTCGAGGCCACCCCGATGACGACGGTGCGCGAGGTGTTCGAGGCCAACACCTTCGGCGTGATGGCCATGACCCAGGCCGTCCTGCCCCAGCTCCGTGCGCGCCGATCAGGCGTGGTGGTGAACGTGACCTCGAGCGCGACGCTCGCGCCGATGCCGCTGGTCGCCGTCTACACCGCGAGCAAGATGGCCATCGAGGGGTTCAGCGCGTCGCTCGCGTTCGAGCTCGAGGCCTTCGACGTGCGCGTGAAGCTGGTCGAGCCGGGCTACGCGCCGACCACGCGCTTCACCAGCAACGGGGCACTCCGCATGGAGGGGCTGATCCCCGACGCCTACGCGCCCTTCGCGCGGCAGATCTTCGCCTCCATCGGGCAGCCGGCCCTGGTGACGACCGAGTCCGACGTGGCCGAAGCGGTGTGGCGCGCCGCGAACGACTCATCGGGACAGCTCCGCTTCCCGGCAGGTCCCGACGCGGTGGCGCTGGCGTCCCGGGCGAGCTGAGACGGCCATCACCCCGGCTCGGCCGCGGTCGGCGGCGCCTCGAGGTACGGGATCACGGTCGGCTTCGCTCATGGAGGCGGCGGCGCCGGTCGGGCGCGGCTCGGCGCTGGTCGACCTCACTCCACGAGCACGCCGGACGCCTTGGCGGTGAACGTGGCGATGTAGTCCATCAGGCCGGGCGAGAGGCAGTCGTAGGGCTCGAGGCCGAGCTCCTTGACGCGCGCGCGGACCGCGGCCATCTGGTCGGGCTTCGTGCCGGACTCGATGATCGAGGAGACGAACCCGGCGAACTCGGCGGGCGCCCAGCCCACGTCCTTCGACAGCTCGGTGTGGATGAAGGTCAACCCGGTGAACGGGTGCTTCTCCCTCTCGACCAGGCCCTGCATGTGGACGCCGCACTCGCGACAGGCGTGGCGAACGATGAGCGCCTTGGCGTCGACGACCTGGAGCTTGTCGGCGTTCTTGCTCACCCGCGCCTTGTCGCGCGGGACGACCGCGACCTGCGAGAAGAGCGCCCCCTTGGGCTTCCAGCACTTGGTGCAGCCGCACACGTGGTTGTACGCGGACTGCCCGGTGACGACCACCTCGACCGGATCCTTGGCGCATGCGCACCGCAGCGTTCCGCCGGCGAAGTCCTTTGCGCCGGGCTTCACTCCGTTGTCGACGGCGGGATGAATTGCGATATGAGCCATCCGAGCCCCCCTTCTGGGTGATGACGATCTCGTCACGAGACTGCACCCGGCGGCACCGGGTCGGCAAGCCCGGGGTAAGCTGCGGCGTGCTTGCCCCCTACCGGGTGAAGGGCGTCCTCTTCCTCGACTATGTGCGCATGCTGCGCGCCCTGAAGGGGGTCGACTGGTCCGAGCTCCTGCCGGCCGAGGACCTGCCGTACCTCCAGACCCGGATCGAGCCCGACGCCTGGTACCCGATGGGCGCGTTCGAGCGAATGGGCAACCAGATCCTCCGTCTGGTCGCGCGCAACGACCTGGCGCTGGTGCGCATGTGGGGGCGAGCGCAGGTCGAGCCGTTGAAGGACGCGGAGCCGGACCTCGTCTCGCCGGGCGATCCGATGGAGACCATCAATCGCTTCCGCGTCCTGCGGTCGACCTACTTCGACTTCGAGGCGCTCGAGGTCCTCATGCTGCACGAGGACGAGGCGCTGATCGCCATCCGCTATCACATGGGCATGCCGGCCGAGGAGGCGGCGTCGTGGCAGACGCTCGGGTTCTTCGAGCAGCTGCTGGAGCTCTCGGGCGCGAGCAACGTCAAGGCGCTGTTCACCGAGCGCTCCTGGTATGGCGACCCGCGCACCGTGCTCGCCCTCGCCTGGCGAATGCCGTCGGGCGACGGACAGGGCGCTGCCCGATAGCTCACCGCGCGCCGTACTCGTCGTGGAGGTGAAGCCATTCGGCTCGGGCCGTCGGTGCGCCGTCCCGGAAGCTGGGAAAGCGCGGGCGCCAGCCGAGGTGGAAGGAGCGCGGCGACGTCACCGCCAGGTCGCGGTGCAGGACGTCGAGTGTGTGCGGGGCCGGACGGCCGCCGGGCGGGTCGCCGGCGCCAGCCTCGGTGACGAGACGGACGAGCTCGGAGGCCGGCAACGGCTGGCCGTCGACGCCGTGGAAGATGCCCGTGGCCCGGCGCTCCACCACGAGGCGATAGAGCTCCGCCAGATCGTGATGGTAGACGACGGACGCGCGAACCGGGCCCGCCTCGATCGGACTGCCGCGGGCGGCGAAGAGATCCGCCACCGTCCCGCGCTGACCGCCGTAGACCATTCCGGGTCGGACGATCGCGGCCGGGATGGGCGCCTCGAGGACCCGGCGCTCGAGGGCGAATCGCCAGGTGCCGCCCGGCCTCCCGACGGTCGCGACGTCGACGGTCTCGTCGACCGGCTCGCGGCCCGTGGTGTCGAGGAGGTAGGCGTTCGAGGTGTAAACGAAATGAGGGCTGGCGGAGGCGAGGAGAGCGACCACGGCCCGCTCGTCGCGCTCGCGGTCCTCCTCACCGGCGGGGCCGTACTCGAAGGCGGTGTGGACGATCGCGTCGCATGACCCGGCCGCGCCGGCGTAGACGTCGGGATCGGCGAGGTCGCCGACGATCGGAGTCACGCCGGCGGTTGCGATCGCCTCCGCCCTGGCCGGCGAGCGGACCAGGGCGACGACCGAATGGCCCGCGCGGCGCAGGGCGGACAGGACGCTGGCTCCGACGTGACCGGTGGCCCCGGTGAGAAAGATGCGCACGGCCGAAGCGTGCGCCGTCAGCGGGCGGCGCGCTTCCAGATTCCTGCGCGGATGACCGACGGCGGAACGCCGAAGAACAGGCGGAACGCGGTCGTGAGGTGGCTGTGCGACGAGAAGCCGACCTCGAGCGCGAGGGCGGCGAGGTCGGGGCGGGCTTGCCCGCGGAGTCGCTCGAGCGCCGCCAGCAGGCGCACCCGGGTGAGGTAGTGGTGGAGGCGCACGCCGAGGACGGCGTGGAAGCTGCGGCTGAGGTGCGTGGGCGAGAGGGCCACGGCGGCAGCCAGGTCGTCGAGGAGGACCCGCTCGGCGTAGCGGGCGGCCAGGGTCTCACGGACGGCGTGGACCGCGTCGCGGATCGGGCGGGTGACCGGCCGCGGAGCCCGATCGGCGACGAACGCCTCGCTGGCGATCGCCAGGGCCAGCTCATGGGCCGCGAGCGGATCCGTCGCCCGATCGATGAGCGCGTTGTGGGCCAGCGCCGCCCCCGCGCTGAGCGGCACGTACCTGTGCGGGAACCGGGGAGCAGCGTCGCCCGCCAGATCGCGCATGGCCTTCTCCGACAGCGAGATCAGCGTTCGCCGGTCGAGCCCGGGCGTGCGGCGGATGGGGCGGAACGACTCGCCGGCGTTGATCAGGAGGAGGCCGGCGGTATCGGCCGCGACCTGCCCGTCGGAGAAGTGGCAGGCATGGGCGCCCACGCGACCGATCGACACCTTGTACGCCGGCGCTCGTTCCTCCGCGCCGGTGCCGACCGCGTCTCCGGGACAGTGCCAGTCGACGACGGCGAGGGATTCCCATTCGAACCGGACGACCTGTGGCATCGGCGCGGACCCAATGTACGGCGCCGGCGCGTGCGACGCCATGGCCGCGCAAGAACCTGAAAGCGGCGCGTCCGGCCGCGCGGCATGCTGGCGGGCCATGAAGGGCGCGACTCACCTCACCGCCATCGGCCTGTCCGTCGCGATCTCGTGTGGAACGGCGCGGCCGGTCCCCCAGGAGCTCTCGTGGGCCCACGCAGCCGAGGAGCGACTCGCCACCGACGGCGGCGACGGCGGCGCGCTCTACATCGCCGCGATGGTCGAGCGGGCCCGCGGCAACCCGGACGGCGCGCTCGACCTCCTGTCCCGCCTCGACGCGATCGGCTGGGATCTGGGCGTCCTCGACGAGGACTTCGCCGGCCTGGTCGACAGCGACGTGTATCGCGCCCTGGCCCGCGGCGTCGCGGCGCGGGCGCCGCGCGTTCACTCGAGCGAGCCCCTCTTCGTCGTCGACCAGCCGACGCTCATCCCCGAGGGCATCGCCTTCGATCCCCGGACCGGCGCGTACTTCCTCGGCAGCATCTGCGAGCGGAAGATCGTCCGGGTGATCGACGGCGTCGCCTCGGATCTGGTCCCGAGCGGCCGGGACGGCCTCGGCGCGGTCCTGGGCCTCCACATCGACGCCCGCCCCGGCGGCCTCCTCTGGGCCGTGCACAACCCGGCGCGGAAGTCCGGAGGCGGGTGGTCGGGCCTCGTCGCGGTCGATCCCCGCACCGGAGCCCTCCGCCGCCATGTCCGCCTGGCCGGCACGCACCTCCTCAACGACATCGCGATCTCGGATGCCGGCGACGTCTACGTCACCGACAGCGCGGGCGGTGGCATCCACCGGCTGCGCGCCGGCCGCGACGAGCTCACGCCGTTCATCCCGCCGGGGACCTTCGCCTATCCCAACGGGATCGCATTCGTCCCCGGCCCGGCCAGGCTCCTCGTCGCCGACGTCCTCGGCATCACCGTCATCGACGTCGAGACCGGCGCCCGCCGGCGCCTCGGCCGCGGCCCCGCGCTCAGCCTGGGCGCGATCGACGGCCTGGCGATCCGCGAGCGCACGCTCGTCGCCGTGCAGAACGGCTATGGCCGCCCCCGCGTCGTGCGCCTCGATCTCGATCCCGCCATCACCCGGGTGACGCGCGTGCAGATCCTCGAGGCCGCCAGCGACCTCTTCGATTCACCGACCACCGGAGTCATCGCGGGCAACGGGTTTGCCTACATCGCCAACAGCCAGCTCCGCCGCTGCCGCGACGGTCGGCTCATCGACCCGGGCACCCTGCGAAACCCGGTGATCCTCCGCGCGCCGCTCTCGCCATGAGGCGGAAGGCCGACCGGAACAGACCGTCTCGACCGGTCGATCGTACCCATGCGCATGAAATCCATCGTCTGGCGGGTCGCCCTCGCCACCTTCTTCCTCGCCGCGATCGCGGCACGGCCCGCCATGGCCGACAAGTTCGTCCCCCTCCCCGACCTGGGAGGTAAGGGCGAGACCCTGAAGATCCGAGTGGTTCGCTACGACGGCAGCACCAACGGCAAGATGGTGGTGGACGTCCGCAACACCGGCAAGTCCAGCACCAAGTTCGTCGCCGAGGGAATCTACTTCGTCCCGGGCGGCGACCCGGAGAAGGCGCCCCAGCGGCTCGGCGCGGCCGGCCCCTTCACGGTGGTCGGGAGCAAGGCGAGCCCGAGCAGCCAGCAGGAGCTCATCCTCCAGCCGGGCGAGACCCGTCAGCTCCAGCTCGACGTCTTCTGCATCGACTCCCACCGGGGCAGCCCCAGCCCGAGCACCAGCTTCTCGGTGGCCGGCAAGCGCATGCCCAAGGAGCTGCGCCAGACGATCGCCACCGACGCGGCGAAGATCATCCGCCGCAACCAGGGTGACGTCGAGAAGTCCAAGAGCGAGATCCAGTCGACGACGTGGCAGGCGCGCGACCGCAAGTGGATCAAGCTCGAGGGCGAGCGCAAGCAGGAGAAGGCCGCCCCGTCCGCCCCGTCGAACGGCGACGTGCAGCAGCAGCGCCGCCTCCGCTGACCCGGCATCCGCGCCGGGCTCGCCGCCGTGGCCGCTACAGGCCGCGCGCGGCGAGCTCGAACGCGACCTGACGCCAGAAACGCTCGGGGTCCCAGCCGGTGCGCGGGTTCGGCCGGCTCGTGGTCAGGTTGCCGATCTCGTCGGCGTGATCGGCCGGCACGCAGCCGCGGAAGTCGCCCCAGCGCGCGCTGGCCACCGTGACCATGCCGTCGTGCTGGTCCGATCCGTGGCCGACGATCGATGCGAACGGCATGAACTCGAGGCGCAGCTTGTCGAGGCTGTCGTCGGGCAGGAGGGATACGTCGCCGCACACCGCGGCCGCGCGGTCCCGGTCGGCGGCGCTGCCGCGCAGGCTCGAGACCCCCGACCACGACTGGTAGTAGACCCGGTCGTCGTCGGGTGTGCGGGCGTTGAACGCCGCCGCGCTCGACTCGGCCATCGCCTCCATGGCCGAGCGCAGGTCCGGATCACCGGCCACGTCGCTGACGTGGGCGCCGACCAGCGCGGCGATCCCGTCGAGGAGCAGGTCGCCGGGCGCGAGCGTCAGCGCGAAGTCGGCCAGCGCCGCACCCCGGTGCGGGCTCGACATCGTGGTGAGCGACGCGATCCGATCGCCGTACCCGAGGGTCGAGATGACGTAGCGCGCGTCGAGCCCGCCCATCGCGTGGGCCACGAGGTTGATCTTCTCCGCGCCGGTGGCGGCCAGGACCTCGTCGATCTGCGCAGCCAGCGCCTCGCCGCGCACCTCGACCGAATCGAACGGCGGCACCTGGGTCTGGTAGACCGCATGACCATCGGCGGCCAGCGCCTCGCGGATCCCGTGGTAGGTCAGGATCCACGCGCGCCCACCGGCCATGCCGTGGTGGAGGACGATCGGGAAGCGGGTCGCCGCGCCGGTCGGCTCCGGGCCGAGCAGCGGACAGTCGGGATCGAGCGACTGGCACATCCGATCGCAGGTGCCATCCCCGTACCAGCCGGCCAGATCGCAGACGTCGAGGAAGTCCGACTTGCCGCCGCCCTCGGGCGCCTCCTCGGCCGCCAGATCGGCCTCGGCCTTGTCGTACGCGACCTCGTCCGCCGACGCGCAGCCGACCGCGGCGACGGACACCAGCGCCGCGAGCGCCGCGGCCGGGCCAGGGACGAGGATGGAGAGCCGGGGCGTTCTGGACTGAACGTTCATTCGAAAACCCTGATAGACCGGCGCCCCCTCGGATGTCAACCGACTCGCATCAATCCATTGATCTTGCTCGCCTGTTCGCCACGTGATTGACCGGGCGGCTTCCGTGACCGAATACTCATTCGAATCATGCCGGCGCGAGCCGACAAGTACGACCCGATCCTCGAGGCCGCCCTGGCGCTCTTCGTCGAGCGCGGATTTCACGGCACCTCGGTCCCCGACGTCGCCCGCCGCGCCGGCGTCGCGGCCGGGACGATCTACTACTACTTCGATTCCAAGGAGCGGATGGTCAACGCGCTCTTCCGCCACTGGAAGGAGCGCGTCGCCGCGGCGGTCCACACCGCGTTCCCGATCGACGCGCCGCCGCGCGAGCAGTTCCGCGCGATCTGGCACGAGATGGCCCGCTTCGCCCGCGAGCACCCCGAGGCCTTTGCCTTCCTCGAGTTCCACCACCACGCCTCGTATCTCGACGTCGAGAGCAAGCGGCTCGACCAGGGCCTGAAGCAGTTCGGCGCCGGCTTCGTCCAGGCGGCCCAGGCGGCCGGCGTCCTCAAGCCGGGCCCACCGATGCTGCTCATGGAGCTGGTGTTCGGCGCGTTCAACGGCCTCGTGCGCGCCGGCCAGGACGGCCGGATCGAGCTCGACGACGCCGCGTTCGACGTCGCCGAGGCGGCCTGCTGGGACGCGGTCGCGCGCCACCCGGGCTGATCGGGCGTCGGAGCCTCACAGGACCCAGGTCAGAGGAACCGCGGCGTCGCTGTCGAGCGTGGCCCCCTCCGGCAGCGTGAGTGTCAGCCTGGCCGGCACCGTGGTGAAGTCCGAGGTGGCCCTCTGCGCGGTGGTCAGGAGCTGGAGCTCGAGGAAGAGCGTCACGCCGGGGCCCACGACGATCTCCGGCATCACCAGGTCGAGGTCCAGGCCAGACGGCGACTCCGAGGCGAGGTCCACGGTGGCGCCGTTCTGCTCGTAGACCTTCCGGAAGTTGTCGACGCTGGCGATGACGTTTCCGTCCGGGTCGTACTGAAACCCGATCTGGTGGTCGGCGCGCGCGGTGAAGAGGCCCGCGCCCTGCGCCGACACCGACATGAAGGCCGAGGCGCTCGTCGCGGTGCTCGAGGACGGAAGGACCGGATGCGAATAGGTGCCCTCGACGTGGGCCCGTAGCGCGCCCGCGGCGATGGTGACCGGAGCGCCGGTGTTGTTGATGAGCCTCACCTGGAAGAGGCCGGCGAACACCGCGGCGGAGCTGTCGAGCGCGATCGCGCTGGCCGCGAAGGTGCCCGCGCCCATGTCGGCGGTCGCGCTGTGGTCGGGGCCGGCCGTGGTCGCGATCGAGCGGTCGAAGGTCGTCACGTCGGAAGGGTCTGTCACGTAGACCCGCGCCGCCGCTGCCAGCGCCGATACGCGCAGCCTCGCGGCGGTGCTGGTGACGGCGCCTGCCCCGTTGCTGACGACGACGCGCACGTGCGACCCGTTCTGCGCCAGCGCTGCCTGCGCGAACGTCAGGGTCGGCGCCGTCTCCCCCGGTAGATCGGCGAAGGACCCCGTGGCCGTGGGGGCGCTCTGCCACTGGTAGGCCAGACCGGTCCCGGCCGTCACCACGTCGAAGCGGGCCGCGGTCCCCTCGACGACCGACCTGTCGCGCGGTTGCCGGGTGATCACGGGCGCGACCGAGCTGACCGAGAGCGTCGCGGCATCGCTGGTGGCGCTGCCGCCGGCATTGCTGACCACGACCCGGAGCTCGGTCATGTCGTCGGTCGCCTGGGTCGGCGGCGTCACGTAGCTCGTGTCTCCCGCGGCCGGCTCGACCATGATGTCGATCGGCGTGAAGTCCGTCTCGCCCGCTCGCCTCCGCTCCCACCGGTACGTGAGCGGCGGTTCCCCGTCGGCGGTGACCGCGAAGGTCGCCGTGCTCGGCTCGACCACGCTGACGTCCGTCGGCTGGACGGCGATGCTCGGGGACTCCGACTCCGGTGGAGGCTCGTCGTCTGCGCCTCCGCAGGCCGCGAGCAAAACGATCAACATGGTCCGTCTCATCTCGGTCCCCTCCCCCGTCGCATGGCAGAGAGTCTCCAACGCAAGACCTCGGCCAGAAGAACCGGAGGACAACCTCGCGAGACGACGAGGACGCCTTCCGGCCCGTCCCCGGGGACGTCCCCTGGGACAGCGGCCCGGACCAACCCGGGTGCCTGCCGGCTTCTATCTCCGGTTCAGATGTCGACCGGCCACAGCCGGAGTTGCGGCTCTCGCCCGCCGACGAGGAGCGCGCGCCCGTCGTCGAGGAAGGCGATCGCGTCGATGCCGGCGCCGGCGGCGCGAAACGCGGTGAGCGAGCCGTCGGCGCGAAGCTCGGCGATCGCCCCACCGCTGGTCGCGACGGCGAGCCAGCCGGACGGGTGGTACGCGAGCGCCTCGACCCGCGCGCTCGGCTTGCGGACCACCAGCGCCCTGCCGAGGAGCCGGCACACCGCCATCTCGTGCAGGGTCTCTCCGCTCGAGCTGTCCAGCACCAGCAGGTCCGTCGGGCGTCCGCTCCCCGCCACGGCGATGCGCGCGCCGGCGACATCGATCGCCATGGCGTGGAGCGAGAGCACCGCGACATTGCGGGGCGAGCGACGCTCCCACCGGATGACCTCCCGCGCGAGGTCGACCGCGACGATCCGGCCGAAGCTCGACGCGGCGTACGCGGTCGCCCGATCCGGCGACAGGACGCAGAGCGTGAACGGATCGAACGGCGCGGACTCGACCAGGAGGCGGAGGCGCCGGTCGTCGAGGTCGAGCTCGACGAGCCCCGACCGGTCGGGGAGGACGACCCGCCCTGCTCCGACCTCTCCGGGATCGACGTCGAAGTGATCGAGCTCGCAGAAGCGCCCGTCGACCTGCCCTGTGGCCCGGACCGGCGTGTGCGCGATGATCCTGCCCGCACCGGTGCGCGCGAACGGCGCACACAGCGGCAGCGTGTCGAGGACGGCGAGCGTGTCGGGGTCCACGATGCGGGCCGAGGCCAGCCTGCCCTTCCAGAGCGGCCCCGACGCGATCCAGGCGCCCCCGCCGGCATGGAGCGGGCCGAACAGGCCGTTCGCCGATGCCGAGACGGCGAAGTCGCGCCGCCCCACGACGACGATGCCGCCCGGCGAGCTGGCAAACCCTTCGTGGTACGCGATCGCGATCCGATCGCCGTCGGCCGGGACGATGGACTGCACGCGGCGGGCGACACCTTTCGCCACGATGGCGCCGCCCGCCCGGGGGACCGGCGGGCCGGGCGGGGCGACCGAGATGCGCGTGGAGGCCGTCACTCGGTCACCCACGCGGCTCGAGAACCTCGGCGCGCGGCTCAGAACTGGATCTGGCCGTCGGCCAGCATCTCGTAGTCGGGTGGGAGGCTCGCCGGCCCCTGGATCAGCTGGCCGGCGTACGAGCGCCCATTCAGCGTCATGCCGGTGGCGTCGATCGTGCCGTTGAACTCGTCCGGATCCTCGCGAATGTCGCGCAGGGCGATCCCGCTCACCACGGACAGCTCGTTGCCGCCGGGCCCACCGCCGTTGCCGAGATCGAGGGTGACGGTGAACCACTCCACGAAGATCCGCACCGACGCGAAGGTCTGATCGCGCACCACCGAGTTGCGCATGACCAGGCTGTTGGGGTTGTCGCGCCCGTCGGCGTCGACGCCGATCGGTCCGCCGACGATGAGGGCGTCGGTGATGCTCACGTTGAAGGTGGGACCCTCGACCGAGGCGAGGACCAGGATGCCGATCTGGTCGTGCCCGACGATCTCGCCTCCGCTGAGGTCCAGGCTGGCGCCGAACGCCCGGATCCCGAGCTGCATCGCCTCCGGGGTCACCTCGACGTCGCGGATGATGGTGTCGGTCACCTGCGCGGTGCCACTCAGGAGATCGATGCCGGTGCCGTCATCGATCATCTCGCAGCTGGTGACGGCCAGGTTGCCCTGGAACTGCCGGTCCACCGACTTGATGCCCACCGTGCACCGCTCGAAGGTGGAGGTTGCGATGGACCAGGACCCCGGGCCCGCGGAGACGCCTGCGTCGCACCCGATGAAGCTCGAGTCGGTCACGGTCACGGTCGGCGGCCCCTCGGCGTCGATGCCGATGCCGCCGCCGCAATCGACCTGCACGCGATCGAACGCGGCGGTCACGCCGGTCAGCAGGTGAAAGCCCGAGCCCTCGATGCCCACGTCCTCGACCGCGAGCGTGGCAGGCCCGTCCACGAGGAAGGCCATGCCCTCCACCGGCGCCGGCGCCACCACCGTGAAGCCGCGCAGCGTGGTCGGCAGGCCGGCCGGGTCGCGGATCAGGCGGAAGCCGGCGAAGCTCTGGGTCACGCCGCGCACCAGGGTCGCGCCGCGTCCGGCGCCGGTCACGGTCACGCCGTGAGGCAGGTCGATGGAGGCGGGGGCGTCGCAGGCATGCTCGCCGGCCAGGAGCGAGATCGTGTCGCCGGCCGTGGCTGTCACCGTCTGTGGATCGCAGAGGATGAGCGGCGACTCGAAGGTGCCCAGCCCACCCGGCTGCGCGCTGGCCGACACCACGTACACCGTCGTCTCGATCGCGTTGGCCCGGCTGACCGAGCCGCCCGGGCCAGACACGGCCACGTCGCGGGGCCCCGGCGCCGTCCCGTGCGGGACGATCAGATCGGCGAGCACCTCATTGGGCGCGGCGTCGACCACGGTCGCGGTCAGCTCACCGACGGTCACGGTGTCGATCTCACCCAGCCCGGATCCGCGGATGACGAGCGTGGCGGACGAGCCCTGCCGGACCTGGGTGAAGCCGTCCGCGGTCATCACGCTGTCGATCGTCGGCCCACCCGCGCCGGCGTCGATCGATCCAGCGTCGGTCGATCCGCCGTCGGTCGATCCAGCGTCGATCGGACAGGCGTCGATCGCGCCGCCGTCGATCGATCCGGCGTCGGTCGCTCCGGCGCCGCCGTCAAAGGTCGATCCGTCCACCTCCGGCGATCCATCGGCCACCGCCGCGTCGGCCCCGGCCCCGGGCGACCCGTCCACGCCGTGGGGATCCCCGTCGCCACATGCAAAGACGATCAAGGAGGTCATCCCGATCACGCCCACCCGCCAGCCTCGCCCCTGCGCCATCCCCGCATCGTGGACCCCCGCCACCGTCGAGACAATCTCCGATCCGGCGCGTCCACGCTGTCCTGCGGCCCGGTGACGTGGCCGTCACGGCTCGCGTGGCCATCAGCTCGTCGATCCGGTCCTTACGGCACGTCGAACGAGATGACGCGTGCGGTCGCCGCGGCGGCCTCCTCGCTCGCGGCGGTCGAACCTGGCACGGGGGCCGGGCGTGGCCTTGGACTCGCCCCGGACTCGGACCGTGGCATTCGCGCGCAGTGAGCGGGCCTTGCCGCTGGCGGGTAGCCCGGGGCTCACGGAGTTCGCAGTCTTCGGGTGGCGCGGGGTGTGCAAATCGATCTGGTCATGAAGCACGAGGCAGAGAATCAGATCGCCGCGCAGGAAGACTCGATCGCCGTGGGCGCCTCCGCGGACCACAGTGGCCAGAGCGGCAAGATCGGCTGGGCGCTTGCCTGGCTCATCGGGGTGCCGCTTCCCCTGCTGCTGGTCATCTATCTCTTCAGTCGCGCCTGCTGACTGTCGATTTGCCCACCCGGACCTACAGGTTGGCTTCGAGGTTCTTGCGCCCATGTTTCGAACTATGTAGCTCCGGTCGGGTTTCCGTCGGTGCGCGCTATCCTGGGGGGGCATGAGCCCTCTCTCGCGGCCTGATGCCACGCCGATCAAGCTCCTCTACGTCGAGGACGACTCGCGGCTGGGCAATCTCACCGCCACGTTCCTGGAGGGGCGCGGGATCCTGGTGACCCGCGCCCGGACCGGCCCCGACGCGCTGATCGAGGCCAGCCGCCGCATGTTCGACGTGATCCTGCTGGATCTCATGCTGCCGGGCATGGACGGGCTCGAGGTGTGCGGCTCGCTGCGCTCGCGGTTCGACGTGCCGATCATCATGGTGACGGCGCGGCGCGAGGAGGCCGACAAGGTGCTCGGCCTGGAGTCGGGCGCCGACGACTACGTGACCAAGCCGTTCTCGACGCTCGAGCTGCTGTCGCGCATCCGGGCGGTGGTCCGCCGCTCGCGCGGTCTGTCCGGTCCGGGCCAGCGGGTGCTGCGGGTGGGGCCGCTGACGCTGGAGCCGTCCAGCCTGCGCGCCACCCTCGACGGTCGCGACCTGGATCTCACCGGCTACGAGTTCGCGCTGCTGCGGGTCCTGGCCGAGCGGGCCGGCCGCGTGCTTTCTCGCGAGCAGCTGCTCGACCTGGCCAAGGGCAGCGCCGAGGAGGCGTTCGACCGGACCATCGACGTCCACATCTCGCGGCTGCGCCAGAAGCTGGGCGACGACGCCCGCCAGCCGCGCGTGCTGAAGACCGTGCGCGGCTGCGGCTACATGATCGCCGCGCGAGAGGCCAGCTGAGCGAGGACCCGCGGTGAAGACACGCGGCCTGGTCGTCAAGATCTACCTCTTCGCCGTCGTCACGCTCTCGGTGACCGCGGCGGTGCTGCTCGCGTTCACCGCGATCTCGACGACCGAGCGGCGCCGCGACCTGATGCTCATCTCCGAGCACCTGGTGGTCGACATGGCCCAGCGCCGCGCCGATCCGGTCAACCTGCGCGGCGATGTCGAGCGGCTGCGGCCGGCCAAGCGGATCAAGGTGTCGCTCTACGACCCCGTCGGCCGCCTCATCGCCACCACCACCGACCCGCCGCTGGCGCTGCCCTCGCGCGAGCGCCTGCGCGAGCTCGACAGGGCCGACGCGATCGAGATCGATCCGTGGGTGTTCGTCCACCCGGTGCGCGAGGAGGGCCGCATCGTGGCGTACGGCGTGGCCCGCCACGACGTGCCGCCGTCGCTCGGCAAGCTGCTGGCGCGCAGCCTCGGGCTCCTGCTCCTGTTCCTGGCCGCCATCGCGGCGCTGTTCGCGCGCCACCTGGCCCGGCCGCTGCGGTCGGTGATCGACGCGGCCGAGCGGTTCGGCCAGGGCGATCTGGCGACGCGGATCCGCACCGACCGGCGCGACGAGATCGGCATGGTCGGGCGCGCCTTTGACGAGATGGCCGATCGGGTCGGGCGCCTGCTCGCCTCGCAGCAGGAGCTCATGGCCAACGTCTCGCACGAGCTGCAGACGCCGCTGTCGCGCATCCGGGTCGCGGTCGATCTCATGATCGGCGGCGACGCGCCGCGCGCCGAGGAGATGCTGAGCGAGATCACCCAGGACCTCGAGGAGCTGGACGCGCTCATCGACGACGTCATGACCCTGGCCCGGCTCGACCTGTTCCGGGCCGGCTCCCCGGCGCTGCGGCACCGGCTGCACCGCGAGCCGGTCGCGCTGGCCGACCTCCTGGCTCGCTCGTGCTCGAGGTTCCGCTCGCTCCATGACACGCATGTGCTCGTGCCGCGCATCCCGACCGGTCTGGCCCGGATCCCGGCCGATCCGGTGCTGCTGCGCCGCGCCTTCGACAACGTGCTCGACAACGCGCGCAAGTACTCGTCCACCGGCACCCAGATCGACGTCAGCGCCAGCGCCGGGCCGGCCGCGACGACCATCACGGTCCGCGACCACGGGATCGGCATCGACGCCGCCGACCTCGAGAAGGTGTTCACGCCGTTCTTCCGGACCGATCGCAGCCGGTCGCGCGCCAGCGGCGGGGTCGGGCTCGGCCTGGCCCTCACCCGGCGCGTGATCGAGGCGCACGGCGGCCGCATCGAGATCGCCAGCGCCCTCGGCCAGGGCACCCTGGTGACCATCGCGCTGCCGACGCCGGACAGCGACAAGGCCGAAGCTGCTGGCGCGGGCGCTGGCGCCAGCTAGGACCTCATCGTGAGGTGTTGAGCTCGACCGGGACCGGGCGCGCGCCCCAGATGTCGCGCGCGTACTCGCTGATGGTTCGATCGCTCGAGAACCGGCCGGCGCCGGCCAGGTTGGCGACCACGCGCCGCGTCCACTCCTCGGGGTCCTGGTAGACCCGGCTGACCTCGGCCTGGCTGGCCGCGTAGGCCTCGTAGTCGGCGCAGACCATGTACTGATCGCGTCGCCACAGATCGTCCACCACCGCGTGGAAGCAGGTCGGGTTGTCCGGGGTCAGGAACCCGGACGCGACCAGCTCGATCGCCTCGAGCAGGGGCCGGCAGGCCTCGATGTAGCGCGAGGGCTGGTAGCCCTGGGCGCGCACGGCGGCGACCTCGTCGGCGCGCAGGCCGAAGAGGAAGAAGTTGTCCGCCCCGACCGCGTCGCGAATCTCGACGTTGGCCCCGTCGAGCGTGCCGAGGGTCAGCGCTCCGTTCATGGTGAACTTCATGTTCCCGGTGCCCGACGCCTCCTTGCCGGCCAGCGAGATCTGCTCCGATACGTCCGCCGCCGGCATGATCTTCTCGGCCATCGAGACGCCGTAGTTGGCCAGGTACACGACCTTGATCCGGCCGCCGATGTCCGGGTCCATGTTGATCGTCTCGGCGATGCTGTTGATGAGCTTGATGTGCAGCTTGGCCGTGCGGTAGCCGGGCGCCGCCTTGCCGGCCAGGATGAAGGTGCGCGGCGGGACCGACAGGCCCGGATCGCGCTTGAGCGCCTGGTACAGCGACACGATGTGCAGGCAGTTGAGCAGCTGGCGCTTGTACTCGTGCAGGCGCTTGACCTGCACGTCGAAGATCGACGTCGGGTCGACCCGCACCCGGTTGCGCCGCCAGATCTCGTCGGCCAGGACGCGCTTGTTGTGCGCCTTGATCTCGCGCAGCTCGGCGCGGAATCCGGCGTCCTCGCGGAGCGGGGCCAGCCGGGCCAGCTGCTCCAGATCGGTGACCCAGCCGCTCCCCAGCCGCCGCGAGATGGCGCCGGCCAGGCGCGGGTTGGCCAGGAGCAGCCAGCGGCGCGGAGTGACCCCGTTGGTCTTGTTGTTGAATCGCTCGGGCCACATCTCGGCGAAGTCGGCCATGAGCTGCTTGCGAAGCAGCTCGGAGTGGAGCTCGGCCACGCCGTTCACGCTGTGCGAGCCGACCACCGCCAGGTGGGCCATGCGCACGTGCTTCTCCGGCTGCTCGCCGATGATCGACATCCGGCTGCGCCGCGCGTCGTCACCGGGGGCGTGAATCTGCACCTGGCGCAGGAAGCGGTGGTTGATCTCGTAGATGATCTGGAGGTGGCGGGGCAGCAGCCGGCCGAACATCGTCACCGGCCACACCTCGAGCGCCTCGGGCAGGAGGGTGTGGTTGGTGAACGCGATGCTGCGCCGGGTGATCTCCCAGGCCGGCTCCCAGTCCAGCTTCTCGAGGTCGATCAGCACCCGCATCAGCTCTGCCACCGAGATGGCCGGGTGGGTGTCGTTGAGCTGGATCGCGACCCGCTCGGGGAAGGCGTCGAAGCTGGACTCCTGCTTCTTGTAGCGCCGCACGATGTCGTGGATCGAGCAGCACACGAAGAAGTACTGCTGGCGCAGGCGCAGCTCCTTGCCCACCTCCGACTCGTCGTTCGGATAGAGCACCTTGGAGATGCTCTCGCCGATCGCCTTGTCCTCGACCGCGCGCCGGTAGTCGCCGTCGTTGAACACGGTGAAGTTGAACTGCTTGGTCGCGCGCGCCGACCACAGGCGGAGGTTGTTGACCGTGTTGTTGTCGAACCCGGCGATCGGCGTGTCGTAGGGGACGCCCAGCACCTGCTCGGTCTCGACCCAGTGGGCCTCGGGGCGGTTCTCCGGGCCGACCCGCTCCTCCACCCGCCCGCCGAACGGGACCGGCACCGTGTACTCGTGGCGCGCCACCTCCCACGGGTTGTCGTGGCGCAGCCAGTTGTCGCCGCGCTCGACCTGCCAGCCGTCCTCGATGTGCTGCTCGAAGATGCCGAACTCGTAGCGGATGCCGTACCCGTAGCCGGGCAGCTGCATGGTCGCCATCGAGTCGAGGAAGCAGGCGGCCAGGCGGCCGAGGCCACCGTTGCCCAGGCCCGGGTCGGCCTCCTCGTCGAGCAGGTCGGCCAGCTCGATCCCGTAGGAGCGCAGGCTGATGCACGCCTGCTCGTACAGGCCCAGGGCGATGAGGTTGTTGGCCAGCGCCCGGCCCATCAGGAACTCGGCCGACAGGTAATAGACCCGCTTCACGTTGGCGTGGGTGTAGGCGCGCTGGGTCTCGATCCAGCGCTCGACCAGGCGGTCGCGCACCGCGTGGGCCACCGCGTGATAGACGTCGAGCCGGGTCGCGGAGCCGAGGTCCTTCAGGCGGGTGTAGCGCAGGTGGTCGATGACCGCGTGCTCCAGGGCGACCCGGTGCATCCCGGTGCGGTCGTCCTCCACGATGACGACCTCGTCAGCTTCAGCCATCGCCGGATCATGCCCTAGAGCCCGAAGGGCGTAGATCCCGGCGGGCCCGTCGACGGCCAAAAACAGTGTTTCGGTGGCCCCTCGGGCCGCCCTCGGCCAGTCGCGGGCATCCCGGGCCGCTCGCGCGTGCCGACCTCGCGTTCATCGCGGTCCAAGTCGGCGCGATGACACGGATCGACGGTGAGCGCGGCGCCGCCTCGGTTGCAGGGGACGTTGCACCCCATGTTCCAGCGATCGCCCGGTCGAGCGCCCGTCTGCCTTGTTTCGCCGGGGCCGAACCGCCAAAATGCCGCGCCCCGGGCGCCTCGCGGCCGGGCCTACTCTGAACAGAAAGGTACCGGACCCATGAATCGTTTTCTCGCCACGCTCTCGGTGTTGATGATGTCCGTCGCGCTCGTCGCCGGCTGCAACAAGAAGAAGGAAGAGCCCAAGACGGATCCCGCCGCCACCGCGCCCGCCGGCGATCCGGCCGCCACCACCCCGCCCGCCGGTGATCCGGCCGCCACCACCCCGCCCGCGGGCGACCCGGCCGCCACCACCCCGCCCGCCGGCGACAAGCCGGCCGCCGCTGGCAAGTACACGGTCGACGAGGCGTGCGACAAGTCCATCGCCATGATGGAGCAGATGGGCACCGCGGTCTCGACCAACAAGGGCAACTGCGATGGCATGGGCGACGCCCTTCAGAAGTGGGCGGACGACAACAAGGACTTCATCGCCTGGGGCAAGGCCAACGACAACGACCCCGCGATGAAGAAGGAGTTCGAGGAGAAGTGTATGCCCAAGATGACGCCGGTCATGGAGAAGATCGGCGCGGCGATGGGCGGAGCTCAGGAGTGCGCGCAGAACGAGAAGGTCAAGGCTGCGCTTGCGACGATGAACTAGCTGAGGGCGGCCCGAAGGGGTCAACCGAAGCTATTCTTTTTTGCTCGGACGGCCCGAAAGGGCCGACCGAGGCCGCTCCGGCCCGAACGGCCAACCGAAGCTATTCTCGCACTCTCGCGCTCTCTTGCCTCGGAAGGCCCCACGGGCCGACCGAGGCCTTCTTTTTTTCGGCCCCGCCGCCGTCAGCTGAAGTCGACCACCACCGGGGCGTGATCGGACGGGATGCCGGCGAACGACTTGGGCTTGCGCGCGTCGCGGTCGCGCGCCGCGGCCACCGCTCGCGCGGCCAGCGGCTCGCTCGCGTACACGTGATCGATGCGCATGCCGAGGTTCTTGTGGAAGGCGCCGGCCCGGTAGTCCCACCAGGTGAAGTAGCCGGCCTCCGGGTGGAAGCGGCGCACCACGTCGACCAGGCCGAGGTCGCGCAGGCGGGCGACCCGGGCCCGCTCCTCGGGCGAGACGTGGGTGGCGCCGTGCACCGCGGCCGGATCCCACACGTCGGTGTCGTCGGGCGCGACGTTGAAGTCGCCGCACACCGCCAGCTCGACCGCCGGGCCGCGCGCCCCCTCGACCCAGTCACCCAGGCGATCGAGCCAGGTCAGCTTGGCCGCGTAGAACTCGCTGCCGACCACGCGGCCGTTCGGCACGTAGACGCTGGCCACCCGCATCCCGCCGCAGGTGGCGGCCAGGAAGCGCCCGCCCTCGTCGGCCCAGCCGTCGGCGGTCGGGGCCAGGCCGGCGGTCACGTCCTCGATGCCGACCCGCGAGGCGATCGCCACGCCGTTCCAGCGACCGAGCCCGTGGTGGGCGAGCTCGTAGCCGAGCGCGCGCAGCGGTTCGGCCGGCAGGTCGGCGTCCGTCACCTTGGTCTCCTGCATGCAGAAGACGTCGGGACGCGGGTCGATCCGGCCCAGCCAGTCGAGCACGCGCTCGAGGCGCGCCTTGAGCGAGTTCACGTTCCAGGTCGCGAGGCGCATCGGGGACATCCTCGCCGAGGCATGCGGGGCGGGGGAATCCACCTCGTGGATCAAAAATGGCGTTCCTGAGGCGGTGTCCTCGGGGACTGCGCTCCACAGAACAGCTTCGGTCGCCCTTTGGGCTTCCTCACCGGCTTTCTAGAGAACAACATGGGCCGCGGAAATGCGCGCATGACCGCGATCCTGACCGTCCAGGACCTGTGGAAGAGCTTCGGCGACCGGCGCGTGCTGGGCGGAGTGTCGTTCGCCGTCGACGACCGCGACCGGATCGGCCTCATCGGGGTGAACGGGTCCGGCAAGTCCACGCTGATGAAGATGGTGGTGTCGGGCGCGTTCGGCGGGGTCGGTGTCGACGCGCGCGAGAGCGCCGCGCTGGAGCCGGACGAGGGGCTCATCACCTGGCGGCGCGAGCTCACCCTCGAGTACGTGCCACAGGAGCCGCGCCTGGACCCGGACGCGACCGTCGCGCAGGTGCTCGACCGCGGCCCCGAGGTGCCGGCCCACGAGATCCGCGGGCTGTCGGCCGCCCTGCTCCTGCCGCCGCCCGACGCGCGGGTCGGCGTGCTCTCGATCGGCGAGCGCCGCCGCGTGGCGCTGGGCCGCGCGCTCCTGGCCGGCGCCGACCTGCTCGCCCTCGACGAGCCAACCAACCACCTCGACGCGCGCACCGTCGACTGGCTGGAGCAACGCCTGGCCGCGTCGCGCGGCGCGCTCCTGGTCGTCACCCACGACCGCTACTTCCTCGACCGGGTCGCCACCCGCATCCTCGAGCTCGATCGCGGCAGCCTGCACTCGTACGAGGGCGACTACACCGCGTTCATCGAGCGACAGGCCGAGCGGCTGGCTGTCGAGTCCGACCAGGAGCACGAGCGGGCTTCGTTCGTGCGGCGCGAGCTCGACTGGATCCGGCGCGGGCCCAAGGCGCGCGGCACCAAGCAGAAGGCGCGCATCCAGCGGTTCGACGCGGCGGTGGCGGCCCGCCCGACCTCGTCCGACCGGGCACCGCGCGCGATGGGGCTGCGCCTGCCGACCGGCGGGCGGCTCGGCAAGTCGATCCTCGAGCTGCGCGGGGTGGGCCGCTCGATCGGCGAGCGGCCCCTGTTCGGCGGGCTGACCCTCAACATGAAGCCGGGCGACCGGATCGGGATCGTCGGCCCCAACGGCGCCGGCAAGACCACCCTCATCCGCACCATCCTCGGGCTGGACCGGCCCGACCAGGGCGAGGTGGTGGTCGGCCTCAACACGCGCTTCTCCTATCTCGAGCAGGGGCGCAGCGACCTCCGCGACGACAGCACCGTGCTCGAGGAGGTCTCGGGCGGCGATGACCACGTCTACCTCGAGGACGGGCCGATCCACGTGCGCACGTTCCTGCGCATGCTGCTGTTCGCCGACAGCGACGCCGAGCGACCGGTCGGCAGCCTGTCGGGAGGTGAGCGCAACCGGGTCCAGCTGGCCAAGCTCCTGCGCCGGGGCGGCAACCTGGTCGTGCTCGACGAGCCCACCAACGACCTCGACCTCATGACCCTCGGCGCGCTGGAGGGCGCGCTGGTCGAGTTCCCCGGCTGCGCGCTCATCGTCTCCCACGACCGCTGGTTCCTCGACCGGGTCGCGACCGGCATCCTCGCGTTCGAGGGGGCCGGCGAGGTCGTGTTCTACGAGGGGGACTACAGCTCGTATCACGCGCGCCGGCGCGCGCGCGAGGCGGAGGAGGCGCGGGCCAGCGCGGCCGTCGCGGCCAGCGATGCGGCGCGGCGCCAGCCGGCCCGCGCGGCGGCGACCGGTCCGCGCAAGATCACCTACAAGGAGCGGCAGGAGCTGGCCGGGATGGAGGCCGCGATCCTCGCCGCCGAGGCCCGGGTCGGCGAGCTCGAGGCCGCGCTGTCGGATCCGGCGCTGTTCAAGGAGCGCGGCGCCGAGGTGCCCGGCATGGTGGCGGAGCTCGATCGGACCCGCGCGTCGGTGGAGCAGCTCTACGCCCGCTGGCACGAGCTCGAGGAGCTGGCCACGGCGTGAGCCGCGGCGCGGCCGGCTCAGGCCGGCCAGGCCGGCCAGGCCTCGCGGCGAGCCCGGTCCGGGTCGTCCTCCACCCGCGACACGCCGTCGAGGATCATCGTCGAGCGCGCCGGCGCACGGTACGCCGGCCAGTCCGGCAGCCCCGCACCGGTCGGCTCGCCGGTGCGCAGGAACGCGGCCCAGGTGTCGTGCATCGCCGTCGCCAGCGGGACGGCGCGCGGATCGCCGCCGACCAGCAGCTGGGCGAATGGCTTGTCCATCGTGTTCCACACGAACGGCAGCTCGAGGGCGTGAGTGGCGCCGAGCCGGCCGTCGAACGCGGGCGTGGTCCAGTCGAACCGGTACATCCAGACCGGCGCGCCGGCGGCGGCCTGGGCCTCGGCGAGGCGGAGGACCGGGACCCGGAAGGCGACGTCGCCGACCAGGTCGACCCAGGCGCGCTCGGCCGAGCCGTCTGCCCGCGCCTGCTGGTAGGCGGCGTGGATCCCGTCGGTGGCGTCGCCGAGCCGGGCGCGCAGCTGCGTCCGGACCAGCTCGGTGGTGCCGTGGCCGACGAAGACGTCGAACAGGGTCCACTCGTCGCGGTTGGTGCCGATGAGGAGCGGGACCCGCGCGCCGTCTCCCGCCCGCACCACGTCGATCGGCCTGGCCAGCAGGGTGACGCCGTCGACGACCGGGGTGAAGGCGCCCAGCCCCCAGCGCTGGATCAGCCGGTCCTGGACCGCGATCAGGCGGTCGACCGGGACGTCGGCAAGCTGGTCGAGGTGGCCGGGGTCGATCGCGAGCTCGGCCAGCGCCGACCCGGCGAACGCGGTGGCGTCGGACCGCGACGGGACCGACAGGCCGGAGGCGCCGCTCTGGATGACGGCGCGGTGAAACAGCCCGCGCGCGGCCGGCATGGCCAGGAGCGTGGCGATGGCGATCGCGCCGGCCGACTGGCCCATCACCGTCACCGCGTCCGGATCGCCGCCGAACCCGGCGATGTTGTCGCGCACCCAGGCGAGCGCGGCGATCTGATCGAGCAGCGCGGCGTTCCCCTCGGCGAAGTCGCCGCCGGCCAGCTCGCCCAGGTAGAGGAAGCCGAGCAGGCCGATCCGGTAGTTGATCGTCACAACGACCAGGTCGTGGCGCGCCGCGAACGAGGTCGCGTCGTAGAGCGGGGTCGAGCCGGACCCCATCATGAACGCGCCGCCGTGCAGCCACACCATGACCGGCCGGCGCTGGCCGTCGGCGGCGGGCGAGAAGACGTTGAGCGCCAGGCAGTCCTCGCTCATCGGGACCCGCTCGCCGATCCCGCTCATCATGGCGGCGCGCGCGTCGCGCGACTGCGGCGCCACCGGGGCGAACCGGGTCGCGTCGCGCTCGCCGGTCCACGGCTCGGGCGGGCGCGGCGGGCGCAGGCGCAGTGGGCCGACCGGCGGCGCGGCGTACGGGATGCCGCGCCACACCGAGACGCCGCCGCGCTCCATGCCGCGCACGGCGCCTTGGGTGGTCTGGACGATCAGGTTCGACATGCTGGTCCTCGTCGATGCCGGGTCAGGTGAGCGCGCGCTCGAGCTCGGTCAGCGCCTCGCCGCAGAAGACCGCCAGGCGCTGGAGGTGAGGCACGGTGTCGCGGCAGCCGGTGAAGCCGAAGCAGACGCTGCCGGCGTAGCTGGCGCAGGTGATGTTGAGCGCCTGCCCGTGCACCGGGATCGACATCGGGTACGAAGCCTCCAGGCGGGCGCCGCGGAAGTGGAGCGGCTCCTCGGGGCCGGGCACGTTCGAGATGACCACGTTGAAGGTCGGCGGCACCCGCCCGGCAAACCCGGGCAGCATCTGGACCATCGACGGCGCGACCAGAAAGGCGCTGTACTGCAGCACCGCCGCCTTCGACATGCCCTGCAGCTGCTGCTTGGCGCGCGAGGTCGATGCCACGATCGCCGCGATCCGCTCGGCCGGGTCGGCCACGTCGGTGGCGAGCGAGGCGAGGATGGCGGCGACCGCGTTCCCGCCGCCGGCGTCGCCGCTCGGGCGCAGGCTGACCGGCACCATCGCGACCAGCGGCGCGGCCGGCAGCGCGTCGCGCTCGATGAGGTAGCGGCGGAGGCTGGTCGAGCAGAGCGCCAGCACCGCGTCGTTGATCGTCCCGCCGGCGGCGCGCGCCACCGCCTTGACCCGGGCCGCGTCGAGCCGCTGGGTGGCGAAGCGCCGGCTGCGGCTGATGCGTGCGTTCAGCACACATTTGGGAGCGCGCAGCGGCGTGACCAGGTCGTGGTGGCCCGTGCTCGACGACCGCACCACCCGGACCAGCGCCTTGATGACGCTCTTCGACGCGCCGTACTGGGCGCGGACCGCAGCGAGCAGCTCGGGGAAGTGGATGCCGGTCGGCTCCTCGGCGGCAGGCTCGCGCCGGGGCGGGATCGAGAAGAACAGCGGCCGCTCGCGCTGGGACGGATCGTGCGACAGCGCGCCCTCCAGCAGCCGCATCGCGGTGTAGCCGTCGACCAGCGAGTGATGGACCTTGACGTAGAGGGCGAAGCGGCCGCCCTCCAGCCCCTCGATGAGGTGCATCTCCCAGGGCGGGCGGTGAAGGTCGATCGGGTTGCCGTGAAGGCGCGACACCACGATGCCGAGCTCGCGCTCGTCGCCCGGGGTCGGTAGCGCGGTGCGCCGCACGTGGTACTCGAGGTCGACGTCCGCCTCCTCGATCCAGCTCTGCAGCGGGCTGCGCAGGAGATCCGGCGAGCGAAGCCGGAGGTTCCAGGGCCGGTAGATCGGAGCCTGGGCCCGGACCTCGTCCATGAGCTCGCGAAGGTGATCCGGCGAGGCGTCCGGCGCCCGGCTGAACGGCAGCAGCGAGGCGACGTGCATCATCTGCTCGCGCGACTCGCCGTAGAGGAACATCGAGTCGCTGGGAGTCAGGCGCTTGGTCACGTCGCATCCTACTCCAGGCCCGGAATCCAGCTCGGTCCAGCGCCCGCGGCGGAACACCTGTCAAATATCACGGGAGTTCCGTCAAGAGTGCCATCGGCCGGCCCCGCCGCTCGCCGAGATATGCGAAATCAAATGAGTCGGTGGGTGATGCGGCGCGCGGCACGGCCATTGCTCGATGGGAGCCCATGTCTCTGGTGCTCGGCAGTCGCGCCGTCATCGCCGTGGTGGGCTGGCTCCTCCTGTTCGCGCTCGTGGTCTGGTCGCTGCGCAACGAGGGCGCGGCGGCCCGCCGGCGCTGTCGGCGCGCGACCGCGCGGCACCCGCTCCCCGCGCGATTGCCGCGCACCCGCCTCCGCCCCCGCACCAGGGTGGCGAGCATCGGGGCATCCGGCCGCGCGAGAGCGTCCCGCTAGTGCACCGCGGCCGAACTGACGTCAACGAGGCGGTGTGGATCGCCGTCGAGCGCAAGGCGCGACGACCACGGGCTACTCGCTGTAGCTCGAGGAGTTGCAACGCAGCGATCGGCGGTGAGGCGCACCGGATCGTTGACGTCATTTCGGCCGCGGTGCACTAGAGTCAGGATCCGCGCGCCGCGCGGACCAGCTCGTCCTCGCTCCACGAGATCGCGATCGCTCGATAACCGTCGGCGCGGTAGGGCGGGCGCAGGTGGGGCGGGTCGCCGTCGACCTCGGCGGGCAGCGACGGGTTGACGTAGTACATGGTCACGGCTCGTCCGTCGCCCGCCGCCGCGGTCGACGGATAGCCGAAGTCGGTGACGCGCCCGGCCGGCGCGCCTGGCTCGTACAGATCGCCGGACAAGGCGAGCAGGCGATCGCCCCAGGTCGCGCCGCGGTCGCGGCTGAGCAGGCCCTCGATCCGGTAGGGGCCGGCGCGGTTGCCATAGGTCAGGAGCACGTCGCCGGTGGCGAGCAGCGCGAGGTCGCCGGGGTGGTGGCGGGCCGGCGCGACCGGCTCCGCGCTCGACCAGGTCCGCCCGCCGTCGATCGAGCTGGCCGCGAACAGCGCCTGCGCCCGGTCGGCGCCGCGGAGGACGGCCAGGACGCGGTCGTCCCAGGCCAGGAGCGCGGTCTCGTTCATGCCCCGCGCGACCAGGGTCGGGTCGCCCCAGGTTCGCCCGTCGTCGGTCGAACGGACCACGTGGCTGGCCGCGCCGCCCTCGGCCCACGGGTCGTAGATGGCGAGGAGCAGCCCGCCGTCGGCGAGGCAGACGATCTTGCCGTACGGCGAGCCGGCCGCGAGCGCGGCGACACCGAGCGGCACCGGCGCGGCCCAGGATCGCCCGCCGTCGGTGGAGCGCGTGACCACGACCTCGGCCGGGCGCTCGCCGTCCGCGTCGCGCAGGTCGGGGCGGTAGACGCCGTCACGGTCGTACGCGCCCTGGCGCTGATAGGCCAGGACCAGCGCGCCGCTCGCCAATCGACCGAGCGCGGCGTTGCGATCATCGCGATCGCTGTCGGCGACGACCACCGGCGGCGACCAGGTCTGGCCGCCGCGCGAGCGGACCAGCTCGAGGCGGCCGGAACGACCGACGTGGCCGGCCCCGCCGCGGAGGATGCCGATGACCTCGTCGCCGGCGGTCGCCAGGACCGGGAAGAGACCGCCGTCCTCGCAGACGACCACCTCGCGCGTGCCGGCCAGCCCGCGCACGTCGACCGGTTCGCGCGGCGGTGAGGTCATCGGCCAGGCGCAGCGGCGCGCCGCTGCGCGAACAGCCACGTCCACAGCTCGGGCTCGGCGTAGGCCGGATCCCAGGAGTTGTGGTTGGCGTGGGGAAATTCGGTGAAGCGGACGTCGCCGCCGGCCGCGCGCAGGGCGGCGGCCATCCGCCGTGATTCGGCGGGCGGCACCAGATCGTCCAGCGCGCCGTGAAAGATCCAGATCGGCACCTCGCGCAGACGCGCGGCCAGCTCGGCGTAGGGATCGGCTGCGGCGGCCACCGCCGTCACCTGGAGGTCGGTTCGCCCGGGCGCGGGCGGGCGCACGCCGGAGCAGATCGGGACCAGCGCGGCGAACCGGTCCGGGCTGGCAAAGGCCATCTCCCACACCCCGTAGCCGCCGCGGGAGAGCCCGGTCAGGTACACGCGATCGGCGTCGCCGCCGAGCTCGGCGAGGGTGGCGTCGAGCGCGGCGAGCGCGGCGGTGGCCACGTCGCCGTCCCACGAGCGTTCCGGGGGCGACTGCGGGAAGATCGCGATGGCCGGGAAGTCGGGATGAGCGCGGATGTGTGGGCCGAGGCCGACCTCGACCTGGCGCATGTTGTCGTTGCCGCGCTCGCCCGACCCGTGGAGGAACAGGATCACCGGCGAGGCGGGGCCGACCCCGACCGGCACGTAGACCTTGTACGCGTGGCGCTGACCGTTCACCTCGACCGCGCGGGTGACGAAGGTGCCCGCCAGCTTGCCGCCGCCGCCGTTCGATCCACCGCCGCCGCCGCCGCCGTTCGACCCACCGCCGCCGCCGCAGCCGGGCGAGCGCTGTGCGCAGGCGGAGACGAGGAAGGCCACGAGCAAGGCGAGCGGCATGCGCGAGAGGGTAAGCGGGAGCGCGGCGGCGCGCTATGCTGCCCGGGTGCAGCCCCCGGACGGCGCGGCGGCCCCGGCTGACGGGACCGGGTCGGCCCTCCTGGGCGACGCCGCCCGGCTGCTCCGCGGGCGCCGCGTGGTGGCCCTGACCGGGGCCGGGATCAGCACCGAGTCGGGCATCCCCGACTATCGCGGGCCCGGCACGCTCCAGCGGGCGCGCAGCCCGATGCAGCACGGCGAGTTCGTCCGCGACGCGGCGGCGCGGCGCCGCTACTGGGCCCGCAGCGTGATCGGCTGGCCGCGGGTGGCCGCCGCGGAGCCGAACCCGGCCCACGCAGCGCTGGTCGCGATGGAGCGGAGCGGCGCGCTCGCCGGCATCATCACGCAGAACGTCGACCGCCTGCACGCTCGCGCCGGCAGCCGGATCGTCATCGAGCTGCACGGCGCGCTGGCCGAGGTCGCCTGCCTCGGCTGCGGAGCGCGCGAGGCCCGCGCCGCGCTGCAGGCGCGCCTGATCGCGCTCAACCCGTGGCTCGACGTCGACGCGGCCGCCGCCGCGGCGCCCGACGGAGACGCCGACTTGACCGCCGCGGCGATCGATCGCTTCCGCGTGGAAGACTGCGGCGGGTGCGGCGGGGTGCTCAAGCCGGACGTGGTCTTCTTCGGCGGCAGCGTGCCGCGCGACGTGGTCGGCGCGGCCTACGCCCTGGTCGACGACGCCGACGCGCTGCTCGTGGTCGGCTCGTCGCTCGCGGTCTACTCCGGCTACCGGTTCGTCCGGCGCGCGGCCGAGCGCGGCGCGCCGATCGCGATCGTGAACCTCGGGCCGACCCGCGGCGATCCGCTGGCCGCCCTGTGCTGGGAGGCGCGCGCCGGGGCCGCGCTGCCCGCGCTGGCCGCCCTGGTCGCCGGCTGAGCGGCGTCTCGCTCAGGTCTCGGCCGGCTGGGCCGCGATCTCGGCGCGGAGGCGCTCGAGCACGCGCCGCGGGGCGCGCACCTCGAGCCGGGTCCCGTCGGCGTCGTGGGTCTCGGACAGGATGTGGCAACGCTCGTGGATCGCGTTGACCAGCTGGTGGCGGACCCACGGCACCGCCAGCTCGCCGACCTCGAGCTCGCCGAAGAAGTGGGCCATGATCCGGTCGCGCAGGCCGGCCACGTCGTCGGGCCGCAGCGCCGACAGCGGGACCGCGTCGGGCATCTCGACCGCGAGATCGGCCGCCGTCGCCGGATCGACTCGGTCCATCTTGTTGAGCAGGATCCAGCCGGGTGCGTCGGCGCCGACCTCGCCCAGCACCTCGCCGGTGACGCGCATTTGCTCGCGCAGCGCCGGATCGGACGCGTCGACCACGCGCAGGAGCAGGTCGGCCTCGCCGGCCTCCTCCAGGGTCGAGCGGAACGACGCGACCAGGTCGTGGGGCAGCTTCTTGATGAAGCCGACCGTGTCCGACACCAGGATCGGAGGATCGGTGCGCGGCGCAAGCACCCGCACGGTGGTGTCGAGAGTGGCAAACAGCTTGTCGGCCACGTAGACGTCGCTGCCGGTCAGCGCGCGCATGAGCGACGACTTGCCCGCGTTGGTGTAGCCGACCAGCGCCACCGTCGGCAGGTCGCTGCGCCGGCCGCGCCGGACCCGCGAGGTCCCCTCGATGGAGGCCAGCTCGCGGCGGAGCTCGGCGACGCGGTCGCGGATGCGGCGGCGATCCAGCTCGAGCGAGCTCTCGCCGGCGCCCTTGCCGCCGATGCCGCCGCGCACGCGGTCGCCGCCGCCGCCCTCGCGCAGGCGCGGAGCCAGGTACGCGAGCCGCGCGATCTCCACCTGCAGGCGCGCCTCTCGGGTGCGCGCGTGGCGGTGGAAGATGCCGAGGATGACCGAGGTGCGGTCGTGCACCTCGGCCCCGGTGGCGCGCTCGAGGTTGCGCTGCTGGGTGGGAGTGAGGTCGTGGTCGACCAGGACGACGCTCGCGCGCGGCTCGTCGTCGGCGTCGGCGTCCTCGTCGTCGGCGGTGCTCGCGTCGTCCTCGTCGGTGCTCGCGTCGTCGGCGGCCGCGGCGCCCTCCTCCTCCTCAACCTCCACGTCCGTGTCCGCCTCCCCTGCCCCGCCACCGTCGCTGGCGCCCTGTCCGCGCCGCTTCGAGCCCGGGCGCTGATACGCCTCCACCACCCCGGTCCCGCCGGTCCACTTCGCCAGCTCGATCAGCTTGCCGTCGCCGAGCACCTTGCCGGCGGCCAGGCTGTAGCGACGCTGAGTCACCTCGCCGGCCACGTCGAGCCCGAGCGTGGTGCCCAGCCGCGCCAGCTCGGCCAGCGACGAGCGGAGCTCTTCCTCGCTCACGCCCGGGAGCTGGACGGCCACCAGCACGGCGCGCGGCCGCTGGCCGGACTCCCCTGTGGACACCTGTAGCATCGGAGCACTTTGCCCATCGCGGCGCCCCCCGGCAAGGGAGACGCGCGGGGTTGCGGCGCGAGGGACGTTCGCGAGATAGGCTACCCCGGGGCCGCCCCCGCGGCTCGAAAGGAAACCGACATGGCCACTGTGGAAGTGACGGAGCAGAACTTCAACGAGGTCACACGCCAGGGGACGGTGCTGCTCGACTTCTGGGCCGAGTGGTGCGGGCCGTGCCGGCGCTTCGCGCCGGTCTTCGAGGAGGCCTCCGCGCGCCATCCGGGCGTCGTGTTCGGCAAGGTCGACACCGAGGCGCAGCCGAGCCTGGCCCAGTCGTTCGGCATCCGTTCGATCCCGACCCTCATCGTGATCCGTGACGGCGTGATGCTGTTCTCGCAGCCGGGGTCGCTGCCGGGTGACATGCTCGACGAGCTGGTCACCAAGGTCAGCGAGGTCGACATGGACGACGTCCGCGAGCAGATCGCCAGGGCGGAGGCTGCCGAGCCGGACAAGGCCGCGACCGGTACTGATTAGTACCTCGCCGACGGCGATCTCGCCGAGACCACCGCCGACCGCGTCGCGCGCCCACACGCCCGCGCCCGGCGCGACGTGATAGCCTCCCTCGACTCCGTGACCTTCGACGGCCCGGTTCTCGGCGGTCGCTGGCGGCTCGGCCGGCGGATGGGCCACGGCGCCCAGGCCGACACGTTCCTGGCCCTCGACGAGCAGAGCCCGGCCGGGACCGAGCGGGTGGTGGTGGTCAAGCAGCTCCACCTCACCCGCCGCGCGTCGTCCGGCTGGAAGCCGTTCGAGCTGTTCGAGCGCGAGGTGCGCGCGCTCAAGCTGCTCCGCCACCCGGGCATCCCGCGCTTCCTCGACTCCTTCGAGTCGGAGCCGGGCGTCTTCAACCTGGTCATGGAGCGCGCGCCGGGCGCGACGCTGTGGGCCTACCGCAAGAAGGTCCGCTTCACCGACGACGAGCTGCGCGACATCCTGGTCAAGACGCTCGCCATCCTGTCCTACCTGCACGGGCTCAACCCGCCGGTCGTGCACCGCGACATCAAGCCGACCAACCTGGTGCGCTCGGCCGACGGCCGCGTCTCGCTCATCGACTTCGGCGGCGTGCGCGACGCGCTGCGCGCCGAGGGCGGCTCCACGGTGGTCGGCACGTTCGGGTACATGGCGCCGGAGCAGCTCCACGGCGATGCCTCGCCGGCCACCGATCTGTACGGGCTCGGCGCGACGATCATCGCGCTGGCCGGCGACGTCGAGCCGGAGAAGGTCCCGCGGGTGGGGCTGCGAATGGACCTGGCCGCGCACCTGCCCCGCATGGAGCCGCGCCTGCGCTCCGCCCTCGCCGCGATGACCGCGCCGGATCCCGACGAGCGGCCGGCCACCGCCGCGGCGGTGCTGGCCCTGCTGCAAGCGCCGGCGGTGCTGCCCGCCGCGCCGCGCGACCTCCGCCAGGCG
This sequence comes from Kofleriaceae bacterium, assembly GCA_035489015.1. Classification (GTDB taxonomy): domain Bacteria; phylum Myxococcota_A; class Polyangia; order Haliangiales; family Haliangiaceae; genus DATFRY01. Next base: position 71,457 of record DATHKR010000180.1, on the reverse strand, counting down.
CTGGTCCGCCCGCCGGTGCACGGCCCCGGCCACGACCTGGTCGCGCGGGTGGTCGACGAGATCGCCGAGTTCACCGCCGAGCTGCCGCCGCCGCTTCGCCTCCCGGTCCGCCTCCTGTTCTTTGCGCTCGGGATCGGCGGCTACCTCGGCCTCGTCCTCCTGCGCGTGGCCCTCCTGCCGATCGCGTTCGCCATCGCCGGGCAGATCGCGCCCTCGCACCGGCGCGGCCGCGTCGACGAGGTCCGCCGCGAGATCGAGGGCGGGGTGGGCGAGGCGTCCGACGGGATGCGCGCGCTGGTCAGGGGAACCCGGCTCCCCGCGCTGCCCGCGGCCCCGGGCGAGCGACGCGATCTGGCCGCGGAGCACCGAGCTCGCGCGGCCGAGCTGCGCGAGCTGGCGGTGGTGCGCCGCTCGCGCGTGTCCGAGCTGCGAGCGCTGCGGCGAGAGCGCCGGCGAGAGCGCCGCCAGCGCCGCCGCGAGCAGCGCCAGCGCCGCCGCGAGCAGCGAGATCGCGGCGAGAATTGACGATCCTCGACTCCACGTTCACGGCGCGCTGGCACGAGGCGTGCTCCCGCGGGAGTGAGTGGATCTTGCGCCGGCTGTGCTAGATCGCTCACTGTAGCGTGAACGCACCGCTCCACCCCGGATCGGCGGCCTTGTCGATCCGGGCACATCGGGGATGGCACGGCGGGTGCTCATCATGGGCGCAAGGAGGCTAACTCTTATGGTTCGAAGTCTATCCATCGCCGGCGCGCTGGCCGGCCTCTGTCTCGCTGGCAGTGGCTGCGTTGTCCGCGGCCAGGTCCGCACCGCGGCCTACGTGGAGCCGGAGCCGGTGGAAGCGGATCTCGTCATGGTCCAGCCCGGCGTCTACGTGATCGCCGACTACGACCAGCCGGTCTTCTACTCGGACGGCTACTACTGGCTCTATGGCAACGGCTACTGGTCGCGGTCCTACACGTACACGGGTGGTTGGACCCGAGTGAGAGGCGTGCCGTACAACGTGCGCCGCATCAACCGCCCCCACGCGTACGTCCACTATCGCGCCCGCGGCAACGTGCACTACTACCGCGCGCCCTCGCGCCGCGGCGAGGCGCCGCGCCGGGTCGAGCGCCGCAACAACGTACGCCGCGACCGTGTCGAGCGCCGCGACCACCGCCGCGACGATCACGTCGAGCGCCGCGACCACCGCACTCACAGATAAGTCGCAGCACGACCGCCTGCCGCGAAGACCGATGCGCGAGAGACACCACCTCGCCGCGGCTTCGCGGCTCGGTTTTCGGCCCCTGAAAGCGTCTGACTAGAACGCCGACCCGGGCTGGAGCAGAAACTCGACCTCCTCGCCGGTCGAGGTGCGGCCGTGGAGCGCGTTCCGGTGGGGGAAGCGGCCGAACCGGCGGACGATCGCGCGGTGCTGCTCGGCATAGGAGAGGAGCCTGGCGACCCCCTCGCGCTCGGCCTCGTCGACCTCGTCGCGCCACGCCACGTGCAGCGCCACGGAGCGTTCCTGATCGGCCAGATCCTCGCTGTGCATGAGCGGCATGTAGAGGAAGCCGCGCTCGTCGTGGGCCAGCAGGCGGTCCTCGCCGCGGTCGATACCGCCGAGGGCGGCCGGCAGCGCGACCGGATCCCCCGAGAACATCCGCTCGGTGCCGCGGAACATGTTGCGCGAGAACTGATCGAGCACGATGACGAAGGCCAGCCGCCCGCGCGGCGTCGCCAGCCAGTGGTCGCGCTCGCCGCCCAGCACCGCCGCGTGGAGGTCCGCGAATCGCTCGAGGATCCGCCGGTCGAAGGCGTCGTCCTTGCGCCACCACCTCGCCGTGTGCTCGGCGTCGGCGTGACCGCGCGCGTCGAGCTCACCGAACCAGAATTCGAGCACGTCGTCGCTCTCGTCCCTCGTGTGCGCCATGCCTCGCCAACGTCCCACACGCGCGCACGCGGCGCAATTGACCTGCCGCCGCGGGGCTTGAGCGCGCCGCGGCGCCCTGCCAGACTGCCGGCCATGCTGAAGGTAGGCCAGGAGGCGCCCGACTTCGCCGCCGACACGACCACCGGCTCGCGCTTCGCCCTGCGCGAGCTGCGCGGGCGCTGGGTGGTCCTCTACTTCTTCCCCAAGGCGTTCACGCCCGGCTGCTCCCTCGAGACCCGCCGGTTCCAGCACATGCTGCCCGACCTGCGCGCGTGGAACGCCGAGGTGGTCGGCATCAGCAGCGACGAGCACGACCGACAGTGCGACTTCGCCCGGTCGCTCGAGATCGGCTTCGCCCTGGTCTCCGATCCGGACGGCGCCATCGCTCGCCTCTACGAGGCCCGCCGGCCGCTGGTCTCGTTCGTCCGTCGCATCACCTACGTCATCGATCCCGACGGGCGGGTCGCGGCCTGCTTCCACCACGAGCTGGCGGTGAAGCGGCACGAGCAGGAGGTGCGCGAGTTCCTCGAGGCCAAGCTCGGCCCTGCCCCGTCGCCGCCCCCGGCCTGATCGCTCTCATCTCAGGGGTGCTCGAACTGGAGACCGGGCGGGCGCACGGTCAGGACCGGGCACGACGCCTTGCGCACGACCTTCTCCGCCACCGATCCGAGCAGCGCGTGGCGGAGGCCGGTGCGGCCGTGGGTGCCGATGACGATCAGATCGTAGGCGCCCTCGCGCGCGAACCGGACGATCTCGGCGAACGGCACGCCCTGGACCAGGGACGTGTCCACGCGCAGGCCCGGGGTCGCATCGAGCTCGGCCTTGGCCTCGTCGAGTGACTTGCCCAGCTTCACCTCCAGGTCGGCCAGCAGGCTGGCCGAGGGCAGCACGTAGCCCTCCGGCAGCGCGTAGCTGACCGGCTGATAGACGTGAAAAAGGGTCAGGCTCGCGTCGTAGCGCCTGGCCAGCTCCGTGCCCCAGATCTGGGCTTCCTTCGACGGCGCCGAGAAGTCGGTCGGCAGGAGGATCTTGCGGATGTTCATCATCGGGTTCCTCGGCGGTGTATGGACGCTCGGTGAACGTACCGCCCCGCGCCATCGATGTCGCGCGCCAGCACCCGTGGCATGTCCAATGCTTGGAGCCTGGCGGGGGTGTCGGCCGATCGACTGATCGCGCGCACGACTTGCGAAGCAGATCAGCAACCCGCAGAATCTGCGCCAGGTCTTCCGTCCCCTCGACCTCGCGGTGGACCTGGAGCAGAGGAGCGACGACATGGCGGGCCCGCGCGGCCGCATCCTGATTGTGGACGACGAGGCCAACGCAAGGACCGCTCTCGCCGACCTCCTGCGCGACGAGGGCTATGCAGTCGAGACCGCGGCCGACGGGTTCAAGGCGCTGCCCAAGCTGGAGGACTTCGGCCCCGATCTCCTGCTGACCGACCTGCGCATGCCGGGCATGGACGGTCTCGACCTGGTGCGCAAGGCGCGCGACATCGATCCGGAGACCGCCGCGGTGGTCATGACCGCGCACGGCGCGGTCGACACCGCGGTCGCCGCGATGCGCCAGGGCGCGGCCGACTACCTGACCAAGCCGATCAACGTCGAGGAGCTGGTCATCGTCATCGAGCGGGCGCTCGAGCGCCGCCGGCTCCGCCGCGAGGCAGGGGTGCTGCGCGCGCGGCTGTCGGAGCGATTCAGCGTCCAGAACATCGTCGGCACCAGCCCGCCGATGCAGAAGGTGTTCGAGACCGTGCTCCAGGTCGCCGCCTCGCGCGCTTCGGTGCTCATCACCGGGGAGAGCGGGACCGGCAAGGAGCTCATCGCCGCCGCCATCCACGAGCACTCGCCGCGCGCGTCGGGGCCGTTCGTGAAGCTCCACTGCGCGGCGCTGGCCGAGAGCCTGCTCGAGAGCGAGCTTTTCGGCCACGAGCGCGGCTCGTTCACCGGTGCGTCGGTCCGGCGCGACGGCCGCTTCCAGCAGGCCGACGGCGGGACCCTGTTCCTCGACGAGATCGGCGAGATCTCCGCCTCGGTCCAGGTCAAGCTGCTCCGCTTCCTGCAGGAGCGCGAGTTCGAGCGGGTCGGCGGCAACCAGACGATCAAGGTCGACGTGCGCATCGTGGCCGCCACCAACCGCGACCTCATGCAGCGGGTCAAGGACGGCCTGTTCCGCGAGGACCTGTTCTACCGGCTGAACGTGGTCAGCGTCGAGGTGCCGCCGCTCCGCTTCCGACCGACCGACATCCCGATCCTGGCCATGCACTTCCTGCGCAAGTACGCCGCCGCCGACGGCAAGCGGGTGGCGTCGTTCAGCGACGACGCGCTCGAGCGCATCACCCGCTACGGCTGGCCCGGCAACGTCCGAGAGCTGGAGAACGCGATCGAGCGCGCGGTGGTGGTCTGCCGCGGCGACGAGATCCTCGAGAACGACCTGGCCCCGTCGGTGGTGGCCGGCGCGGCCGCCTCGCGCGACGGGCTGCCGCCGGTGCCTGGCTCGACCCTGGCCGAGCTCGAGCGCTACGCCATCCTCCGCACGCTCGAGCACACCGGTGGGTCGACCTCGCGGGCAGCGGAGATGCTGGGCATCTCGCCGCGAAAGATCCAGTACCGGCTGCGCGAGTACTCGGGCGATCCGCGGCCGCGCAACGGGCGCGTGTCCGACGACGATCCGCCCGAGGAGTGACGCGGGGCCGCCCCCACGCGGGCGATCCGGTGCGCAAGCGTTGCGGTGCCGATCGACCGCGCCGCACCGGTTTCGCTGGACGGGCCGGTGCAGGCCGATCCGCCGTGGAACGCGCCTTGCTGCCTTGATCTCCGCGGCACGCGCCGGCTGAACTGGAGATCGAGGATGATCGGCGACGGGCTCGACAAGCGGAGTGACCAGACCGGCCGGTCGAGGGCGCGAGGCAGTCGCATCCTGGTCCCGGTCGACTTCTCGGTCTGCTCGCTGGCGGCGCTATCCCACGCCGCGGCGATGGCCCGCCCCTCCCGCGGGTCGATCGACGTCCTCCACGTCTGGCCGCTGGCCCACCCGCTCGCCCTCGAGGCGCTGGCCGCCAGCGCGGGCATGACCGTGGTCGAGCTGGCCGAGTCCGAGGCGGCCGAGGCGCTCGCCGCGGTGATGGCGGACCTCGAGGATCGCGGCGTCGCCGGGCCGCGCGGCCGCGTCGAGTGCGGCGAGCCGGCCGACGTCATCCTGCGCGCGGCGCGCGACGGGGGCTACGACCTCATCGTGATGGGCACCCACGGCCACGGCGGCCTCGCCGACCGCGTGCGCGGCAGCGTCGCCGAGCAGGTGATCCGGCGGGCGCCCTGCCCGGTGCTGACCATCCGGGTGGACACGCCGGCGGCCCGGCCGGACGAGGCCGAGCCGTCGTGATCGCCCCGCTCAGTACGCCTTGGCCATCAGGACGCGCCGCGGCGACGGCTTCCCGCTCTTGATGCAGGTGCCCGGCTCCGCGGCCGGTCCCTGACCATCGAGCGGGACGCAGCGGATCGTCGCCTGGGTCGCCTCCTTGATGGCGGCCTCGGTCTCGCGGGTCCCATCCCAGTGGCACCAGGCGAACGTGCTCTTCTCGCCGGTGAACGCGGCCTCGAAGTCGCTCCACGAATCGAGCGTGATCGCCGCGCCGTCGCGCCGCTCGCGGGCCAGGCGGTGAAGCTCGCCCTGATAGCGCAGCAGACGGTCGCGGAAGGTCGCGACGAAGTCGGACTCGGCCACGAACTCCTTGCCGCGCCCGGCCTCGCTGTCGATCCGCATCTTGGCCACCACCTGGCTCTTGGCCACGTCGCGCGGGCCCAGCTCGATCCTGACCGGCACCCCGCGCCGCTCCCAGTGGTAGTACTTGGCGCCCGGCCTGAGGTCGCGGTCGTCGATCACCACCTCGACGAAGTCGCGGTAGCGCGAGCGGGGCGGGCCGAGGTCGATGTCGGCCAGCTGGGCCTTGACCCGCGCGGCCGCCTCCATCACCTGCGCCTTCTCGGCGTCGTTGCGGTAGATCGGCACGATGACGGCGTGGATCGGCGCGACCAGCGGCGGCAGGACCAGCCCCTGGTCGTCGGAGTGGCTCATGATGAGCCCGCCGATGAGCCGGGTCGACACGCCCCACGAGGTCTGCCACACGTACTCCGACTCGCCCCGCTCGTTCTGGAACTTGACGTCGAACGCCTTGCCGAAGTTCTGACCCAGGTCGTGGCTGGTGCCGGCCTGGAGCGCCTTGCCGTCCTGCATGTAGCCCTCGATGCAGAAGCTCTGCAGCGCGCCGGCGAACTTCTCGCTCTCGGTCTTGATGCCGCGCACCACCGGCATGGCCAGGACCTGGTCGGAGAAGTCGCCGTAGACGTTCAGCATGCGGATCGTCTCGGCCAGGCTCTCCTCGTGGTTGGCGTGCGCCGTGTGCCCCTCCTGCCACAGGAACTCGGTCGTGCGGAGGAACATGCGCGTGCGCTTCTCCCAGCGCATCACGTTGGCCCACTGGTTGATGAGGAGCGGCAGGTCGCGGTGGCTGCCGATCCACTTCGAGAAGAAGTGCCCGATGATCGTCTCGCTGGTCGGCCGCACCACGTACGGCTCCTCGAGCGCCTCGCCGCCGGCGTGGGTGACGACCGCCAGCTCCGGGGCGAAGCCCTCGACATGCTCGGCCTCGCGCGTGATGAAGCTCTGCGGGATGAGCAGCGGGAAGTAGGCGTTCTGGTGGCCGGTGTCCTTGAACCGGCCGTCGAGCTCGCGCTGGATCTTCTCCCAGATGGCGTAGCCGTACGGCTTGATCACCATGCAGCCCTTGACGACCTTGGCCGGCTCGGCCAGCTCCGCCTCGCGGATGACGTCCTGGTACCAGTCGGGATACGACTCGGCGCGGGTCGCGATGCGGCCCTCCTTGTCCTTCTCCACGTCCTTGTTGCCTTCTTTCGGCCCCTTGCTCATAGGGCCGCTAGCATGCGGGCGCGCCTGCCCGGGCGCAAGGCGGCCAGGCCCCCCGCGGCCGGTCCGGTCAGCGCAGGCGGAAGCGCTGCACCTTGCCGGTCGCGGTCTTCGGCAGCTCGACGACCACCTCGATCCAGCGGGGTCGCTTGTACGTCGCCATGCGGGCGGCGCAGTGCTCGACCAGGCGCTCGGAGACGCGCTCGCGGCTGGCGTCGACCCCGAGCACCACGAACGCCTTGGGCTTGACCAGCCCGTCGAGGTCGGCGTGGCCGATCACCGCGCACTCGACGACGTCGGCGTGGGCCAGGAGGCAGCTCTCGACCTCGACCGGCGACACCCAGATGCCGCCGACCTTGAGCATGTCGTCGGAGCGTCCGGCGTGCCAGTAGTAGCCGTCCTGGTCGACCGAGTACTTGTCGCCGGTGTCGAGCCACTCGCCCTGGAACGTGCGCTGCGAGCGGCCGTACTGGTGGAGGTAGAACAGCGCGGCGGTCTCGCCGCGGACCATGAGGTTGCCGACCTGGCCGGGCGCCACGTCGCCGCCGGCCTCGTCGGCGATCCGCACCTCGTAGCCGTCGACCGGTCGCCCGCTGGAGCCGGCCCTGACGTCGCCGGGGCGGTTGGAGATGAAGATGTGGTAGTTCTCGGTCGAGCCGATCCCGTCGATGATCTCGAGGCCGGTCGCCTGCTTCCAGCGCTGCCAGATCGGCGCCGGCAGTGACTCACCGGCGGAGACGCACAGGCGCAGCGACGACAGGTTCCAATCGCGCGCCATCGCGCTCTCGGCCAGCATCGACGCGTAGCCGGTCGGCGCGGTGTAGAACACGGTCGGCTGGAAGCGATCGATCACCGCCAGCACGTTCCGGGCCTGGCGCGGCGAGCCCGGGTACACGACGATGCTCGCCCCCGCCCAGAACGGGAAGATGAGGTTGCCGCCGGTGCCGAAGGTGAAGAACAGCTTGGCGACCGCGAAGGTGCGGTCGTCGGCGCGGAGCCCGAGGGTGCGCACGCCGACCAGCTCGGCGGTGAGCGGCAGGTCCTTGTGGGCGTGGAGAATGCCCTTCGGCTCGCCGGTGGTGCCGCTCGAGTAATTGAGGCAGCAGGTATCGTCGCGGTGGGTGCGGACCGCGACCAGCGGCGTCCCCGGCGCCGCCGCGACCAGCCGCGCGTAGTCGTGGTGGGCGTGACCGGTCCCGCCGATCACCACCACGTGCTCGAGCCACTCCAGCCGCGAGCGGATCGACTCGACGGTGGCGAGCAGAGAGCCGTCCACCACCACGACGCGCGCGCCGCAGTCGTTCAGCATGAACTCGAACTCGGCGGCGGTGAGCAGGGTGTTGAAGCTGGCCGCGATGCCGCCCAGCTTGATGACCGCGAAGTAGGTCGCGACCCACTCGGCCGAGTCGAGGGCCAGGATGGCGACCGTGTCGCCGCGTCGGACCCCCAACCCCGCCAGGGCATGCCCGACCCGGTCCACCTCGGCGACCATGTCGGCAAATGTGAGTGTGCGAGCCTCGCTGACCAGCGCGACCTTGTCGGCGCGCTCGCGCAGGTTTCGCTCGAGGACGTCGACGGCGTTGTAGCGGACCGGGAGATCGGCGGCCTTCACCGCTCCATTTTCGCATCGAAGGCCCCCGTCGAGGTGCCCGAAGCGCATGGGACCGCGGCCAGATCATCGCCGGGCGCGCCGCGATCACCCCTCGGTGGTTCATCTCTCAAGTTCGGGTGGGCTGGGTCGATTGCATGCCCAGATGCGCGGGCCCGGCAGGATCGACGGCGGTCGTGGTGCCGCTGCGGTCGCTCTCTGCTCCGCCGCCGCGGTGCTGGCTGGCGTCCCCGCGCGGGCCGCCGCGCTCGAGCCGGGCAAGGCGCTCACCCAGTACGTGCACCGGGCGTGGGGCGCCGAGCAGGGCATGCCGCAGAGCTCGGTCTTCGCGATCACCCAGACCCGCGACGGCTACCTCTGGATCGGCACCGAGGAGGGGCTGGCCCGCTTCGACGGCGTCACCTTCACCTCGTTCGACAAGGACACGATCCCGTGCCTCGTCGACGAATGGCTGTCGGAACTGGTCGAGGGTCCCGACGGCGCGCTGTGGATGGGCAGCTGGCACGGTGGGGTCGTGCGGCTGAAGGCCGGTCGATTCGACTGCTACGGCACGAAGCAAGGCCTGCCCAGCGACGAGATCTCCGGCATCGTGCCGGAGGCGGACGGGGTGTGGCTGGCCAGCGCCGACCGCGGGCTGTTCTTCTTCCAGCCGGACCAGGGGCGAGTGACGCGCCACTACCGCGGCGCGCCCGGTGACCAGCTGTCCAGCCCCAGGGTCTCCGCGATCCACCGCGCCCGCGACGGCTCGCTGTGGATCGCCACCAACGGCGGCGGGCTCGATCACCTGCGCCGCGACGGCAGCATCGCGGTGCTCGGCGCGCGCGACGGGCTGTCGAGCGACTCGATCACCTCGGTCGAGGAGACCGCGGACGGCTCGATCTGGGTCGGCTCGGCGGCCGGGCTCGACCGGATCCTGGACGGCCGGATCGCGCGCTTCGAGGACCGCCGCGGCCGGAAACCCACCCTCATCACCAGCCTCCGGGCCGACCGGAGCGGCGCCCTCTGGCTGGGCAGCGAGAACGGACTCGGCCGCCTGCAAGATGGCGTCATCGACACGTACTCGGTTGGCGAGGGGCTGTCGTCGCCGATCGTGCGCGTCGCCTTCGAGGACCGCGAGGGCAACCTGTGGTTCGGGCCGGACGGCGGCGGCCTGCAGCGCCTGAGCGACGGCGTGGTCACCCCCTTCACCCGGGCCGAGGGGCTGTCCGACGATCAGGTCTGGGCGGTGTACGGCGACTCGCCGGGCAGCATCTGGATCGGCACGCAGAACGGCGGGGTCAACTGGCTGCACGACGGCACGGTGACCGCGGTCGCAGCCGCGAGCGGCGTGTCCGACGGCGCGGTGCGGGCGATCTACCGGCGCAGCGACGGCACGATGTGGTTCGGCACCCGCCGCCGGGGGCTGGCCCGGCTGGACGGCGATCGAATGGTGATCATCGCGTCGGACGAGCCGCGCTGCCGCGCGCGGGTGACCGCCATCGCCGAGGACGAGCGCGGCGTGCTGTGGGTCGGCACCAAGGGCACGATCGGCCAGGAGGGGCTGGTCTGCCGGCTCGACGGGGATCGGCTGATCCCGTACGGCGGGGCCCAGGGCGGCCTCGACGATCAGATCAACGTCATGCGACGGCTGCGCGACGGCCGGTTGATGGTCGGCGGCGGGCGAGGCCTGTACGTCCTGCGCGGCGGCGCGCTCGCCCGGCGCTACACCATGGCCGACGGCCTGTCGTCCGTCGTCATCAACTCGATCTACGAGGACGAGACCGGCGCGGTCTGGATCGGCACCGGGACCGGAGGGCTCAACCGGATGGTCGGCGACCGCTTCAGCCACCTGACCACCGCGGACGGGCTGTTCGATGACCGCGTCCACGCCATCCTCGAGGACGGCCGCGGAAACTTCTGGATGAGCAGCAACCGCGGCATCTTCCGGGTGCCCCGGCGCGAGCTCGAGCTCGTCCTGGCCGGGGCGATCCGCTCGGTCACCTCGGTCGCCTACACCCGCGCCGACGGCATGGGCAGCACCGAGTGCAACGGCTCGTCGCAGTACGCCGGGTGGAAGGCCCAGGATGGCTCGCTCTGGTTCGCGACCATGAAGGGCGCCGCGAGGGTGCAGCCGGACCGCCTGCACGGCAACCCGAGGCCGCCCGACGTCGTCATCGAGCGGTTCAGCGCCGGCGGGAAGGCGGTCGGGATCGGCGCGTCGATCGTCCTGCCGGCCGGCACTCGCACCCTCGAGCTCGGCTACACCGCGACCAGCCTGGTCGCCTCCGAGCGCATCCGCTTCAAGTACATGCTGGAGGGCTTCGAGACCGCGTGGGTGGAGGCGGGCAGCCGGCGGTCCGCGTTCTACACCAACCTGCCGGCCGGCTCCTACCGGTTCCGGGTGATCGCGGCCAACAGCGACGGGGTGTGGAACCAGGTCGGCGCCGCGATCCAGTTCGAGCTGGAGCCGCACTTCTACCGGACCTGGTGGGCCTACGGCCTGGCCCTGCTGGCCGCGATCGGGCTGGGCGGGGCGGTCCAGCGCCTGCGGGCGCGCGGCTGGCACGCGCGCGAGAAGGAGCTCGAGGCGCGGGTCGATGAGCGCACCCGGCAGATCGAAGCGGCCGCCGCCGCGCTGCGCTCGAGCGAGGCCTTCAGCCGCGCCATCGTCGACAACGTCGGTGACGGGATCATCGCGTTCCGCCAGGACGGCAGCATCTCGCGCTGGAACGCGGCGGCCGAGCGCATCTTCCACTACTCGGACGACGACGCGATCGGGCGCGACGCCAGCCTGATCGGGACCGGTCCGTCGAAGGGGGATGGCGCCGGCCCGAAGACGGTCGACCAGGCGCGTCGCAAGGATGGCTCGGCGGTGCCGATCGAGGTGCACGCGACCACGGCCGACGTGGACGGCGAGACGGTGTCGATCTGGCTGGTGCGCGATCTGACCGGGGCGCGCCATGCCGAGGCCAAGCTGGCCGGGATCCAGGGCCAGCTCATCGAGATCTCGCGCCGGGCCGGCATGTCGCAGGTGGCCGCCTCGGTGCTGCACAACCTGGGCAACTCGCTGACCAGCCTCCGGGTGTCGCTCAGCGTGGTCCTGACCGGGCTGCGCCAGTCCAAGCTGGTCAGCCTGGCCCGCGGCGTGGCCATGCTGGGCCAGGCGCCCCGGCCCGACGCGCCCGCGGCGGTCGACGAGCGCGCCAGGCACCTCCCCGCCTTCCTGACCAAGGTCACCGAGGCGCTGCAGGAGGATCAGGTCGAGGCGATCGGCGAGCTCGAGACGATGGAGCGGATCATCGCCCAGATCGAGGCGGTCGTCCGCTCGCAGCGGACCCGCGCGCAGATCGCCGGCGTGGCCGAGCTGCTCGTGCTCCGCGAGCTCATCGAGGACGCGATCCGCGGCCAGCGGGGCAGCTGCGACGCGGCAGGCGTGACGCTGGTGACCGACTACGCCGAGCTGCCGCTCATCCGCATCGACCGGGCCAGGGTGCTCGAGATCCTCCTCAACCTCATGGCCAACGCGCGCGAGGCGGTCGAGGGCGGTCCGCCGGCCGACCTCCGCCACATCGTGGTGCGGACCCGCCGCGCCGACCGCGACCGCTTCGCCATCGACGTGGCCGATACCGGCATCGGCATCCCACTCGAGCACCTGAGCACCATCTTCGCCCAGGGCTTCACCACCAAGCAGGACAGCGACGGCTTCGGCCTCCACTCGAGCGCCTGCCTCGCGACCGAGCTGGGCGGCAGCCTGAAGGCCCACAGCGAGGGCCCCGGCCAGGGCGCCTGCTTCACCCTGATCCTGCCGATGAACCAGGCCGCCGTGACCACCGAGATGACCGTCGAGGCGGGGACCTGATCGGAGCAGGCCGCGCGGTCCCGAAAAGAGAAACGCCCCGGAGCGGCAGCTGCCACCCCGGGGCGGGTCGATCGTCTACAGCGTCGTCAGGCTAGTCGTGAACCGACCAGCTGTTCAGCACGCCAGTGTCACCGAAGCCGTCGCTGTCGATGACGCACAGGGTCCAGTCGCCGGCGGCGCTGCCGGTCAGGCCCGGCACCGCGCGGTCGGCGAAGCTGAACGCGCCGGCCTGATCGGGGAAGGTCCCGATCGGGAAGGCGTCCACCACCGCACCGTTGTGCTCGAGGGTGCCGCGGAGGACCGAGCGCCAGTCGTGCACGCCGTCGACGTCGAGCAGGGTCAGCCCCGCGTCGCCGTCGCCGTCGACGGTCAGCGTGGTGCAGGCGCTGCCGTTGTCGACCGTGGGCAGGGCCGGCGAGGCCGAGCCCGACCAGCCGCCACCGCCGTCGTCGGTGCCGTCATCAGTGCCGTCGTCGGTGCCGTCGTCGGTTCCGTCGTCGGTGCCGTCATCGCTGCCGTCGTCGCTGCTGCCGCCGCCCCACGAGGCCGACCAGCCGCCCGCGGTCACCGAGCCGTCGCTGGTGAAGGTGATGGCGATGAGCGTCGAGCTGGCGTCGGCCGGCGCGGTGGCGCCGCTGGTGTTGGACAGCTCGGCCCCGGCCGCGTCGCGGATGCGGACGAAGTCGAACCCGGACTCGGTGTTGAACGCGTCGAAGTGGAGCGTCGCCGCGCTGCCGCTGGCCGGCTGGATGCAGTAGGTGCGGCTGAAGTTGTCCGGGTAGTTGCTCGGGAAGTTCGGCGAGGTGACCGTGCCGCCCTCGTCGGTGAAGGTCTCGTCGCAGGTGATCGGCGGGGTGGTGCCGTCACAGAAGACGCCCACGTCCTGCCAAGACTGGTTGATCGCGGCGATCTCGTCGGCCGAGAAGCCGAGCGCGGTGGCCGCCTGCATGACGCCGTCGCAGCCCTGCACGAAGGTCGAGCCCTCGGTCCAGAAGCTGGTGTTGGCCTCGTACCACGCCTCGCCGGCGCGGCGGACCGACGCCTGGGTCGGGACGCCGTCCGGATCGCCGGTGGCGAACCGACGGGCGGTGCGGCAGAAGGCCTTGTTCATGATGCCGCTCGAGAAGTGCACGTCGATCCCCTCGACGTAGTCGTCGAGGTTGTCGATCGAGGCGCCGTCCGCGGTCGGATCGCACATGAAGCGGAGCGCGGTGTCGCCGCGGAAGATGTCGGTGCCGAGGTCGAAGTCGGCCGCGTCACCCTCGTCGAAGAACTCGGTGATCGTGCCGGCGATGTCCGAGAACGACTCGTTCATGCCGCCCGACTGCGACGCATAGATGAGGTTGGAGTGGAACGTGGTGAAGCCGTGGTTGATCTCGTGGGCGACCACATCGATGTCGCCCGACAGCGGGAAGAACGTGCTGGCGCCGTCGCCGTAGGTCATCTGGGTGCCGTCCCAGAACGCGTTCTCGTAGGCGGTGTCGTAGTGCACGCGGCTGCGGATCACGAACCCGGCGTCGTCGATCGAGTTGTGGCCGTACCACTCCTGCAGCATGTTGAGGGTCTGCTCGGCGAAGCCGTGCGCGTCGTTGATCGGGGCGTCGCCGATGTTGTCGAGCGGGCCGACCACGATGGTGCCGCTGCCGGAGGTGCCATTGTTCATGTCACCGGTGACCAGGCGGGCGGTGTTCATCGCGAACTGGGCGCCTTCCGGCTCGACGTCGAGCTCGGCGTCCCAGGTGCGCGCGACCTTCTCGTTGCCGCCCGGACCCGAGGCCTGCTCGAGGGTGTGGATGCCGTTGAACTGGTAGAACACCTCGCCGGTCTGCGAGTCGACGAAGTAGTTCCACAGGCCCGGATCGATGCCGGCCTGGATCTCGGTGAAGAAGACCACGTGGTAGGCGAGGCGGATGTCGCGGCCCTGGCCGGCCGGGAAGACGACCAGCTCGGTCGACTCGCGCGAGTAGGTGAGCTCGGCCTTGGCGTCGGTCTTCTCGGCGTAGAGCGACTTGCCGATCGCCAGCGCCTCGTCGGCGGTGAGCGACGGGTTGATGTCGAGCTCACCGAGGTGCTTGGCGAGGGTTCCGTTCAGGCCGAGGAACTGGCCGGCCTTGGTGTGGACCACCACATCGGAGCCCCACACCGGCACGCCCTCGTGCAGCTGCTTCATGCGCACGTGGCGGAGCTGGTTGGCGCCCTCGTGAACCTTGCGGACCTCGAACTCGTCGAGGCCGGACATGCCGAGCTCCGCATCGAAGTTGCGGACGTAGTCGAGGGCAGCAGCGGACAGCTCACCGGCAACGGCGGTCTGATCCTTGTCGGTGATGCGGACGGCTTCCACGACGGGGACGGCGCCCTCCGCAGCGGGCTGGGGGGTCTCACTCTCGTCCGGATCGCCACTAGCGCAGCCAAACGCCGCAGTCGACGACGCGACTGCGAGGAGGAGGATTTTTCTGCCGAGGCTTCGAGCCAGTACCATCGTCCTTTACTCCTTCTGGTTGATCGCCGCTCGGGACCGTCCGCGCCAAACGAAATTGCCTTCGACCCGGACCTGAATGAACGGCGACGCTAACACTCATGAAGGCGACGCAAACTGAAACTGGCTTACTCGTTTCCGAGATCGTCATTCATGGACGAAGCTCACCGGCAACGATCGCCAGTGACCGCATCTCAGTGGTGGCCCGACCCAGCGATCGCAGCCCGAGCCCTGCACCGAGGTGCAGCGCAGAGCCTGCAGAATCGCCCGTCAGACGACTCAGGGCCTGCGCGCGAGGTGAAGCGCGTAGCTCGGATCGTCGGCCAGAAAACTGGCCAGGGGCGACAGCCCGGCGGCGGCGAGGAGGTGAAGCTGATCCTCGAGCGCGAGCTTGTAGCTGTTCTCTGTGTGAATGCGCTCACCGTCGGAGAAGTCGACGGTGAGTGACAGATCGCGAATGGTGATCGACTGAACGCGCGTGCTCTCGAGGTACAGCTCCATGCGCGACCGATCCGGGTTCCACTCGGCGACGTGACGGAAGCCGTCGAGGTCGAAGTCGGCGCCCAGCTCGCGGTTGATCCGGTGGAGCACGTTCTTGCTGAACTGCGCGGTGACGCCGGCCGCGTCATCGTATGCCGCCAGCAGAGACTTCTCGTCCTTGCGCAGATCGGCGCCGAGCAGGAACGTGTCGCCCGAGCCCATCCCTCTCCGGGCCAGCTCGAGCAGCGCCTTGGCCTCCTCCGGCGTGTAGTTGCCGAGGCTCGACCCGATGAAGACCACCATGCGCGGGCCGGGCAGGTCGACCAGCTTGGGCAGCCAGTCGGCGTACTGACCCACCAGAGGCCGGATTTCCAGCCCCGGGCGGGCCAGGCCGCGCGCGGCGACGTCGAGCGCGCTGCGCGACACGTCGATCGGGTAGTAGACCGGCTTGGCCGGCTCGCCCGCGACCGGCGGGTCGGCGACCGCGCCGGGCCGACGCCGGGCGATCACCGCGTCGAGGATGGTGCGGGTCTTGGTCCCGGTGCCGGCGCCCAGCTCGATGACCGAGCGCGGCCCGCCGGCCAGGTCGGCGATCTCGCCCGCGTGGCGCTCGAGCAGGGCCAGCTCGGTGCGGGTCAGGTAGTACTCGGGCAGCTCGGTGATCGCCTCGAACAGCTCCGAGCCGCGCTTGTCGTACAGCAGGTAGCACGGCAGCGAGCGAGGCGAACCGGTCAGCCCGGCGCGGATGTCGGCCGCCATCGACTCGCGGTCGGCCTCGGGCGAGAGCAGCGCGCGCGCGGCCTTCATCGGGGATCCCTCGCCAGCCGGACGCCGGAGAACTGCCAGCGCGCCGACGGTGGAAAGAAGTTGCGGTAGCTCGCGCGCAGGTGCCGGCGCGGGGTCGCGCACGAGCCGCCGCGCAGCACCAGCTGGCCCGACATGAACTTGCCGTTGTACTCGCCGACCGCGCCCGCCGCCGGGTGGAAGCCGGGGTACCCGACATACGCGCTCTGGGTCCACTCCCACGCGTCGCCGAACATCTGGACCGGGCCGGGCCCGACCTCGCTCGACGCCGGCTGCGGGTGAAGCGCGCCGGACTCGGCCAGCGCTCCGTCGGCGCCGCGGTGGGCGGAGGCCACCTCCCACTCGAACTCGGTCGGCAGCCGCGCGCCGGCCCAGCGGGCGAACGCGTCCGCCTCGTACTGGCTGAGGTGGCAGACCGGCTCGGCCGGGTCGACCGCGCGCGCGCCGCGCAGGGTGTAGACCTGCCAGGCGCCGCCGGCGTCGTCCCAGTAGAGCGGCGCGCGCCAGTCGGCCGCGCGCGCCGCGGCCCACCCGTCGGACAGCCACAGCTCGGGCCGCCGGTAGCCGCCATCGGCGATGAACGCGAGGTACTCGCCGGCCGTCACCAGGCGGCTGGCGATCTGGAAGGCCGGGACCAGCACGCGGTGGCGCGGCTGCTCGTTGTCGAACGAGAAGCCGGTCCCGCTCGCGCCGATCCAGGCGATGTGCTCGTCGAACGACGACCACGAAAGCGCAGGCGCCGGCGCGCTGGATCGATCCGCGGCGGCCGGCTCCGGCCGGTAGACCGGGGCGAGCGGGTTGGCGTGCAGCCCGTGCTTCACGTCGGTGAGGATGAGCTCCTGGTGCTGCTCCTCGTGGTTGAGCCCGAGCTCGACCAGCGCGGCGCGGTCGACCGGGATCCGGTCGCCGTCGAGCCAGGCCGCCATCCGGTCGTCGATCTCGCGGCGAAACCCGCGCACCTCGTCGAGCGACGGCCGCGAGAGCAGCCCGCGCCGATCGCGCGCGATCCGCGGCCCGACCCCGTCGTAGTAGCTGTTGAAGACCAGGGCGTAGTCGGCGCGCGGCGGCCGCTCGCCGGGCAGCCCGGCCAGGACGAAGGTCTCGAAGAACCACGACGTGTGGGCCAGGTGCCACTTGACCGGGCTCGCGTCGGCCATCGACTGGAGCAGCTGATCCTCGGGCGAGAGCGGCTCGGCCAGCTCCTCGGTCGCGCGCCGGACCCGGCGATAGCGCTGGAGGACCGTCTCCCCTTCATCGGTCGTGAGACCGTGCGGCTTCGCCTCAATCATGTGAGACACAAGGTCACGATGTCGTGGAGCCGAACAGGACAAGTCGCCTGAACGCGTGGGGTCGGCGCGCATCCGGGTTCGGGGTGCAAATCATATTCCTCACGGAGCTGGCCCCGGGGCGATCCCGCCAGGCTATCTCGGCAAGAGGGTCCCGAGCAGCTCGTTGCCGCCGAGGGCCCGCCGCGCGGTCTCCTGCAGGGTCTTCGGATTGACGCGCGCGATCAGGCGGTCGTAGTCGAGGATGAGGCGCGGGTCCCATCCAAAACGGTAATAAGAGGTGAGCACGCCCACCCAGAACTCGTTGTCCTTGAGGTCGGTCTCGCGCCCGCGTCGCTGCGCCGCCACCACCTTCTCGATCGCCGCCGCCGGCGGTCCCTCGCGGCGGACCGCGTCGAGGACCGCGCGGGCCCGCGCGACCAGGCTGGCGACGTTCTCCGGGGCGCAGCCGAACTCGATCGAGAGCTCGAGCTCCGGGCGCGGGTCGCGGCGCAGATCGCCGTCGACCGCCACGCCGTAGACGCCGCCCATCTCCTCGCGCAGCTCCTCGCGCAGGCGGATGCGCAGCACCTGGGCCAGCGAGTCGAGGTCGTGGGTCGCCTCGCGACTCCACCGCGCCGGCCCGTAGAACTCCAGCCGCACGCGCGCCTTGGGCTCGACGCCCTGCTTCACCTCGAAGTGATGGGGGCCGCGCAGCTGGCGCGCGCCGACGTCGCGCCAGCGCTGGGTCGGCCCCTTGCCGGGGAGACCGCCCAGGTAGGTGAGCACGAGCGGCTTCACCTTCTCCACGTCGAACGCGCCGACGATGACGAAGGTGGCGCCGCGCGAGCTGGCGAACCGCTCGCGGTAGAAGCTGAGCGCGCGGTCGAGGTCGACCTTGTCGTAGTCGGCGGCGGTGGGCAGCTTGCGGCGAAGGTGGCCGCGGCCGGCCTCGCTGGCGAAGCGGTGGGCGAACGCCGCCTCGGGCGAGGCGAGCTGGTTGCGCAGCGCCTCCACCTCCTGCGCCTTCCACGAGGCGAACGCGGCCTGGTCGCGGCGCGGCTCGGTCATCTCGAGGTGGATGAGCTGGAGCAGGAGCTCGAGCTGGTCGCGGGGGGCCTCGCCGCCGACCGAGGCGTCGAGCTCGCCGAAGCTGACCCCGGCCGACACGCCGCTGCCGGCCAGCCGCTTGCCCAGCTGGACCGCGCTGTACTTGCCGAAGCCGCCCGCGGCGGCGACCTCGTCGGCCGCGCGGGCCGACGGGTAATCGGCGTCGCGCGCGCGCGAGGTGCCGCCCGGCACCCTGCCCGAGATCAGGATCGAGTCGTTCTGGAAGTCGGTCGGCTTGAGCACCACGGTGACGCCGTTGGACAGGTGCAGCTCGGTCGCGCCGATCTCGCTGATGGTCTGCTGGCGCGCGATCTTGCCCGGCGCCGGCGCGTGGTCGAGCAGCTCGGCCCCGCCCGCCTGATCGACGTACGCGGTGGTGGCGCGGGCCCGGCCGGCCGCCGCCGCGGCCAGGAGCTGGGTCTTGTCCGGAAGCGCGGTGCTCGAGTGGCCGGCCGCGACGATGACGCGGCTCTCCTCGCTCGCCACCTCGCCGGCCACGCGGCGGATCTCCTCGCTGGTGATGGCGGGGAGCAGGCGCTCGACGAGGGCCAGCTCGGCCGCGATGCCCGGCATCGACTCGCCGAGCAGGAAGTTGCGCTGGATCTCGGCGGCGAGCTGGCGCGACTGGGTCTTGTCCTCCTCGTGGGCCTGCTGCTGGTAGCCGCGCAGCATGTCCTTCCTGGCCCGGTCGATCTCGCCGTCGGTGAAGCCGAACCGGGCCACCCGGGCCACCTCGCCGGTCAGCGCCTCGAGGCTGGCCGACACCTTGTCCCCCTTCACCACGGCGAACTGGAACCAGGCGTCGATCGGGCGGACGACCGTCTGCCTGCCGACCCCGGCGCCGAGGAACGGCGCGTCGGCCGCGCGGCGCAGCTCGTCGAGGCGCTGGTTCAGCATCGCCACGAACAGCCGGTCGGTCAGCGACTGGCGATAATCGTCCTCGGTGGTCTGCTTGCGGCGCGGCCGCTTGGCCACCACCGCGACCGCGGTGACCGGCAGCTCCGGGTCCTTCAGGATGACCGCGACGGTGCCAGCGTGGGGCGGGACCGCGGTGTCGGGCCGCGGGCGGACCTTGCCGGACCCGGCCAGGTCGGCGAAGCGGGCCGCGATCCGCTTCTCGACCGCGGCGGCGTCGAAGTCGCCGACCGCGACCACCGCCATGCGATCGGGCCGGTACCAGTCGCGGTAGAAGCGGCGCAGACCGTCGGGGGTGGCGTGCTTGAGCACGTCCTCGGTGCCGATCGGTATCCGGGCGCCGTAGCGCGAGCCGGGCAGCGCGGCCGGGATGAGCTCGTCGAGCAGGCGGCCCTCGGCGCCGCGGCCGAGCCGGCGCTCCTCGAGCACCACGCCGCGCTCCTTGGCCACCGCGTCCGGCTCGAAGGAGATGTCGGTGGCCCAGTCGTGCAGGATGTCGAGCGCGCGATCGATCGCCTTGGGATCGTCGGTCGGCACCTCGAGCTGGTAGACCGTCTCGTCGAAGTCGGTGCTGGCGTTGATGTCCGGGCCGAACCGCATGCCCATGCGCTGCAGCGAGTTGACGATCTCCTGCTTCGCGAAGTGGCGCGTGCCGTTGAACGCCATGTGCTCGACGAAGTGAGCCAGCCCGCGCTGGTCGTCGTCCTCCAGCACCGAGCCGGCGTCGACCACCAGCCAGATGATGGCCCGCTTCTCCGGCCTCGCGTTCTTCCGCACATAATAGGTGAGCCCGTTGGGCAGCTGGGCCCGCTTCACCGCCGGGCTGAGCGGGATGGCGGCCCCTGCCCCAGCCCGGTCGCCGACCGCCGCCGCGGTCCCCGCCGCGGGCGTCGCCGACGGCGCCGCGGCACTGCGACACGAGATTGACCCCGCGAGGGCGAGGGAGGCGGCCAGGACCAGGAGACGGGCGGCGGATCGACGCATGAAGCGGGAACCTAGCACCGGGCCGGAGGATTCCCAGCCGCGGCCCGAGATCGGGCGGCCCGGGCGCCGGCTGGTGGCTCAGCGCGGCAGGTCGATGTACGGAATGCGGCCGTCGGTCAGCGCGCCGTCGCCGTTGGGGATGTAGGCCATGGGCAGGCCGGCGCTCTCCGCGCTGTAGCGGAGGACCAGCGCATCACCGTCGGTGGCGGCCACCGCCTCGACCTCGGCGGTGTCCTCGTACGGCTGGGCGCGGTACTCGCCGCCCGGCAGCGGATCGAAGTGGTGGGTGAAGGTGGCCACTTGCTGGTCACCCGAGCCGTCGCCGCGGCGGACGAGGATCTCGAAGCGGACGTCGGCCGCCTCGAGGATGATGCCGTCGGCGACCAGGCGCCAGGTCCCGGCCGGAAATCCGCTGTCCAGCGAGTAGGCCGCCTCGAGGGAGCTCCCGGCCCCCACGCCGGGCGCTCAAAACGGCTCGGGCTCCTCCTCGACCAGCTGGACGGTGAGCTCGGAGTCGAGCAGCGCCAGGTAGAGTCGCGACGGGCCGCCGCTGCCGCCGCCGCCGCCGCACGAGGTGGACAGCGCCGCGCCGAGGAGCGCGGCCAGAGTGGCGGATCGGGCGATCGGCATCATGGGGTCAACTTTGGATCGGAAACCGGCGCCGCGGGTTGCTCGGGGCTGAGGATTGCCAGGTACTGCCCGGGGAGCCCGGTCAGATCCTCGCTGATCGCGTAGCCGGCCGCGGCCGCGGCGCGGAGCAGCCCGGACCGGTGATGGATGCGGTTGACCACGACGACCAGGCCGCCGGGGGCGAGCGCGGCGCGCAGCCGGCGCAGGTAATCGACCCGGTCGGCCAGCAGGTGATCGACCTGGGCCACCAGGATTCGGTCGTAGCGGCCGGGCTCGAGGCCCGGATCGCCCGCCTCGACCTGGCGCACCTCGATCGGCGCGGCGCCGCGCGACTTCTCGCCGGTGAGCTCGCTCGCCCGCTGGGCCAGGGCAGACAGCGCCGACAGCGCGCGCGGGTCGATGTCGGTCGCGACCACCTGCCCGCGCGGGCCGACCGCGGTGGCCAGGAGCGGCGTGAAGTAGCCGATGCCGGCGCCGACGTCGGCGACCCGCTGCCCGTCGGCCAGGCGCAGCGCGGCGAGCACGACCTCCGGCCGGCGCCAGCGATCGTACGCCTCCTTCGACATGCCCGACGCGCCGGCCGGGCGCTCGGCCGGCGGCGATCCCGCATCCGCCGGCCGCGTCGCGGAGGCCCGGGGGGCGGCCTCCTCGCGGCGGTCGCGGCAGCCGGGCGCGGCGGCCAGCGCGCCGACGATCAGGCTCGCGAACGCGAGGTCGCGCACCTTCATCAGGTCAAGCCGCGGTTGCCCAGGTCCACGTCTCCCTCTCTCTCACACACTCTCTCCCTCTCTGTCGTCGACGATAGCACGCGCGTTCTGGTCGACTCCGGGCGGGTCCGGGGTTGCGCTTGAAGCGTGTCATTTGCAGTTGCAGCGCGCGGCCCGGCTACCGCAGAGTGGCGCGATGCGACTCCTGGAGATCCTCCGGATCTCCGTCCTCGCGGCGATGACGGGCTCGATTCTGGGCGCCTGCGGCCTCGCCGGCGACAACCTGGACGGAGAGGACCGCGAGGCCGGCACGTTCGGCGGGCCCGCGGCCGGCGATGGCCAGCGTGCGGGCAGGCCGGAGGAGACCGCGGTCGTCCCGGCCGCCGCGCCCATCTTTCGCAATCCGGTCTCTCTCCCGGACGACGAGCTGGGCCGCCAGGTCCTGGCGCTCATGGGCGCCCCGGTCGAGGGCTCGGTCAATGACTGCAACCAGTGCCACGGCCTGACCCGGCAGAGCCTGCGCAACTGGCTGGCCCTCGGCACTCCTGCGCTATCGAAATGCCTGGTCGGCTCGCCGGTGACCGATTCGCAAAAGGCGCGCGGCATGATCGACTGCCTGCGCGTCCAGCCGTCCGACCCGCTCTCTGACTTCACGCCGACCAAGCTCGGCGTCTACACCACCGCCGCGCACCTGCCGTGGTTCGAGTACCTGTTCCAGCTGGCCTACGGGACCGGCGGGCCGGCCGCGTATCAGGCATTCAAGGACCGCGTCTCGATGCCGCGCGGCGGGATCCCGCTCCTCGATCAGGCGCAGTTCGATCTGGTGGCCGAGTACTTCGCGCGCGGGCTGCCGCTCCTCGATCAGCTGCTGCCAGGCGAGCCGGACCCGGATGGCTGCACCCTCGAGGTGACCGACGCGGTCGCCGACCACGTGTCCGAGATGGCGCTGTCCGGGTGGGCGGCGGTGAACCGCGACAACGGCATCCTCATGTTCGGCTGCGGCGGCGCCACCAACCCGCGCAGCTGCCTCACGACCCTGCCGCGGGTCACGACGTGGGAGGCGCTGACCGGCGCGGTGGTGCGGCGGCTCCGCAACATCACGTACTCGACGGCGTACTGGACGCGCAGCTCGGCCGACGGCAGGTTCGTGGCGCACGGGCGGGCCAGCGGATCGCTGCGCGCCGCGTTCGTCGACCTGCAGGCCAACCGGATCATCCCGGCCAACGCGTTCTACGATCCCGGGTTCTTCCCCGACAACTCGGGCCTCGCGTTCCAGAGCAACCGGGCGCTGTTCTGCCCGCAGACGGTGCTGACCGCCGGGCCGACCCAGGTCAACTTCACCGAGCCGGGCTGCACCAGCAACCAGGTGGTCGGCCTCTACCAGCACCTCGGCGCCGCCCTCGGCGGGGGCGACTACTGGGTGGTGGACAGCCAGTTCGTCAGCGACAACGGCGGCAACTCGCCGACCCTGTCGGACCCGCGGGCGCCGTTCTCGCCGAACGCGCGGACCAGCCTCACCCCGATGATCCACACCGGCAACGCGTACGTGCCGGGCCAGAGCGTCGACGTGAACACGCCGCTGGAGGGGGACTCGGTGCTGTCGCCGTCGGCGGAGCTCCTCATCACCCGGGTGGCCGGCAAGGACGACAACCAGCTCGGCTTCATGCTGCGCCGGGTCGACGCCACCAGGACCCCGACCGGCTATCAGGTCGAGGTCCCGCCGGTGGCGCGCTACTGCGTGAACGGCGGCAAGCCGGGCTTCTCCTACGACGAGCGCTGGATCGCCTACCACCACTACGTCCAGGACGAGGACGCGGTCGATCTCGGCTACACCGGCCCGGACGACCCGATGTTCGCGCCGTACCGCACCCAGGGCGCGTCCAACATCCACGTCATGGATCTGCTGACCGGGGTGAGCCACCGGGTCACCCGGATGCTGCCCGGCGAGTACGCCCTCTTCCCGCACTTCCGGTCGGACGGATGGATCTATTTCATGGTCCGTCCGCCGGGGGCAGGCGAGGTCATCGCGGCGACCGACGCGGCGCTCGTGCTCGCGCAGCCCTGAGCGTGGCGACGACTACCGCGCGGCCAGGTGCGGGCCGAGCGCCTTCCACAGGGATGCCGCGACCCGGACGGTTCCCTCGGCGGTCGGGTGGATGCCGTCGGGCTGGTTGAGATCGGGGTGGCCGGCGACGTCGTCCATCGGGAAGGGGACCAGCGTCGCGTTCTCGCTCTTCGCCACCCGCGGATAGATCGCCTCGAACGATCGGGCGTAGTCGGCGCCCAGGTTGGGGAAGGCGCGCATCTGGACCAGGTAGACCGGCAGGGCCGGATCGAAGGCGTGGGCCTTGCCGATGAGGTCGCGCAGGTTCTTCTCGATCTGGTCGACCGGCAGCCCGCGCATGATGTCGTTGGCGCCCAGCCACACGACCAGGCCGCGCGGCGCGACCTCGGGGCGCAGGTAGTAGCTCACCCGCGAGGCGCCGCCCGCGGTGGTGTCGCCGGAGCGGCCGGCGTTGACCACGCGGAGGTGCAGGCCGGCCCGGTCGGCCTCGCCCTGGAGGAGGGCCGGGTACGACTGGTCGGCGGCCAGGCCGAAGCCGGCGGTGAGGCTGTCGCCGAGGAAGACGAGCGACGGCTGCGGCGACGGCTGTGGCGACGGCGCGGGTGCGTCCGCGCGCGCGCCGTCGGCCGCGCCGGCCCCTGCGGTGCCCTGCTCCGCTGGCCCCGCCCTGTCCGCCCGCTTCGCTGGCTGGCGATCGCACGCGGCGAGGAGCGCGGCGGCGGCCAGCAGGCTGGCCACGGCGGTCGCGGCCGGATTGGTTGCCGGGGTCATCCGCGAAGTCTAGCCGCTCGGCGCGGATCGCAAGCGGTGCGGTGGGCCGCGGTGCGCTACCTTTTTCGCGATGATCGAAGCTCGTCAGGTTGGACGCGACTACGGCGCCGGCCGCCGCAAGCTCACCGTGCTCGACGGCATCGACCTCGGCGTCGCGCGCGGCGAGATCGTCGCCATCACCGGGCCGTCCGGCAGCGGCAAGTCGACCCTGCTCGGGCTCCTGGCCGGGCTCGACCGGCCCAGCCGCGGCCGCGTCGCCATCGCCGGCACCGAGCTCGCGTCGCTCGACGAGGACCGCCTGTCCTCCTTCCGCGGGCGCCACATCGGGTTCGTGTTCCAGAGCTTCCAGCTGCTGACCACCCTCAGCGCGCTCGAGAACGTGCGGGTGCCGGCCGAGCTGCTCGGCCAGCGCAACGTGAACGCGCCGGCCAGCGCGCTCCTCGACCGGGTCGGCCTGGCCGACCGCGCTCATCACTACCCGGCCCAGCTGTCGGGCGGCGAGATGCAGCGGGTCGCCATCGCGCGCGCCGTCATCACCTCGCCGCCGGTCATCCTGGCCGACGAGCCGACCGGCAACCTCGACTCCACCGCGGGCGACGCGGTCCTCGCGCTCCTGTTCGAGCTCGGCGCCGACAGCGCGATCGTCCTGGTCACCCACAACCCGGAGATCGCCGCGCGCGCCGACCGCGAGATCAAGCTGCGCGACGGGCGGGTCGAGGACGTGGTCGCTCACCGCCGGGGCGCCGCGTGAGGCCGGCCCTCGCGCTCCGCTACGCCCTGGCCCAGACCCGCCGCGCGCGCGGCTCGCTCGCCTTTTGCGTCGCGTCGATCGCGGTCGGGGTCGCGGCGCTGACCGCGGTGCACACGCTGGTCGCCGGGGTGCAGGAGAGCATGACCTCGGAGGCGCGCACGCTGCTCGGCGCCGACCTGTCGATGTCCAGCAACCAGCCGCTCGAGGGCGGGGTCGCGGCCGACCTCACCGCCGGGCTGCGCCGGGGCGGCGGCGAGACCGTCGACCTGGTCGAGACCCAGTCGATGCTGGTCCCGGTCGCGGCCGGCCGCGGCCCCCGGCTGGTCAAGATCCGCGCGCTGCGCGGGCGCTACCCACTCTATGGATCGATCGCCACCGACCCGCCCGGCGCGCTCGATCCCGCCCGCCTGGCCGGTGCGCCGCGGGTCGTGCTCCACCCCGACGTGGCCCGCCAGCTGCGCCTGGCCACCGGCGACAAGGTCAAGCTGGGCGAGCTGGAGCTCGAGGTCAGCGGGGTGCTGGTGCCGGGGCCGGGCAGCCCGGCGTCCGGCTTCGGCTTCGCGCCGCCGGTCTTCATCCACGCCGACCACCTGGCCGCGACCGGGCTCATCCGCCTCGGCAGCCGGGTCGACTACCTGCGCCTGTTCCGCATGCCGGCCGGCTTCGACGCCGAGGCGTGGAAGGAGGACAACTTCCAGCGCGCGGTCGACGCCCACGTCGGCATCCGCACCTCGCGCGAGGCGGCGGCCAGCGTGCAGCGCTTCCTCGACCGGCTGTCGCGCTTCCTGGCGGTGGCCGGGCTGGCGGTGCTCCTGCTCGGCGCGCTCGGGGTCGCCTCCGCCACCCACGCGTTCGTGCGCAAGCGGCTGGACAGCGCCGCCATCCTCCGCTGCCTGGGCGCGACCCCGCGCGAGGTGTTCGCGGTGTTCGCCCTGCTGGTGTTCGGGGTCGGCCTGACCGGGAGCCTGATCGGGGCCGGCCTGGGCGCGCTGGCCCCGCTCGCCCTCGAGGGCGCGGTCGGCCGGCTCGGCGCGCAGATGCTGCCGACCCAGATCCACCTCCACCTCGACCTGGCCGCGGCGGCACGGGGCCTCGGGGCCGGAATCCTGGCCAGCTCGGTTTTTGGCCTGCTGCCGGTGGTGCGGATCGCGCGGGTCCCGCCGCTGCGCGCGCTGCGCCGCGACGTCGAGCCGCCGCCGTGGCTGGCCCGGCTGCGCGACGCCGCCATCCTGTTCGGGCTGCTCGCCGCCGCCACCGGCGCCATCCTGCTCCTGGCCGCGGCCGAGACCCGCTCGCGCAGCATGACGCTCTACTTCGCCGGCGCGGTCGGCGGGGCCATCGCGCTGCTCGCGCTCATCGCCCGCGGCGCCATGGTGGTGACCCGCCGGCTCGCCCACCGCGCGCCCGGCTACCACCTGCGCCAGGGCCTGGCCAACCTGCACCGGCCCGGCAACCAGACCACGTCGGTGCTGGTGGCGATCGGCCTCGGCACCTTCCTGGTCGGCAGCCTGCTGGTGGTCGCGCGATCGATCGAGAACGTGGTGGCGGTCGAGCTGCGCGAGGACCTGCCCAACGTCTTCCTGGTCGACATCCAGCCGGCCGACCGCGCCGACGTCGAGGCGATGGTGCACCGGGCCGGCGCGCGCGAGGTGGTGGTCGCGCCGATGATCGCCGCCCGCCTGGCCAAGGTGGCCGGCCGCCCGGTCAACACCCACGGCATCGAGCGCGACGCGTCGCGCCGCACCTTCGACGACTCGATGCGCACGCGCGAGTACTTCGTCACCTACCGCGACGCCCCGGTCGAGTCGGAGGAGGTCGTGGCCGGCACCTTCTGGCGCGGCCGCCCGGCCCGCCAGGAGGTCTCGCTCGACCAGCGGCTGGGCGAGAACCTCGGCATCCACCTCGACGACGTCCTCACCCTCGACATCCAGGGGCTCCCGCTCGACGCGGTGGTGACCAGCTTCCGCACCATCCGCTGGCAGGCGATGCGCCCCAACGCGATGGTGGTCCTGTCGCCCGGCCCGATCGAGCAGGCCCCCGGCATGTTCATCGCCAGCTTCCGGGTCGACCAGCCCGACGCGCGCGCGCGGCTGGCCGCCGACCTCATCGCCCACCACCCCAACCTGTCGGTCATCGATCTCACCGAGATCGCCGCGCAGGTGCGCGACATCCTCGACCGGATCGCGCTGGTGGTGAGCGGCCTGGCCCTGGTCATCCTGGTGACCGGCGCGGTGATCCTGGGCGGCACGGTCGCCGCCACCCGCGCCACCCGCGTGCGCGAGGCGGCGCTCCTCAAGGTGCTGGGCGCGCGCCGCCGCGACCTCGGCCGTATCCTGGTCACCGAGTACCTCGCCCTCGCGCTGCTCGCGGTCGCCGCCGGCGGTCTGCTCGGCCAGGTCGCCACCCGCCTGGCGATGCCGATCTTCTTCGACGCCGAGGCCAGCATGCCGGCGGGGGCGCTGGCGATCCTGGCCGTCGGGGTGGTCGCGCTCAACGTCGGCGCCGCGCTGCTGATCGGGCGCGGCGTGGTCCGCGCGCCCGCGCTGCAGATCCTGCGCGAGTGAGCCGCTTTCGCGGTGGCTGACGGCGTGCTATGGGCCAGGGATGCAGGTGCGCGATCTGATGTCCGCCGAAGTCGTCACCCTGGGCCGCGACGAGACCCTGGACATCGCGGATCGGATCATGTCGCTCGGCCGCATCCGGCACATGCCGGTGGTCGACGGCGACGGCCGCCTGTGCGGTGTGGTCAGCCAGCGCGATCTGTTCCGCGGCGCGCTCGCCACCGCGCTCGGCCTGCCCAGGGCGACCCAGGCCCGCCTGCTCGGCGCGCTCCTGGTCCGCGAGGTGATGAACCCGGAGCCGATCACCACCACGCCGGACACGCCGCTGACCGAGGCCGCCGAGGTCATGCTGCACCGCAAGGTCGGCTGCCTGCCGGTGCTCGACGGCGACCGCCTGGTCGGCATCCTGACCGAGGCGGACTTCGTGGCCCATCTGGCGGTCAAGCGCTGACGCCGCCGTCGAGTCCTCTAACAAAGCCGGGCGCTTGCACGCAGCGCGGGCCCGTGAGAACCAACCGGGCACCCCGCGCGTTCTCATGAGACCCATGCGCCAGCCGATCGCTCGCCATCGCGCAGTCGCCGCCTTCCTCCTCGTCGCGGCGCTCGCCGCGGCGGTCTACCTGGTCTCCGGCTGGTCTCTATGGGCCACCCCGGTCACCCTGGCCGTCACCGGCGCGCTGGCCGCCGCGGTGCTGATCACCGCCGCGACCGCGTGGCGCGGCTCGGCTCACCGGCGCGTGCTCGGCGCGGTCCAGCTCCTCGTCGGGTCGGCCGCGCTCGTGCTCGACGCCCTCGGCCTCTCGTTCGTGTCGGCCTCGCCCGGCCCTGGCCCGTACGCGATCGGCCTGGCCGCGGCGACCGGGATTGCCGGCCTCGGCGTGCTGCTCCGCCGGCGCAGCGCGCGCTGGTTCGCCTTTGGTCTGGGCGCGGCCGGCGCGGTGTCCTCGGGCCTCAACCTCGCCCAGTGGATGATGGCCGGCGTGGTCGACCCGTTCGGCTGGACCCTGGCGATCTGGACGATCGGCTCGCTCTCGGCGCTGGCCGCGCTGTTCGGGCGCGACGTGGCCGAGCAGGACCGCCTCGGCGCGCACGAGCAGGTGTGGAACCGCCGCGATCCGCTGGTCCGCTGGATGCGGGCCGCCACCATCTCGACGATGATCGCGATCCCGATGCTGGTGGTGTACGCGTTCATCCAGCAGGGAGCCGTGCCCGGCGCGACCACCGCCGCGCCCGCGCTGGCCGCCCTGCTCGCCGTGGCCGCGCTCCTCAGCACGCGCGGCCAGCTGCTCGGCGCCGCGCTGCTCGCGATCGGCGGGCTGGGCCTGGTCGGGCTCTCGGCCGCCGCGGTCGCGCTCTCGCCGACCGGGCTGGGATTTCACGTGGCCGGCTACTACCTCCTGTTCTGGCTGCCGGCGGCGATCTGCTGCCTCGCCTGCGGCGTCGCGCTGGCGCGCAGCGCCGGGCGGCTGGCTCCGCGCGCGTAGGATTCGCTCGCACATCGATCGCATCGGCTCGCGTGACCCGCGAGCGCGCGCCCGCCCCGGTGTAGGCTCGCGCTCCCAGGGGGCCACGACATGAGCAACGACGCGATCGATCGCAGACAGTTCCTCGGCTACGCCGCCGCCGCCGGCGCCGCGCTCGCCCTCGCCCCGTCGTGCGGCGCGCCGGCCGCGAGCGGACCGGCCCGCTCCGGCAAGGCCGCACCCGGCGAGTCGCACACCCACGCCGGCAACGGCACGGACGATCGCCCGCACCCGTGGATCGAGGAGGCGACCATCGCCAGCCTGCAGGCCGCGATGCACGCCGGCCAGCGAACCGCGCGCTCGATCACCGAGGCGTACCTGGCCCGCATCGACGCGATCGACCGGCGCGGCCCGTCGCTGCGCTCGGTCATCGAGACCAACCCACAGGCGCTCGACATCGCCAGCGCGCTCGACCGCGAGCGCAAGGCCAAGGGCCCGCGCGGGCCGCTGCACGGCATCCCGATCCTGCTGAAGGACAACATCGAGACCGCCGACCGCATGACCACCACGGCCGGCTCGCTCGCCCTGGCCGGGTCGATCGCGGCGCGCGACTCCGGGGTCGCGGCCCGCCTGCGCCAGGCCGGCGCGATCCTGCTCGGCAAGGCGAACATGTCGGAGTGGGCCAACTTCCGCTCGACCCGATCGCTGTCCGGGTGGAGCGGGCGCGGTGGCCAGTGCCGGAACCCGTACGCGCTCGACCGCAGCCCGTGCGGCTCGAGCTCCGGCTCGGCCGCGGCGGTGGCGGCCAACCTGTGCGCGGTGGCGATCGGCTCGGAGACCGACGGATCGATCGTGTGCCCGGCGTCGTCGTGCGGGATCGTCGGGGTCAAGCCGACCGTCGGGCTGGTCAGCCGCGCCGGCATCATCCCGATCGCGCACACCCAGGACACCGCCGGGCCGATGGCCCGCACCGTGGCCGACGCGGCCGCGGTGCTCGCGGTGCTGGCCGGCCCCGACGAGCGCGACCCGGCCACCCGCGACGCGGTGGCCGCCGCCTACGGTGGCTTCGATCCGGCCCAGGTGCGCGGCGCGCGCGTCGGAGTGGCGCGGAAGTACTTCGGCTATCACCCGGTGCTCGACCGCCGGATCGAGGACGCGATCGAGGCGCTGCGCTCGCGCGGCGTCGAGGTCATCGACCCGGTCGACCTCGGCGACATGAAGGAGGCGGAGGAGGCCGAGCTCGAGGTCCTGCTCTACGAGTTCAAGACCGACCTCGACGCGTACCTGGCCGGGCTGGGCGGGTCGGCCCAGGTCCACTCGCTGGCCGACGTCATCGCGTTCAACGAGGCGCACGCGTCCCAGGAGATGCCGCTGTTCGGCCAGGAGCTGTTCCTGAAGGCGCAGGCCAGGGGGCCGCTCACCGACCCGGCCTACCGCCGCGCGCTGGCCACCTGCGCCCGCGTGTCCCGCACCCACGGGATCGACGCGGTGATGAGCGCGAAGCGACTCGACGCGCTGGTCGCGCCGACCAGCGCGCCGGCCTGGCTCATCGATCCGGTGCTCGGCGATCACTTCGTGGGCGGCAGCTCGTCGCCGGCGGCGATGGCCGGCTACCCGAGCGTGACGCTGCCGGCCGGGTTCGTGGCCGGCTTGCCGGTCGGCATCTCGCTGTTCGGCCGGCGATTCCAGGAGCAGCGCCTGCTCGGGCTGGCCCACGCGCTCGAGCAGGCGACCCACCACCGCCGGGCGCCGGGCTTCCGGCCCGACACCACCCACCCGACCGACGACGACTGCTGCGCCGCCTGAGCCGGCCGCGCCTCGGTCGTCAGTCGATCGACTGGTACACCTGCGAGACCAGGTAGCCGCTCGGGCCCAGGTTGGTCGCGCTCAGCGCGGCGAAGTAGTTCGAGCGGCGGTACTCGCTGCGCGCCTGGCGCAGCGGGCCAGCCGACAGGTAGGCCGCGGTCGGATCGCCGGAGTCGCGGGTCGGCGCGCCGATCGGTCCCTGCAGCGCCGCGCGCGCCGCGGCCAGGCGCTGGCTCGCCTCCTCGGCCTCCCGCGAGTAGGTCATCCACATCGCGCCGACCAGGACGTCGCCGGCGTCGAAATCGAGGTAGAGCGAGCCGCGCCCGCCCCCGCCGATCTCGCACTGCAGGCCGAGCTTGTCGCGCCCCGGCTGGCACTTGTTGCCGTGCTGGCCCGCCCACGACAGCACCTCGCGCCGGGTGGTCGAGCCGAGCGCGAAGTCGCCGGCCGGCCGCACGGTCACCGCCACGTCGCCGCGCAGCCGCGCGACCGCGGCGCGCCGGTGCGCCTCGCGCTGGGCCGGGGTGCTGGTCGCGCGATCCGCGCCGAACGGGCAACCGCCGCCGCCGCCGCGCAGGAGCCGCATCGCCATCGGGGTGTGGAGCGCCGCGATGGCGATCGTCGCCACCGCGGTCAGCCCCAGCGACCACCGGAGGATCCGCTTGCCGCGTCCCATGGTCGTCTCGCTCACCTGTTGATGATCGAGTTCTTGAACGCCGTGTCGACCACCGGCGGCGCGAAGCAGTTCTCGATGTCCGCCTGCGCCACGCCGTTCTCGGACAGCGCCGGCACGACCACGCTGGCGATGAAGTAGTCGTACTGCTCGGAGGTGATGGCCAGCCCCTCGTGGGCGGCCTCCATGGTGGGTCCGCCGTAGTTGTTGGGTCCGCCGTAGACGCTGACCAGGAAGGCGGCCAGGTTGGCGCGGAACTCCTCGACCCGCTTCGAGCCCTGAGCGGCCAGGTCCTGGAACGAGGTGCCGACCGCGCTGGTCGGCGCGGCCACCGACAGGTCGATGATGGAGTCGTTCACCAGGAGGAAGGCGTCCACGCCGTACTTCCCGAACATCTCGCTCGAGCAGCTGGCCGCGGCCGCGTCGGGCGTCCCGGCCGCGCCGGAGTCCGGCGTCCCGGCGCCGTCGTCGTCGTCATCGCCGCCGCATGCCGTGGTGAAGCCAGCCGCGCCGATCGCCAGCGCGAGCGCGCACATCGCAACGTTGAGCCGCATCTGTCCCTCCTGGGTTTCGAGTAGTCGGTCTACGCCCGGCCGGCGCGGCTGGATGTGACGGTCGGGTGGCGCGCGCTATGGTCCGGACATGAGCACCGCCCACGACGTCGTCCTGAAGGTGAGACCTCTCGGGTTTCCCTGGGAAACCGCCGATCCGTTCCTGTTCTGCGTCCACCACGACGACGCCTACCCGGCCGGCAACGACGTGATGGGGCCGGCCGCGTCGCTGGCCGGGCGCGCCATCGGCCAGGACTTCGCCGGGGTGGACGGCTGGCGCATGTACCACGGCTCGCAGGTGCCGGGCTTCCCCCAGCATCCGCACCGCGGCTTCGAGACCGTGACGCTCGCGCGCCGCGGCTACATCGACCACTCCGACTCGCTCGGCGCGACCGCGCGGTTCGGCCGCGGTGACGTGCAGTGGATGACCGCCGGCCGCGGCGTGGTGCACTCCGAGATGTTCCCGCTGCTCGACCGCGAGCGCCCCAACCCGGTCGAGCTGTTCCAGATCTGGCTCAACCTGCCGCGCGCCGACAAGCTGGTCGATCCGCACTTCGCGATGCTGTGGAACAGCGACATCCCGACCGTCACCGCCCCGGGCGTGATCGTGCGAGTCGTGGCCGGTCGGCTCGGCGACGCCGCCGCGCCTCCGCCGCCGCCGCGCTCGTGGGCCGCTCGCCCCGGCTCCGACGTGGCGATCTGGACGATCGAGCTCGCCCCCGGCGCCGCGTGGACCATGCCGCCCGCCGCCCCCGGGACCAACCGGACGATCTTCTTCTTCCGCGGGCCCGAGCTCCGGGTCGGCGGACGAGCCATCCCGCCCGGCTCGGCGGTGCAGCTCCGCCCCGACGCCCCGGCGCTGCTGGAGAGCGGAGCCGAGCCGGCCGAGCTCCTGCTGCTGCAGGGCCGCCCGATCGGCGAGCCGGTCGCCCAGCACGGCCCGTTCGTGATGAACAGCCAGGGCGAGATCCACCAGGCCTTCGTCGACTACCAGGAGACCCAGTTCGGGGGCTGGCCGTGGCCCACCGACGAGCCGGTTCACCCGCGCGAGGCGACCCGCTTCGCCCGCCACGCCGACGGCCGCGAGGAGAAGGGACCCTAGCTCTCGCTGGACGACGCGCGCCCGACCGGGCGGAGCGATCGCGCGATGAGGCCGAGCCCGGCCACCAGCAGCCCCAGCATGACGAGCGTGTTGAACAGGCTCGTGGTGCGGAAGTAGATCTGGAGGTTCGCGATGATCCCGGCGAACAGGATGAGCGCGCCGGCGCCGGTCAGCACCCACCCGGCGATCGACTTCGCGTCGTAGAAGAGCAGGCCGATGCCGAGGAGGAGCGGGATGAGCGTGATGCCGAAGCTGGTCCCGCCGCCCCAGCTGCCGAACCGCCAGTACCCGCCGTGTACATCGACCTGCTGAAGCAGCAGGTAGCCCCCCACCACGGCGAGCCCGAGGCCGAACAGGAACATCCCGATCCCCCCGCGCGTGCCACCCACGTCCCTGAGCTCGTGCTTCACCGGCCGAGTATCGCAGCGGGAAGCCTGGGCGCGGCTCATCGGTTCGGCTCTGACTACAAAAATGGCTGCCGGTGCGCCCGGCGACAGGCATTCGCTTGCCGCTCACGGCGCATGCCGCTAGCCTGCCTGTCTGACGTAACCAGCGGAAATGCAATGAACGTGAAGAGACTGGTGATGATGGCGGCAGCGGTCGCGGCGATGGAGTGCTGGCGGTTCACGCCGGTCGCTCTGGCCCAGCCGGCCCCGAGCGCCCCACCCGCCAGCGCCCCGGTCCCGGCCCGGCCTTCCACCGCTCCCGCCGCGTCGCCCTTCACCCTGGCGCGGGCGATCCAGATGGCGCTTCGCCGCGACGAGCGGCCGCGCATCGCGGAGCGGCAGCTGGCCTCGTTCGAGGCGCAGGTCGACCGGGCGCGCGCGTTCTTCTTTCCCGACGTGGCGCTCAGCGGCCAGTACAATTTCCGCGGGGACCCGGGCATGTTTCAGGAGCGGCACGTCTTGACCGGGAGCGTGACCGCCAGCCTGGTGCTGTTCGACGGGCGCGGCATCCCGCTCTACCGGGCCGCCTCCCTGGCCCGCTCGGCGGCGGCGCTCGACCGCGACGAGAGCGTGCGGCAGGTCGCCTTCGAGGCGGCCGGCGCGTACCTCACCACGCTCGGGCTGCAGGCCGTCGTCGAGGCGGCGCAGCACCGGGTCGCGTTCGCCCGCGCGACCCTGGCCGACGCGCGCGGGCGGGTGTCGGCCCAGCTGGCCAGCTCCAACGACGTCACCCGGGCCGATGTCGAGCTGGGCACCGCGGTGCGCGAGCTGCGGCGGGCGCAGGGGGACCTCGACAGCGGGATGCTCAACCTGGGCTGGCTGATCGGCGCCGAGCTGCGGGCTCCGCTCGCCTCGCCCGACGATCTGCTGGCCGAGGCGGCCCGGCCGGGCGCCCGCCGGCTGGCCGTGTCCGAGGCGCAGGCTCGCCGGCTCGACGTCAGGTCCGGGCGCATCCGGGTCGAGGCCGCCCGCCAGCGCGCGCTCGAGCCGCTGTGGCGGTGGACGCCGGCGCTGGGCCTGATCGGCCAGGGCAGCACCTCGTCGGTCGAGGATCAGACCGGCCGCCAGACCGACTGGTTCCTCGGTGTCACCGCGGCGTGGACGCTGTGGGACGGCGGGGAGCGCGGCGCGGATCGCGACGACCTGGTCGCCCAGGCCGAGGCGGCCGCCCTCCAGTCGGACCGGCAGACCCGCCAGGTCGCGCTCGAGGTCCAGACCGCGACCTCCGCGCTATCGAGCGCGCGCGAGACCGCCACCGTCGCGGAGTCGGCGGTGATCGCGGCCCGCAAGAACGTGGAGGAGACCCGCACCCTCTACCGGCAGGGGCTGGCGCGCGCGCTCGAGGTCGCCGACGCCACCGCCAGCCTGTTCGACGCCGAGGTCGCGCTCGCCCGCGAGCGCTACGGCCTCGGCCTGGCGCTGCTCGACCTGCGCGCGGCACTCGGAGTCGACCCACTCGAGCGCGGCGAGCGCGGCGCGGAGGCGCAATGATCGCGATGGTGACGCGGAAGGCGGGCCTTGCCATGGCCCTTGTCGCTCTCGGCTCGGTGTCGTCGGCCTGTGACGACGACGGGGGGGCGAGCGGCGCCGAGGCCAGGCGAGGCGGCGGGGCGGGCGGCGCAGGCCGAGGCGGAGGAGGCGGCGGCAAGCGCGGCGGGCAAGCCTTCCCGGTCCAGGTGCAGCCTGTCGGCGCGCGCGACGTGACCTACGTGCTGTCGGCGGTCGGCACCGTCGAGGCGTTCGAGGAGATCCAGGTGACCTCGCGGGTGACCGGCGTGGTCGAGAAGATCCGCTTCGCCGAGGGTGAGACGGTGGCGGCCCACCAGCCGCTCGCCGAGATCGAGCCGCGCCGGTTCGAGCTCGCGGTCGAGACCGCAGACGCCGCGCTGGCCAAGGCGCGCGCCGCCCAGGGCGAGGCCGAGGCCGGCCTGGCCCGGCGCGAGAAGGCGACCAAGGACAATCCGGGCCTCATCCCGGGCGAGGAGATCGAGACCTGGCGGACGCGGGTGGCGACCGCCCGGGCCGAGGCGCACTCGGCCCGCGTGGCGCTCGACCGGGCCGCGCTCGACCGCCGCGACGCCTTTGTCCGCGCCCCGGTGGCCGGCGTGCTGCAGACCCGCACGGTGCGGACCGGGCAGTACGTCCAGCCCGGCACGGTGCTGGCCACGCTCATCCAGCGCGACCCGCTGCTGCTCCGCTTCGACGTCCCGGAGCGCGACGCGACCGCGCTGCACACCGGGATGCCGGTCGTGTTCGGCGCCGCCGAGGCCCAGGAGCCGTATCAGGCGACCATCAAGCTGGTCACCACCGCGGCGGATCAGAGCACGCGCATGGTCAAGGTCACCGCCGAGGTGACCGACCCGCGCAAGGCCGAGCTCAGGGCCGGCTCGTTCGCGCGAGTGACGGTCCACATGGGCACGTCGTCGGGCGCGGTGGTCGTCCCGCAGACGGCGGTGCGCCCGAGCGAGAAGGGCTTTTTGGCCTACGTGGTGGTCGATGGCGCCGCGGTCGAGCGCGTGGTCGATCTCGGCATGCACACCGGCGACGGCATGCTCGAGGTGAAGCGCGGCCTGACCATCGGCGAGCAGCTGGTGGTGCGCGGCGCCGAGGCGCTGCGCAACGGGGCCAAGGTCGTCGTCAGCTCGGACGTTCCGTCCGGCGGCAAGCCGGCCGCGACGCCTGCGCCGGCGGCGGACGCCCCGACCGGCGGCGCGAGCACCGGGGGCAGCAAGGCGCCGTGAGCGGGACCAGCGCGCCATGAGTCAGCCATGAAGCTCACCGACATCGCCATCAAGCGCCCCGTCTTCGCCTGGATGATGATGGCGGCGACCGTGGTGTTCGGCGCGGTCGGCCTCTATCGCATGGGGGTCAGCCAGTACCCGGACGTCGACTACCCGACGGTGAGCGTGTCGATCACCTACGAGGGCGCGGCCCCCGACGTGGTCGAGAACGACGTCATCGAGTTCGTGGAGGAGGCGGTCGCCCAGGTCGAGGGGGTCAAGTCGATCACCTCGACCGCGCGGCAGGGCGAGGCCAACGTCACCGTCGAGTTCGACATCTCGCGCGACATCGATCAGGCGGTCCAGGACGTGCAGAACCGGATCGGGCAGATCCGCCAGCTGCCCGAGAACATCGACCCGCCGATCGTCTCCAAGTCCAACCCGGAGGATCAGCCGATCATGTGGGTCGGCCTGTCCGGGCCGTATCCGCAGGCGCTCCTGTCCGACACCGCGCGCTACCGGGTCAAGGACCGGCTGCAGGCGGTCACCGGGGTCGGCGAGATCCAGCTGGGCGGCTACCTCGAGCGCAACGTGCGCGTGTGGATCGACGCCGACAAGCTCGCCGCCTACCAGCTGACCGTGTCGGACGTGACCAAGGCGCTCCAGCGCGAGCACATCGAGCTGCCGGCCGGGCGGCTGGAGAGCGGCTCGCGCGAGGTCGGCGTGCGCGTGCTGGGCGAGGCGCTCGACCTGGCCACCCTGCAGACGATCATCGTCAAGGAGGTGGCCGGCGCCCCGGTCCGCCTGTCCGACGTCTCCCTGGTCGAGGACGGCTTCGAGGACGTGCGCCGCCGCTCGCGGGTCAACGGCGCGCCGGTCCAGGGCATGGGCATCCGCAAGCAGCGCGGCGCCAACGCGGTGCAGGTGGCCGCCGACGTCAACCAGGTGATCGACGACGTCCGCAAGACCCTCCCCGAGGGGATGGAGCTGTCGATCATCTTCGACTCGACCGAGTACATCAAGGACTCGGTCCACGAGGTGCAGTTCGAGCTGATCTTGGCGGTGATCCTGACCTCGTTCGTGTGCTGGCTCCTGCTCGGATCGATCTCGAGCACGCTCAACGTGGTCCTCGCGATCCCCATGTCGCTACTGGGGACGATCGCGGTCATCTACTTCCTCGGGTGGACGCTCAACATGTTCACCCTGCTCGCGCTGTCGCTGGCGGTCGGCATCGTGGTCGACGACGCCATCATGGTGATGGAGAACATCTTCCGCCACGGCGAGGCCGGCAAGGACCGGATCACCGCCGCCCGCGAGGGCACCCAGGAGATCGCCTTTGCCGCGCTGGCCGCGACGATCGCGGTCATCGCCATCTTCATCCCGGTC
The DNA here is from genome assembly GCA_035489015.1 of Kofleriaceae bacterium. Classification (GTDB taxonomy): domain Bacteria; phylum Myxococcota_A; class Polyangia; order Haliangiales; family Haliangiaceae; genus DATFRY01. The sequence continues at coordinate 33,512 of DATHKR010000180.1, read as the reverse complement.
GTCTTCATGGAGGGGATCGTCGGGAAGTACTTCCTCCAGTTCGGCGTCACGCTGTCGGTCGCGGTCGCGCTGTCGTACCTGGAGGCGGTGACCCTGGCCCCGTCGCGCTGCGCGCAGCTGCTCAAGACCTCGCGCGAGGGCCGGAGCTGGATCGGTCGGGTGGTCGACCGCGGCTTCGAGAAGCTGTCGACCGGCTACGCGTGGCTGCTCACCCGCAACCTGCGCTGGCCGCTGGTCGCGCTGGGGGCGGCCGCGCTGCTGCTCTACGTCTCGTTCCGCACCCTCGGCAGCCTGCCGGCCGAGATGGTGCCGAGCCAGGACATCAGCCGCGTGCTGCTGCGCCTGCAGACCGCGCCCGGCTCGTCGCTCGAGCAGACCGAGGCGGTGACCCGCCGGGCCGAGGAGTTCATCAACGGGCGTCCCGAGGTGACTCGCGCGATGTTCGCGGTCGGCGGCATGGGCGGCGCGGTCGACACGGTCACCTCGTTCGTGTCGCTGAAGCCGGCCGACGAGCGCGACATCAGCCAGCAGGAGTTCCAGAACATCCTCCGCAAGGAGCTGAACTCGTACCCGGGCATTCGCGCGGTGGTGCAGGACCTGTCGCAGCAGGGCTTCTCGGCCCGGCGCGGCTTCCCGATCGAGTTCAGCGTGCGCGGCGCCGACTGGGACAAGCTGGTCGCCACGTCCAAGGACGTCATCGAGAAGCTGTCCGCCTCCAGCGTGGTGGTGGACGTGGACTCGGACTACAAGCTGGGCACGCCGGAGCTGCAGATCGCGCCCGACCGCGACCTCGCCTCCTACATGCAGGTCCCGGTCGAGGAGATCGCGACCAGCCTGAACGCGCTCCTGGGCGGGCTCCGGATCGGCAAGTACACCTCCAACGGCCGGCGGGTGGATGTCCGCGTCCGCCTCCTGGCCAGCCAGCGCAAGAGCCCCGAGGACGTGGCCCGACTACAAGTTCGCAGCGCGACCGGCGCGCTCCTGCCGCTGTCCGCCCTGGTCCACCAGGAGGAGAAGCCGTCGCTGCAGGCGATCACCCGGCGCGACCGCGATCGCGCGATCACCATCTTCGCCAACGTGGCGCCCGGCCACTCGCAGGAGGAGGCGATCCGGGTGGTCGAGCAGCTCGGCAAGCAGCTGCCGCCCGAGGTGTTCATCAAGCTGGGTGGGCAGAGCGTGGCGTTCCAGGAGTCGTTCTCGTCGCTCGGGTTCGCCCTCATGCTCGGCATCTGCATCGCCTACATGGTGCTGGCGTCGCAGTTCAACTCGTTCCTCCACCCGATCACGGTCCTCACCATCCTGCCGCTGTCGGTGGCCGGCGCGATCTTCGCCATCAAGTTCGGCGGCAAGACGCTCAACATCTTCAGCGCGATCGGCCTGCTCCTGCTCATGGGCATCGTGAAGAAGAACTCGATCATCCTGGTCGACTACGCCAACCAGCTGCGCCAGCAGGGGCTGGGCGCGCGCGACGCGATGCGGCGGGCCGGCCCGGTCCGGCTCCGCCCGATCCTCATGACCTCGATCGCGACCGGCATGGCGGCCTTGCCCGCGGCGCTCGCGCTCGGGCCGGGCGGTGAGGTGCGCGCGCCGATGGCGATCGCGGTGATCGGCGGCCTGGTCGTCTCCACCGCGATGTCGCTGTTCGTGGTGCCGTCCTTCTACGTGTGCGCCGACTGGCTGCTGGTGCACGGGCGGAGCGCCCTGCGGCGCCGCGGCAAGCGGCCGGGCGATCGGAGCTCGGCCCCGCCGCCGCCACCGTCGGCGCCGCCGCCGGTCGGCTGACCGGGAGGCTCGGCCATGCAGCACGACTTCCTGTTCGCCGTCCTGCTCCCGATCGCGCTGGCGGTCATCATGCTGGGCCTCGGGCTCAGCCTGACCGCCGACGACTTTCGCCGGGTGGTGCGGTTCCCGCGCGCGGTCGTGGTCGGGCTCGCCTGCCAGCTGCTGATCCTGCCGGCGGTGTGCCTGTTCCTCGCGTCGAGCTTCGACCTGGAGCCGGAGCTGGCGGTCGGCATGATGCTGCTGGCCGCGTCGCCCGGCGGGGTGGCGGCGAATCTGATGAGCCACCTGGCCCGCGGCGACGTCGCGCTCAACATCACGCTCACCGCGCTCAGCAGCGTCGTCTCGATCGTCACTCTGCCCTTCATCGTGATGCTGGCGATGGCCCGCTTCATGGGCGAGGGCCGATCGATCCCGCTGCCGTTCGACAAGGTCGTGCAGGTGTTCTCGGTGGTGCTGGTCCCGGTGATGATCGGCATGGTGGTGCGCTGGCGCGCGCCCGGCGCGGCCGCGCGCCTCCAGCGCCCGGTCAAGATCCTGTCGGCCGGGTTCCTGCTCGCGCTGGTGGTCGCCAGCGTCATCATCCAGCGCGACAAGGCGGTCGGCTTCGTCGTGTCGGTCGGTGTGCCGGTCCTCCTGTTCAACCTGGCCAGCCTGTTCGTCGGCTACGTGGTGCCGCGCTTGGCCCGGGTCGACCGTCGCCAGGCGATTGCGATCGGCATGGAGATCGGCGTTCACAACGCGGCCATCGCGATCACGATCGCGAGCAGCCCGATGCTGCTGGGCTCGCCGGCGATGGCGATCCCGGCCGCGGTCTACAGCGTGTTCATGTTCTTCACCGCCGGCGCGTTCGGGTACCTGGTCAACCGCTTCGGCTGATCCGCTCGACGGCGACGCGGCGATCGAACCTTGCCAGGCCGGGTGATCGGTGCCTCTCCCGGCAGGGAGCGCGCTCGGCTACTCTCGGCCCCATGAAGAGCCTACGACCGTTTCTGCCGCTCGGGCTGGCGATGGCGGCGCTCCTGCCGCTGACCGCATGCCCGGGCCCGAGCTACCGGATCCCGAAGAGCGAGCTCTACGCGCTGAGCCAGACCCCGCCCGAGACGCGCGGCGAGCACGTGCGCGTGGTGCAGAGCCTTGGCGACGCCGATACCCCGCCACAGCCGGCCCCGCCGGTGCGCGCCGGTGTCTCGGTCTACGTGGTCGCGCCGATCTGGATCGACGGGACCCCGCACCACCACCGCTACCACGACCGCGGCCCGCGCCGGGTCAACGGCGGCGGCGGCGGCGGGTTCGGCGGGCGCGACCTGGCCCGCGGGCAGAAGCAGGAGGCCAAGGCGTGGCTGGTGGTGGCCGCGGTCGTGGCCGGCGCGCTCGCGCTCACCGAGGGCATCCGCTACGACGGATGGGTCAAGCTCAACCCGATGCAGCCGGTCCACCTGTGGGGCCCGTACGGCGAGTACACCTGGATGCCGCTCGCCCACCTGACACCGGACGTGGTGCGCTGGGCCGATCACGCGGCGGTGCGCTCCAACGAGGGGCCGTGGCAGCCGCTCGGGCGCGCGCCGCTCGACCGCAAGGGCTTCACCTACTCGCTCCTGCTCGGCGCCAGCGAGGTGCCGGTGTTCGGCTCGGATCCGGAAGCCGGCTTCCTCGGCCACATCCAGTTCGGATACTTCCCGCTCCACCAGTTCGGCATCCAGGCCGACATCGCGTACAGCTGGACCGACGACAGCCAGGGCGCCACGATCTTCAACGGGCGCTACTCGCTCGAGCTGGACGCGCTGCCGCTGTCGGCCGGGGTGTTCAGCGCCGGCGCCTACGGCCAGATCGGGCTCGGCTCGCTGTCCGACGACGGGGTCAGCTTCGACGAGACCGACACGCTCCTGGGCGGCGGCGGGCTGCTCCAGCTCGAGCTGACCACGCGCCTGGCGCTGACCGCGCGCGCCGGGCTGCTCTCGGTGCACGACGAGACCCTGACCGAGTTCTCGGCCGGCATTTCCATCTACTGACCTGCTGACGCGGAGAGACGAGCATGACGACCGCCGTCTACGAGCTCTACTACTGGCCGACCATCCAGGGGCGCGGCGAATTCGTCCGGCTCGCCTTCGAGGAGGCCGGCGTGCCGTACGTGGACGTCGCGCGGCTCCCCGCGGGCGAGGACGGCGAGGACGGCGACGATGCGATCGAGCGCCTGCTCCAGGACAACCGACGCGGGCCTCGCCCGTTCGCGGTGCCGGCCCTGTTGATCGACGGGCAGGTGGTGCTGTCTCAGACGGCGGCCATCCTCCACTGGCTGGCGCCGCGCCTCGGGCTGGTCCCGGACGGCGCCGAGGAGCAGGCGTGGGCGCTCGCGCTCCAGCTCACCATCGCCGACGCGCTGACCGAGGTGCACGACGCCCACCACCCGATCGGCGGGGGCCTCTACTACGAGCAGCAGAAGGCCGAGGCGGCCCGGCGGGCGGCCGACTTCGTCGCCACGCGGCTGCCGAAGTTCCTCGACCACTTCGAGGACGCGCTGCGCGAGAACCCGGCCGGCGGGGCCGAGCACCTGGTCGGCTCGCGGCTGAGCTACGTCGACCTGTCGCTGTTCCAGCTCCTGTCCGGGCTCGACTACGCATTCCCGCGCGCGATGGCGCGGCTGGCTCCGACCATCCCGCTGTCGCTGGCGCTGCGCGATCGAGTGGCGGCGCGGCCGCGGATCGCGGCCTACCTCGCCTCGCCGCGGCGCATTCCGTTCAACCAGGACGGCATCTTCCGCCACTACCGCGAGCTCGACCGCGACCCGCCGTGACACGGGCGGGTCAACCCGGCGCGCGCGGCGCGCGGAAGCTCTCGATGCGCGCCAGGTAGGACGCCGGGAACCCGACCTCGCGGGCCGCGGCCAGGACGCGGTCGAGGTAGGCGCCGTCGGGCGGGCGCGGCTCCATGCTCGGGGCGATGTAGCACAGGGCCGGGCGGTAGCCGGTCCCGGACGTCTCGACCAGCACTGCGTGCGGCAGGTAGATCTGGCCGAGCACGTCGCGTGCATGGGAATAGATGCGCTCCAGGTCGGCGTGCGTGGCCAGGGTCAAGATGCCGCACACCGACGAGCCGGGGGCGCGCACCAGGTTGGCGATCGGCCGGATCTCGATGTCGAAGCCGGACAGGCTGGCGACGTCGCACTCGCGCAGCGTGAAGCCGATGTTGGCCAGGACCGCGCGGCTCATGTACGAGCCGTAGAAGAACACCGCCACCGCGGGCGGCCAGTCGGGAAAGCGGATGGAGTCCATCATGGGTCGCGCTCCTCGTCGGCTTCCGCGCCGGCCTCGGCCAGCGCGCGGGCGCTCTCGTCGGCCGCCGCCTGCGCCTCGGCCAGCGCCTCCTCCGCCCCGGCCAGCGCGGCGCGCAGCCGCTCGGCGGTCGCCTCGGCGCGCTCGAGGTCGGCGCGGATGTCGGCGGCGGTGGCCGCGCGCGCGTCGACGCGGCGAGCGGCCTGGGCCAGGCTGCGCTCGAGCAGCTTGCGCTGGGCCTCGGCGCGCTGGCGGCGGCGGCGCTCCTCCGGATCGATCGGCGGGGCCGGGGCGGCCGGCTTCTTCGCCTTTGCGCGCGGCGCCGGCTCCGCGGCCTCGTGCGCCGGGATCGTCACGCCGGCGAGGAGGTCGAAGCCGGGCGGATCGCGGTCCTGGACCAGCTGGCCGGGCGGATCCGGGTCGAACGAGCCGATCGCCGACAGCGCCTGCAGCGTGGTCGCCACCCGCCGGAGCATGGCCGGGCTGGCCGCGTGGCCGCCCTCGCGCAGGATGTCGCCGGCGCGCAGGTGCAGGCGGGCCAGCACCGCGCGCTGATCGCGGCCCGCGGCCACCTCGCCGCCGCGCATCCGCTTGCCGGCGGCGAACAGCGCGTCGAGCTCGCCGGGCGCGTCGCGGTGGATGCGGTTGACCACCCAGGCGGAGGCGGTCGGCTTGGCCAGCCGGGCCAGGTGATCGGCGGCGTCGGGGAGGCCGCTCTCGCGCAGCTCGGTGGCCAGGCGCTTGCGCTCGGCGGTGAAGCCGGCCAGCGGCGCATCGTAGAGGGCGGCAGCGGCCCCGGCGACGGCCTCGGCGTCCGGATCCTTTCGATTCGCGCGCCCGCCCCCCATGGCCACCAGCCTACCGCAACCGCGGCGCTGCCTGGGCGAGTTGCACGCTCGCGGGCCAGGCGTCATGATTTCAGTCGATGCGCGCGTCTCGTCGATTTACCGGCCCCCGGATCCAGCTCGGATCCGGCGCGGCCGACTGACGCCCATCGAACCTCGCGGCGAATCGCGAGCGCGCAGCGGAAGCACCGGAGCCAGGTCGGTCCGGGGGGTCGTTCACACCCCTTCCCGTCCCACCCATGCTCCGAGGTCCGCCATGCACTCGCGCCCGCTCTCCGTCGATGTCGATTCGCTCTGCGCCGCCCTCACCCTCCGCGATCTCACCGATCCGTCGCGCGGCCCGCACGCCATGCAGGTCCTGCTCGACGAGGTCGTCGCCGCCCTCGCCGCCGCCTGGGGCTGCGAGGTGCGGGTCCACCGCGCGCTGCCGGTAGTGTCCGCGCGCGACAACTACGATCGCCTCTACTACCCGCCCGACGGCGTGGCGCGCGACGCGCGCTACACCCGCTGGCTCGGGCCGGGCGTGCTGCTTCGCACCCAGACCTCCGCGATGATCCCGCCCGCGCTCGACCAGCTGGCCGCCGCTCCGGGCTGGCGCGACGTGCTCCTGGTCTGCCCCGGCCTGGTCTACCGCCGCGACTGCATCGACCGCCACCACGTCGGCGAGCCGCACCAGGTCGACCTGTGGCGGATCCGGCGCGGCGCCCCGCTCGAGCGCGCCGACCTGCTCGCGATGGTGGCCGCGGTCGCCGGCGCGGCCCTGCCCGGCTGGCGGACGCGCACGGTCGACGCCGCCCACCCGTACACGGTCGGCGGTCTGCAGATCGACGCCAGCCGCGGCGACGGCGACGAGGCCGGGCGCGAGTGGCTGGAGATCGGCGAGTGCGGGCTGGCCGGGCCGCGCCTCCTGGTCGACGCCGGTCATGGCGCCGGTCACGGCGAGCCCACCACCGGCCTGGCCATGGGGCTGGGTCTCGATCGCCTGCTCATGCTGCGCAAGGGCATCCCGGACATCCGGCTCCTGCGCGCGCGCGATCCGCGCATCGCGGCCCAGCTGGCCGACCTGACCCGGTGGCGGCCGGTCTCGGCCATGCCGCCGGTGCGGCGCGATCTATCGATCGCGGTGGACGCCGACGATCGCGCCGAGGACCTGGGCGACCGGGTGCGAGCGGCGCTCGGCGCCCGCGCCGCCGCGGTCGAGTCGGTCGAGGTCCGGACCGAGACGCCGCTCGAGGCGCTGCCCGGGCCGGCCCGCGCGCGCCTCGGCATCCAGCCGGGCCAGAAGAACCTGCTCGTGCGGGTGGTGCTGCGCGACCTCGAGCGCACGCTGACCCACGACGAGGCCAACTGCCTGCGCGACGACATCTACGCCGCGCTCCACCGCGGCACGGCCCATCAGTGGGCGGGGCGGGCCGGGTGACTCAGCCGCCGCACGGCTGGCCGCCGATCGCGTCGATCTCGTTCCACCCGGGTACCGCGGCCGAATCGAGAGTGACCCGCACGCTGATCACCGGCTGCTCGGTGCACGCAAAGGCGACCCGGTGGTGCGCCGAGGTCGCCTCGGTGGCGGCCGCGGCGCGCTGCTCGACCAGCGCGGTGCCGCCGCCGGCCAGGATCAGCTCGACGCGCTTGATCGCGCCCGGGCTGACGTTCTCGACGATGTCGACGCTGCTCATGCGATGCGCCCCGTCGAAGCCGACCTCGACGGTCTCGACGCCGCTGTCGGCCTCGGCCGAGGCCCACGCCTGGGTGCTGTCCTGGCCGGCCGGGGTCGCGTCCGGCGGGCCGAGCATCTGCCCGCCCGACCAGCTGTCCTCGCCATACTGCGACGAGACGCTGCGCACCCGCGACGCCCACACCACCTCCGGCACCACCGCGGCCGGCGCGGGCGCCGACGCGAGTCGGGCGAGCGCGGCGAGCCGGGCGCGGTGCTCGGCCGGCGTGATGTGGCCGCGCTCGCGCTCGGCGCACAGCACCGTGCGCTCGACCAGCTGGTCGCGCTGGGTGGCGCCGAGCTGGCCGAGGTCGATCCCGGCCGGCAGCGCGCAGCGCTCGGCGGGACCGGGCTCACCGACGGAGAACGATCGGCCGGCGACCAGGCCGAGGCCGAAGATCAGCGCGGCGGCGCCGCCGAGGATGGCGCCGAGGGCCGCGCGCGGGACCAGCTGACGGTCGAACGGAGAGAGCAGGAGGTCGGGCATCCCGCCTACAACGCGCGGGGCGGCCGGTCGGTTCCCGCGATCGCGCGCGGGCATCCGGCCTCACCGGTGATTGCGATCACCTGATCGTCAGCGCTCTCAGTGGATCATGGCGCCGCGGGGTTCGAGCTGTCGCGCCGCGGCTTGCCGCGGGGCCCGCCGGCGGTCGTCTCGGCCTCGGTCGCCACGCGATCCGCCTCGCGCACCGTCGTCGGCAGCTCCTCGCTGGTGTCGCGCGTCGGCGCCTCGACCGGGCGGCCCGACGCGACCGCGACCGCGTCCTCCTTGGCCGGCACGTCGCCCACCGCCAGCTCGCACTGGCCGAACGTGATCTGCATCCGTCCGCTCGCGGGCGCCAGGCGCACCTCCAGCGAGCGCGCCCGGATGACGGTGTCGTTCTTGACCGTGCCGGCCAGCTGCACCGTGTCGGCGTCGAACTCCCCGGCCAGGGTCCCCTCGGAGCGCAGCTCGCCCACCTTCACCTTGCCGGACACGCTGCCGCTCGGGCTGACGTGGAGCGACGGGCCGTTCACCTCGCCCTCGACGGCGCCCTTGACGACGACCGGACACTTGGACGAGAGCGTGCCCTTGAACTCGGTGTCGTCCTCGATGAGCGTGGTCTTGGCCGACGCTCCGACGGTCGGCGCGGGGCCGACGGCCGGCGCGGGGCCGACGGTCGGCGTGGGCAAGCCCATCCTGGTCACATTGGTCACGACATGCCTCCTCTTTCATTCGCTCGCGAATTGCGGATCTTGACGCGCAGGTTGCTGCCGGGCTCGAAGGCGAAGCGGGTCGTCTCTGCCGCCTGCTCCACCTCGGCCACCAGGCACCCGCCCGAGCTCACCACCAGCTGCAGCGGCCCGACGATGCCGGGGCTCTCCCGCTCGTAGAACTTGCCGGCGATGACCACGCTGCCGCGCCCGACCACCTTGCAGTCGCTCAGCACGCCGGCCGAGCCGACCATGAGCTCGGTCCCCTCGCCGAGCTCGATCACGCACTGCTCGAACAGGCTCTCGACCTCGACTCGACAGCCGGCGTCGAAGCGCAGGGTCGCGCCGCGCAGCACGTCGCCGCGCCCGAAGTAGCGGGCCACGTCCGGGCGGTGGCCGTTGCGCCCGCCGGTCGCGGTCGGCCGGCCGGCCCGGGCGAGCGCGCCGTTCGCCGCCTTGGTCCCGGTCAGGTTGGCGCCGGTCAGGTCCGCGCCGCTCAGGTCGGCGTCGCGAAGGTCGGCCTCCTCGAGGTTGGCGTGCGACAGGTTGGCGTTGACCAGCTGGGCGCCGGCCAGACACGCGCCGCCCAGATAGGCGTGGCCGAGATCGGCGTGGGTCAGGTTCGCGCCGGTCATGTCGGCGGCGCCGAGGCTGGCCGACTCGAGCTGGGCGTAGCCGAGCTGGGCGCCGGCCAGGCGCGCGCCGGTCAGGTTGGCGCCCTCGAGGCTGGCCCGGGCCAGGTTGGCGCCGCGCAGATCGGCGCCCTCGAGCCGCGCGCCCTCGAGATCGGCGTTCTCGAGGTTGGCCTCGCGCAGGTCGGCGGCGACCATGTAGGCCTCGCGCAGGCTGGCGTTGCGCAGGTTGGCGCCGGTCAGGCGGGCGCCCTGCAGGTTGGCGCCGTCCAGATCGGCGCGGCGGAGCTCGGCTCGATCGAGCACGGCATGCGAGAGGTCGAGCTCGCGCAGGTCGGCCCGCTCCAGGCGCTCGCCGCGCTCGACGCGGCGAAGGACTTCTTCACGATTCAGTTCAGCCATCTGGGATCCGCATTCCTTCTCACGCCGGGTTGCCGGTGCGAGCACGAGCGGCGGCGCGCGCCGCCTGCAGGGTGACGTCGATGAACTCCACCTTGCGGCGGAAGTTGAGACGATCGAGCTCGACCAGGCGGTCGACCTCGCCGAGCCGGGCGAGGCTGACGTGGATGGCGAGCAGGGTCGCGGCCCGCTCGCGGCGAAGCTCGCGCTTGCGCTCCTTGATGCCCGGCGCCCAGCTCCCCGACGCGAAGTCGAAGTCCTGGTTCTGCTGGCGCAGGCGGCCGGCCAGCCCCTCGAGCGCGCGCAGCTCGGCGCGCGGATCCGGCGTGGCGACCGCGCCGGCCTCGAGCCGGTACTCGCGAAAGCGGGCGACCACGCGCTCGGCCAGCTCGCGGTCGAGCCCGGTCACCTGGGCCAGCTCCTCGGGGCGCGCGTCGGCCAGCGACGCCACCGCGACCAGGTTGGCGGCGACCAGCTTGTCGATCGCCAGCTTCTCGACCCCGGGGATCTGGCGGAGGATCGAGTGGACGATGATCGGCTCGCGGCGGTTGCGCTCGGCGTCGAGCTCGAGCACGCCCGGCAGGAGGTCGACCAGCGGCAGGTAGGCGGCGAGGAGGCCGGCCTGGTGCCCGGGATCGATCGCGCCGCCGGCCTGGCGCGCCTCGACCAGCGCGGCCAGCAGCCGGTCGAGCGCGACGCAGACGTCGTCGAGCTCGAGCTGCTCGGCCATGCTGCGCACCGACCGCACCGCCGGCTCGGACAGGCCGATCCAGTCGGCCAGCGCGCTGCCGCAGCGGACCTCGATCATGAAGTCGCGCAGCTGGACCATGTGGTGACCGGCCAGCTCGGTGAACAGAGCGCGCAGCTCGGCGCGGTCCTCGGCGGTGGTGACGCGATCGACGTGGACCGGCGCCGCCGAGGCCGCGGCGGGTGGCGACGAGGCGACCAGCGGCGGCCCCTCGGGCCGGTGTGGCGGCGGCAGGGAGGCCGACCTGCGATCGGTGCGCTCGGCTCGCGCCACCGGCGCGGGCGGCGACGAGGCCTCGCCTGGCGGACTCGACATCCCGCCGGCTCGCGCGCTGTCCGGCTCGGCGCGGGCGGCGGTCTCGCGCTCGGCCCGCGCGGTCTCGTGCTCGGCCCGCGCGGCGGTCTCCCGTCCGGCCCGCCCCACCACGTCGCGCTCGGCCCGCGCGGTCGTCTCGCGCTCGGCTCGCGCCGCGGCGGCCCGCTCGGTGCGCGCCACCCCGTGCCGCTCGGCTCGCGCCGCGACCTCGCGCGGGTTCATCGCCTCGCGTTCTCCCCGCGCGGCGCCGTCGTGCTCGGCTCGCGCGCCGCGGTCGCGCGCGCTCGCCGCCTCGCGATCGGATCTCGCGCCGCCCTCGCTCCTGGCCCCGCCGTCGCGCTCGCCCCTCGATGGGCTGCCTCGCTGCTCTCCCCTCACGATGCCCTCCGCCGGCTCCGCCCTGGCGGCGCTCTCCACCCTCGCCGTCGTCATGTGATCGCCCGGATCCGCCCGGTCCATTCGCTCGAACGGATCGTTCCGCTCGGTGATCGGCTTGCGCGCCAGCGGCGCCGGGCGCGACGGCTGGCGCGATCGGCTCGACGGACGCAGCGACGCGGCCGGGTTGCCGGAGCGCGCGGCCGAGGCCGCCGCCGCCGTGGCCGCCGCGGTCGGGCCCAGGCTCGACGGAAGCACCGGCGGGGCCGGCACCAGCTCGACCGCCTCGCCCGGCTTCATCGCGGCGATCCCGGTCAGCGTGCGCCGCTTCTCGCCGTTCATGCTCGCCCGCTCGACCGACGATCGGTCGCTCGAGAGCGGCCCGGGCGCCACCACGCCGGGAGGCAGCGCGTACGAGCGCGGCGTGCGCGGCGCGGGGCGCGGCTTGTCCAGATCTCGCGGGATCGGCGTCATCAGCAGCGTGGCGTCGGCCCGGTCGCCGGCCGACGAGCGAGGCCGCCCACCGTCGCCGGATCGATCGTCGCGCGGGCCCGGTCCGGCTCGCCCGGCCCGATGTCCGCGCTCGGTCTGTGACGGGTGGTGCGCGTCGACAGGCGACCGCGCCATCCGCTCGGTCTGTCGCGGCGACCCGGGCGGCTCTACTTCCCGCGCCTGGTCGCCGCCGATCATCCCCGACAGGACGCCGGCGGTGACACCTGGGTCCGTGTCCGGCTCGGAATCCAGATCGTCGTCCTGCGCGGCGGCCGCCGCCGCCGCTGCCGCCCGCGCACGCGCTCGCGCCGCCGCCCCCGGCTCGGTCTCCATCTCTTCTCCATCCATGGTCCCATCCACGGGACCCTCGTCTGGATCACGTGGCCCCCGACGGAACATCCGAGTAAAGATGCTCATCGCCCCCCTAGGCGGTCTCGCGTGTCGGCAAGGCGCCGACGGCGAAGATCCACTCTATCAGCACGGGCAGAGCGGCACGAGGACTTCTTCTCGCGTGCGCGCCATTCGACGGCGCCTCCGATGTGCGATGACGAGCGGCGCCGCTCGCAGGCCCACCGCGAAGCGCGCGCTGCACCGCGCAAGAAGCTTCCTTCGCACCGTGAAGCCCCGGCACGGTGTGGTCGTGTGGCCCTCCACCTCCTGCCGTCTTCTGCTGGGTGATGCCGCGCCTTTTCCCCAAGCATGAGGCGAGACCGTTTTTGTGCGCGAAAGCGGGCGGGCACCGCCGTTGCAATTCGCCAGGCGCATGAAACTCGCGAGATCGAGCGGCGCCGCAGCCATGGCTGGCGCGGCCGCCGTCTTCCTGTGCTGCACGGCGTGGCCGGCACCGGCGCTGGCCGACGGCGCCGCGATGCCGTCGATGGACCCGTCCCGGCCAGTCCTCTGCATCGACGCCGCCAGCCCGGACGGCCAGCGCTGGCGGGTCCAGTGCGACGAGAACAGCAAGACCTGCCTGTGGTCGCCCGACGGGGAGGTGGACCGGAGCGGGGTCGTGAAGCGCGACCTCGAGCGGGCGCGCAGCTGCACGCCGGCACCGGCCTCCTACCTGACCGAGCGCAAGACCGGCGGCTACCAGCTGGTTCGCGCGCTGCCCGATGCCCCGTACGGCTGGGAGCGCGACGAGCGCGGCCGGGTCTACCAGGTCAACTTCGACCTCAAGCGGCGGCTCTACCTCGGCGCCGCGTGGGCGCCGAGCCGGGTCGCCGGCGAGACCGAGGCCGGCCGGACCACGTTCGACTTCGGCCTGCTGGTGTGGGAGCACCTGCGGCGGTCGCGCTCCCCGACCCGTCACCGCCTGCGCCTGGTCGAGGGCGAGGCCCGCCTCGCCCCCTACAGCGCCTCCCTGGTGCTCGCCCACTACGACGTGTCGCGCCACTACGACAACCCGCTCGTTCGCATCACCACCTTCTTCGGCCGCCCGCGCCGCAGCGACCTCACCCTCCACCTGGGCACCTGGGTCGAGGCGGGCGGGCTCGAGCTCCACGGCGAGGATCAGGGCAACGCGCGCCTGTGGAAGGTCGCGACCGGCCACCTCACCATCGACCTCTGGCAATCGGCCGACCTCGAGTCGTACGCGCGGGCCCGGGCCGGGGTCGGCTTCGAGGGCGCGTCGCAGGACGGGCTGGGCGACCGCAGCGCGGTGACGCCGGGCGGCGCGCTCGAATCGGAGCTCACCCTCGACAAGCGCGGCTTCCACCACCTCGGCGCGGAGATCGAGCACGAACGCCCGCGCTACATCGAGGGGTCCGAGGGCACCGCCGAGCGTACCCGCGCGCGCGTGCACTACGAGGTCATCGTCATCGCCCTCAACGATCAGCCGCTGTCCCTGCGCCTGTCGGCCGGTGCGGAGAAGCGCGACGACATCCCCGGCCTGGCCGATCGCTGGGCGCTGACCGCCCAGGCTGGCCTGAGGTTCAGCCTGTGGGCGCCGCCGCGCGCGCAGTAGCGCGGGGCGCCGGGCGGTGGAGCGCGGCGGTGATCGCCGTCGTCCTCGTCGCCGCCCTGCCCCGCGCTGCTGCCGCCGACGATCCGTGCTGGGTGAGCCACCGACATGGCGCGTACCCGGCCTGCTTCGACCCGGGCAACCGACTCCACCTCGACCTCACCAGCGACGGGGTGGGCGCCGGCATCCGGCTCCGCCACGTGGTCGGCGCCGACGATCCCGATGTGAGCTGGAGGCTCGAGCACGAGATCGCGTCGGTGCGCGCGACCCGCGGCGCGATCCGCGCCGTCGCGTACGCCGGTCGGTTCGTGCGGCACTCCACCGATGGCCACGTGGTCCTGCCGTTCGGACGACCGCGCAAGCTGTTCCTGCCGTTCGACATCGGCGCCGAGGCGGAGGTCGGCAGCCTGCGCGGGGACACGTCCGGCGGCTCGCTCCACCTCGGCGTGGTGCGCGGCGCCGCGCTGATCGACCTGTCGCGGGCCGGCAACTTCCGCCGCCGTCTGGCCATCGGCGCGGCCGCGCGCTGGGACATCGAGGTGGACGGCGACAGCCGCACCGCGCGCGCCCACGCGGTGGCGCCGCTCTCGCTCGCCGCGCTCGACCTGCGCGCGGAGTCGCGAAGCGGGCTGACCTCGGCCGGCCTGCGCGCGGAGGTCGGCGGCGTGTGGTCGACCGACGTGGGCTGGCGGCGCTGGGTCGGCGCCGACGCGGAGATCGAGCGCGTCCTCGTGGCGGTTCAGGACCGCCCGCTGTCGGTGTTCGTGGGTGGATCGTTCGAGCCGGAAGATGAGTCGGTGTCGGGGCTGGTCGGACTTCGCCTCGCCCCTCTGATCCGCGTCCCTGGGCGGCGCGCGAGCTCCATCGATGACTGAGGAGCCCGATTCAGAGGCCAGTTCACGACCCAAGAGGGGTCGGAGTCGGGCACACTCCGGCAATCCGGGCCCTGCCCGACCCATCGAGGAGAAGACCACATGAGACGAATTTCCCGCACCGTGGCGCTCACCGCGGTGGCCCTGGCGCTCGCCGGACTGGCCGGCTGCAAGAAGGACGAGGACAAGAAGGCCGACGAACCCGCGGCGGGCGATCCGAAGCCGGCCGACGTGTCGGCGACCTCGCCCGGTGCAGCGACCCCGGCGACCCCGGCCCCGGGCGCTGCGCAGCCCACCCCCGGCGCGACCGCGGCGCCGGCCCCCGGCCAGCCGATGCCGTCGGCGGATCCGGGTCAGCGCCCGGCCACGGTGACCGACGAGCACCTGAAGATCGCCGACAACATCGTCGAGTCGATCGGCAAGTTCGCCGACGCCCTCGACGCCGCCAAGGCCGACTGCAAGAAGGCCACCCAGGTGGTGAAGACCGAGGGCAAGAAGGTCAAGTCCGCGATGGGCGACACCGAGAAGCTGCAGAGCCAGCTCCACAGCGATCCGGCCGCCATGCAGTGGTTCCAGAAGACCTACGGCCCCAAGATGATGGGCGCGATCGGCAAGCTTGGCGGGGTGGTGAACGCCTGCCGCCAGGACAAGGAGTTCGAGGCGGCGTTCAAGGGCCTCGAGATCGGCGGCCGTCCCCACGCCGAGCCGGCCAACAAGCCGCCGACCCCGCCCGACTCGCCGGCCCCGACGCCGAGCGCTCCTCCGCCGCCGGCGCCCGGCAAGTAGTCTCGTCCGACGACGACCGTGAGAGCGGCGCCTCCCGCGAGGCGGCGCCGCTCAGCGATCGCCCTTCTTGTCGGCGAGCGACGCGAACGGGTTGTTGCGGAAGCCGGCCGGCTTGCCGGTCGACGCGCCGCCCCCGCCTCCTCCTCCTCCCCCGCCGCCGCGCCCGGATCCGTCGCCGCGACCGCGCGGCGGTGGATCGCCGCCCCGCCCGCCGGGGTTGGGCCCGGCGCCGGGCCGCGCGCTCGCGCCGGTCCGCGGTCCCGGTCCGCCGCCGCGCGTCTCGCCGCCGCGCGCCTCGCCGCCGCGTGCCTCGCCGCCGCCCTGGCCTGGCGGGCGCGCTCCTGCCTCCTTGCGCGCCGACAGCGCGATGCGCTTTCGCCCGAGGTCGACCTCGAGCACGCGCACGGTCAGGCGGTCGCCGACCTTCACCACGTCGGCCGGGTCGCGCACGAACCGGTCGCTCAGCTGCGACACGTGCACGAGGCCGTCCTGGTGCACGCCGACGTCGACGAACGCGCCGAACGCGGTCACGTTGGTGACCACCCCCTCGAGCACCATCCCCTCGGCCAGGTCTCCCAGCTCGCGCACGTCGTCGCGGAAGCGCGGCGGCTCGAACGCGGCCCGCGGATCGCGGCCCGGCTTGGCCAGCTCGGCCACGATGTCGGCCAGGGTCGGCTCGCCCACCCCGTCGCCGACGTAGCGGCGGATGTCGATCCGCTGGGCCATGGTGGAGTCGCCGACCAGGGCGTCCAGCTCGACGCCGAGGTCGCCGGCCATCCGCGCCACCAGCGCGTAGCGCTCCGGGTGCACCGCCGAGCGGTCGAGCGGGTGGGACGCGTCGGGGATGCGCAGGAAGCCGGCGCACTGCTGGAACGTGCGCGGCCCGACCCCGGCCACCGCGAGCAGCTCGTCGCGCGCGCGGAACGGGCCCCGCTTCTCGCGGTGCTCGACGATGCCGCGCGCCACCTTGGGCGAGATGCCGGCCACGTACGACAGCAGCGCGGCGCTGGCGGTGTTGAGCGCGACGCCGACCCGGTTCACGCACGACTCGACCACGTCGGTCAGCTTGCGCCCGAGCAGCGGCTGGAACACGTCGTGCTGGTACTGGCCGACCCCGATCGCCTTGGGCTCGATCTTGACCAGCTCGGCCAGCGGGTCCTGCAGCCGGCGCGCGATCGAGATGGCGCCGCGCACGGTCAGGTCGAGGTCGGGGAACTCCTCGCGCGCGATGTCCGACGCGCTGTACACGCTGGCCCCGGCCTCGCTGACCTGCACCACCACCAGATCCGCGATGCCGGCGTCGCGCAGCACCTCGCGCACGAACGCCTCTGTCTCGCGCCCGCCGGTGCCGTTGCCGACCGCGATCGCCGAGGGCGGGTGGCGGCGCACGAACTCGAGCAGCTCGCGCCGGGCCCGCTCGCGCCCGGCGTCACCGTGGCTGGGGTAGACCGTGACGTGGGCCAGGAACCGGCCGGTCGGATCGACCGCGGCGCACTTGCAGCCGGTGCGCAGGCCCGGATCGACGCCGATGACCGACTTCTGCCCGAGCGGCGCGGCCAGGAGCAGGTGGCGCAGGTTCTCGGCGAACACGTCGACCGCCGCGCGGTCGGAACGCTCCTTCAGCTCGGCGCGCACGTCGTTCTCGATGCTGGGCGCGAGCAGCCGCTTGTAGCCGTCCTTGATCGCCAGGTCGAGCTGGCCGGCGAACGGCGAGCCGCCCCGCACCCCGGCCACGTGGGCGACTCGCTCCAGCAGGCGGTCGGCGTCGACCGCGATGCCGCCCCACAGGTAGCCCTCGTTCTCGCCGCGCCGGATGGCCAGGTAGCGGTGCGACGGGATGTTCCGGACCGGCTCGCGGAAGTCGTAGTACTGCTGGAACTTGCTGGCCTCGCTCTCCTTGCCGGCGGCGACCTTGGAGGTGAACTCGCCCTCGTCGCGGAACGCGGCCCGCACCGCCGCGCGCACCTCGGCGCTCTCGGACACCGTCTCGGCCGCGATGTCGCGCGCCCCGGCCAGCGCCTCGTCGGCGCCGGGCACGCCCTTGTCGGCGTCGACGAACGCGCCGGCCTCGGTCAGCGGGTCGCCGCGGTCCGGCTGGGCCAGGATGCGATCGGCCAGCGGACCCAGCCCGCGCTCGCGCGCGATCATCGCGCGGGTCCGCCGCTTGGGCTTGAACGGCAGGTAGAGGTCCTCGAGCTCCGCCTTGCTCTGCGTGGCCAGGATCCTGGCCCGGAGGTCGTCGGTCAGCTTGCCCTGCTCCTCGATCGAGGCCAGCACCACCCGGCGCCGCTCCTCGAGCTCGAGCACGTACGCGCGCCGCTCCTCGATCGCGCGGATCGCGACCTCGTCGAGCCCTCCGGTCGCCTCCTTGCGGTAGCGCGCGATGAACGGCACGGTGGCGCCCTCGTCGAGCAGGGCGCAGACCGCCGCCACGCCGGCGACTGCCAGCTCGAGATCGGCCGCGACTCGCGCGGCCAGCTCCACGGCGCCGATCGCCGCCTGTCCTTGGCCGCCGGTCTTCACTTCGGCTGCATGCGCAGCGCGCCGTCGAGCCGGACGGTCTCGCCGTTGAGGTACGGGTTGCGGACGATGTGCTCGACCAGCGCGGCGTACTCGGCCGGATCGCCCAGCCGGCGCGGGAACACCACGCTGGCGCCGAGCGCCTCGCGGGCCGCGGCCGGCAAGAGGCCGAGCAGCGGCGTGTCGAACAGCCCCGGCGCGATGGTCATGACTCGCACGCCGATCGGGGCCAGGTCGCGCGCGGCCGGCACGGTCATGCCGACCACGCCCCCCTTGGACGCCGCGTAGGCGATCTGACCGATCTGCCCCTCGTAGGCGGCGACCGACGCGGTCTGCACCACCACGCCGCGCTCGCCGGTCTCGTGCGGCTCGACCTTGGCCATCGCGCTGGCGGCCAGGCGGAGCAGGTTGAACGTGCCGACCAGGTTGACGCCGACCACCTTCTGGAACACCGCCAGGTCGTGCGGCGCGCCGGTCTTGTCGACGGTGCGGGCGACCCAGCCGACCCCCGCGCAGGCCACCGCGATGCGGAGCGGGCCGAGCGCCGCGGCCTGATCGACCGCCGCGCCCAGCGAGGCGCCGTCGGACACGTCGGCGCGGGCAAAGGCCCCGCCCAGCTCGCCGGCCAGGGCGCGGCCACGCTCCTCGTCGATATCCACCACCAGGACGCGGGCACCGGCGCCGGCCAGGCGGCGCGCGGTGGCGGCGCCGAGCCCGGATGCGCCGCCGGTGACCAGGGCGACTGCGTTCTTCGGATCCATGAGCGCATTTTTACCACCGCCGGGCGGCTCACGACCCGGCCGCGCCGGCGACATCGACCACCACGCGGCCGACCGATCGCCGCGACGCGAGCGGGCGGTGGGCATCCGGAAGGTCCTCGAACCGGAATCGCTCGCCCAGGACCGGCCGGATGGCCCCGTCGCGCGGTCGAGCAGCGTCCCGGCGCTGCGGCGGAGCAGCGGCACCTGGTCCGGGTAGTGGCCGACTCGCTGGATCAGGTCCGCGAAGTTGATCCCGATCGCGCGCGCGGCGACGCGCACGTGGCCGGCCGGTGGGATCGGCTCGGCGGCCTGCTCGAGGCGAAGCGCCTCCGGCCCGCCGTAGCGATGAACCGATAGAGCCTCATGGGTGCATTGAAACCGATGCCGGTCGAACCCGCAAAAATAGCGTCGGCGCGATCGGGCTTCCGCATCGTTTGCGTTCAGCATTCAATTTGCATGGCTGTCTACACAGCTTGCGGTGGGCATTTCCGTTGCACGCACGCATCGATGGATGTCGGTGGCGCAGGAGGTCGTACGCCCGGGCGCCGCGAACCCGGTCGGGTGCGTGAGCACCGCCCGGGTCGCTCGCGACGCGACCGCCCCGACCGGGTGCCGGCACTGCGGTCAGCCCGGCGCCGTCGACGCGAGCGGCTTCTGCGGCGGCGGATGCCGCGCCGTGCACGAGCAGCTGGTCGGCGCCGGCCTCGCCCGCTACTACGACCTGCGCGGCGGCCCGTGCCCGCCCGCGGTCGCGCCGGCCGGCGAACGCGATCGCGCGTGGCTGCCGCGGCTCTCCCGCCAGGTGGCCTCGGCCGAGGTGCTGCGCCACCTCGCGCTCGACGTGCGCGGCCTGCGCTCGGGCGGGTGCGTGTGGCTGATCGAGGAGCTGTTCCGGCGCGAGCCGGGCCGGCTGCAGATCGCCGTGCACCCGGCCCTGTCGCGGGTGGAGATGTGGGTGCGGAGCAACTTCCCGCTCGAGCGCTTCGTCTCGGCGGTGGAGCGCTTCGGCTACCAGCTCGGTCCGGCGCCCGCGCCCGGCCAGCGGCGCGGCGACGCGCTCCTCGCCCGGCTCGGCGCCTGCGTCGCCCTGGCCAGCGCATCGCTCCTGCTCGGCACCGCGCGCGACGCCGGCGCGGGCGGCGCGCTCTCACGCGCGCTGGGCGGCGCGACCTGGCTGCTGGCCGCGCTCTCGCTGTGGACCGGCGGCGAGGTGTTCTTCCTGCCCGCGCTGCGCGGCCTGCGCCGCCGCGCGATCGTCGCCGAGCTCCCGCTCGCGATCGGCCTGGTGTGCGCCGCGGCCGGTGCGAGCAGACCCGCCGCGGCCGGATTTCTGGCCGCGGTCTGCCTGGGCGGACACGCGCTCGAGCAGCTGATCCTGACCCGCCACCGGCGCCGCCTCTTCGCCGACGAGCCGGGCGACGGCCTCCTCTGCCGCCGGGTCCGCGACGACCAGGTCGAGGAGATCGACTGCCAGCGGATCCGGCGCGGCGACCAGCTCCTGATCGGACCGGGCGCGATCGTCCCGGTCGCGGCGACCGTGGCCGCCGGGCCGGCCACCGCCGAGATCGCCACCGACGATCTGCCCGCGCGGAGGAGCTGCAGCGCCGGCGAGCCGATCCCGGCAGGCGCGTGGAACCCGGGCCGCGTGGCGGTGCGGGTGGTCGCCGCCGAGCCGTTCTCGCTCGACGCCATGCTCGCCTCGCCGAGGCGGGCCGCCGCCGGCGCGCGCGGCTCCGACCGGCACGCGTCGCTGCTCCTGGTCGCCGGCGTCGGTGGCGCGGCGCTCTGGAGCCTGACCGGCGGCGGCGCGGGCGCTCTCGAGGTCCTTGCGGCCATCCTGCTGGCGTCGTCGCCCGCCGGGCTGGCGCTGGCGGTGGCGCGCGAGCGGGTCGAGGCGCGGCTGCGCCGCAGCGGCGTCGTGGTCCGCCGGCCCGACTTCCTCGAGCGAGTCCGCGCGGTGCGCCGGGTCGTGTTCGACCGGATCGGCGTGGTGACCGCGACCGGGCCGGAGCTGAGCTTCCCCGAGGCCCTGGTCCGCCTCGGCGATCGCGATCGCGCTGCGCTCCATCACCTGGCCGCGCACGGCCATCACCCGCGCTGCCGCGCGGTCCTGCGCGCGCTCGGCCGGCTCGGCCGCCTCGCGATCCTCGACGGCGTGGCGGTGCGCGAGGTCCCGGGCGGCGGCGTCGAGGCCGACATCGCCGGCGCGCGCTACCGGCTGGGCGCGCCGCGCTGGGTGGTCGAGCGCGGATCGGCGCCGAGCGCGTGCCTCGGCTTCTCGCGCGACGGAGGACTGCTCGCCTGGCTCATCGCCGACGAGGACGTGCGCCCGTCGGCGCGCGCGGAGGTCGGCGCGCTGGTCGCCGCCGGGGTCGAGCCCTGGCTGATCTCGCCCGGCGAGCCGGCCCAGGTCGCGGCGCTGGCCGCGCGGCTCGGCATCCCGCCGGCGCGAGCGCTCGGCGACATGAAACCGCCCGGCAAGGCCGCCTGGCTCGAGCGCGTCGACCGCGGCGACACCCTGTTCGTGGGCGACGGCATCAACGACGGCGCGATCACCGCGCACCTGGTCGGCGCCCCGGTCGCGGATCGGCCGCCCGGCGCCGGCCCCTGCGACTTCTACCTGACCAGACCCGGCCTGGCCCCGGTGACCAGCGCGCTGGCCTGCGCGCGCGACCTGGCCGCGGTGTCGAGCCGCGCGCGCCGCGCGGCCGCCATCGCCACCGCTGCCGTGATCGCCACGGCTGCCCTCGGCGCGCTGTCCCCGTGGATGGTCGCCGCGCTCATGCCGGCCGCCGCGCTCGCCCTCACCGCGATGGTCACCGCCGAGGTCGGCGTCACGCGCCAGCGCGAGCCGCGCCTGGCCGAGGTCGCCACCGCCGCGGCCAGCGCCTGATCGCGGCCCCGGCGCCGCTCAGGCGCGCGTGTTGATGATCGTTCCGCGGCCGTCGCCGCTCGACGACGGGGCGAGCACGCCGGCTCCCTCGATGAGCTGGACCGCGGCCTGCCCCATCTGGCGCTGCACCGACTGCGCCTTCACGGCCACCGCCGCGGAGATCTGTAGCTCGACCGGTAGTTTGTCTATCCTCATATCGAGTGCATCGACGGCCCGACGACGATCTGTAGAGCGGACCGACGATCCTCGCCGGTGCGAGCGGGGCCCACCTGGGCCCCCTGCCCGTCAGCGCCCCTGCAGCCCGAGGGCGATGCAATCGCCGGTGTAGACCGCCACGCCGTCCTCCTCGCCCTGGAGGACCGCGTCGCCGCTGAGGACGCCGCCGCCGAAGCTGAGCTCGCTGTCGGTGAAGGCGAGGAAGATGCACATCTCGTCGTCGCGCGAGTTGCCGTAGCCGATGGTCCGCTCGCTCGGGTTGTCGTACAGGCAGGAGAAGCGGATGCCGCGCGAGCCGGTCATCGACAGCGGCGGCGTCAGGGCGGAGCCGAGCGGCTCGCCGATGGTGGACTCGATCTGGTAGACCTGCTCGCCGTCGCGCTCGCCGCCGGCCAGCTGGATGTCCATCCCCTCGGCCCAGCTGTGGTAGTGGGGCAGGACGTAGTAGAGCGACATGTCGATCGGCGCGCCGGTGGCGTCCTCCAGATCGCAATCGGTCTCGAACCGCGACTTCTGACCGGGCGGGATGGCCAGCTGGTGAAAGTCGAACGAGAGCGGGCGCAGGCGGATGTTCACGTCGGCCTCGTCCACCGCCCCGAGCGTCATCCGCACCCCGGTGTCGATGTCCTCCTCGCCGGCGTTGACCAGGTGGATCTGGCTGGTCACCACCGCGTGGGCCGGCAGCTCGAGCGCCGCGCCGTCGGCGAACCGCTGGGTCTCGTCGGTGGCCTGGGTGGACTGCGCGAACAGCACGCCGCCGGCCAGGGCCGCGGTGACCTGGTCGAACTCGTCGCCGCACTCCCAGGCGCCGTCCTCGACCGAGAAGGTGCCCTCCGGGACGTAGAACCAGTTCGAGTGGTGCCAGCCCGGCCCCGCGTTCATGGTCACGCTGTCGACGAAGATCGGCTCCTCGTTGCCTATGGTCCAGCTCAGGCACATCGAGGTGATCTCCTGGCCGGCCTCGACCGGGACCGACTCGAAGTCGTGCTCGAAGGTGACGTCACCGGGCGCCGGGCCCGGGTCGCCGTCGTCACAGCCGACGGCCAGGCAGAGCGGGACCAGGAGGAGGGCGGAGCGCATCCCGCGATTGTAGCCCCCGACACGCCCTGGCGGGCGCCGCCGGAAGTCTCCACACCACGCCGGTCCGGGCGCGGGAAAGCGCGACGCCGCGCCCCCCGCTCCGCCGGGTTCCGGCTGCTTGCGCGTGGCACGAGTGTTGAAGAAGGATCCTCCAGCCGCGCCCGCGGTCGGAGCGTCCAACAATGGCTCGCACAATGTGTTACCCGGCAGTCCTCTCGGCGGTGGCCCTCTCGACGCTGATCGGAGCGCCCGGCCCGGCCGCCGCGCAGCCGGGCGCGCCGCCCCCGCCCCCGCCCGCCTACGCCGCGCCCCCGCCGGCCGTGGTCCCGGTCGTGATCGTGGCCGCCCCGCCGCGGGTCCGGCGCTGGGGGATCGGGCTGCACCTGGGCGGCATGGGCGTCGAGAGCGACGCCGACCAGGGCGACGCCGAGGCTCAGAAGACCGACCTGGGCCTGGTCGGCGTGCAGCTGCGCTTCCGCCTGCACCGCCGCTGGGAGCTGGAGCTCGACCTCAGCCACATGGAGGGCGAGCTCGACGGCCCCGGCGGCCTCACTCGCTCGTCGGGCGCGGTGATCCTGGGCGGCATGTTCCACATCAACCCGGACGACCGCTGGCTGTGGTCGGTGCTGATGGGCATCGGCGGCGCGCGCGACCGGGTCTGGTACGAGAAGGAAGGCGACCGCGTGACCCAGGCCGAGTTCGCCGAGGGGCTGTTCCGGCTCGGCGTCGGGCTGGAGCGCCGGTTCGACCGCTGGGGCCTGGCCGCGCAGCTCTACGGGGTCGGCCTCGAGCGCGACGAGGAAGAGCTCGACGGGCCGGCCTACATCGGCCGCGACGGCCCGGTCCCCGAGCATTCGTCGGGCGGCCTGCTCCAGATCGTCGCCAACTACTACTTCTGATCTCCTCCTTTTCCTTCGCCTGGCTTCTCGTCGGCGCGTCGGTCGGCCCGCATCGTAACCAGGGCCGGCCGGCCGCCGTACACTCCGTCATGATGCGCATCGCGCTCCTGGTCGTGGCCGTCGGGCTCGGCGGTGGATGTCGAGCCGCCGAGGACGAGGCGTCCGCCGGGCCCGCCCGCAGGCCGGGCGAGAAGGCCGGCGCGGTGCTGGTCGAGCTGTTCACCTCGCAGGGCTGCAGCTCGTGCCCGCCGGCCGACCGGCTCCTGCCGCTCCTGCCCGGCGCGGTCGACGGGGTCGAGGTCCTCCCGCTCGCGCTCCACGTCGACTACTGGGACGACCTCGGCTGGCGCGATCCGTTCTCGAGCGCCGCGTGGAGCGAGCGCCAGCGGCGATACGCGCCGGCGGTGTCCGACGGGCGGGTCTACACCCCACAGATGGTCGTGCAGGGCCGCGCCGACCTGAACGGCGCCGATCGGTCCGGCGCGATCGACGCGATCCGCCGGGCCGCCGAGCCCGCCCCGCGCGGCCGCATCAGCGCGGTCACCACCGGCGGCGAGCACCTGACCGTGACGGTCGACGCCGCGCTGCCAGCCGGAAAAGCCCGCGCCGACGCCTGGGTCGCGCTGACCGAGAGCGGCCTGTCCACCCGGGTGGCGCGCGGCGAGAACAAGGGCCTCGAGATGATCAACGACCACGTGGTCCGCCGCCTGAGCGCGGCGTTCACCGTCGAGGCGGGCGCCTCCCGCCAGGGCAAGGTCGACCTCCCGATCGACCCGTCGTGGCGGCGCGATCACCTGGACGTGATCGTCTTCCTCCAGGATCCAGCCAGCCAGCGAGTGCTGGCCGCGGCGCGCGCGGTGAAGTAACCGCTAGCGAAGGTCGAGCAGCTCGACCTCGAACAGGAGCGTCGCGCCGGGCGGGATGAGCCCACCGGCGCCGCGCGAGCCGTAGCCGAGGTCCGCCGGGATGAGGAGGGTGCGCTTGCCGCCGACCTTCATCGACGCCACGCCCTCGTCCCAGCCCTTGATGACTCGCCCCATGCCGATCGGGAACGAGAATGGCCGCCCGCGGTCGTGCGAGCTGTCGAACTTGGCGCCCTTGGCGCCCTCCTGCCACAACCAGCCGGTGTAGTGCATCACGCACTCCTGCCCGCGCGCGGGGGAAGCGCCGGTGCCGACCACGGTGTCCTCGTACTGGAGTCCGCTAGCGGTGCTCGTCATCGCCATTTGCGCATCCTACATCGGTTCGCCGCGGGTCGACAGCGGCTGGCCGGCGTTCACCGCGCCGACGGGAACGCCGGTGGAACGTCCACTGCTCGTGTGTCAATCTGCGCCCGCGTGACGACGAGCATCGACCCGGACCAGATCGCCGCGACCCACCGGACCATCCGGCCGCACATCCGCCGCACCCCGGTGGTCGCCGCCGACGGCGCCGACTTCGGCCTGGCCGGCTTTCCGCTCACCATCAAGCTCGAGCTCATCCAGCACGCCGGCTCGTTCAAGACCCGCGGGGCGTTCGCCAACCTGCTCGGCCGCCCGGTCCCGCCCGCCGGCGTGGTGGCCGCGTCGGGCGGCAACCACGGCGCCGCGGTCGCCTACGCCGCCATGCGGCTCGGCGCTCGCGCCCGCATCTTCGTCCCGCGCATCTCGTCGCCGGCCAAGGTCCAGCGCATCCGCTCGTACGGGGCGGAGCTGGTCCTCGTCGGCGAGCGCTACGCCGACGCGCTGCGCGAGAGCGAGGAGTGCGTGGCGTCGACCGGCGCGCTCGCGGTGCACGCCTTCGACCAGCCCGAGACGCTGATCGGCCAGGGCACGCTCGCCCTCGAGCTCGAGGAGCAGGCGCCCGACCTCGACACCCTCCTGGTCCCGGTCGGAGGCGGCGGCCTCATCGGCGGGGTGCTGGCCTGGTACCGGCGGCGGATCCGCGTCATCGGGGTCGAGCCGGACGGCGCGCCGACCCTCACCGACGCGCTCGCCGCCGGCCGCCCGGTCGACGCGCCGGCCGGAAGCATCGCGGCCGACTCGCTGGCGCCGCGCCAGGTCGGCGAGCTGATGTTCCCGCTCGCCCAGGCCTTCATCGAGCGCACGGTGCTGGTCACCGACGACGACATCCGGCGCGGCCAGGCCGCGCTGTGGACCACCCTGCGGATCGCCGCCGAGCCGGGCGCCGCCACCCCGATGGCCGCGCTGGTGTCCGGAGCCTACCGGCCCGCCGCGGGCGAGCGGGTCGGCGTGCTGGTGACCGGCGGCAACACCGCCGCGTTCGACTTCGCCGCGGTCCCGACCTGAACGCGGCGAGCCGGCCTGGTCAAACCTCGAGCGTCTGATCGTCGGCCAGCGCGCGCGCGACCTCGTCCCACGATCCGGTCGCGGCCAGCTGCGGCGCCGGCGCCGGATCCGACCAGCGGAGCGGCAGCGCCCCGGGCCGGACCCGCGCCTCGTCGACGGTGAAGCGGACCAGCCGCTCGGCGCCAGCGAACGCGTCGAGCTCGCGCCCCTCCCAGGCCACCTCGGCCCGCCCGACCAGGTCGAGCAGATCCCCGCGCTCGAAGTCGACGAAGAGGAGCCCGGCGCGGGGATCGATCGCGAGGTTGCCGAGGGTGTTGAACACCATGTTGCCGGGGAAGTCGGGCCAGGTCAGCACGGTGCGTCCCTCGGGGTCGACCGCGGCGCGCACGAAGCCGGGCTTGCCGCCCCGGTGCGAGACGTCGACGCCCTCCGCCGGATCGCCGGTGCGCGCGGCCGCCGCCGCCGACGCGGTGGCGATGAAGAACGTGTCGGCCCGCGCGATCCGCGCCGCGATCGACCGGGTCGAAAGATCCGCCGGATCCGCCGAGGCCGTCGAAGCCGATAGATCCGACGGATCCCCCGAGAACGCCAAGGCCGCCCCCGCCCCCACCACCCGGCGGGCCTGGATGTACTGCTTGCAGTTGCCGAAGCTCTGCTCGACCCGCACCGCGAACCCGCGCGCATCGATCGCGACGACCCTCCCGTTCACCCGGTTGCGCCGGCGGGTGGCGAGCTCGATGCCGAGCAGCCCGACCGGCGCGCCGACCGCCAGCGCCTCGCCCAGCGGATCCCCCGCCCCGGGCAGCGCGTCCACCCGCAGCGTGCGCGGATCCGGCGCCGACAGAAAGCCAGGCGGTCCGGCCAGCACCGAGCTGCGCGGCCGCCCGAGCCGGTCGAGGCTGCCGACCACCAGCCACGGCAGCTTCGCGAACAGCTCCTGGTGCTGGTCCGGCATGAAGTCGCGGATGAAGCGAGGCCCGACCTGCTCCATGCGCTCGCGCACCCCGACTCGCTCCTGCACCGCGCGCTCCCCCGGGTGGAACGGCGATCGCGGGGCCGGCCGCGTGCGCTCAACCGGAGACATCGCCGCCACCGGTGCGCGGGATCGGCGAGGGCGCCATCGGCACGAAGCCCTCCAGCGCCTCGATCCGGGCCAGCCACGCGCGCACGTGCTCGTGCCGTTCCAGCGACACGCCGCCCTCCGGCGCATGCGCCGCGTAGGTGTAGATCGCCAGGTCGGCGATGGTCGGCCGGTCGCCGACCAGGAACCGGCTCGAGGCCAGCACCCCGTCGATGAGGGCGAGCAGCCGGTCCGCCTCGGCCACCGCGCGCGGGTCGATCGCGCCGCCGAACACCACCGCGCGCCGCGCCGCCGCCGGCCCCGCCGCGAGCGGGCCGGCCGCCACCGACAGCCACACCTGCACCCGCGCGGCGCCGACCGGATCGCGCGGCAGCCACTGCCCGGCTGGATCGTGGCGGCCGGCCAGGTAGACCAGGATGGCGTTGCTGTCGGCCAGCGTCACCTCGCCGTCCTCGATGACCGGGACCTGGCCGAACCGGTTCAGCGCCAGGAACCCGGGCGACCGGTGCGCGCCGCGGTCGAGCGCGACATCGACCAGCTCGACCGGGATGCCGAGCAGCGACAGGAACAGCTGGACGCGATGAGAGTGGCCCGACCGCACAAAGCGGTGGAGGCGGATCGGATGGGCCGGTGCGTTCGTGCTCATGGCCGACACCATGCCGCGGCCTTGGCGTCGCGGCCACGCCGCTTCTTGACAAGAGAGCATTGCGGCGGAAGGAATGATCCGTGGATCGTCTCGAGACCATGCGGGTCTTCGTCGCGGTGGCCGAGGAGGAGGGCTTCGCGCCGGCCGCTCGCCGCCTGTCGATGTCGCCGCCCGCGGTGACCCGCGCCATCTCGTCGCTCGAGGAGCGGCTCGGCGCGCTCCTCCTGCACCGCACCACCCGCACGGTCCGCCTGACCGAGGCCGGCGTCCGCTTCCTCTCCGACTGCAAGCGCATCCTCGGCGAGCTCGACGAGGCCGAGGCGGCGGCGGCGGGAGCCCACGCCGAGCCGCGCGGCCAGCTCGGGGTCACCGCCCCGGTCCTGTTCGGGCGGATGTTCGTCGCGCCGATCCTGCTCGACTTCCTGGCCCGCTACCCGGAGGTGACCGGGCGCGCGCTCCTGGTCGACCGGATCGTCGACCTGCTCGAGGAGGGGCTCGACGTCGCCGTGCGGATCGGCAACCTGCCCGACTCGTCGATGAGCGCGATCAAGGTCGGCTCGGTGCGGCGCGTGGTGTGCGCGTCGCCGGACTACCTGGCCGCGCACGGGACGCCGCGCGCCCCGGCCGACCTGGCCGACCTCGAGGTGATCGCGTTCTCCGGCTCGGGCATCCCGGCGGAGTGGTCGTTCGCGCCGCCCGGGTCGGGCGCAGCCGGCGGGATCTCGGTGTCGCCGCCGGCCAGGATCATCGTCGACCTGGCCGAGGTCGCGATCGCCGCGGCGGTGGCCGGGCGCGGCCTCACCCGCGTGCTGTCGTACCAGGCCGCGGCCGAGGTGGAGAGCGGCCGGCTGCGCCTCGTGCTCGAGGAGTTCGAGCCGCCTCCCCTGCCCATCCACGTGCTCCACGCCGATGGGCGGCGGGCCGCGGCGCGCGTGCGCGCCTTCGTCGACTTCGCGGTCGAACGGCTGCGCGCAACCGCGGTCTGACCGGATGGCACGAACCGTGCTCCCCCGGTTCCGGTGAGCTCAGACGCCGCCGTTCGCCCAGGAATTACGCCGGAATCGACGGTCGACGGGGACAGCCGTGTGCCAACCCGACGTTGCACTCGCGCGGGCGCGGCCCTCGCCCTCTCGGTGCTCCTGGTCGGCGCATGCTCCGGCGGGCTGTCCGTCCCCGGTGACGACGATGGCGACGGCGTGACCGATGGCGACGGAGCCGACGACGCCGGCGACGACATCGGCGAGGACGGCCTCGGCGGAGACGGCGAGGCCCCGGTCGAGCCCGACGAGTTCGAGCCGCCGCCCGCGCCGCTCGCGCTGCCGGACGAGGCGATCGCCGCCGCGGCCGACGCGATCCGCGGCGTGGTCGCCAGCACCGCCTTCACCCACTCGGTCCTGGTCGAGAACGGCACCACCGGCCAGGTGGTCGCCGACGTCGACGGCGGCACGCTGCTCAAGCCCGCCTCCAACACCAAGCTCTACACCACCGCCGCGGCCATGGAGCTGCTCGGCGAGGACCACCCGCTCACCACCCGCATCGCCGCCTCGGCCGAGCCCGGCGCCGACGGCGTCATCGACGGGGACCTGACCATCGCGCTCGAGCACGACTTCAGCCTGTCGAGCGATCTCTACGACGGGCCGCGCGTGCCGCTCGACCGGATCGCCCAGGCCCTGGTCGCGCGCGGCGTCACCGGCGTGACCGGCACCGTGAACGTCACCGGCGAGTCGGTGTTCGAGGCCAACTCGGTCGGCTACCTCGACGTGGCCACCGAGCGGACCCAGACCACCGACGCGATGGGCGCCGCGCTGTCGGCGGCCGGCATCACCGCCGGCGCGGTGGTCTCCGGCACCGCGCTCGAGCCGCCCGACGGCGCGATCGAGCTGTTCGAGCACACGCCGATCACGCTCGGCATCGGCACGTCGCCGCTCAACACCGACAGCAACAACGAGTTCGCCGATCTGCTCATCCGCCACATCGGCTGGCGGCTCGAGGGGGAGAGCTCGGCCGCGGCCGGCACCCGCGCGGTCCTCGAGTGGCTGCCGTCGATGGGCGTGGCGACCGACGGCCTGGCGCTCAACGACGGCTCCGGCCTGTCGCACGACAACCGGGTCTCGGCCCGCTCCACCGTCGCCCTGCTCGGCGCGATGGACGCGTCGCCGGTCGGCGCCACCTGGACTCGCACCCTGGCCATCGCCGGCGTGCGCGGGACCATGGGCAGCCGGCTGACCGGCGCCGACACCGCCGGCCGCGTGTTCGCCAAGACCGGCTCGCTGCGCGACACCATCGCGCTGAGCGGCTACCTCGAGAACCGCCACGACGGACAGCGCTATCGCTTCTCGATCCTGTGGAACGCGGTCACCGACGCGGCGGCCGCGCGCGGCCTCGCCGACGACATCGTCGCGGTGGTGGCGCGCGACCTGCGCGGCACCGGCGGCGCGCGACCGGCCGCGCCCGAGCTGCTCTACACCGGCGCGACCGGGACCGCCGGCGTCCTCGAGATCGCGTGGCGCGCGGTGGATGCCGTTGATGGCTACCTGGTCTGGCTGAGCGAGGACGGGCGCGCCTGGTCGCGGAGCCAGGCCCGCTACGTGCGCGGGACCCACTTCCTGGCCGGCGACCTGCCGGCCGGGCGACCCACCTACGTGCGAGTCACCGCGCGCGCCGCCGACGGGATGGAGAGCGATCCATCCTGCGCGTACGGCGCGACCGCGTCCGACGAGCGCGCCCGCGTCCTCCTGGTCGACGGCAACGATCGCTGGCTGGCCCAGCCGTCGCCCGAGAACGTGCTGACCCGCAACCACGACTTCCTGGCCGGCCTGGCCGCCGCCGCCGGCGACCGTCCGGTCGCCAGCGCGCATCACGGCGCGATCGAGCGCGGCGAGCTCGACCTCGGCGGCTTCGACCTGGTGGTGTGGGCGGCGGGCGAGGAGTCGACCATGAACGTGGCGCTCTCTCCCGACGAGCGCGCCGCCCTGGCCGCGCACCTCACCGCCGGCGGCGGGCTGATCCTGTCCGGCGCCGAGCTCATCTGGGCGCTGGCCGATCAGGGCGACGGCGACGAGCGCGCGTTCGCGGCCGACGTGCTCGGCACCGGCTACGTCGCCGACGACGCCAGCACCTACGAGGCCGAGGGCGCGCCCGGCTCGCCGTTCGCGGCGCTGCCGCTGTTCTCGTTCCTCGCCCCCGACGGGATGGACATCAACTTCCCCGACGTCCTCGCGCCCGGCGAGGGCATCGAGCTGGTCCGCTACGTCGGCGGGACCGGCGGCGCGGCGGTGGTCGGCTTCCCCGCCGACAGCGGCCGCCGGCTGGTCGTGACCGGCTTCCCGATCGAGGCGCTGCCGAGCGCCGCGGTGCGGGCCCAGCTACTCGGCGCCGCCCTCGACTTCCTCGAGTAGCGCGTTTTCCGCGCCTCCCGATCAGCTCCCCCAGGATAGCCAGAGGGCGACAGCTTGTAAAGCCGCGCCACATGACGACCATGGGTGGCCTGACGAGGAGGACCGACCATGGATCGATTCGTGGGCATCGACTTCGGCACCACCAACTCGGCGGTCGCGCTGGCCACCACCGACGGTGCGGCGTGGCTGGCCGAGCTGCCCGGCCCCGGCGGCGAGCCGGCCACCACCTGGCGCACCGTCCTTCACTTCGATCCGACCGAGCGAGAGGCGCGCGCCGGCGCCCCGGCGATCGAGCACTACCTCGAGGTCGAGGGCGAGGGTCGGCTGGTCCAGTCGCTGAAGTCCTACCTGGCCAGCCCCCGCTTCACCAGCACCGTGATCCTGGGCCGCTCGTGGAGCCTCGAGTCGCTCATCGCCGAGTTCCTGCGCCGCCTGCGCCGGGCCGCCGGCGAAGACCTGGGCCGGCGCGCCGTGGTCGGCCGGCCGGTGCGCTACTGGGGAGCGACCGACGCCGACGACGACGCGCGAGCGGTCAAGCGAATGCGCACCGCCCTGGCCGCCGCCGGCTTCGACGAGGTGGTGTTCGAGTACGAGCCGGCCGCCGCGGCCGCGCGCTACGCCGACGCGCTCGATCACCAGGAGCTGATCCTGGTCGCCGACTTCGGCGGAGGCACCAGCGACTTCTCCCTGGTCCGGGTCGGCCCCGGCCTCGAAGCCGGCGATCCCGGCACCCTCCTCGGCACCGCCGGCGTGGGAATCGGCGGCGACAGCTTCGACGCGCGAGTGATCGACGCGAGGGTCGCGCCGGCGCTCGGCCGCGGCAGCTCCTACCGCGACGAGTTCGGAGCCCCCACCCCGGTGCCCGCCTGGCTCTACACCCGCCTGCGCCGCTGGCACCACCTGTCGTTCCTCAAGGCGCCCGACACCATGAACCTGCTCGAGCGCCTCGCCCACGGCGCGATCGAGCCCGAACGAATCGACCGCCTGGTCCGCCTGGTCCGCGACGACCTCGGCCTCCCGCTCCACCAGGCGGTCGAGCGAGTCAAGCTGGCGCTCAGCGCCGGCGATCGAGGAGAGCTCGACGTCCCCGAGCTCGATCTCAAGGAGCCGATCACCAGATCCGAGCTGGAGACCTGGATCGCCGGCGACCTGGCCATCATCGACGAGCTGGTGGCAGGCCTCCTGACCCAGGCCAGCATCGAGGCCGCCGACGTCGACCGAGTCTTCGCCACCGGAGGCTCCTCCTTGGTCCCCGCGGTGCGCGGCCTCCTCGCGGCGCGATTCGGCGGCGAAAAGCTGGTGGGCGGCGAAGAGCTGACCTCGGTCGCCCGCGGCCTCGCCCTGCGCGCCCGCCAGATCCTGGGATGATCTGGCGCGCCCGGTCAGCGGCTCTCAGTCCTCCGACCTCACCCGGACCTGACCGAGAGGGGGTTCCGTAGGTGAGCTCCTGCGCGCGCGCGGGATCGCGCAATCGAGCCGGTCGCGCGTCTCGGCAGTCGGTGAGCCGCCCGACATGGCGCCGGCGTAGCACGGGAGCTCGTCCGCGATCGTCTCGTAGTCCGGCTTCTCCCCGGAGAAGATGTGCGCCGCGGTGCGCAGCCCGGTCGGCTGATCGAGCGTGCCCGCGAAGATCGCGATGAACGACTCCTGCACCGGGGTCCAGAACAGCGCCGACCCGCAAGCCCCGCAAAAGGTGCGGCGCGCCACCGGCGACGACTCGAACTCGCGGACCTGCTTGGCGCCGCACACCAGCACGAAGTCTTCGCGCGCCACTCCGACGGTGACCGTCGAGCCCTGGCGCCGACACTGCGTGCAGTGGCACACGACGACGTCCCGCATCGGACCGTGGATCGCGTAGCGCACCGCGCCGCACAGGCACCCGCCCGTATGAGTCGCGATCGTCACCATCTGGCATTCTCGGCGTTCATGCCCAGCACTCCTGCAGTGTGATTGACGACCGTCATTCCTGGTGCCACTAACTGGCTGTCGACGGCGTCGCCCGGCGAGCACGTGTCTCGAGCGGGAGCATCGTCTCGTAAGCGAGGCGATGGATGGGAGTCGCGACGCCGGTCGCCTCTCCGAAGCGCACGACCGCCCCGGAGAATGCCTCCAGCTCGGAGGGCACGCCCGCGCTCAGGTCTCGCTGCAGCGACACGGTGCTGTCGGGCGGCAGCGAATCGAGCACCGCCATGCCGCGCGACACTGCGTCGGCCAGCTCCACGCCGCGGGCGAGCGCGACGGTCTCGATCTCGCGCATCGCGTCCTCGATCATCCGGCGGGTGTCCGGCGCCTCTCGCAGCGCTCCGACCGGCTTCCGGGTCAGCGCCGCCACCGCGCCCCATCCGCA
>DATHKR010000179.1:0-10866 GCA_035489015.1 Kofleriaceae bacterium | reverse complement strand
GACGCAGGAGTGACAAGGGCGGTTCCTCGGGGATGGGGGGTGCCGCCGCCTTCTACGCAGCCGCGGCCGCCCGCGCAAGCGAAATCGCGCCGCGCCCGGCCCGCCGACCGCTACCCGTGATAAACGCGGCTCGCGACGATCGAGCCGTCCACCACCTCGAGCACCTCGGCCACCGGCAGGTCGGGCTCGCCGGGAGCGTGGCGCACGTACTCCATGAAGACCCGCGCGCCGTCGCTGGTAAGGCTCCGCTCGGCGTAGCGGAGGCCGGGCAGCCGCGCGAACGCGTCGGCCCACCACGCGTGCAGGGCGGGCTTGCCGCGCAGCATGCCGCCCGCCTCCGGGTGACGGGCACGGATCTTGGGCGAGGTGTGCACCGCGGCGTCGGCGTAGAGCGTGAGCAGACCGTCCAGGTCGGCGCGCTCGAAGCAGGCGAGCCAGGTGCGGGCGATGGCGACGAGGGCGGCCGGATCGGCTGGCGACATGACGCGATGGTGCGCCAGCCGCGCCGGCGTGACCAGGCGCGCGGCGCTCAGCGGATCCAGCCGCCGCCGAGCACCGCATCGCCGCGGTAGAAGACCGCCGCCTGCCCAGGCGCCGCGATCGCGCGGGCGTCGTCGGCGAGCCGCACGCGGGCGGTGGCGCCGTCGACGTCCACGTCGGCCGCGATCGGCGGAGCCCGGTGGCGGACCTGCACCGCGGCGCGCAGCGGCCCGCCCGGCGCCGGGCCCATCCACTGCACGTCGCCCACCTCGAACCCGGATCGCTCGGCCGCGCTCCGCTCGCCGACCACCACCTCGCCGCGCGCGGCGTCGATGCGCGTGACGTAGAACGGGCGCGCGCCCGGGTGAGGCAGGCCGAGCCCGCGCCTCTGCCCGACCGTGTAGCGGTGCACGCCGTCGTGGCGGGCCAGCACCGCGCCGCTCTCGTCGACCACCGCGCCGGCGGCGGGACGGGCGCTGCCGCGGACCAGTGCGCGCCGCTCGACGAAGCCGGCGTAGTCGCCGTCGGGCACGAAGCAGATCTCCTGCGACTCCGCCTTGTCCGCGTTGGGCAGGCCGAGCGCCGCGGCCTGGCGGCGCACCTCGTCCTTGTCCAGGTGACCGAGCGGGAAGCGGATCGAGCCCAGCTCGTCGGCCGGCATTGCGAACAGGAAGTAGGACTGGTCCTTGTCGCGGTCGACCCCGCGGAGCAGGCGCCAGCCGCCGGCGCGCTCGCCGACCGGCTCGATGCGAGCGTAGTGGCCGGTGGCCAGGAGGTCCGCGCCGAGCGCGCGCGCCCGCCGCAGCAGCGGGGAGAACTTGATGTACTGGTTGCAGCGGGCGCACGGGTTGGGGGTGCGGCCCTCGAGGTAGGCGGTGGTGAAGTCGTCGACCACCCGGCGCTCGAACTCGTCGGCCAGGTCGACCACGTAGAACGGGATGCCGAGGTGCGCGCACACGCGGCGCGCGTCCTCGACGTCGCGCGGGCCACAGCAGCGCCCGCCGATCGACGCCGCGGTGCCGGACGCGTCGTAGAGGCGCAGGGTCATGCCGACCACGCGGTGGCCAGCCTCGACCAGGAGCGCGGCGGCGGTGGCGCTGTCCACCCCGCCCGACAGGGCAGTGACCACCAGCGGCCGGTCGGCGGGAGCGCGCACGGCCCCATGCATAGCACGCGGGGCGCGCCGGCCAGGAGCGTCCCCGCGTTTCCTTGTCCGGCGGCAGTTCGTCCCGACCGGCGGACGTTTGGTCACAGGGCGCGGCAAAGAAGCGGTCTCTGCCGCCGCGGGCATCCCAACCGCAGCCGACGGGCAGCGGATCGACTACCTTGCGCGCCGGCCGACCACCTTCAGGAGACCTCATGTCACCCACTCGCTTCGCCTCTGCGTTCGCCGCCGTGCTCGCCGTCACCGCCGTCACCGCCCCCGCCTCCGCCGACCCCGGCGCCCGCGCCATCAACCTGGGCCTGTCGTCGATCACCGGCGGCGTGCAGGGCGAGGAGATCGCGCCGTCCGACGGCGAGTACCAGTCGGAGGCCTACATGGCCACCCCGGCCGGCTATCACACCCACGACGGCTTCTACCTGCGGCTCCTGGCCGGCCCGTCCGCCGTGGCCGGCGTCGCCAACGACGACCTCGATACCTCGGTCAGCGGCGTCGGCGGCGCGTTCCACATCGCCGCCGGGACCGCGCTGGTCCCCAACCTCATCATCTACGGCGAGCTGTTCGTCAACACCGCGCTCAGCCCGACCGTGGAGAGCGGCGAGCTCGAGGTCGAGACCAGCGACGACACCGCCTTCAGCCTGGTCGGCATCGGCCCCGGCCTCGCCATCTACCTGCCCGGCAACTTCTACCTGTCGAGCACGCTGGCCTTCAGCCGCCTGGTCCTCGATCCGGACACCGAGCAGGACGACGACGAGGCGACCACCGATCTCGGTGTCACCCTGACCGCCGCGATCGGCAAGGAGTGGTGGGTCAGCTCGAACTGGGGCCTCGGCGCCGCGCTCCAGCTCTACGGCGGCGCGATGAAGGACGGCGACGCGGTGAACGAGGACGGCGAGGACACCGTGTGGGGCGCCGGCGGCATCCTGCTGGCGTTCTCCGCGACGCTGAACTGAGGCGCGCCAGGGGCCGAACCGCTCGCAAGGCCGGCCCCTCCGATCTACGTTCGCCGGATGAAGCGTCTCGTCCTGGCAGCGGCGCTCGCCGCGGTGGCGCCGGCCTGGCTCCCCGTCACCGTCGCCGGGGCGGCCGGCCCGGCCGCCCGCGGCACGCTGGTCGTCCTCAACAAGGCCGAGGCGACCGCGAGCCTGATCGATCTCGCCAGCGGGCGGATCACCGCGACGGTCAAGACCGGCGAGGGCCCGCACGAGGTGGCGATCCGCCCCGACGGCGAGCGCGCCGTGGTCAGCAACTACGGCACCGAGGATCGCCCCGGCTCGACCCTGACCGTCATCGACCTGCGCGCCGGCCGGTCGATGAAGACGCTCTCGCTCGGCCGGCTGCGCCGCCCGCACGGCATCCGCTTCCTGCCGGGCGGGCGCGAGCTGCTGGTCACCGCCGAGGAGAGCCACGCGCTGGCCGTGGTCGACGCGGACACCGGGCGGGTCGTGCGGACCATCGCGACCGGCCAGGAGGTCTCGCACATGGTGGCGGTCGCGCCCGACGGCAAGCGCGCCTACGTGGCCAACATCGGCTCGGGCAGCGTGACCGTGGTCGACCTCGTCGCCGGCCGGGTGGTGCGCCACATCGCGACCGGCGCCGGCAGCGAGGGAGTTGCGGTCGCGCCGGACGGGCGCTCGCTGTGGGTGACCGCGCGCGACGCCGACCGCGTCGCGGTGGTCGATGCCCGCACCCTCGAGGTGGTGGCGCGGCTGCCGGCCTCGTCGTTCCCGATCCGGGTGCAGATCACCGCCGACGGCCGCTGGGCGCTGGTCTCGTGCGCCAGGACCGGCGAGCTGCGCGTGTTCGACGCCGCCCGGCGGACCGAGGTCGCCCGCCTGGCCATGCCGGCCGGCTCGGCGTCGGGCAAGGGGCGCCTGTTCGGCGATCGCTTCGGCGCGAGCCCGGTGCCGATCGGCATCGTCATCCCGCCCGGCCCACCCGGCCGCGCCTACGTGGCCAGCGCCCACGCCGACGAGGTCGTGGTCATCGACCTCGCCAGCCGCCGCATCGTCGACCACCTGCGCGCCGGCCGCGAGCCGGACGGGCTGGGCTGGTCGCCGGTGGCCGTGGCCAGGCCCCGGTAGTGCGGGCCGGCGATCGCATCGAGCTGGTCGCGGTCGACATCGATCTCGACGGGCTCGGCGTCGGCCAGGCCGGCGCGGTCGAGGTGCACGCCGGCGACCTCCTGCCCGGCGAGCGCGCCGAGGTCGCGATCGATCACGTCAGTCGCCACGCCGCGCGCGCGTGGGGTCGAGCGCAGGCGCGGCTCGGCGACGCCGCGCCCGAACGAGCATCGCCCGCCTGCCCGGCGTTCTCGCGCTGCGGCGGCTGCGCGTGGCAGCACCTGGCCTACCCGGCCCAGCTCGAGCACAAGCGCCGCCGGGTGGTGCGCGCGCTCGAGGCGCTGCCCGCGCCGGTCGAGGTGGCGCCGGTGGTCGGCGCGGCCCGCCAGCTCGGGTACCGCAACAAGGCCACCTACGTGATCGCCGAGCCAGGCCCGGGCGCCGCGACCGCCGCGGCCGCGGAGTACGGCGTCGGCGCCCCGCGGGTGGCGCTGGGCGCCTACGCGCCGCGCAGCCACGAGTGGGTCGACACCGCCGGCTGCCGCGTGGTCATGCCGGCGATCGATCGCGCGCGCGCCGCGGTCCAGGCGGTGCTGTCGGCGACCGACCTCGCCGTCCACGACGAGCGCCGCCGCGCCGGTCACCTGCGCTACGCGGTGGTGCGGGCGAGCCGGGCCGGTCGCGTCCTCATCGGGCTGGTCACCACCGGCGACGCCCCGCGGCCGACGCTCGAGCGCGCCGCCGCCGCCCTCATGGAGCAGCCGGACGTGGCCGGCGTGGTGTGGATCCCGAACGACGCCGCCTCCGGCGCGATCCTGGCCCACGACGACGCCCATCTGCTGGCCGGGGCCGCCTCGCTGACCGAGACGATCGCCGGCGTCGCGATCGATGTCGCCATCGACACGTTCCTCCAGGTCGACCTCGATCAGGCCGAGGCCCTGTACGAGCGCCTGGCCGATCGCGCCGGGGCCGGCCGGTCGACCCGCGCGATCGATCTCTACTGCGGGGTCGGCGCGATCGCCTTCACCCTGGCGGCGCGAGGCGCGCGCGCGCTCGGCCTCGAGCGAAATCCGGCCGCGGTGCGCGCGGCCGCCACCGCCGCGGCGCGCGCCGGGCTGGGCGATGCCGTCCGCTTCGAGGCCGCGCCGGCGGCCGACCTGCCCCGCCTGCTCGCCGGCGAGCCGGTCGACCTCGTCGTGGTCAACCCGCCCCGCCAGGGCCTCGACGCGTCGGTGCGCGCCGCGCTGGCCGCGAGCCCGCCGCCGACCCTGGCCTACGTCTCGTGCGGCCCCGACTCGCTGGGCCGCGACCTGGCCGACCTCGCCGGCGCCGGCCTGGCCGTCGACACCGTCGAGCCGTTCGACCTCATGCCCGGCACCGGGCACGTCGAGGTCCTGGTCATCGCGAGGTCAGGTCGCGCTCGAGATCGATCGTGATGACCGCGTTGTCCTGGACGTCCACGCCGCGATCGATCCGGACCGTGCCGCCAGTCGACACCGCGACGATCTTCATCCGGTAGACCCCGGCGTCGGCGCGGAGCGGCCAGCGCCCCGCCTCGCGGCCGGTCCCGCGGTCGAAGCTCTGCCGGTAGAAGCCGAGCAGCTCGTCCTCGCCCGGGCGATACAGCTCGACCTCGAGCCGGCGCAGCTCGCCGCCGGCGGCGCCGACCCGGAAGTGGATGTCGGCGCTGACGCTCTCGGTGTGGCACGTGCGGGTCCCGAGCAGCACCACCGCGATCACGAACGCGGCGCCGCTCACCCATCGCCGCCAGCCGCGAGTCCGGTCGATCACAAAAGGAGGCTAGCACTCCTGCCCCGGATCGGGACCAGCCCGGCGGACGAACGGCGGGAATCCCGGCCCGCCGGCGCCGGTTGGGATGCATGATGCCGGAGCCGATCCGAGGGGTGACCCGATGAAGAGCGAAGCCATGGTTTTCCTGCTGCTTGCCGTCGCCGCCGGCCCGGCCGCGGCCAAGCCGGCCGCCGATCCGGCAGCGAAGCCGGCCGCGCCGAAGCCGCTTGCGTCGAAGAGCGCGCCGAAGCCAGTGCCGGGCCCGACCACCCAGCTGGCCGAGCTCGGCTTCTACGGCGACGACGCCTCCACCGCGTCCCGCACCGATCCAGACAGCTGCCCCGGCGCATCCGACGGCCACGAGCTGGTCGGCACCCGGCTCGGTGAGTGGCAGCTGGCCGACTGGGCCAACACCAAGGGAGCCGCCCCGACCCTGGCCTCGCTCCGCGGCCGCGTCGTGGTCGTGCGCTTCTGGACCGCCGGCTGCCCCTTCTGCGAGAAGACCCTGCCCGCCCTGCAGAAGCTGGC
This sequence comes from Kofleriaceae bacterium, assembly GCA_035489015.1. Taxonomy (GTDB): domain Bacteria; phylum Myxococcota_A; class Polyangia; order Haliangiales; family Haliangiaceae; genus DATFRY01. Next base: position 4,842 of record DATHKR010000179.1, on the reverse strand, counting down.
CGACGAGCTCGGCGACAAGCCCGTCACCATCGTCGGCGCGTTCCACGGCAAGCCCGACTCGTCGGCGCCCGACATGCGTCACCCGCGCGAGCTGGCGAGCAAGTGGGGCATCCACTTCCCGGTCGCGCTCGACCGCCAGTGGCACACCCTGCGCAGCTGGTGGCTCGACGGCCACCACCGCCACGCGACCAGCGTGACCTTCGTGATCGGCAAGGACGGCCGCGTCGTCCACGTCCACCCCGGCCCGATGTTCTATCCAACCACCAATCCCGCCGAGTCCGAGATCAACGCCGACTACCAGGCCCTCCGAAAGGCAGTCCTGGCCGCCGCCGCCCGCTGAACGCAGGAACGCCCCGACCGGCCGAAACTGGCCCCCGCCGCGGCCAGCCCCCTACCATCGGCGGGTGGCCGCCCGCCAGCCATCACAAACCGCGCTGCGGCTGGCGACCGCGCTCCTCGCCGCGGCCGCCCTGCCCGGCTGCGGACAGCGACACGTCGCGTACCACTTCCGGGCCCCGCTGGTCCGCGCCGTCAACGCCGACCTCCGCCTCCGTCGCCCCCTCGACGCCGATCTCGACGGAGAGGCGACCTGGCGAACCCGGTCCGCCCGCGCCCCCGATCACCGCCGCGGAGCCGGCACCACCAGCCCGAAGCCCGAGGTCTTCACCATCCCGGCCGAGCCCCTCCGCGCCGCCGGCGCCGACGGCGCCCACCTCGCCGCGATCCTCCGCGACCAGGTCGGCCGCCGCGACGAGGACGCCACCCACGTCCAGTTCGTCTTCACCGCCCTGCGAGCCATCGGCGTCCGCCCCGACCCCGCCCTCGCCGCCGCCGACGACGGCCCCGCCGTGCGAGATCTCGCCAGCGAGCGAGGAGCCCTGATCCCGGCCGGCGAAGCCGGCACCACCGCGCGCCCCCACCTCGGCGACCTCGTCCTCTTCGATCGAGTCACCGACGATCACCCGGCCTCCCTCCTCGCGATCGTGGTCAGCACCGACGCGAGAGACGTCGTCGAGTTCGTCTACCTGGCCCGCGGCGTCGTCCGCCGCGGCTACCTCAGCCGATCCCACCCTCACGACAAGCGAGACCCGGACGGCCGCGTCCTCAACACCTTCCTCCGCCACTCCGACGGCGAGCTCCCCCGCGGCGCCCCCGCCCTGGCCGGCGAGCTCCACGCCGCCACCATCCACCTCGCCCGCCTCCTCCGCTAGCAACACCGCGAACCCGTGATATGCCTCTGCGGCCAGGGGCAGTGGCGGAGCTGGCAGACGCATGGGGCTTAAAACCCCAGGGCCGCAAGGCCGCGAGAGTTCGATCCTCTCCTGCCCCACTTTGATTCCTGGCCGTTGTCTGCCCTCGGGCCACCGCTGGGCCACGGCCGATCGAGCAGATCGATCGCGTCGCGAACGGCCGCCGGCAACAAGTGCATGTAGCGCCGCGTCGTGGTGATCGAAGCGTGGCCGGCCAGCTCCTTGATCGCCCACGCCGGCGCGCCGCGCATCGCCAGGTGCGAGCAGAACGTGTAGCGCGGGACGTGGTAGGTGACCTTGCGGACCCCAGCCCGGCGGCAGGCCCGCTGCAGCCGGCTGGCCACCTCGTTATCCGTGTAGCGCGAGCCAACCTCCTCGCCGGCCGTCTGGCAGTGGATCGACCCCAATTGCCGTGTTGCCCCGGCAATGGCCCAGCGACGACGCGCACGCCCGCGCCGCCGCCGGGTCGCGCTCTCACCGCGCCGAGGCCTCCGCGCGCGAAGGCGGCACCCCTGCCTGGAGCGCCCTGTGCCGAGCAAGGTCCCGATCGAGCTCGGCGCTCACCTCACGCAGCGCCCACTTCGGCCAGTCGCCCCGCAATACCTTTACCTGACTGCGGAGCGCGAGCACGATCAGAGCCCACGCCCCAGGGTCAACGCGATGCAATTCGCGGAGAGTTGCCGCCGCTTCCCGCACGTCTCGCTCGATCTCCTGGCTACGCGCACGCGCGCGCTTTTTCTTCGCCGCGACCTCCTCCGGCGACGGCCGGCGCTTGCTCTTGGCGGTCATCGCGTGACCTCCGCATCGCGTGTCGTCGTCAGACCGTCTTGAAGCCCCCCCGCAGCGATGAACCCGGCCAGGCGCTCTACAAAGCCGGGGTGCGAATCGAGATCGCCGGTGATGCCACGGATCAGGCGAGCGACTTGCTCGAGCGAGACCTCGCCCACCACCTCCGCCTGCTGGGTGACGGCGTCGTGCACGAACAGCGCGTCGACTACACGCAGCCGGTCATTGATATCCTGGAGCTGCTCGGCCTGCTCCTTCAGCAGCTTCGCGAGCAACTCGTCGCCGGTGTCGCCCAATACCCTCCCGAGGAAGCCGCCCTCCCACAGCTCCAGCCTTCCGTCGGACCTACGTTCCACCTTGATCGCGTAGAGATCGAACAAGTCATTGCGTCCACTCTTCTCCATCGTCGTCTCCTTCTCCGGCCCGTAGGCCGGCGTTAATCACCTCGGGCAAGGCGACACCCATCGCCGAGCCTCACCCGTCTCGTCTTCGATCCGCGCGACCAGCGCGCCGAGGTCTCCGGCGAGGTCCTCGAGCAGTGCCTCGGCAGCCTCGCCCACGAGGAGCGCGCTGCGCCTCAGCGTCAGCAGCTGCGCCTCGGTCACGGCTCGCTCCACTCGCACTCCTCGGGCAGGCCGAACGCCGAGCGCTCCTCGACCGCGATGGCCTCCAGGCCCTCGTCCACCGCGTCGGCGCCGACCGACTCGGAGCGCCGATCCGGCTATGAGGCATCCCCGCGTCGGGCGCGGCGTAGATCTGGCGCCGGGTGGTGAGCTCGGCCTCGGCGACGAGCGAGACGGGAATCCAGGCGTCCTGCGGGACTTCAACGTACGGTGAGGACATGCCGTCACCGTGGACGAGTCCTCCGCCTGAATGAAGCCGCCGGCCGAAAACAGCCGGCCGGGTGCTTCTCAGCGCCAGCGCCGGTCGGTCAGCGGTGGCACTCGATCAGCGGGTGCCCGAAGGGATGGCCGCATCGGCACGGGTGATCGAGGCCCAGAGCATCGCGGTAGTGGCCGTGCATGTCCGAGATCCGCTTGTTGACGGCCTGCACGTCGATGCTGAACAGGTCACCGAGCTCCTCGGTGGTGTAGACCAAATGGGCACTGCCGAGCCAGAGCATCTCGGGCGTGCGACCGCATGAGCCCGACACCGGAACCAGCATCACGGCTTCGTCGATCGCCTTGATAGCGTCCCCGAAGTCGCCGTCTTCCAGGAGCTGATTCCGCGCCTGCTTCATCCACGTCAACGCCCGCCGCTGACGAGCCCGCCACGCGCGGTCGCGCTCGAAACGCCGCCTGAAATCGTTGAGGCGTCTGCGGTCGTACTCCATCCACGAGATCGGCTCCCCACCGCCGGGCGGGTCGAGAACCGGGCTTGTGACGTCGCCTGGCCTCATCGGCAACTCTCGGCGGCGGCGATCCTGGGTCTGGGCCACGCTCGGGCCACGGCGGAGGGACGACGCGGTCATTCAGGGACTGAGCGTACAGAGGGGAAACACACCGAATCCCGAGATCGCGCCAGCTTGAGTCCGATCAGCGATCTGGCCCCGCCACTGCCGAGTCCTCGATCCTCTCCTGCCCCACCCTGATTGCGGCTACCGGTTCACCCACGGCGTCGCGCGGTAGACGAGCAGCGCGGCCTGGTTGTCGGTCTCGGTCATGAAGTAGATGCGGAGCGAGCGGTCGTCGAGCGGCTCGGCCCAGAAGGCGTTGTGCGCCAGCGCGAGGCCGGGATTCGGGCCGCTGCCCTCGTCGATGAACTGGTTGACCGGGACCTGCTGGATGGCTCGCGCGCTGCGCAGATCGACGAGGTCGAGGCCGCCGAACGCGATCGGGCCGCTCGGGGTGGCGTAGCTGGCGACGCCGCCGCAGAGCATGTACTCGACGCCGTGGTAGTGGCAGTCCTGGTAGTCGATGGTGGAGTCTCCGTTCGGGGTCCAGCTCGACTCGGGGTCGCGGGGCTCGCCATGGCCATGGCCGCGGCCGTGTGGCTCGAAGGTGTACAGGCGGCGCGATCCCCAGCTCACTCCATTCAGGGTGCCGCCGTGGCGGTTGTGCACGATGCCGCCGATGTGGTCGTCGACGCGGAAGGCCAGCTCGGCCTCGAGCGTGTCGGGGTCGACCCGATAGATCTCGCTGTGGCTGTTCGGGCGGTACTCGGCGACCGGGACCCATAGCGACTCGCCGTCGAAGTCGATGCCGCCCGGGTGATAGATGGAGCCGTGGGTCAGCTCGACCTGGCCGAGCAGGTGGCCGTCGGCGCTGAACTTGGACAGCCAGCCGCGGCCGACCCCGACCGAGCGGTCGATCGAGAAGTCGTAGAGCGCGTCGGTCTGGGTGCCGTTGGGGACGGTCGGCTCGAGGACCTCGACCGACGACACGAAGAAGGCGTCGCCGATCTTCACCAGCCCCTGGGTGTGGAACGTGGTCCAGCCCTGCATCTCGACCGCGCTCAGCTGGGTCCAGATCGCGTTGCGCCCCAGCAGGCGGAACAGGTCGGTGGTGTCGTCGTCTCGACGGCGGGTGTGAGACAGCTCCTCCTGTGAGCTGTCGATCTGGCTCCCCGCGGGCTGGCTCCCCTCGGGGTCGTCCGCACCCCTCACACATCCGCCCAGCAACATGAGAAGCGCGAGAGCTCGAGTACCGGTCATGGGGCCTCCTGTTCGCGTCGCGATCGACGGGTCCGCGAGTCAAGCAATGACGCGCCAGGATGGCGGGACGTATGCCCCTCGGCAACATCGATGCAACCGTCGTGAACGCGGCGGCGCCCGTCGGTACGGGAGCGCACCAGCGAGCGCCTCGAT
>DATHKR010000178.1:0-6747 GCA_035489015.1 Kofleriaceae bacterium | reverse complement strand
CGGCGACGCCAGCGGCGACGGCGAGGGCGACGCGGATCCGGACGACAGCGACGCGATGGCGATCGACCCGATCGTGCACCTGGGGACGGCCGGCAACTTCGCCATCCTCGCCAAGAGCGGCATCACCAACGCGTCGACGTCGAGCATCACCGGCGACCTCGGCGTCAGCCCGATCGCCTCGGGCTCCGTCACCGGCTTCGCGCTCATGCTCGACCGGTCCGGTACGTTCGCGACCTCCACGCAGGTGGACGGACGATTCTTCGCCTCCGACTACGCCGCGCCCACGCCGACCCGCGTGGCGACGGCCGTCCTCGACATGAGCGCCGCGTTCGCCGAGGCGGGTGGACGCCCGGTCGACGTGATCGATCTCGGCGGCGGCGACATCGGCGACATGACCCTCGTCCCGGGCGTGTACAGCTGGCCGGCCGATGTCGTCATCGCCGGCGACGTCGTCCTCGACGGCAGCGCGGCCGACTCCTGGGTGCTCGAGATCGGCGAGGACCTGATCATGAACAACGGGACCAGCATCCTGCTCACCGGCGGCGCGGTCGCCGAGAACGTCTTCTGGCGGGTCTCCGGCCTGGTCGACCTGCGGGCCGGCGCTCACTGCGAGGGCGCCGTCATGGCCGCGACCGCGGTGAACCTGGCTGCCAGCGCGTCGGTCAATGGCAGGCTCCTGGCCCAGACCGCGGTCACCCTGAGCGGCAACACCGTCGTCGAGCCAGCCCGGTAGCCGCGCCGCGAAATGGATCGGCGCGCCGCGGCGTTGCAGGATCCATCCATGAGAGTGCTGAGCACATCGCTCGTGATGGCGGCCGCGTGTCTGGCCTGCGGCGGCGAGAAGGCGGACCCCGCGACCGGCGACAGGACGCCCGCGTCGCCGCCCCCGACCGCATCGCCGACCCCGACCGCGCCGCCGAGCCCATCGACCAAGGCAGACGCCGGCGCCCCCGCCGCCGAGCCGGCCCCGCGCAGCGACGCGCTCATGCAGGAGCCGTTCGACCCCGAGGAGTTCGAGGCGAACCGACCGCCGGAGACCGGCCAGGACGGGGTGACCAAGGAGGGCGCGCGCTTCGAGGACCAGAACGGCGCCAACGTGGTCGTGCTCATCCACCAGATCGAGACCGGCGGCAGCGGCGGGCCCAACAGCCGCCGCCTGTGGGCCTATCACTACATCGACGAGGGCGGCAAGCGGCGCGTCCTGCGCAAGCTCTCCGACGCGGAGGAGAGCTGCGAGCTCGACAACGTGGCCGGGTGGGTCGACGGCGCCCTCCAGATCACCGACGCCGACGCCGACGGCCTGGGCGAGGTCACCGTCGCCTACGACCTCGGCTGCGTGAGCGACGTCAGCCCGAAGACCCGCAAGCTGGTCGTCCTCGAGGACGGCGCGAAGTGGATCCTGCGCGGCGAGAGCCGGGTCGACACCGGCGGCGGCAAGAAGGTCGGCGGCGCCTTCCGCGAGGACCCGCCGGCGAAGAAGTGGCCCAGGGCCCTCCACCAGCACGCGGTCGCCGCCTGGGCCCGGCTGGTCGATCGCTAGACGATGCCGGAGGAAGCTCGATCTCGCGGCGAAATCAGAGGCTGAGCGCGGCCCAGACGATGGTCGCGCTGCCCACGATCGCCCCGAACGCGACCCCCGCCGCGTTGCACCACCGCTCGCGCCGGTGCCGGCGCCATGCCTCGGGATCCTCCGCCAGCTCGGCCTGGTACCGTCGGTGGACGATGCGGGGGAGCCGCCGCAGAAACGCGTCGCAGTAGATCGGCAGCATGACCACCCACGACCCGACCAGCAGCACCGGGCTGTGGATCGCCGCGGACACCTGGATCAGGACCGAGAGCGCCACGACCATCGCCCCCATGAGCAGGGACATCCGGCGCAGCTGGCGCCGCTCCTCCGGATCGCGGGCCCGACCCATCCGCCGGCGGAAGTTGAAGAGGACACCGGCCAGCCCGGCGACCACGCCGAGCCCGGCCCCGCCGAGGCCGACCACGAGCTTGCTGGTGCCCTTGAGCGCGCCCGAGCCGACCGCGGTCGCCGTGGTGGCCGCGGCCGCCGGCGCGCTGATCGTCAGCGACGCCGCCACCACCGCGGTGAACGCCGCGCCCGGCGCGGTCCGCCGCATCGTCTCGCCGAAGCGATCGAGCATCTCCGCTCGCAGCGCGGCGCGCGCCCGCTCCAGCCGCTTCTTCACCGCCTCCTCGCGGATGCCGAGCAGATCGGCCACCTGCCGGGCCGAGCGCCCCTCCCGGTAGAACAGCGTGATCACCTCGCGCGCCTCGTCGGGCAGGAGCTCCATCACCTCGGCCAGCACCTGCCGCTCCTCGGTCGACACCAGGTGCTCGCGCGCGGTCGGCGACGGATCGGCGGCGGTGGCGAGCAGCTCGTCGGCGGCGTCGAGCTCGGCGACCCGGCTGCGACGCCGTCGCCGGCCGCGCGCCACGTGATGGGCCTGGTTGCGGGCCAGCTGGCGCAGCCAGGGCAGGAAGCTGCTCGGGTTGCGCAGCCGGGTCAGCCCCTGCCACGCGGCCAGGAACACCTCCTGGGCCACGTCCTCGCTCTCGGCCACGTCGCGCAGGATCGCGAACACGATCGACGAGACCACGTTGCGAGTCGCGTCGATGAGGCGGGTGAACGCCTCGCGGTCGCCGCCCTGGGCCGCCAGCACATCCGGATCGAGCGAGAGCGCGTGGGCCATCACGTCAGCGGCTCGCGGTCGGATCGCGCAGGAACGCGTCCATCTGGCCGAACAGGAACGCCGGGTCGTCCAGCATCACGAAGTGGCGGGCGCGAGCGGCCACCGCGACCCGATGGACCGGGATCGACGCGATCTGCTGCTCGTAGCGGGCCGCGATCTGGTCGCGCTCGCGCGGGTCGGCCGCCTGACCAGCCGCGGCGACCAGCAAGGTGGGGCTGCGGATCGCGCTCACCGACGGGCGAAGGTCGGTGGTCATGATCTCGTACACCGCCAGCCCGACCGCGGCCGGATCCGATCGCCCGCTGGTCGCCGCGACTCGATCGACGTCGGCCGGCGCCGTGATCATCCCGGTCAGCGCCCTCCGGTTCTGCGCGGCGAACTGCTCGCGGGTTTGCGCGGCCATCTGGTCGCGGATCTGCCCGGCGATCGCCTGGCTGGTGGCCGCGGTCGCGGTCGGATCCATGAGCGCCGACAGGAACGGCACCCCGTCCACGGCGATGACCCCGCCGACCAGCTCCGGCGCGGTCGCGGCGATCCAGAAGCCGAGGAAGCCGCCCAGGCTGTGCCCGACCACCACCGGCCGCACCAGGCGCTGGTCGCGGATGTACTGGATGAGATCGCGGCGCACCCGGTCCAGGAACGGCGCCCCGATCGCGGGCTGCCCGGCGAAGCCGGCCAGGGTCACCACGTGCAGCTGATGGGTCGCGCGGAAGTGCTCCACGGCGCCGCGCCAGACCTCGCCCGAGCAGGCCAGCCCCGGGATGAGGATCATCGGCGACCCCGACCCGATCACCTCGACCGTGAACGAGCGCGGCGCCGCGGCGGGCGCGCTCGCGGCCGGGCGAGCCGGCGGCGGCGGGGCGGGGCTGGCCGACGAACAGCCCCACGCGAGCAGGGCGAGAACCGGGAAGATCGGGCGAACGACGCGCATGGCGACTCCTTGGATGGCTCGGTTCGACCGGCGTGCGCCGGCCTCTCCAACCAGGTAGCCGCCCGGAGCCCGAGGTGACCCACCGCGCGTCGATTTCCGGTTCACCGTCGCCGACGATCGGCATCGCCGATTCTGGCCCGAAATCGGCCGGATCGGGAGACCGCGCGGTCTGCCGCCTTCCTCCGCGCCGCCAAGCGCCCTCCGGGCATCTGGTTTCGCCGTGCCCGGTCGCCGACGATCGGTCACCAGGCGTGGCCGCGCGGATCGCCGTTCTCAATCCTCGACGCGCCAGAACGACGCGCCGGCCCCGCCGACCGCGCACACCACGCCGTCGGCGAGCTCGAGGCCCCAGGCGGTGTCGCCCTCGCGGAGGCTGTGACGGCCGATCTCGCGCGGGCGGCGCGGGCTGGCGATGTCGACCACGACCAGATCGCCCATGGCCAGGTAGACCCGATCGGCGCGCACGGCCACGTCGCCGACCATGCCCTCGTCCCACTCACCGATCGACTTCGGCCGGCGCGGATTCGAGACGTCGACCACGGTCAGCCCGCCGGTGTAGTCGGCGACCAGGGCGCGGTCGCCGGCCAGCGCGACCCGGGTGACGTCGCCCGGCCCCTCGAACAGGCCGATCCGGGCCGGTCGGTCCGGCCGCGCCACGTCGACCACGATCATCCCCTCGCAGTCGGCGGCGACGAAGAGGAGATCGCCGCGCAGGGTCAGCCGGCCGGCCAGCTCCACCTCGCAGCTGCCCAGCCGCCGCGCGCCGGCCGGGTCGGCCGGCACCGTCCACGCGTGGACCTGCTCGCGGTCGCTGACCAGGAGCCGCTCGCCGTCGGCCGCCATCCCGTACGCGGTCCCGGCCGCGACCACGCCCAGGCGGCGGAGCGAATCCGGGCGAGACACGTCGATCACCTCGATGCCGTCGTCGGTGGCGACGAACGCGCGCCCGCCCTGGACCACCACGTCGATCGGCGCCGCCCGGGTCGCGATCCGCCCGACCACGCGCGGCGCGGCCGGATCCGAGAAGTCGACCGCGGTCAGGTCGTCGCGGCCGAGGAAGGCGACCGCGCCCTCCACCGCGATGGATCCGACCGCGCCGACCGGACGCCTGTGCTCGCCTGCGATGGTCAGGTGCTCTCGACCCATGGATACGCCTCCCTCGCGAATGGACAGGTGGATCGATTCTCGTGGTCGAGCCGCCCGGATGGCAAGGCGGCGACGCGCCTCCCCGCCGTGGTGCTGACCCGCTGGACGCCGGTCTCGTTGACGACGACGACCACGTTGACGTTGACGACCACGTTGACGTTGACGACCACGTTGACCTGGTCGTAGACGTTGACGGCGCCGGCGCCGTGGACGTGCGCCATCATGATCGTTGACGCGATGTGGCGTGGCGAGGTGCAGACCAGGTACATGGGTGACGTCCTGCCAGGGCCGGGCACAGGAGGCGCCTTGACAACGTTGGGGGGTACGTCCACGGCGCCGGCGCCGTCAACGACCACGTCAACGTCAACGTCAACGACCACGTCAACGTCAACGACCACGTCAACGCAACCGGTCTACGAGTGCGGCCCTGGCTCGCGTCTCACCCTTCGCATGGATAGCAGGTGCTGGTCCCGTCGGTGCACGTGATGCAGTAGTTCGGGCACCCGCTGGTCATGACGCAGTAGCTGCTGAGGTCGTAGTCCTCGCACGACTCGCCGTCGACGTAGCCGTCCTGATCCTCGAGCCGGCTGTCGACGCAGCTGGGCTGGAAGTCGTCGGGAGGAGGCGGAGGCGGAGGCGGCGGTCCGCCGTCGGGTGGACCGGAGCCGCCATCGGGCGCGCCCGCGTCGCCATCGCCGGCGCCGGCGTCGCCGTCACCCGCGCCCGCGTCGCCGTTGCCGCTGCCCGCGTCGCCATCGCCGGCCCCGGCGTCGCCGTTCCCGCCGCTGCCCGCGTCGCCGTTCCCGCCGCTCCCCGCGTCGCCGTTCCCGCCACTGCCGGCGTCGCCGTTCCCGCCACTGCCGGCGTCGCCGTCGCCGCCGCTGCCGGCGTCGCCGTTCCCACCGCTGCCCGCGTCGCCGTTCCCACCGCTGCCCGCGTCGCCGTTCCCGCCGCTGCCCGCGTCACCGTTCCCGCCGTCATGGTTGCCGCCGCCGTCGGCGCCGGGGGGCGCGGCGTCCGTCGGTGCCGCGTCGCGCGGAGGTCCTCCGTCGCCGGGCGAGTGGCCGCCGGCGTCCTCGATCGGGAACGGGCTCGAGGCGTCGCCGTGGATCGCGACCGCCGCCCGGGACTCCGTGCCGGTCCCGTCGCCCTCGAGCGCGCAGGCGCTCAGCGCCGCGCACCAGGCCACCAGGAGCGCTCGTGTTGGATTTCGCATGATGTCTCCTAGAGCGGGCAGTAGTCGCCGCAGAAATCGCCGGCTTCCTCGGGTGTGGTCGCGCACTCGGCGCACTCGTCGCAGCCGTCGGCGCATGTCTCCTCGTCCTCCGCCTCCAGAGGGTCGAAAACGGCGCCCGCCCTCTTCGGCCGCGGCGGCGGGCGCGGCCGCTTGGGCGGCTTCTTCTTCTTGAAGTGGTGGGCCGGCACGTCGCGCAGCTGCGCGATGCCGCCGCGGTACGCGGTGGGTCCGCGCGACGGATCCGGCGGGTGATACAGGAGCGGCCGCCCGACCTGCTTGTGGTCGAGCATGTCGACCTTGTAGACGGCCAGGTACTTCTGGTTGCCGCGGGTCTCGATCAGCTCGTGGTTGGTGTACGCCGACGGCATCTCGATGTGCTGGCGGACCAGCTCGGCCCGGCACCACTTGCGCTGCCGCCCCTTGCTCCAGGCGGTGAACTCGCCGGGCAGGTCGCACAGGCGGACCTCGATGCGCCCGTAGTGGGGGAACTGGCTTCCGTTCTGGTTGTTGCCCCAGCCGGCCGGGTTGGGCGGCAGGGGGTTCTTGGGCGCGCCGTAGAGGGGATCCGGCGTGTTCGGGTCCTGCGGCCCGTCGAGGAGGAAGCTCTCGCTCTGACCGACGCTCTCGTCCGCCCCCGGCAGATCGTCGACCGCGCACGACGCGCCGAGCGCGCCGGTGGCCATGAGGACGAGACAGACGAGGGTCGTCAGCCGCTTCTTGATGGGCTTGAACATGCT
>DATHKR010000177.1:0-10231 GCA_035489015.1 Kofleriaceae bacterium | reverse complement strand
AGCGGGGCGGCGCTCATCCCGCCGGAGCGCGAGGCCGCGATTCTCGAGTGGAACGAGCTGGGCGATCGGCTCAACCGATCGGTCCGCGCCCTGGTGCTTCGCGGCATGCTGAGCAGCCCGGCCGCGCTCGACGAGTCGGTGGCGGGTCTGGTTCCGCGGCCGCTGCGCGCTCTTTTGCGGCCGATCGCTCGCATCGGGGTCCGCTACGTCGCCCGCAAGCACGGGATCGGCGGAGAGGACGACGAGGCGCGCCACGAGGGGCTGATCGTTCCGATCCTGGAGCGGTTGCGGGGCGCGCTGGCCGGTCTGTCCGGCGGCTCGCCTTGCCTGCTCGGTGACTTTGGCTATGCCGACATCATCATGGCCACCTCTCTTCAGGGCATCTCGCCGGTCGAGGATCGGTTTCTCCGCCTTCCCCCGGCGACGCGCCAGGTGTGGACCCGGCCGTCGCTGGCCAGCGGGTTCGCCGACCTGATCGAGTGGCGCGATCGCCTCTACCGGGACCACCGCCGGCCGGGCGCGCGCTGATCCTGTACTCTGGAGTCGGTGCGGGCGATCCAGGTCAAGTGTCCCAACTGCGCCGCGGTGCTGCGGGTCGATGGGGACGCCGAGGTGGTCGATTGCGAGTACTGCCACACCCAGAGCTGGGTGCAGCGGCGAACTCGGATGCTGCAGATTCCGGTCGGGCTGCCGCCGGCTCGCGCGGCTGGCGCTGCCTCGGCCGGCCGGGCGGCCCGGCAGGTGGTGCGCAGGGTCGCGCTCGGGGTCTCTCTGTTCTCGACGCTGGTGCCGCTCGCGGTCGTCGGGGTGGTCGGGTTCACGGTCAAGAATCACCTGCATCGCGCCGCGGACGCGATGGCCGGTCTGGTCGGCAAGCCGCCGACCGCCGGGCGCCGCGCCGGTGCCGCGCGCGCCGATGGCGGCACCTGGGTCGGTGTCGCGCCGCCGCTCCTCACCGACGTGAACGGGGACGGGATCGCCGACCTCGTCGGGCGCGTGCGCTACGTCAGCGACGGCGACCGCGCCCACATCACGGCGGTGAGTGGCGACACGGGCAAGCCGCTGTGGGAGAGCGCGCGGATCGGCACCTACAGCGACACGCTGCAGGGCCGGCTGGCGGTGGTCGGCGACGCGGTCCTTTTCGCCGGCGCCACAGGCTCGGTGACCGCGGTCGGCCTCGCCGACGGCAAGCCGCGCTTCGCGGCGTCCTTGCCCGACCGGCCGGCGCGCCTGTGCCGGAAGGACGCCGCCTCGGTCGCGATCGAGACCGCCGACGGACGCTGGCAGGAGATCTCGCTCATCGACGGCGCGGTGCGCCGCGCGCGCAAGCCGTCCAGCTGTGACCGGGTGCCCGACGACGAGCGCAACGAGATCGATCCCGCGGTCAGCGCGAGCAGGTCGGCGCGGCGCTGGAGTCAGCCCGGCATGCACGTGGCCCGCGAGCTCCGCCGCGGACCGGGCGGCCCGGCGGTCGGGATCGGCTGGCGCCGTCCCGGCACGGCGGTGCCGATGGTGGCGGGCCTCGATCCGAAAGGCCGCGTGACCTGGAAGGCCGAGGTGCCGGACGGCGACCCGCTCGCCGCGCGGGCCGGTTCGGGCGGGCTGTGGACCGCGACCGAGCGCCTGGTGTGCGCGACCTACGAGCGGACCGGCGGGTCGACCGAGGGTGTGCACCTGACCTGCTTCGAGCTCGAGCGCGGCGCGCGCGCGTGGGACGTCGCGATCCCGGGCGAGCGGTCGACGGTGCTGACGTCGCTGGTCGCCGCCGGGGACCGGGTCTACCTGTCGGGCTGGGGGCTGCTGCTCGGGCTCGACGCGCGCACCGGGCGCTGGCTGCCCGGCCTCGGGCCGTGACCGGCTAGATCGTCGGCGATCTAGGCGGCCAGCTCGTCGCGGATCCACCGCGCGATGTCCTTGTCGTCGGCGCTCAGGCCGTGCTGGTGGGCGACGTCGGCCAGCGCCAGCTCGAGGAGCTCGCAGTCCGGCGGGCGCTCGTCCGGCTCGAACGCCAGGGCGCCGAGGATCACCGCGTCCAGCTCGACCGGGAGCTCGGGGCGAATGGAGCTGAGCGCGGGGAGGTGCGGCCATCCGTCCACCCCGAGGTGCCCGATCCGGGCCGGGTCGAGGTTGACGGCGCACCCGGTCAGGAGCTCGTAGGCGATCGCGCCGACCGCGTAGACGTCGGCGCGATGGTCGACCCGTCCGCCGGTGCTCTGCTCCGGGGCCATGTACGCGGGGGTGCCCTTGACCTGGCCGACCGCGGTGGTGGAGATGCGCGCGGAGCCCATCGCCCTGGCGATGCCGAAGTCGCCGAGCTTGACCGAGCCGGTCAGCGAGACGATGACGTTCGCGCTCTTCACGTCGCGGTGGACCAGCCGGAGCGGCTCGCCGTGCGTGTCCACCGCGGTGTGGGCGTGGTGAAGACCGTCGCAGAGGCGCCGCGTGATGGTGAGGCCGATCGGGACCGGGACTCGGTCCTGGCGCGCGGCGGCCGCGCGCATGAGGCGGCGAAGGTCGGCGCCCTCGATGTACTCCATGACGATGACCAGCTCGCCGCCCATCGTGCCCAGGTCGGTGACCGAGACGATGTTGGGATGGCGGAGCTGGCAGGCGAGCCGCGCCTCGTCGAGGAACAGGCCGACCAGCTTCGGGTTGGCGGCGCAGGTCTCGCGCATCACCTTCAGCGCGACCAGCCGCTCGAAGCCGGCGTCGCCGCGCGCCCGGGCGAGATACACGTGGGCCATCGCGCCGCTGCCCAGCGGGCGAACCAGGGTGTAGCGCCCGTCCGGTGTCTCGCCCGGCGCCGGAAACGCCGGAGACGCCAGCCAGGTCGGCTGCGCGGCCGGCGCCGGCGCCGGCTGGTCGATCGGGCCGCGCTCGCCGGTCCGGCGGGCCGCCGTGGTCAGCGACGCCGCCGCGGTCAGCGACGCCGCCGCGATGACGGCGGCCAGCCCGAGCAGCCAGGCGCTCCAGCCTCCCTCGCGCGGCGCGGCGACCACCAGCCGCGCACCGCCGCCGAGATCGCCGGCCAGCTCGATCGCGACGGTCGGCTGGCCGGCCGCGAGTGGCGCTCCGATCGCCGCCGCCGCGCCGCGCGCCTCGATCCGCGCGCCGCCGCCGAGCGGGCCGAGCCATCGCGTCACCGGCTCGAGGTCCGGCGTTCGGGTCACCGCTACCACTCCATACAGCTCGTCGGCGCGGGCCGCCGGGGTGACGCGGGCGACGGCGGCGACCTGGAGCGACGCGCCGGCCGCGACCAGATGCACGCCCGGCGAGTCGAGCGGGATCGCGGCGCTCGACCCGGCCGGGACCCGCAGCAGCGAGACCGGCGCGCCGGCGGGGTGCGGCACCTGCGCGATCTCGATGGTCTCGTCGGGCCCGGGCCGGAACGCCAGCTCCTCGCGGGTCAGGTCGCGGACCGTGGCGCGGTCGGTCGCCACGGCCAGGGACAGGCGCGGGAGCTCGGCCAGGGTCTGCGCCCGCGCCTCGGCCCCGGCGGCGGCCTCGCGCAGCCCGCCCTCGATCGCGCCGACGACGCGGCCGATCGCCGCGGCGTCCGGTTCCCCCGCTGGCAACCGGGCCAGCGCGGTCACCCCGCTGGCGGCGGCCGCGCCGAGCGCCAGGACGGCGATGCGCGCGCCCCGCCTCACCGGCTCCTCCGGGCGCGTCCTCCGGTCGGGAGATCGACCACCCGTGCGCTACGGCGGGAGGGCCGCCGCGGTTTTCGGTCAGCCGCCTCTCTTCACATCGACATCGAACCCTTGCGGAACTCGGAGCGCGCGATGTGCACGTTGATGCAGACCGGCTTGCCGCTCGCCGCCAGGGCCTTGGCCTGGTCGAGGATCTCGTCGGTCCTGTCCGGATCGTCGAGCAGCAGGCCGACGCCGCCGTATCCCTGCGCCACCACGTGGTAGTCGCTCCGGCGCAGGACGGTGCCCACCTCGTCGCCGAGGATGTCGACCTGCTCTCGCGCGATCTGGGCCCACGAGCCGTCGTTTCCGACCACGGCGATCGGGGCCAGGCCGTGGCGGACGTAGGTGTCGAACTCGGCCAGGCTGTAGGCGCTCGAGCCGTCGCCGTAGATGAGCCAGATCTCGCTCTTGGGCCGGCACAGGGCGGCGCCGGTGGCGAAGCCGCCGCCGACCCCGAGGGTGCCGAACACGCCGGGGTCGAGCCAGCTGAGCGGCCCGCGCGGCCGCAGCACGTACGACGCGGTGGCGACGAAGTCCCCGCCGTCCACCACCAGGACCGCGTCGTCGGCCATCTTCTCCTCGAGGCGGAGGAAGAACGACAGCGGGTTGACCAGCTCGGTCTTGCTCGCGCCCTGCGCGGCGATCTCGGCGTCGCGGCCGGCCTCGCGCCCCCGCAACGTCTCCATCCACGGCCCGATGCGCGCCTCGGCCGATCCGGCGATGGCGGCCAGATCGGCCAGGAACTCGCCCGGGTGGGCCTGCACGGCGATCTCGGGGCGGCGGTTCTTGCGCAGCTCCGAGGTCGAGAGGTTCACGGCCACCAGCGTGGCCTTCTTGCCGATGCTGCGGCCGTAGCTGAGGCGGAAGTCGAACGGGAAGCCGCACACGATCACCAGGTCGGCCTCCTTCAGCGCCTTGCCCCGGTGGTGGCGGAGCTGGAGCGGGTCCTTGCGGCCGAGCAGCCCGCGGCCCATGCCGCCGAGGAAGGTCGGGACGCCGAGCCGGCGCACGGCCTCGGCCACGCGCTCGGGATCGCGGACGTTGACCAGCGTCTGGCTGCCGATGACCAGGACCGGCCGCTGCGCGGTGGCGAGCTTGTCGGCGACCGAGCGGACCACGCCGGCGGTGTCGCGCGACGGCGGCGGCAGGCTGGCCACCGCTTCGGAGAAGCTGGGCACGCGCAGCTCGGTGCGCAGCCCCGCGCCCGGCGTGCGCGGGCCGTGAAACTGGCGGTAGAGGTGGCCGCCCAGGTAGAGCTTGAGCACGCGCGCGCCCAGCCCCTTGGCGTTCTCGACGCCGCTCTCCTTCATGTACCAGCCGCGGACCAGATCCTCCTTGTAGAGGAGGTCGACCGGGACCTCGAGGAAGACCGGGCCGGGGACGCCGCTGGTCGCGACCTCGAACGCCTGGTCGACCGCCGGGCCGAGGTCGGCCATCGCCTTGATGGTCGTGGCCCACTTGGTGAGCGGCCGCATGAGCGACAGCTGATCGATGTCCTGCAGCGAGCCGCGCCCCTTCAGCACCGTGGCGGTCGCGCCGCCGAAAAGGACGATCGGCGACTGCGCCATCTGCGCGTTCTTGAGCGCGGTGATGGTGTTGGTGACGCCGGGCCCGGCGGTCACCGCGGCCACGCCCGGCACGCCGCTCATGCGCGCGACCGCGTCGGCGGCGAAGACCGCGTTGCCCTCGTCGCGGACGTCGACCACGTGGAGCCCGCGCCGCTTGGACTCGACCAGGATCGGCGAGATGTGTCCCCCGCAAAGGGTGAACAGGAAGCGCACCCCTCGGCGCGCCAGCACGTCGGCGATGATCGCCCCGCCGTTGTCAGCGGGCTTTGTGGACTTCATGACCTCTCGTACCACAGAGCGCGCGGCCGTGGCCGCCGGGGCGCGTCACCCCTGTGGCCGTGGCCGTGGCCGTGGCGGTGGCGCGGGAGCGCGACCCACCGTGAGGCGGGTGCCACAGGCCAGGCGCGGGTGTCGGGGCTGCACCCCGAGAACTCGACGAGAAAGGGCGCGATGGCGGATTGGCGTGGGGCTTGCTCGACTGACTGCCATGTCGAACACCGAGCCGGGCACCGAGCCGGGCAGCGAGCCGGGCAGCGAGCCGGGCACCGCGCCGGGCACCGCGCCGATCGAGGAGATGCGCGCCGCCGTCGCAGCGCTGACGGCCCGCGTCGAGCAGCTCGAGGCCGCCGCGCGGGGCGGGACGCCGCCGCTTCCGGTCGAGCTCGGGGTCGCGGTCGGGGTCGGGGCCCCGTCGCGGTCGCGCGCCGGCGACGCGCGCGCGATCGAGTCGCGCCTGGGCGGCTACTGGGCCGCGCGGGTCGGGATCGTCAGCCTGGTCACCGGCCTCGCGTTCTTCGTGGCCCACGGCTTCGACCGGATCGGGCCGGTCCTCAAGGCGGCGCTCGGCTACGCCATCGCGATCGCGCTGGCCGGGTTCGGTCGCTGGGTGATGCGCCGCTACCCGGCCCTGGGCCGCATCCTGGTCGCCGGCGGCCTGGGCGTCGCCTACTACACCACCTACGCGATCCACTACGTGCCCGGGGTCCAGCTGATCGCGAGCCCCGAGATCGCGTTCGTGCTCCTGGCCGGCTCGGTCCTCGGCATCATCTTCGTCGCGCAGGCGATGCGATCGGAGACGGTCGCGGGGCTGGCGCTGTTTCTCGGCCTCCACACCGGGATGGTCAGCCAGGTCGGCGTCTTCACGCTGGCCTCGAGCTGCCTCCTGGCCGCCGGCGCGGCCTACTTCATGGCCCGCAACCGCTGGGTCATCGTCCCTCTGTCGACGCTGGTCGCGGTCTACTCGACCCTGGTCACCTGGCTGCTCGGCAACCCGCTGACCACCGCGGCCGGCGTGGTCCACCCGCCCGATCACCTGGCCACCGCGCTCGCGTTCGTCGCGCTCTACTACGTGACCTTCGCGGTCGCGGTCGCCGCGGCGCCGCCGCGGTTGCCGCGCGCGGCAGGGACCTCGTTCGCGCTGCTCAACTGGACCGGCGCCGCGCTGGTGGCGGCGTACGAGATCACGCATCACCACGCCGGCGGCCTCGGCATCGTCTTCGCGCTGCTGGCCGCGACGTCGCTGGCGCTCGCCTGGCTCGGCGTCCGCCGGCTCGGTCGAGTCCCGGTCTTCCACCTGCACCTGGCCCTGGTCGCGGCCAGCGTGGCCCTGGCCGCGTGGACCACCCTCGACGGCGCGCCGCTCATCCTGTCGCTGTGCGTGGTCGGCGCCGGCTCGGCCGCGCTGGCCCGCGCGCTCACGTCGAGGGCGCTCGGCGCGACCGGCGCCGCGATCCTCGCGGTCGCCTTCATCGCCCACGTCACCACCAGCCCGGACGATCTCGTGGTCGCCCTGGCGCTCATCGCCAGCCTCATCCTCCACGAGCGACTCACCACCACCGCCGATCGCGTGGGTCGAGCGGTGGCGGCCTGCGGCGTCGCGGCGGTCGCCCTGACCACCGCCACGGCGACGGTGCTGCCGCCGCTCATCACGGTCGCGTGGGTCGTCGCGGCCGCGGCCATCTTCCTGCTCGGGCTCCGGCTCGAGGCGATCCACTACCGGCTGGTCGCGCTCGGGGTGTCGGGTCTCGCGCTCGTCCGCCTGTTCCTCCACGACCTGGCCGCGCTGTCGGCCGGCTACCGGATCGCCTCGTTCCTGATCGCGGGCGCCCTCCTGCTCGGCGTGTCGTTCACCTACACCCGCCGCCACGAGCGCGAGCGCGACCCGCCCGGCTGAGCTCGGCTGCGCTCAGGCCTGCCGCGGCCCGCCGTCCGCGGCAGGTGCGGCGAACATGCCGCGCCGGTACTCGACGATCTTGCCGGCCACCGCCGAGGCCGCGACGGTCAGCGGCGAGGCCAGGTACAGCCGACCCGGCCCCGACCGGCCGCGAAAGTTGCGGTTGATCGCCGAGACGGTCACCTGATCGCCGGTCTCCGACACGCCAGGGCCGCACCCGATGCAGGCGCCGCAGCCGGGCGAGATCACCTCGACCCCGGTCCGCCGGAACAGATCGAGGTAGCCGCGCTCGGCCGCGTACGCGGCGACCTCGGCCGAGCCGAACTGGAGATAGAAGCGCACGCCGTCGGCCACCTTTCGCCCGGCCCGGGCCGCCTCCTCCATCACCTGGGCGTAGAAGTCGATGTCGTCGCGCTTGCCGGCGGTGCACGAGCCGCCATACGCGATGTCGATCCGCACGTCGCCCAGCTCGCCGATGATGGCGCCGTTCTTCGGATCCGACGGGATCCCGCGGTCCGGATCGCCCGGGGTGGCGACCATCGCCGGCACCTGGCCGAGGTCGATGCGGTGGACCCCGCCGCCGTAGGACGCGCCCGGATCCGGCGCCACCACCCGGCGGCGCAGCTCCTCGACGGTGACGCCGTCGCGGCGCGACGCGATCCAGCGCAGCATGTCGTCGTCGCACTCCATGACCCCGCTCCGGGCCGAGCACTCGGTCGCCATGTTGGCCAGGGTCGCGCGCTCGTCGGGCGGCAGCCGGAACAGCCCCTCACCGCCCCACTCCATGACCCGGTCGAGCGTCTCCTCGCGCCGGGCGTAGCTGTCGAGCACGTACAGCATCACGTCCTTGGCGGTGACGCCGGGCCGGAGCGTCCCGACCAGCTCGAACCGGATCGTCTCCGGCACCTCGATCGGCGTGAACCCCCAGCGCAGCAGCGCGGCGTACTCGGTCGCCCCGACCCCCCAGGTCAGCGCGTTCGACGCGCCGCCCATGCACGTGTGGCTGTCGGTGGCCTGGATGAAGTCGCCCGGCTCGATGATCTTCTCGCGCGCGACCTGGTGGCAGATGCCGGGCGAGACCCCGTCCACCGCGTTGAAGTTGCGAACCTGGGTGTGGGCCTGGAACTCGCGCTGCAGCCGGCGCAGCCGCTCGATCTTGGGCGAGAACGGCGCCATCCGCGCCACCCCATCGGCATAGATGAGGTGGTCCTCGAACACCGCGAACTTCGAAGGGTCGGCGATCCGGTAATCCGCGCCGTACTCCTCCGCCAGGAAGTAATGAACCTGCGCGGTGGTGAACTCGTGCGAGTACCCCCCGTCCACCTTCACCATCACCGCGTCGCCGGACGCGACGAATTCACCCTGCCCGGGCAAAAGGTGGCGGGCGAGGATCTTCTCGGCAAGCGTCATCGGCCGCGCCGCCGTGTCGGCCCGCGGAAGCACCAGCTCCCCGGCGTCCAACCGCTGGCAGAACCGGAACAGCCCGCCCGACTCGATGATGAGCTGCGTGATCGGATCCCACCCGCTGGCCAGCTCGGCGATCGGGACCGCCTCACCCCCCTGCAGCCGGCGCAGCACCGCGTGGTCCGCCATGTGCAGCCCGATGTTGATGTTGTTGCGAGCGTGGATCGGCGCGAACGAAGCGGCCACCGCCAGGCGGATGCCCGAGAAGTACTCGGCCTGAGCGGCCGTCTCGCGGCTGGAGCCCACCCCCTTCCGCAACCCCGACACGATCACCTCGAAGTTGCCGTTCCTGAGCGCATCCTCCTCGATGAGCCGCTTCCCATCGACGATGAGCCCGGCGTAAGCATTGCGAGCGATCACCGCCGGCTCATGGTCGAAGCAAACCCACGCCGGCGTCATCGCGTCGGTATTGATGTCGTCGAGCAGGTCCTCGACCCGGACCTGGTCCATCGTCAGGTCGAGCTCACCGCGAAGCTGGCGGCGGATCAGCTCCGGATCCTTCGTCAGAAACAGCACCCGCTTCCCGGGCGTCAGCTGAAACGTCGCCGCGTTGGCCATGGTCGACTTGTACCGCAGCGCGGCCCGCCGCGGGATCCGCAGCCCCCAGCCGGCCGTGACGCGGTGCGCCGAACCGAAACCCCGGCCACGGGGTGCAGCCGGGCGAGTCAGCGGCCGCGAACCCCGCCCACATCTGATTGCGTCCACGAGCCTGGAGCCTCCACCATCGCTTGAAGGAAGACGAAATGTCCGCAGAACGGCTCAAGGGACGTCACGGTTTACACAACCTCTTCGCCGACTCCTATGGAGTCGAGATCCCGGAGAGCGACTTTGGGCCCATCGTCGTGCTGCTCGATCGCACGGAGCTGACACAGCGGGCAATCACGGATCTCCTGGACCGCTTCACGCCGCATCCGTGGGGGGACTGTCACCAGCGGATGCTGCAAATCCTCGCCGGCGATGTACAGGTGCCACCCGAGGAAGTGGACAGGGTCGAGCAGAAGCTGGCTCTGCATGGATACCGAGATCTGCCAGATTCCTTCGAGGCACCATCGGCATCAGCCGTCGACGAGCGAAGCCGTCTACCGGAAGACGATGGGCCTGACAACTTGCATCGGATGCACGCGATGCTCGCAGTGCATACCCGATCGAGATCCCGCTATCCGACTACGGGGCGGCGATCCACGTGCTCAGCCGCCTTCAGGTGTCGGTGCCGGGCATTCTCAAACTGCTCAGCCGATTTCACCCTCGCGGAAAGCTCTCGAGCAGGGACGAGGTCGAATCCATCCTCCGAGGCGATCCCCCCGTCGCGGACGAAGACGTAGTCCGGGTCGAAG
>DATHKR010000176.1:0-14549 GCA_035489015.1 Kofleriaceae bacterium | reverse complement strand
CGAACAAGGACGCCGGCGATCAGAGCGTCTTCTTGGGGCGCGGCTTCGGGCCGGGCTCCGGCGCCGGTTCGGCAGCACGCCGGTCGCGCAGCGCCTCGAACTCGGCGCGCGCCTCACGGTCGGCCTCCTCGCGGCTCTTCGCGGCGGTCGCTGGCGCGGACTGCTCGGCCGGCTCGGCGCCGAGGCTCGCCTGCGCGTCCAGCTCGAGGATGTGCTCGCGCGCGGCGGCCAGCGCCCGCTCCACGTGGGTCGTGGCCATCGGATCGCCCGGCAGCGCCTCGCCGGCCGCCGCGCGCGCCTCGTTGACCAGCGCCTGATCGCCCAGCTTGCGCAGCTCGGCGATCTCGGCGAGCGCGTTGCGGTACTCACCGTCCACGTCCGCCAGCTCGGCGGCGAGGAGCGCGGCGCGATCGGTCGGCGGCCCGGCGGCCAGCTCGGCCTCGAGCTCCTGCTTCTTCACCAGTAGAGTTGCCGCCAGCCGCCTGTTCAGCGCCAGGGCCTCGGCCACCGCATCGCGCGCGTCGGTCACGCTGACCTTATACACCGGCGTGCCCGTGGAGCTCGTAGGTGGAGAACCCGGGCGGCGGCGTGATGAAGGAGTCGGCCGCGGTGCTCGTGCTCACCGGCCCGCCGAGCAGCGCTGCGCGGAAGCGCGACAGCTGCGTAGCGGCGATCGCCGCGCGGCCTGGCCGGGCGCGGCGCGGAGACGGAGGGGGACCTGAAACCAGAACGGCATCCTCACCTCGGTGGAAGCACTGGAGGCGGGGAACCGCCAGGTGAGGGCACGGGCGACGACGCAGCGCTCGAAGTGGAGACGCGAGATCCCGGGCGCGACGACCCGGACGCGCTCGACCTTGCCGTCGCGCTTCACATCGAGATCGACGCGGACGCGTCCGGAGGCCGCGGACTCGACCAGGGCGTGCCGGAAGTAGCAGCGCTGCACCTCCCCGGCGTACGTGGCGGCTGCCCGGTTCGCCTCGGTGTTCGACAGGAGGGCCCCTGCGGGGGCCCTGCTGGCAAAGTCCTCGCTCGACCGACGAGGGGAACTGGCAGGGGCACCGTGCTCGGCCCGCGCCACACCGCTCACCATGACGAGAGCGACGGCGGCGATCCCGGGGGCGCGCATGGTCATGATCCCTCGCGAGAGCAACTGCCGTGCCGCCACGGGACATCGCCAGGTTGGTCGAGGTCCCGCGAGGATCCGGGTGCGGCAGTCCGCCACGACACGCCGAACGCCCCTGTGGCGATCCGGCTCATCCGACCGGTCAGGTCGGAGCAGAGCCGTGGCCGACCCACACGGCCCGGACCGCCCGTCGCGCTCGAGGACTCAGGGATGGAGGACGCAGCCGCCGATCACCTCGCCGCTCCACTTGGCTCGCATGGCGTCCTGGAAGCGATCGAGCGGGAAGACGTGGGAGACGAAGGGGACGATCTGGCCGGCCTCGGCCCAGGCCAGGACCTGGGCCAGTCGCGGGGCGCGCAGCGTGGGATCCATGGCCGTGGCGATGACCGTCGGGCAGCCGAGCACGTCGAGGCCCTTCATGAGGACGAGGTTGGTCGGCAGCTGGTTGGCGCGGGGGGCGCCGCGCCGGCCCTTGCCGTCGGCGACGAAGGGCGTGGCGGCCCAGCCGACGATGAGGAAGCGGGCTCCGAACCGGACGCAGCGGAGTGACTCGATCGAGATGTCGCCGCCGACCGGATCGTAGACGACGTCGACGCCGCGGCCCGAGGTCAGCTGCTTGACCTCGTCGCGGAACGAGGCGCCCGCGATGACGTGATGGGCGCCCTGCTCGCGGACCACGGCGAGCTTTTCCGGGGACCGGCCGGTGGCGATCACGGTGGCGCCGAGCAGCCGCGCGATGTGGACCGCGGCCAGCCCGGTCGAGCCGGACGCGCCGTGGACGAGGATCGTCTCGCCGGCCTGGAGCCGGCCGCGCGCGACCAGGCAGTGGTACGCGGTCTCGTAGCTGCCGAGCAGGCCGGCCGCCTGGTCGAACGAGAGGGCGCCCGGGATCCCGTGCACCGCCTCGCCCGGCGCGACCGCCTGCGACGCGAAGCCGCCCCACGCCCGGTACGGGCCGGACGAGCGCGGCCCGGCCAGGATGGGATCGACCACCACGCGGTCACCGGGTCGAAACCCGGACGCGGGCCCGGCCCACGACACCTCGCCGGCGTACTCGAGCCCGGGGGTGTACGGCGGGCGGGCCTCGTGCTGGTACTGCCCGCTCAGCATGAGGAGGTCGACCCAGCCGACCGCCGCGCTGCGCACGTCGACGATGACCTCGTGCGGGGCACGCTGCGACGGGTCGGGCGGCAGGGCCGGCTCCAGCCGCACGTGCTGGTCGAGCGTGGCGAGCGGATCCTCGCCGAGCTCCGAGACCACGACGCGCCGGGACGAGGACGCCATCGCCCGGACGGTACTACGGCGACGGCGCCGCGGTCGCGGCGTCCTCTCTCCTGTTGACATTCTACAAGAGACGGCAGAATGTCTTTTGTAGAATGTCTACAGGAGAGCGCAAGATCGACCTCTTGCAGGGCACGCTCGACCTGCTCGTGCTCAACACGCTGCAGGGCAAGCCGATGCACGGATGGGACATCGCGCAGCGCATCCAGCAGCTCTCGGAGGACGTCCTGCGAGTGAACCAGGGCTCGCTCTATCCGGCGCTCCACCGGCTCGTGGCGCAGGATCTCATCGAATCGGAGTGGGGCGAGTCGGAGAACAACCGGCGGGCGAAGTTCTACCGGCTCACCGCTGCTGGCAAGAAGCGGCTGGCCGCCGAGTCGAAGGAATGGGAGCGCTTCACCTGGGCGGTGGCACGGGTCCTCCAGGGATCCTGAAGGAGGCGCGATGGCCCCGCGATGGATGCGGAGAATGCAGCGGCGCTGGCAGGCGCTGCGGCGCAAGCAGGAGATGGAGCACGAGCTGGACGACGAGCTCCGCTACCACCTCGAGCGCGAGACCGAGCGAAACCTCGCCCGCGGCATGTCGCCGGACGAGGCGCGGCGGGCCGCGCTGGTCGGTTTCGGCGGCGTGGCGCGCACCAAGCAGGAGTGCCGCGAGGCGCGCGGCGTGCGCCTGATCGAGGACATCCTCCAGGACCTGCGCTACGGCGCGCGCATGATGCGCAAGACGCCCGCGCTCACGCTCATCGCCGTCGTGACGCTGGCCCTGGGCATCGGCGCCAACACCGCCATCTTCAGCGTGGTCAACGCGGTCCTGCTGCGCCCGCTGGCCCACCCGGAGCCGGACCGGCTGGTGCGGGTGTCGCTGCAGAACCTCGAGACCGACGAGACGCACAACCCGATCGGCGACGCCGACTTCCTGGCGATGCGCGATCGCAACCGCACCCTGGCTGGCCTGGCCGTGATCTACTCGCCGGCCGACGGCCTGGCCCTGGCCGGCCAGGGCCCGCCGCAGAAGGTGCCTGGCGCCTGGGTCAGCGCCGGCTTCTTCGAGGTGCTGAAGGTCGGCGCCGCGCAGGGGCGCACGTTCGCGCGCGGTGATGACCGCTCTGGCGGCCCGAACGTCGTGGTCGTGAGCGACCACTTCTGGCGCCAGCGGCTGGGCGGCGATCCGGGCGCGGTCGGGCGCCCGATCAGGCTCAACGGCAAGGCGTACACGGTGATCGGCATCATGCCGGCCGACTTTCGCTTCGCGCTGACCGGCCAGGCCGAGGTCTGGGTGGCGATGACGTTCGACCCGCCGCAGAGCCGCCCGCCCTACTATCTGCGCTGCATCGCGCGGCTGCGGCCCGGTGTCAGCGAACGGCAGGCCCAGGCGGACCTCGGCGCGATCGCGGCGCAGGTGGGCGAGCAGTACCCGAGCTCGTCGTTCGGCGTGGTGCTGGTCGACTCGCTCAAGGGGTCGATCGTCGGCGAGTCGCAGCGCGCCCTCTTGGTCCTGTTCGGCGCCGTCCTGTTCGTCCTGCTCATCGCATCGGTCAACCTGGCCAACCTCCTGCTCGCCCGCGGCACCACGCGCGAGCGCGAGCTGGCGGTGCGCGCCGCGCTGGGCGCCAGCCGCGGCCGCATCGTGCGCCAGCTCTTGACCGAGAGCATGCTGCTGGCGTCGATCGGCGGTGCCCTGGGCCTGCTGCTGGCGCTGTGGGGGGTGCAGCTCATCGATGGGCTGGCGCCGTCCGATCTGCCGCGGCTCGAGGAGGTCTCGGTCGACCGCTGGGTGCTCGGCTTCACCCTCGCGGTCGCGCTCCTGAGCGGCCTGATGTTCGGCCTGGCGCCGGCGCTGCAGCTGTCGCGGCTCGACCTGAACGTGGCCATCAAGGAGGGCGGCGGCAGCAGCGTCGAGAGCGCCGCGCGCCACCGCATGCGCGGCCTCCTCGTGGTCGCCGAGGGTGCGCTGGCGCTGATGCTGCTGACCGGCGCGGGGCTGATGATCCGCAGCTTCGTCAACCTGTCGCAGGTCGACCCGGGGTTCGACCCGGAGGGCGTCCTCAGCATGCGGATCGAGCTGAACCAGGCCGCCTATCCCGAGGACAAGCAGGCCGCGGCGATGCAGGAGCAGATCCTGGCCCGCCTGCGCTCGCTGCCCGGCGTGAATCACGCGGCGCTGTCGATGGCCCTGCCGCCCAACCTCCTGGGCATGAGCAACCCGTACACGGTCGAGGGCCGGGCGCTGCCGCCCGGACAGGCGCAGCCGGTCGCCGATCAAGTGCTGGTCAGCCCCGACTACTTCCGCACTCTGGGCATCGCGCTCCGCGCCGGCCGCGCCTTCACCGACGCCGACCGCGACGGATCGCCGCTCGTCCTCATCATCAGCGAGACCATGGCCCGCCGCCTGTTCCCCGGCGCCGACCCGATCGGCAAGCGCATCCAGACCGGCGACTACGACCCGCGCGCGCCGTGGTGGACCGTGATCGGCGTGGCCGCCGACGTGAGCTACACCGGCCTGGGCAAGGAGCAACACGCGACCATGTACACGCCCCACGCGCAGAACGCGTGGTCGCGCTCGATGTACCTGACCGTGCGCACGACCGGCGAGCCGCTGGCCCAGGTCGCGGCGGTGAAGGCTCAGGTCTGGGTGGCCGATCGCAACATCCCGGTGTCGCAGATCCGCTCCATGCGCCAGGTCATGACCGAGTCGATCGCGCGGGAGCGCACCTACACGGTGCTGCTCGGCCTGTTCGGCGGCGTCGCCCTCATCCTGGCGGCGGTGGGCGTCTACGGCGTGATGGGCTACACCGTCAAGCAGCGCACCCACGAGATCGGCATCCGGATGGCGCTGGGAGCGCGACGCGGCGACGTCCTGCGCATGGTGGTCGCCGACGGCATGAAGCTGGGCCTGTGCGGCGTGGCGCTCGGCCTGGTCGGCTCCATCGTCCTCACCAGGCTCATGGCGGGCCTGCTGTTCCACGTGAGCGCGATCGATCCCGCGACGTTCGCCACCAGCGCGCTGGTCCTGACCGCGGTCATGCTGCTGGCCTGCCTTCTGCCCGCGCGACGAGCCACGCAGGTCGACCCGATGGTCACGCTCAAGTACGAGTGACGCCGGAGCTACGGCGTGAACTGGGTGGCGCTCGATGTGGGTTGGTCCAGGTAGGCCTCGATGGTCCGCGCCATGTCCGGTCCCTGGCCAAAGTTGTAGTGAGTGTAGCCCGGCACGATCGCGAGTCGTGCGCGGGCGTATCGCGGCTTGTCTCCCCAGCCGGCGTCGCGCACGCCGCCTTCGAACAACGCGAAGAATTCGGCAATGTGACGCATCGAGACCGCATCATGGTCGGCGAACAGCAGCAGCGTCGGCACGCGCAGGTTCGCGATCTCGGGGCGCCAGTCGTAGTCCTTCTTCTTCAGCTCACCCAGGCGGTCGAGCAGCAGAGGGAACTGCTCCGGATGCGGCGCGACGGCGGCGTAGCGCTGATAGAGCGGCGTCTGCTGCATCTGCTTGGCCAGCGATGAGCTCAGTGCTTCCATGCCCTTAAGGACTTCGGGATACCAGCCGTCGCGCTCGGCGGCGGTGGAGATGACGATCAGGTTCCGCACCATCTCGGGATGCTGGATCGCCATCCGGATCGCCGCATCGCCGCCATGCGAATAACCGGCGACATCGGCCTTTGCGATCTTCAAGTGCCGCAGCACCGCTGCGACGTCATCGCCGTTTCTCTCGTGACTCATCGGGGTCGCGCGCAGCGCCGTGCGGCCGTGTCCCTCGAGGTCGATGCCAATCACCTGACGTTCGCGCGACAGCGGCCCGATCGTCTGCGCCATCGAGCTGATGTCCCCCAGCCCGCCGGCCAGCACCACGATCGGCTCACCTCTTCCGTAGATCTCGTAGTAGACGCGCAGACCCTCAGCGGCCTCGGCGTGGCCCGTGTCAGTCGGAGTCAGTTCTTGTTGTTTGCTCATCTGCACACCCTTGGTCGTGGTAGGGCTGCAAGCCATCAGCGCGAGAGCCACGCCGGCAAGCAGCGATGGAACGATGGAACGGGACATGGGTTGGCAGAGTTTGCAGCAATTGTTCACCTGAACGGCGCACCGGCGAGAAGTTGTGAGGCAACGAGAGCGGAGCTCTGGTGCGACGCTTACCGGATGGCAGAGGTGAAGCGCTACTTCGTCGACTACCCGAAGCCGCGAGCCTGGTGGGGTGACTGGATCACGGCCAAGATTCGGCCGTGGTGGGACGAGCACGTGAATGACCACGCGATTTCCCGGCGCCGTGGATGCTACATCCTGACATACGTCTTCGAACGGTACTGAGGTCCACGCGAGGCGCGTTGCCGCCGCTGGCGGGCCAGCGAAAACGATCTGGTCGTCGTAGACGTTCGCGGAACGGGAGATCTGTCAAATCACCAGAGCGTCGAGACTGGCGACCCGTTCAGCCTGAACTCTCGCCGCTCGCTCCCGGCGTGTCCACGCCGAGCGTGTTCCGCACCAGGTCGGCCGCGCCTCCCTCGACGAGCGCGCGCAGGAAGGCCAGCGTCACCGCGGCACTCCCCTCGAAGCGCCACGTGCAGTCGACGATGCTGTTGTTCGTCAGGACGGTGGGCGCAGCTCCGTTGAACACGAGCTCGCAGCGCTCGAAGGTGCATCCATCGTAGGTATGACCGTCGAGGATGATCCTCTCGTCCACGAACGCTTGTGCCGTCACCGTCATGCGCGTACCCGGGGGATGGCGATCGTTCGACCCGACCGCGAGCCGGCCCATCGATTTCTTCCGATGGTGCTTGCCGGACCGAAGGTCGACATGGTGATGCCACCGGCAGCGAGGTCGTTCGCGGAGATGACCGTCGTGGCCGGCGCAAAAACGTCCTCCAGCCACCTCGCGGCCTGCGGCGTGGCCGGTCCGACGGCGGGGGCAGGGTGGCGCCTCACGTCCGGGTAGAAGGCCGATGTCTGGGCAGGCGTGTGAAAGACCAGCACCACCGGGGAACCGATGGCCTGTTCGATCTCTCTGCGGAGATCCCTCAGCTGCCGGAGCAGCCGCCGCTGGTCACGCGCCTCGACATCGAACACGTCCAGCGTGGTCTCTCGTCCGTCGTAGTCGCCGATGGAGGGGCCGGCGGAGGCCCACCGGACTGGCTTCCCGCCGATCGCAGCCGACACAGCGCCAGGGATCTGTTCCCAGGAGAGCGACATCAACGTGACTCCCCGAGGAGACGGCCCAGCATCGATCTTGCGAGATCGAGCGATTCCGACGCTTCCTCCCGATCCACTGGATCCTCCTGATAGTCGGCCTTGATGCGCCTTCCGCGGAGGAGCTCCAGATCATCTCCGCTATCGTCGTCCAGGATGCGCCACGACACCGCGTCCCGCGGGAGCGTGTCATGGCGGTAGTAGTCATGGCGATCGTGGGTAAACGGGCGTCTCAGTTGCTGTGCGCAGTCCGCGATCGCCAGGTAAACGGCCTAGTAGGCGCGAGAGGCAGCGGCGTTGAGGAAGGCATCGCTTTCGCCGCTCTCGTCGTCGGGAAGCAGCCGCTCGGCCGCCTCGAGGTTCTCGCGAGCCTTCTGGTCAAACCTCACTCGCAGGATCCTATCGCACTCTCGGCGACCCGGGACGGTCGCCAAGGGCGGCGCGTGGGCGCCGGGGCCCTGGGCCCGGCTCGTGGGCGACCCCCGCAGCGACCCCAAAAAGGCCCGAAGGGCTGGCGCCACGGACGACGTGGCTCCGGCCGGATGACCTCGCCGAGGAGGGAGGGCGGCTTCCTTGTCATGGGGTAGCTGGCCGCGTCCTACTGGGCCCGGGTCGGAGGGGGGCTGGATGCCGGGGCGGGCGTGGGCGGTCCGGGACCGCGGACCTCGACTCGGGGACCGGCAGGGCGCGGTGGTCACGTCGGATCTCGCTGGCATTTCGGTCCTTCCTTCGCGTCCTCTTCGGGCGTGACCTGCCTCGCGAGGCGGGCGAGTTCCTGCTCCGGGCGCGGCACCGCCCGCCCGGCGTCGAGACGACGGCGATCGGCAGCGCGACCGCGAGAGCCAGGCGTACTGACGACGGCGCCCGGCGGTCGCCGCCCCGCGGCGCCGTTCAGGTGCCGAGTTGCTGGGCCGGCCGACCGTCCGCCAGCAGCTCGGCGAGGAAGCGATCGAGCCCGGCGCGATCGAGGTCCTTCTCGCCCGAGGCGGCCGGTCCGGCGCCGTCGTCCTCGTTGACCCAGCTGACCTGGTACCGGTCCACGGACCTGCGAATCGTGACGTGGACCGGCCAGCCGTACCGGGCATACGGGCCCTCCGTCGCGAGCGAGACGATGCCCTCACGATCGACGATCTCGATCCAGCGCTCGTGCGGGCTCATCTCCCGAGTGTACGCGAGGGATCCATCACCCCGGATGATCTGGAGCGACGCCATCAGGAGCGCGTGGCGATCGCGAGAGGGGAGCGCTGATCGGCAGGCTCGGCCGATTGCTGGACGCTGGTCCCACGCGCGGCGTCCGGGGTTGCCACCCGGATGGCGCTCACGCAGGCTCCCCCGATGACTCTCGGATCGAGCGCGCTCGTCGCGCTGCTTGTTGTAGGTGTCGTTCCCGGCTGCAGCTCGACCCCGTCGGGATCCGCTGGCAAGGACCAGGCGCCGCGAGCCGGCCGCGCGGCACCCTCGCCGGGGACGGTGGAAGTCAGGCCGGCGAGCGCCCCGGCGCTGGATCCGCCGCCGCCGCAGGGTGTGATCGTCCCGGCGGTCGGCCGGGTGCGCTCGATCGAGGCCGGCGACCGGAAGGCGGCCTACGTCTGGAAGGGCGTGTTCGAGGCCGACCCGGCCGATCCACGCATCCAGGCGGTCATCGCCAGGCGGCCGGGACCGGGCGCGCCCGACGCGGGCGACGCTGCGTCGATCCTTTACGACGAGCAGGTCGAGGCGGCGGGCATCACCACCAGCAAGCTCGACTACTCCTTCAACTACGTCATCCAGGGCGGGAAGCTCGACGTCATCGTTCGCCCCGACGATCAGTTCCATCAGGGCGACCCTGGCGGGTTCACGGTGTTCGTCGGCATCCCGGGCGGCTGAGGACCGTCGGCCGGGAAGCCCGGCGCGGCCGGCCTTCTTCCGTGGCCCTGCTCTCGACGGCCTCCTCGAGCGCGGCCACGACGTCGCGGCGCAGCGCCTGTTGATCCACGGCCGGGCGACGCCTGCGCGCTCGACGCGCGCGCCCGCGCGTATCATCCGCGACCATGTCGCGTCTCGCGCTCGGCTTTGCCCTCGCCGTCCTCCTCCTCGTCGCGTCTGCCTGCGAGAGCAAGCAGGCCACCGGCGCGGCGCCGGTGCAGCCGACGGCCGAGCCCACCACGCCGACCGCCGTGGCTACGGCCGAGCAGACCGAGCCTCCGGCCGCGCAGACCGAGCCTCCGGCCGACGCGGCGCCCGCCGACACCGCGGTCGGCGCGGCCGCCCCGTTCGGCATCGACGAGCTCGCCGGTCAGTACGGCTTCGGCTGGAGCGGCGGCAAGAAGGCGAAGTGCCAGAAGCTCGACGAGAAGCTGATCGAGAAGCTCTCCGGCGTGGAGGTGATGTGTCGCTATCGCGACCCCGGCGAGGCCTTCGCCGAGGGTGCCGGGTCGTGGTCGACCTGCCAGGTCGGCATGACGGAGTGGGTGGTCTTCGCCAGCAAGAAGATCTGCCAGGAGCAGCTCGAGACCATGGAGGCCAACGGCCCGTGAATCTCTAGCCGCGGCCTGCAGACCCGCGCCGTCGCGATCGAAGGCGCAGCGCCGCCCCGATCACGAGGGCGAGGAAGGGCTCGAGCGCTCCGCCACCGGGACCGCCTCCGGTCCGGCAACCACATCCCCCGCCATCCGTCGACGGGTTGTTGGGCGGGTCGACATCGGGCGGGCCCGCGTCGGGCGTACCCGGGTCGAGAGAGCCCGCGTCGCGAGAGCCAGCGTCGAAGGAGCCCGGTCCGGCGTCGACCATGCCGAGCTGGGTGCCCGGCCGGATCGGGATGGGGCGATCGATCGGGCTGCTCCCTTGATCGATCTCGTCGCGATCGAACGCGCCGTCGCCGTCGCGGTCGAGGGCCAGCTGGACCCCGGCACCGGGCGGCGCGCAGAGGAAGGTGACTGGCTCGCCTCCGGTGGTGGCCAGGGCGACGAGGTCGTCGAGGCTCCGGCTCGGCTCGGCGGCCCGGTCGCTGGCGAATCGCCCGTCGCTCTCGCGCAGGAACCCGCGCGCCTCTCCGCCGACGGTGGCGTGCGCGACCAGGTCGCACTCGGTCACCTCCGGCGAGCCCAGCAGGGTGAATGGAGTCGCCGCCCGTTCCGCCAGGAGGTCGATCCGCGCCAGCACATCGTTGTCGCTGAGCGCGTCCACCGTGACTTCCTGTCCGACCACCGGCGCCAGATCGCTGTCGTAGGCCATGAGGAAGGCCTCGACCTCGCGGCGCTCGGTATCCGAGCTGAGGCCGACGAAGACCTGGGCGTGGAGAAAGCGGAAGGCGGTGTCGGTGCTGCCGTCGTGGAGGAAGCCGAAGCCGCGCACCTGCGGCCCGGTCGGGCCGTTGTCGCCCTGGAGGAAGAACGGGACCGGCGGCATGCCGAACATGCCCACCTTCTGGTACAGGTTCCTCAGCTGGGGGACCTTGAGCTCCTGCGGCTCGTTCTCGAAGGTGGTGAGTCCGCCGGTGCCGAAGAACCCCTGGGCCGGGTCGAGGGTATGGCAGCCGTTGCAGGTCGCCACGAAGTCCACCCCCTGGCGATTGAAGTAGATGTTGCTGCCGGCCTGCTCGTCGGGCCGCAGGCTGCGGTCGAGGTTGCGGATCGGATTGGGAGGCATGGAGATGGCGAGCGCGAAGTCGGCGAACAGCGACATGTCGCCGGCGTCGATCTCGCCCTCATCGCGACCGAGCAGGTCGGGGAACGCCCGGTTGAACTCCACGAACGCGGCGTGCTCATCGAGCGCGTCGGCGCCGCCGGCGGTGCGGTCGCCGCGCCAGTGCATCGGCCCGTGCGTGGCCAGCCCGCGCAGCGTCTGGGTCGTCATCGGCCCCTTGAGCGGGTGGAAGCTCTGTCCCGAGCCCTGCGGGCCGGTCGGATTGGTGTTCGCCACGACCGCGCCGTCCGGGTTGCCGAGGTCCCAGGCGAGCCCGTCGAGGTCGCCGAAGACGTGGCAGCTCGCGCACGAGGCCTCGCCGGTGCTCGACGCGGCGCGGGCGTCGTAGAAGATCGGCCGGCCCCAGTAGACCTCGGCCGGCTCGGGCGTGTGCATGGCGACGTGGGCGGTCTCCGCGGCGGACGACAGCCGCACGACCGAGATCCCGTCGTCGAAGCGGGTGGCGACGAAGGCGCGATCGCGCCCCTCGTCGAGGACGAGGCCGGTCGGGCCGCCCGCCGCCAGCGAAATGTGGTCGGCCGCGCTCGGCACGTAGGTGCCGGCCTCGAGCGCCGCGGTGGGAAGGACGGCCACGACCCCGGAGCTGAACGCCGCGAGGTACAGCCGCTGTCCGTCGCTCGACACCTGCATGCCGAGCGGCTGCGCCAGGCTGCGCTCGCGCGCGTCGGCCGGCTGCGGCACCGCCGCGTAGTCGAGGTGGGTGTTGAGGTGGCGCGGCGTCACCTCGGCCCCGTCGATGACGGTGACCCGTGACTCGTGGAGGTGGCCGCGCACGGACGCCGGCTCGCCGGCCGGCTTGATCTCGTTCTCGGTGACGAAGGTGCCCGGCCCCTCGAAGCGGACCTGGTTGCGGGCCTCCGTGTTGGAGACGTAGAGGCGTCCGCTCGCCGGGTTGACGGCCATCGCGTAGAGGACGGTGCCCACCCCGGAGAGCTGCGCGGTGACCGCCGGCACCGGGGCGGCCGCGTCGATGGCGAACACGTCGTCGTCGGGAAGCGAGAACCTGACGAACGCCGACCAGTCCCGCCCCAGCTCGTCCACCCAGGCTCCCGCGGGCTGATCGAATCGCACGATGAGACCGGTGCTCGGTCCGCTCACGCCGGCTGCGTTGGCGAGCGGCGGTGGCAGCCCGCCGGGCGCAGTGCCGGCCGGGAGGCCTGCACGGATCCCCGCTCGGCCCGTCACAGACCAGGCCCTCGTTGAGCGCGGTGGTGCGGTTGCCGGTCAGGAAGCCGGCGGCGTAGACGGTGTTGCCGTCGGGGGTGACCGCCAGAGCGCGCGGCCTGTCGGTGAACAACGAGAGGACGGCGACCGGGATCGGCAGGAGCTCGGGGCCCAGGTCGTCGGCGTCGAGGACCCACACCTGCGCCCGCCCGAGGCCCTCGGTGGCGAACCCGCCGGTCGGATCGGGCGTGTTCTGTCCGCGCCTGGCCGTGGTGATGAACGCGCGCGCGCGGCCGGGGCCGGCGAACACGATGTCGGAGGGCTCGTCCCCGACCAGGATGGTCCGCACCACCCGGGGCGGGCTGGCCGACACGTCGACCACGCTCACGCTGTCGGACAGGTGGTTGACGACCCAGGCCTCGCCGTCGTCCCGCAGGGCGACCGCGAGCGGCTCGAGCCCGACCGCGACCGAGGTCAGCCAGACCGGCGCCGCCCCGGTGACGTCGAAGATCTCGAGGCGAGCATCCGGCGTGTTCACCGCGTACAGACGCGTGCCGTCGGAGGAGAGCGCCAGGGGCCGCGACGGGACCGACTCGAACGACCAGGTCCGCGCGTGGGCGCGAGCCGGACCGGCGACAAGCAAGGTGGCGAGGAGGCAGGCGCGGACCAGACGAACCATGACCTCATCATGAGCGAGCCCGGCCGACGGAGGGAAGAGGCGACGTTGCGGATGCCTGCTCGGGTCTGGCCAAGGGGAGACGCAGTCGGCGCTACGGCCGCCCGGCGAGAACGCCTCGGTCGAGGAGGAACTTCGCGGTCAGCTCGAGCGCCTCCGTGTGAATCTGGTCACGCGTCCTGCCCGCGCCCTCCTGGCAGAGGACCTGCTCGTCGGTCCCCGCCAGGGCTCGCTCGCGCCCGGGCGACAGAGCAGCAGGAAGCTGTAGTGCTGCGCGGAGGCGATCTCGCGGTAGGCGCTGGGACGCCGGAGGTGCTCGAGCATCGGCCGCACGTGGGTCTCCGGTGGCAGCTGCTGGTCGCGCTGGCCGGCGATCAGCAGGGTCGGCGTGAGCGCGTGCAGAGACCCGGCGGTCATGGCCTCGGTGAAGCCAGGCGCGATCGCGACGGCGGCGCGGCCGCCCGAGGTCGGGTACCACACGCGCGCGCGGAACGCGGGCCGGCCGGCCGGAGCAAACTCGATGCTCTGGACGCCGACGAGCGCGTCGCGCGCGCCGGCCCGATCCCGCGTGGCCGAGCAAGAACACTGTTGAAATCTTGCACATCATTTTCAGCAATACGATCGCACGGCGAGAGCCTGACGCGACGCCGCCGTGGCGAGTAGCTGGGCCGTGCGCTGACCGCTCGATGGCGAGCCCGCAATGGGCATCGCCGCTCAGCTCGGTCCTTGCTGCGTCGCTGAACGTCGTGCAGTCGGCGGTGACGCGCAGTCGATCGATCCCGGACTTGATCGGGGAGCCCATTGTGGAGATCCTGGCGTTCCTTCCGCCCGCGGGCGGTCGATCCGGTCAGCCCCCCTTCAGACCGTTGCGTGCGGATTTCCCGCACACGGCACAACCGATCTCACTGGCGCATTCGTGCTTTATGGCCGAATGAATCGGTGGGATCGAAAACGGGAGAGCGAACATGAAAAAGCTATCCATCGGCGTTGCTCTGGCGCTTCTCTTGGCCTTCTCCGGCTCGGCGCTGGCCGCCTCGTACGTCACCGGCCATGGCCAGAGCTATGACCCTGGCATTGCGCTGGAGGACGCTCGCGCCGATGCGGTCGACCAGTGCACCGGGCAGGGAGGGACGCCTGTGGCGGAGGTGTACAACCACGTGACCCGGGCCAACCTCTGGCTCGCGGATTCGGTCTGGGAGTGCGACCTGCCCTGATCCGCGGCCCTGATCGGGATCAGCTCGGGTCCAGCGGGAACAGCGCGACGGTACAGAGCCGGTTGCCGACTCGATCGCCGAGCGGCAGCGAGCGCTCGACGCGCGGCCACAGGTGCAGACCGCGCTCGCTCGCGCGGTCGCGCCACACGTCGAGGTCGTGGTCCGCGGTCGTGGCATCGGCGGTGAAGAGGACCAGCACCACGAGGCCGTGCACGATCGTCGGA
>DATHKR010000175.1:0-31778 GCA_035489015.1 Kofleriaceae bacterium | reverse complement strand
CGCGCCGCGCTGCTCATGGGCGAGGCGCTGGTCAAGAGCGGCGACCGCACCAACGGCTGTCCGCTGCTGCGCCGCTCCGCCCGCCTCTACCGCCAGGCCGGCTGCGCCAATTGACCGGCTTCCGCCGGCCCCCGTAAA
Organism: Kofleriaceae bacterium; assembly: GCA_035489015.1. Lineage (GTDB taxonomy): Bacteria > Myxococcota_A > Polyangia > Haliangiales > Haliangiaceae > DATFRY01. The sequence continues at coordinate 31,640 of DATHKR010000175.1, read as the reverse complement.
CTCGAGGTCCACGCCGAGGCGGGGAGCCCCGGCTCGCACGACGGAGTTTCATGTCCATGGATCCGCAGGCGGCGGCCCGAGGGGCCCGAGACCCGGGGTCGCTCAGCCCGGGCACACGGCTCGCAGGTGGCCGCTACACCGTCGGAAAACGAGAGCGCCGCGGGCTGTTCGCCGACCTTTACCAGGCGGCCGACGCCACCAGTGGCGCGCCGATCAGCATCCACGTCCTCGATCCGCGCCTGGTCGATCGCCGCGAGGTAGTCGATCGCCTGGCCGACGCGGTCGCGCGCGCCTCGTCGCTCGACCACAAGAACATCGCCAAGATCATCGAGCTGGCGGTCGAGGGCGAGCACACCTACCTCGCCACCGAGCTGATCGAGGGGCACTCGTTGCGCGAGCTGCTCGACCGCAAGCGCGACACCGGCACGGTCGGGTTCGGCGGCAAGGGCGCGCTCAACATCGTCACCCACGTGTCCAGCGCGCTGGCCTCGGCCTCGCCCCACCTGTGCCACGGCGCGGTCACCGTCGAGAGCGTGGCGGTCAGCCGCAACGGACGCATCCGGGTCACCGACTTCGGGCTGGCCTCGCTGGTGCCGGTCCTGGTCGGCGTCGGAGGCCAGGTTCCTGGCTGCGCGCCCGAGGTGGCGGCCGGCGGCACGCCGACCGAGGCGTCGGACGTGTACTGCCTGGGCGCGCTCCTCTACGAGGTCCTGGTCGGCGCGCCGGCCATCAAGGGGTGCATGCGGCCGAGCCAGGCGGTGGCCGGCATCTCGACCGCGGTGGATCAGATCGTCGCGCGCTCGATGTCGCCCAGTCCGGATCGGCGCTATCCGAGCGCCGCCGCGCTGGTCGACGCCGCGACTCGCGCGCTCGGCGACCCCGCGCGTATCTCGGGGTCGCACGCGCCGCAGGCGGCGAACCCGGCCAGCCAGCCGCCGACGTCCGCGTCCCGGCCTCCGTCGGGCGTACGGCCGGCCGCGGCGGCGAACCCGGCCGAGTCGCAGCCCAGCCTGGCCGAGGCGCTGGCCGGGGCCGGCCCGGGCGCCTCGGGTCAGGTCTCGGTGTCGGCGGCGCTGTCGGCCGCGATGGCCGAGCGCGACGACAAGTGGCTCGTCTCGAAGGGCAAGCTCGACTACGGGCCGTTCAACCTGGCCCAGATCGCGCAGCAGATCCAGGCCGACCAGATCCTCCCTGGCCACGTCATCATCGACAAGGACAGCGGTCACCGCCGTCCGGTCGAGGACCACCCGCTCCTGACCGACCTGGTCGACGCGGCCAAGCACAAGCGCGACGAGCGGCGCCGCGCCCAGGCCGAGGACCAGCACGCCACCCAGGAGAAGCGGCGCGGCGCCACGCTCTACGTGCTCATCGGCGCCGGTGTCCTCGCGCTCGGCGGCGGTGTCTACTTCCTGGTCGAGAAGCTGAGCGCGGCCCGGCGCGACGACACCGGGACGCTGTCGTCGCTCGAGGCTGGATCGCTCGACGCCAAGATCAGCTTCCCGAGCAAGGCCGAGCGGCAGAAGCGGGCCCGCCGGAGCGCGGCCGCCCGCAAGAGCACGGGCAGTGGCGGACCGGGCGGGGTGGCGGGCGGCTGGGACGACTCGCTCAACCTGGACCTGTCCGGCGACGAAGACGGCGGAAGCGATCGCCTCACCGACGATCAGGTCAACCCTGTCATCCAGCGCGGCGGCGGCGCGCTCGGCCGCTGCCTCACCGCCACCGGCACCCACAACGCGAACATCGAGTTCATCGTCAAGCCGAGCGGGACCGTGTCCCACGTGCGGGTCAACGGCCAGACCGGATCGCCGGTGTCGAACTGCATGCGCGCGGCGATGACCCGCATGCAGTTCCCGTCCTTCAACGGCGTGCGCAGCAAGCACTACTTCGACATGGCGTACTGACGCCGACGTCCCGATGTGGAGGTGGAGACGCGAGCGCGGCGGCGCACAGGCCCCCGGCGGTCCCGACCAGGACCGGCGCGCCGCGGCCCTGCGCCGGCGGGACTCGATCATCCAGGCGCGCCCGCGGGCCGGGCGGGCCCACCGCGTGCTCATCAGCCTCGCCTTTGCCGCGATCGGCGCGCCGATCCTGATGTCGAGCGCGTGGCTGGCCGACTCGGTCGAGCCGTCCGCGGCCGCGCCCGCGCCGGTGACGGTGCGGCTGCCGATCTTCTTCGGCCGCGCCGCCGACGAGCCGGCCGCGCGCGGCATCGCGGTGGCGCGCGGCGAGGTGGCCGACCCGGTCGCGGTCGCTCGCGCGCGCGAGCTGCAGCCGTCCGGCTGGGGCGCGGCGGCCGCGTACCTGGCCGCGCTGTTCCTCATCGCGCTCATCTACACCGACCACCTGCGCCGCTCGCACAAGGGCCGGCTCCTGCGGGTCCAGGCGGCGCTGCTCGGGCTGCAGCTGGCGGTCGCGGCGGCGGCCAGCGCGGCGCTGCTCACGACCTCGCTGCCGGCGGTGGCGCTCCCCGCCGCGCTGCTCGCGGTCTGCACCGCGGTCATGATCGACGTCGGCGCGGCGCTCGGCACCGCGGTGGTGGCCGCGCTCCTGCTCGGCGGGCTGACCCCGTTCGACCCGGGCGTCACGACGGTGCTGGTCGTGCAGGGCGTGTGCGCCGCGCTGGTGCTGGGCGATCCGCGCCGCCGGCGGCGGGTCGGCCGGCTGCGCCTGCTCGCGGCCGGCGCGGTGGCCGGCGGCGCGGCGGCGCTGACCTACCTCCTCATCTACTACCTGTCGTGGCGCGAGCTACCGCTGGCCGAGCTCGGCTCGCCGCTCCACTCGGGCTGGGTCATGTCCGGCGCGGCCGGGCTGGTCGCCGCCGTGGTCGCGATCCCGTGTCTCGCTCCGTTCCAGCGCCTCATCGGCGACATCACGCTCGGCACGCTCATCGAGCTCGAGGACCTCTCGCAGCCGCTGCTCGAGCAGATCGCGGAGAGCTCGCCCGGCACCTGGCAGCACAGCCTGGCGATGGCGAACATGGCGCAGATCGCCGCCAACGCGATCGGCGCCGATGGCCGGCTCATCCGGGTCGGCGCCTACTACCACGACCTCGGCAAGTCGCTCCAGCCCAAGTACTTCATCGAGAACCTGTCGGGCGGCGAGGCCAGCCCGCACGACGCGCTGCCGCCGCCGGTCTCGTGCGACGCGATCTTCGCGCACGTGACCGAGGGGGTGCGGGTGGCGCGGCGGCACGGCCTGCACGAGCGCGTGATCGACTTCATGCACATGCACCACGGCGACGGCCTGCTCGAGTACTTCTGGGTCAAGTGCCAGGAGCAGGGCAATCCGGGCCGGCTGAGCGAGGCGGACTTCCGCTATCCCGGCGTGAAGCCGGACAGCCGCGAGACCGCGATCCTGGCCATCTGCGACGCGGTCGAGGCGGCGTCGCGCACGCTGCGCTCGCCCGACGCGACCGCCATCGAGGGCCTCGTCCAGCGCATCGTGTACGGCAAGCTCCACCTCGGCCAGCTCGACGACAGCGGGCTCACCGTCGCCGATCTGCGGATGATCTCGAACTCGCTCATGGAGACGATCAAGCACGCCCACCACGGGCGCATCGAGTACCCGTGGCAGCGAACCTCGTCGTCGGGCAAGCAGGCCGCGGCGGCCGCGGCCGCGGCGGCGGTGGCGAGCGACGAGAGCGACGACCGCGACGAGCGCGACGACCGCGACGACTCGACCCCGTCCGGGCGGCCGCCCGGCGCGGCGGGCGACGCCGAGGTGGTGGACCGGTTCAGCGCGACCCAGCGGCTCCTGCGCGAACCGCGGCTCGACTCGCTGGATGCGCCGCGGCCGACGGTGCGCGGCCGGGTGACCGCCCGTGGCTCGAGGCGGATCGAGAACGCCGCCACCGAGCCGATCGGGTCCGAGCCGGGGCCGACCGTGGCCCTCGTGCGCCCGCCGACCGCCGCCGAGGTGGCGGCCGCGACCAGCCCGGGGATGACCCCACCGGCCGGCAGCGGGGCATTTCCCGCCGCGATCTCAGGCGCCCGGCGGATGTCGATCGGCGCCAGCGCGGCGCTCGACTCGGCCTCGACCCTGCCGATGGATCACCCGGGCGCGTCGACCGCGGGGCCGGGCCCGATCAGGGCGGGATCGACCGTCGATCCCGAGCCGGGCGCGAAGCGCGCCGAGAGCGTGGCGCGCGACGCGGGCGAGACCGCCAGAGCGGACGAGCCGGGTGAGCCGGCCAGGCCAGACGAGAGCAGCCATGCCCGGCGCGCGCCGCGGACCGACGGCGCCGGGCGGTCATAGCCTGGCCGCGGCGGGCAGCTCAGCGCTCGTAGCCGGCCGGACCGCCGCTGCCGCTGCCGCTGCCGAAGCGGACCGCGCGGACGTCCTCGTACAGGAAGATGTAGCGGTCGCCGCGGGAGGTGCTCGCCACCGCGAACTCCGCGCCCAGCTCGATGGCGCGCACCCGATCGACCACCAGGCCCTCGTCGCCGAACGCGACGAACAGGGTCGTATCGAGAGACGGCGGGATCTCGATACGCGCGCCGGTCTGCCGCCCGTCTGCGTACTTGGTTAGGATCTCTGCCAGCGCCTTGTGGGTCATGACCGGATCATATGCGGCGGCGGTCGCTCGGTCCATCGCGGGTTGGGCGGTGGTCGCGGCGCTCGGCGCGGCGCTCCTGACCGGCGCATGCGCCCGATCCGCGCCGCCTGCGGCGGTCGAGCCCCGCGCGGGGGCGGCCACCGAGCGCCTGCTCGCCGCCGCCCGGGCCGAGGAGCGCGCGCGCCGCTACGACCGCGCCCGCGCGCTCTACCGGCAGGCCGCGCGCGAGGCACCCGACCGGGTCAGCGCCGCCCGCGCCTGGCGCGAGCTGGCCCGCGCGCTCCTGTTCTGGGGCCAGCTCACCGACGGCGAGGCGGCCCTGCGCCGCACCGTCGAGCTCGCCCCCGGCGACGTCGGCGCGTGGCACGACCTCGGCGTGGTGCTGAGCCAGCGCGGTGATCGCGCCGGCGCCGAGCGCGCGCTGCGCCGCGCGATCTCCCTGGCCCCCGACGAGCCGCGCCCGCGCGTGGCGCTCGGCGCGCTCCTGGTCCGCGAGCGGCGCTGGCGCGATGCCCTGGTCGAGTACCGCGCGCTCGGCCGCCTCGCCCTGCCCGAGCGCACCCGCACCGCCGTGGCCCGCGCGATCGAGCTGCTCGAGGCGGAGGCCGCGCGCGAGCGAGCGCCGCGTCCCTGACCGACCGGGGCGCCGGATGCGCCCGGGTGGGCTGGCGCTATACTGGTCGCCATGCGCCGCCGCGATCGCAACGGAGCGCGTCCGTCTCCCGCTCCGCTCGCCGCGCTGTCCGCGCTCGCCCTCGCCGCCGGGCTGGCCGCGCCCGCGCCGGCGCGCGCGGGCGGCTTCGACTGGATCGGCAAGGTCGACCTCTACGCCGACGGGCTCCGCTCCAAGGACCCGGAGCAGCGGCTCGAGGCGGTCCGCCGGCTGGGCAAGAGCGAGGTGCGCTGGGCCCGGCCTCATCTCCTGCGCGCGCTGCGCGACCCGGACATCCGCGTGGCCGGCGCGGCCGGCAAGATCCTCGCGCGCGGCAAGGTGCGCGAGGCGGTGCCGATCGTGGTCCCCTGGCTGGCGTCGACCAGCGTCGAGGCCCAGCAGGCCGCCGCCGAGATCCTGGGCGAGCTCGGCGACCCGCGCGCGATCCCGCAGCTCATCCGGTCGATCGGCAACCAGGATCCACAGGTGAGGGTGCGGGTGGTCAACGCGCTCGGCCGCATCGGCACCGGCGCGGTGGTGGTGCCGCTCATCGACCGGCTCGACGACGACAAGGCCGAGGTCCGCCTGGCCACCGTCGAGCAGCTGATGGCCACCGGCGACCGCCGCGCGGTCATCCCGCTGGTCGGCCTGTTCACCGAGCCGTCGATCGAGGTGCGGGTCGCCGCGGTCACCGCGGTCGGCCGGCTCGGTGACCGCGCCGCGCTGCCCGCCCTGCTCCGCCTGCTGCGCGATCCCAACGAGCAGATCAAGAAGGCGGCGGTGACCGCGCTCGGCAACCTGGAGGCGGCCGAGGCGACCGACACCCTGGTCCAGCTGCTCCAGACCGGCAGCGACAGCTTCCGGGCCGAGGTCGCGTTCGCGCTGGGTCACATCGCGCGCTCGGCCGCCGCCGGCGAGAGCGGGCGCGAGGCGCTCGACACCCTGGTCGAGTCGCTGGCCAGCGGCCAGCTGCGCGCCGCCGCCACCGAGGCGCTGACCGCGGCCGGGCGCACCGCGGTCCCCGCGCTCATCGCCCACCTGCAGGGCAAGCTCGACGGCGATCCGGCCACGGTGGTGGCGCTCCTGCGCGACATCGGCGACCCGCGCGCCACCCCCGCGCTGGTCAGCGAGCTCGATCGCGGGCGGCTCAGCAAGGAGCTGGTGCTCGACGCGCTGCGCGTCCTCGGCGACACGCGCGCGCTGGTCCCGGTGCTCGGCCTGGTGTCCGACAAGGACCCGGCGGTGCGCCTGGCCGCCATGCGCGCGCTGCGCCCGCTGCTCGGCAAGGGCTCGCGCGCCGCCGACGTGATCGGCGACCTGCTCGACGACCCCGAGCTGGAGATCCGGATCATGGCGGCCGAGTACCTCGGGCTCATGGGCGCCGACGTGGCGATCCCGGCGCTGCAGGAGCTGGCCGCCGCCAGGGCCGGCGAGCTCCGCCTGCGCGAGGCGGCGATCTCCGCGCTCGGCGAGATCGGCCAGCCGCGCGCCACCCCGACCTTGCTCGCGATCCTGCGTACCGGCCCGGCCAGCCTGCAGCTGGCCGCCGCCAACGCGCTCATCTACATCCAGGACCCGGCCTCGGTCGGCCCGCTGCTCGCGATGGTCGACGACGCGGCCGGATCGTCGTCGCGCGCGGCGGTGGTGCGCACCCTGGGCGGGGTCCTGCGCGATCGCCGGGCCGACGCCGCGCGGCGCGCGCTCGAGCACCTGGCCACCGACGCCACCCTCGACGTCAGCCTGTCGGCGATCGCCTCGCTCGGCGCGATGGCCGATCCAGCCAGCCGCGACGCGCTGCTCGGGCTGGCCCGCGGCGGGCAGATCGACCGTCGGCGCGCCGCGGTCGAGGCGCTGGGCAACCTGCCCGGCCCGGCCGACGGATCGCTCGCCTCGTTCCTCATGGATCAGCTGCGGTCGACCGACGACCGGGTCGCGGCCTCGGCCGCCTGGTCGCTCGGCAAGCGCGGGGTCGTGGCGGCCCGCCCGGTGCTGGCGCGGGCGTGCCGGCGGCGCGGCTTCGCCACCCCGATCGACGCCTCGGCCGCGCTGGCGCTCCTGGCCGACCGCAGCGACGCGCGCGCGGTGATCGAGCTGTTCGCCCACCGCAGCCGCCTGGTCCGCGCCAACGCGGTGTTCGCGGCCGGGCGCCTCCGCCTGGCCGACGCGCGCGCGGGCCTGATCGTCATGGCGACCAGCGACCCGAGCTGGCTGGTCCGGGTCGCGGCGGTGCGCGCGCTCAGCCGCCTCGGCGGAGGGGCCGACGCGCTGCGCCGGGCGGCCCGCCGCGACGCCCACGAGGAGGTCCGCGCCGCGGCGGTGGCCGGGCAGAAGGCGCCGTTCCGCGCACCGGCCCGCACCGACTGGCGCGAGTTCTACTTCGTCGACCCGACCAGCGGCGACCACCCGGTCGAGCAGGAGCCGTACTTCGTCTCGGCCGCCGACGGCCTGGTCACCGCGCTCTACACTGACGCGCGCGGCGAGTCGCTCGAGGAGCGCTTCCCGCCGGGCCCGTACCTGATCGCGTCGGCGATGGAGGAAAAGGAGTACTGAGGAGCGGCGCGGCTCAGGCCGCGCGGCGGATGCCGTAGTCCGACGCGGCGTAGTCGCGCAGGCGCTCCTCGAGCAGCCGGCGGGCGCGGAACAGCCGCGACATGACCGTGCCGATCGGCAGGCCCAGCTCGGCGGCGATGTCGCGGTAGCGGGCGCCGCGCAGGTCGGCCAGGAGGACCACCCGGAGGTAGTCCTCGCCCAGCTCGGCCAGGGCCGACTCGACCTCGTCGCCCAGGCCGGCCTCGAGCAGGGGGTCGGCCGGGTTGCCGGCTCGCTCGAAGCTCTCGCCGTAGAACGCGGTCACTGCCTCGTCGCCGGTCTCGTGGGCGAAGCGGTTGTAGCGCCGCCGCCGGCGGTACCCGCTGATGAAGCCGTTGGTCAGGATGCGAAACAACCAGGCCCGGCAGTTGGAGCCCGGCTCGAAGCGCGACCACGCGCCGAGCGCGCGGGTGAAGGTGTCCTGCACCAGGTCCTCGGCGTCGGCCCGGTTGCGCGTGTAGCGCAGGGCGGCGGCGAGGAGCTCCTCCCGGTGCGGGAGCACGGTGGCGGTGAAGCCGGCGCCCGATGCCGGCACCCCACCGGCGGTACGACCACGCGCGGCCCGACGGCGGGGTTTCTTGGAATAGAGCATGACCATGGGACGAGCAACCCGAGTGCCACGTCCAGGCCGCGGAAATGAAACGAAACCTACCTGACCGTGGGTGCGTGCACACAGGCTGCGTCTCTCGGTTGACGCGACCCGGTCGGCTCGTGCCACACGCGCCGCCGGCCCGGTAGATCGCGGCGCCGCGGCGCGCGTTTCTCTCTGCTTCCGGTCGCCGATCGGCCTCGTCGCGGCGTGGCCGCGCGCCGCGCTCAGCGCGTCTCGCGCAGGCGGACGAAGCCGCGCGGCACCGCGTCGAGCACGTCCGACGCGGTCGCGCCGCTCGCACCCAGCCGCTCGGCGCATGCCTCGCCGGCCAGGCCGTGCACGAACACGCCGGTGCGGGCCGCGTCGGCCGGGGTCAGCCCCTGGGCCAGCAGTCCGGCCACCACGCCGGTCAGCACATCGCCGGATCCCGCGGTGGCCAGGGCCGGGCCGCCGGTCGGGTTGATCGTCACGAACCCGTCGGTGGCCTCGCCGTCGCACACCAGCGTGCCGGCCCCCTTCAGCACGACCACCGCGCGCGACCGCTCGGCCAGCTCGCGGACGGCCCCGACCCGATCGCGCTCGATCACCGCGGTCGACACCCCGAGCAGGCGGGCCGCCTCGCCCGGGTGCGGGGTCATGATCACCGGCGCGCGCGATCCGGCCACCCGGTCCAGCTCGCCGGCCACGTGGTTGAGCGCGTCGGCGTCGAGCACCATCGGCACCTCGATCCGCTGGAGGGCGGCGCGCACCAGCGCCTTGCCGCCCTCCCCGGTCGGCATGCCCGGGCCGATCGCGATCGCGCGCTTGCCCCCGGCCAGCGCCACCAGTCGTTCGACCGCGTCGGCGGCGTCCGCGTCGAGCTCGGCGGTCATGATCGGATCCGGCGCCGGGACCTCGCGCCCCTCCCACGCCAGCGTGACCAGCCCCGCCCCCGCGCGCAGCGCCGCCATCGAGGTGAGCCGGGCCGCGCCGCGCTTGCCCGGCCCTCCGGCCACCACCAGCGCGTGGCCGCGGCGGTTCTTGTGGTCGAGCAAGCCGGCGCGCGGCAGGGTGCCGACCAGGTCGGCCGCCTCGAGCCGGGCCAGGTGGATGCCGTGCGCGGTGGCCAGCTCGACCGGGATCCCGATCTCGGCCACCTCGACGCGTCCCGCGCGGGCCAGGCCGGGCGCGACCGCCAGGCCGACCTTGAGGAACGCCATGGTCACGGTCCGGTGGGCAGCCACCGCCGCGCCCAGCACCTCGCCGGAGTCGGCCGACAGGCCGCTCGGGATGTCGACCGCCACGATCCGGCCGCGCGCGCGGTTGATGCAGTGGATGATGGCGGCCAGGTGGCCCTCGATCGGGCGGGCGAGGCCGATGCCGAACAGCGCGTCCACCACCACCGCGGCCTGCTCGATCGCCGGCCGGTGCTCGGCCAGCTGACCCGGCTCCGCGATCGACGCGACCACCCCGCCGGTGTTCTCGTACGCGGCCAGGTGGACGAGCGCGTCGCCGCGCACCGCCGAGCGCGGCGCGGCCAGGTAGAGCGCGACCGAGGCCCCGAGCTGGCGCAGGACCCGCGCGACCACGTGGCCGTCGCCGCCGTTGTTGCCGGCGCCGCACACGACCGCCACCGCGCCGCCGCCGCGCGCGAGCTCCTCCTGCACCACCGCGACCACCGCGCGCCCGGCGTTCTCCATGAGGACCGCGCCGGGCAGGCCGATCCCCTCGATCGTCGCGGCGTCGATCGCCCGCATCTCGGCCGAGGTCACCACGTGCAGCATCCCGCGGGCTCCTACTCCGCCTCGGCCACGACCACCGCGGCCGCCACGTCGGCGGTGTGGGTGAGGCTGAGGTGCATCCGCACCATGCCCAGCTTGCCCGCCGCGGCCAGCGCCTGCCCGCGCAGGACCAGGAGCGGCGGCTCGCGCCCGCCGCCCACCACCTCGATCTCGTGCCACGACAGCCCCGGCGGCACGCCCAGCGCCTTGAGGGTGGCCTCCTTGGCCGCGAACCGCGCCGCCAGGTGGAGGGCCGAGCTGGCCCGGCTGAGCGCGTACGCGCGCTCCCCGTCGGTGAAGATGCGCCGGGTGAATCGCTCGCCCCAGCGCTCCATCATGCTGGCGATCCGGTGCACCTCGGTCAGATCGATGCCCATGCCGACGATCACGCCGCCAGTGTAACCGCCCTGTCCCGGCCCGGGGCCGCGGCCTGGCGCCGATCTCCGGGCCCTACACGCGACAGCAGCGGGCCAGCACGGCCGCGACCTCTTCCGCCTGGGCGCGGATCGCCGCCTCGTCCGGCCCCTCGATCATGACGCGCGCCTTGGCCTCGGTCCCGCTGTAGCGCACCAGCACGCGCCCGCGGTCGCCCAGATCGCGCTCGATGCTCGCGATCAGGCGCACCACGTCGGGCAGCTCCTCGATCGGCAGCCGCCGCCCGACCGCGACGTTGACCAGCACCTGGGGTGTCCGCGTCATCACGCCGGCCAGCTCCGACAGCGACCTGCCCTCCTCGGCCATCACCGCCAGCACTCGCAGCGCCGCCACGATCCCGTCGCCGGTGGTGGCGTGGTCGAGGAAGATGAGGTGCCCGGACTGCTCGCCGCCGAAGTTGTAGCCGCCCCGGCGCATCTCCTCGACCACGTAGCGGTCGCCGACCTGGGTCCGCACCAGGCTGCCGCCCGCCCCGCGCAGGGCCAGCTCGAGCCCGAGGTTGGACATCACCGTCCCGACCACCGTGGCGCGCGCGAGCGTGCCGGCCCGCAGCATGCGCGTGCCGCACAGCGCCATGACCGCGTCGCCGTCGACGATCTTGCCGTGCTCGTCGCACATCACCACCCGGTCGGCGTCGCCGTCGAGCGCGATGCCCAGGTGGGCCTTCTCCTCCACCACCCGGCGGCACATCTCCTGGGGGGCCAGCGCGCCGGCCCCGTCGTTGATGTTCTTGCCGTCCGGCTCGTGGTGGATGGCGATGACCCGCGCGCCCAGCTCCTCGAACACCGCCGGCGCCACCCGGTAGGCCGCGCCATGGCCGCAGTCGACCACGATGCGCAGCCCGTCGAGGGTGAGCTCGCGCGGGAAGGTGGCCTTGCAGAACACCACGTAGCGGCCGCGCGCGTCGTCGATGCGGTGCGAGTAGCCGATCAGCTCGGGCGCCGCCCGCTGGGTCTGCAGCTGATCGGACGCCATCAGCTGCTCGATCGCCGCCTCGACGTCGTCGGCCAGCTTGAAGCCGTCGCGCGCGAACAGCTTGATGCCGTTGTCCTGGTAGGGGTTGTGCGACGCGCTGATCACGATGCCTGCGTCGGCTCGCATCGACGAGGTGATGAACGCGATCGCCGGGGTCGGCAGCGGCCCGGTCAGCCACACGTCGGCGCCCATCGACACGATGCCGGCGGCCAGCGCGCTCTCGAACATGTAGCCGGACAGGCGGGTGTCCTTGCCGATGACGATGCGGGCAGGCCGCGCGCTCTGGCGCAGGCGCGCCGCCACCGCCATGCCGAGCCGGGTGACGGTCTCGCACGTCATCGGCTCCTCGTTGGCGACCCCGCGGACTCCGTCCGTCCCGAAAAGCTTCCTGCGCATCGTCGTCGGCCCCATTTCGTCCTGGTGGACCACTATCACGGAGTCGTCTTGAGCGTCACTTCGGCCGGCGAGATCTCGTAGCCGATGCCGGGCAGCGTCGGCTCGACCCGGACCTCTGCGGTGCGGTCGTCGGTCCCGTTCAGGTCGCCGGGCGACACGCGCGCGTACGCCACCACGTGCTCGGCGCGGAGCGCGTCGACGACCAGCACCGAGCCGCGCAGGACCACGCGCACCACGCCCGGCTCGGCCGCGAACTTGGCGGCCTGGTCGGCGCTGACCCCCGGTCCGGCGCGCACCGCGACCGGCAGGGTCATCTCGCGCGAGCCCTGCTCCTCGCCGAGGGTCACCTCGACCTCGACCACCGGGTCCCCGTCGATGTCGAGCGCGCTGGGCGGGGCCAGGCGCACGGTCTCGCGGAAGCTCTTGGTCCGCCCGGCCAGGTCCACCTCGGCGGTGCGCACCGAGCGGGTCTCGGCCACCAGCGAGGCCGCCCCGCTGATCCGGATCTCCGACGGCCGCGCGGCCATCGAGTCGACCTTGAAGCCACGCCCGGGCGCGCCGTTGGCGTCGACCGCGATCGGGACCACCTTGACCACGCGGTCCTCGAACTCGACCGGCAGGCTGGCCGGCGTGATCGAGACCAGCTCGAGCCCCTCGGGCACCCCGATCATGTCGGGCTGGAAGAAGACCTCGCCCTTGGTCATGCTGCTGAGGTCGATATTGATCGGCTCGACGTCCTCGCGGTGGAACCGCTTGATGCGCCGGCGCGAGCCCTTGACCGTGATGCGCACCTGGTCGACCCGCTCGGACACCAGCACGCGGTCCTTGGGCAGCTTGTAGTTGACGTCGACGGTGCCGCCCGCCACCGCCTGGTCGTCGGCGTGGACCAGGATGAACACGGTCAGGGCCAGGACCAGCGCCACGAACTTGAGCGCGGCGTTGGCGATGAACGCGCGGCGCAGCCAGTCGAGCAGCGCGGCGGTGAGCCGGCGGTCGCCGCCCGACGAGGGCGTCACCGGCGAGGGCGCCACCGGCGGCGCTGCCCCCTCGGCGCGGGTCCGCCGGGTCCGGTCGCGCTCGCGGTCCCGCTCGCTCCTCATCCGCCGCCCGGCTCCTCGACCGGACGGCTGGTCGCCGCGCGCCGGCTCTCCGACGGGCGGGTCGGGCGCGCCTGGCGCATCGACAGGGTGGTGCTGGCCTCGTCGCCGCGCTCGGTCCGCTCCGGCCCCTGCTTGTCCTCGCCCAGCGCCGCGACCGCCTTGGCGATGGCCGCGGCGGCCTGCGCCTCCTGGGCCAGCGCGGTCGCGTCGCGCTCGCCGCTGTAGAACAGCCCGCGCAGCACCCGGCGCAGCGTCTCGGTCTCGAGGTCGCGCGCGATGTTGCCACGGAAGCAGAGGCTGATCTCGCCGCGCTCCTCGGAGATCACCACCGAGACCGCGTCGGTCTCCTCGGTGATGCCGAGCGAGGCGCGGTGGCGGGTGCCGAAGCTGGCCGCCATCTGCGAGCGCGACAGCGGCAGCACCGCGCCGGCCCGGTCGATGCGCAGGTTCTTCATGATCACGGCGCCGTCGTGCAGGTCGTTGTCGCGCGAGGGCACGAACAGGGTGACCAGCAGCTCCTTGGACACCCGCGCGTCGAGCTGCTCACCGTGATCGAGGAACTCGTCGAGCGGCACCTCGCGCTCGAACACCACGATGCCGCCGATGCGCGCCTTGGCCAGGTGCTCGGCCGCGTCCACCACCTCGTCGAGGGCGTGGCCGATCTCGTGGGTCCGCCCGAACCGCGACACGTTCTGACCGATGCGGGTCAGCGCGCGCCGGATGTCCTGCTGGAACACGACGATGACCAGGATGATGAAGTACTCGATGAAGTTGTCGAGCAGCCACGAGACCGTGGTCAGCCGGAAGCGCTCGGCGGCGAAGAACGCCACGCCGATGAGCACGATGCCGATCACCATCTGGGCGGCGCGGGTGCCCTTGATGGTGAGCAGGATGCGGTAAAGGATGTAGTAGACGATGAAGACGTCGATGCAGGCGAACAGGATGTCGCTCGCGCTCGAGTCCTGAAACAGATCCGAGAGGACGTCGCTCACGGCGGCAAGTCCCCTCGCACCGCGCGGAACACGCGCAGCGCCTCGCCCACCCCGGCCACGTCGTGCACGCGCACCATGTGAGCGCCGGCGACGATCGACGCCAGCGCCGCGCCGATGGTGGCCGCGTCCCGCTCACCGACCGGCCGCCCGGTCAGCTCGCCGAGGAAACGCTTGCGCGACGGCCCCACCATCACAGCACATGATAGCGCGGCCGCCAGCTCCCCGGCTCGTCGACTGAGCTCGAGGTTCTCGCGGACGCGCTTGCCGAAGCCCAGCCCCGGGTCGCACACGGTCCGCCCGCGCAGCTCGGCCGGCAGGACCGCCAGCCGCCGACCGAGCTCGTCCACCACCTGGTCGAAGGACGGCGGGGCCAGCTCCCCGGCGTGGACCTCGGCCAGGCTGGCGCCGCGGAGGTGGCCGCACACGAGGGCGGCGCCGGCCTCGGCGGCGACCGCGACCAGCCCGGGGTCGAACAGCCCGCCGCTGATGTCGTTCACCACCTCGGCGCCGGCGGCGAGCGCCGCGCGCGCCACCTCGGCCTTGCTGGTGTCGATCGAGAGGGCCGCCCGGGTCCGCCCGGCCAGCGCCTCGAGCACCGGAACCACCCTCCGGATCTCCTCGTCGGCCGCCACCGGCGCGGCCCCCGGCCGGGTCGACTCACCGCCGATGTCGATGAGATCGGCGCCATCGGCGTCCAGCGACAGGGCGTGGGCCACCGCCGCCTCGACCGAGCTGAACCGGCCGCCGTCGGAGAATGAATCGGGAGTCGTGTTCACGACTCCCATGATGTAAGGGCGGCTCCAGTCCAGCCGCACCCGGCGAAGCTCGATCGGCGGAGGCGCCCCCACGGCCGTCGGGCCGCCCGGCCTAGGCCGGCTCGGGGTCGGGCTCTTTCTTGCCGACGATGGGCGGGATGAGCGAGGGACGGCGGCGCTTCTTGGCCGCGTCCTCGTCCGGCTTGACCGCCGTCTGCATCCGCGGGACCGCCCGCCGTTCAAGGACGCCGCCGCGGAACAGGGTCAGCACCTCGTCCCCGGTCAGGGTCTCGAACTCGAGCAGCGCCCTGGCCACTCGCTCCAGCCCGGACTGATGCTCTTCCAGCAGCTTGTAGGCCCGCTCGTGCTGCTCGGTCACGATGCGCCGGATCTCGGCGTCGATCCGCTGCGCGGTGTCCTCCGAGTAGGCCTCGGTGGCCGAGAAGTCGCGGCCCAGGAACACCTCGCCCTGCCCGCGCGAGAAGTTGAGCGGCCCGATCGCGTCGCTCATGCCCCACTCGGTGACCATCTTGCGGGCCAGCTCGGTGGCCTGCTCGATGTCGTTGCCGGCCCCGGTGGTCCGCTGGTTGAACGCCACCTCCTCCGCGCAGCGCCCGCCCATCATGATGCAGATGCGGTTCTGGGCGAACTCGGCGTTCATGCTCATCCGGTCCTCGACCGGGAGCTGCTGGGTCAGGCCCAGGGCCCGCCCGCGCGGGATGATGGTGACCTTGTGGACCGGGTCCACCTCCTCGCCGACCAGGAGCGCGACCAGCGCGTGGCCGGCCTCGTGGAAGGCGGTCGTCTGCTTCTCCTTCTCGCTGATGATCATCGAGCGGCGCTCGCTGCCCATGAGGACCTTGTCCTTGGCGTCCTCGAAGTCGAGCATCTCGACCCGCTCCTTGTCGCGCCGGGCGGCGACCAGGGCGGCCTCGTTGACCAGCGACTCCAGATCCGCGCCGGAGAAGCCGGGCGTGCCGCGCGCGATGACCTCGAGCTCGACGTCGCCGCCGAGCGGCACCTTGCGGGTGTGGACCTGGAGGATGCCGATGCGGCCGTTCAGGTCGGGCCGCGGCACCACGATGCGGCGGTCGAACCGGCCGGGCCGGAGCAGCGCCGGGTCGAGCACGTCCGGGCGGTTGGTCGCGGCGATGAGGATGACCCCCTCGTTCGACTCGAACCCGTCCATCTCGACCAGGAGCTGGTTCAGGGTCTGCTCGCGCTCGTCGTGACCGCCGCCCAGGCCGGCCCCGCGGTGGCGGCCGACCGCGTCGATCTCGTCGATGAAGATGATGCAGGGGGCGTTCTTCTTGCCCTGCTCGAACAGGTCGCGGACCCGCGAGGCGCCGACGCCGACGAACATCTCGACGAAGTCGGAGCCGGAGATGGAAAAGAACGGCACCCCGGCCTCGCCGGCGATGGCGCGGGCCAGGAGCGTCTTGCCGGTCCCGGGCGAGCCCATCATGAGGACGCCCTTGGGGATGCGGCCGCCGAGCCGGGTGAACTTCTTCGGGTCCTTGAGGAAGGCGATGATCTCCTCGACCTCGTCCTTGGCCTCCTCGACCCCGGCCACGTCCTTGAAGGTGATCTTGTTCTGGTGATCGGTCAGCAGCTTCGCCTTCGACTTGCCGAAGCTCATCGCCTTGCCGCCGCCGGCCTGGAGCTGGCGCATGAAGAAGAAGAAGATCACGAACAGGAAGACCATCGGCAGCCACGAGACCAGGAGGGTCTGCCAGACGGTGCTCTCGTCCTTGGAGCGGACGCTCCAGGGGATCTGGTTCTTGTCGAGCGCGCTGGTGATGTCGTTGCCGGCCCCCGAGTACGGGCCGTTGACGATGGTCTTGTTGCCGCCGGCCTTGTAGGTGATGACGAACTTGGCGTCGTCACGGCCCTTGGGCTGGATCTCGATCTTGTCGATCGTCGCGACCTTCTCCGCGTTCGACAGCTCGGCCTTCAGCCAGGAGACGTCGCGTTCCTCTTCCTTGGTGCCGTCGCCCGTGAACAGCTTGTAGATCAGGACGAACATCAGGATGAGGAACAGCCAGAGAAGAATGGTTTTTTGGGACTGCTTCAATGGATGGAAGCCCTGGATGCGAAGTTGACAGCGCGGATTGTACCCTCGGAGGTGCCCGGGGGCCCGACCGGTCGCCGCGGTTCCCCGCGTTCGGCGATCCCGCTTAGGTTATCGACTTTTATTAGTAGCCAGCGTACCCGGGGGCGTCAAGGTGACGCGGACCGAGCTGCCGTGAGCCGGACCGAGGTGCTCGACCCACTCGATCCGGCCGTCGGAGGCGCGCACGACCACGCGCGCGCCGGCGCGCAGGCGGCGCGGGACCCGCGCGTCGATGAACAGATCGGACAGCTTGCGCGAGCGGCCGCGCAGGCGGGCCGGCTGCATGCGATCGCCGGAGCGCAGAGTCCGCACCTGGTAGGGGCCGTCCGGCCCGGCGATCTCGAGGGCGGGCGCCGGCAGATCGCCCGCGGGCGCCGGCTGGTCCGCGCTCGGCGCTCCTCGACACGCCGCGGCAAAATGCAACCGGTCGTACTCTCGCACCGCCCGGACGTCGGGCAGATCGAGGCTCGCGGTGCCGCCCTCCGGCCGGCGGAGCAGCGCGTCCAGCGCCTCGTGATGGCGCGCCGACAGCGGGCCGGCGCCGGCCGCCGCCGCGGCGCGGGCCAGCGCGCGAGCCGAGACCAGGCGCGGGGCCGCGGCCAGGGCCGCCACGTCCCATGATCCATCGCGCTCCGCGGCCACGGCCAGCGCGTCGGCGGCGGCGTCGATGACCTCGGCGATCTGGTCGGCTCGCCCGGCCAGCTCGACCAGCGCGCGGTCCACGCGGGGATTCTCGCCCCGCAGGAGCGGCAGGATCTGGTGGCGGACGCGGTTGCGGGTGTGGCGCGGGTCGCGGTTGGTCGGGTCCTCGACCACCTCGAGCGCGTGGCGCAGGCAGTACGCGGCCGTCTCGGCCCGGTCGACCTCGAGCAGCGGGCGCGCAATCAGGCCGCGCCGGGCCGGGATCCCGCGCAGGCCGCCCAGCCCGGTCCCCGCGATGACGCGCATGAGCACGGTCTCGGCCTGATCGTCGGCCGTGTGGCCGACCAGCACCGCGCCGGCCGCGCGCTCGGCCGCGATCCGCTCGAGCGCGGCGTAGCGGGCGTCGCGCGCGGCCTCCTCGAGCGACGCGCGCCCGCGATCGACCTCGACCGCGACGGCCGCGAAGCCGCCGCCCCCGCCCGCGGCCAGCCGCGCCACCACCGCGCCGTCGTCGGCCGAGCCCTCGCGCAGCTGGTGATCGATGTGGACCACGATCACCGGGCCGAGCCGCCCCGCCGCCGCCAGCGCCATCGCGGCGTGGGCCAGCGCCGACGAGTCGATGCCGCCGGAGCAGGCCACCATCACCGGCGCCTCGCGATCGACCCGCAGCCGATCGAGCGCGCGGTCGAGGACTCGCTGGAGGCGGTCCACTCTGTTCACCCGAACCCCGCCGTTCTCGGCCGCGGCGGCGACCCGCCGCTCAGCCGAGCAGCGGCGCCCCGCTCAGCCGGCGCACCTCGTCCGCCGACACGCCGGGCGCGCGCTCGACCAGGCGGAACCCCTCGGGCGTCACGTCCACCACGCCCAGGTCGGTGATGACCCGGCTGACCACGCCGCGCGCGGTCAGCGGGTAGTTGCACTGGCGCACCAGCTTCGGCTCGCCTTCCTTGGTGGCGTGGGTCATGAGGATGACGACGCGGCGGCAGCCGCTCGACAGGTCCATCGCGCCGCCCACGCCGGTGGTCTTGCCGCCCGGCACCGCCCAGTTGGCCAGGTCGCCGTTCTCGGCCACCTGCATGCCGCCCATGATGGCGAGGTCGACGTGGCCGCCGCGGATCATGGCGAACGACATCGCCGAGTCGAAGGTGGCCGCGCCGGTCATGAAGGTGATCGTCTGCTTGCCGGCGTTGATGAGCTGCGGGTCCTCGTCTCCCTCGAACGGGAACGGGCCGATCCCGAGCAGCCCGTTCTCGCTGTGCAGCCACACCCCGAGCGACTCGGGCAGGTAGTCGGCGATCAGCGTCGGCAGGCCGATGCCGAGGTTGACGATCGAGCCCGGCTCGATCTCGCGGGCCGCCCGCTGGGCCATCTCCTCGCGCCTCCACGCCATCGGATCAGCCTCCCTCGTCCACCCGGCGGGTCGGGCGCGGGCGGACCGTGCGGTACTCGAACGAGTCCTCGTGATCCGGCACCTCGATCACGCGGTGGATGAAGATGCCCGACAGGTGGACCTCGTCCGGATCGATGTCGCCCAGCGAGACCATGTGGTCGACCTCGGCGATGGTCGTGCGCGCGGCGGTGGCCATGATCGGGTTGAAGTTTCGCGCCGTGCGCCAGAACCGCATGTTGCCGAACGGGTCGCCGACCTTGCCGCGCACGAGGGCGAAGTCGGCCTTGATCGCCCGCTCGAGCACGTACTCGCGCCCGTCGATCTCGCGCACCTCCTTGCCGTCGGCGATGACGGTGCCCACCCCGGTCGGCGTGTAGAAGGCGGGGATGCCGGCGCCGCCGGCGCGGATGCGCTCGACCAGCGTGCCCTGCGGGATGACCTCGACCTCGACCTCGCCGGACGCCATCGCGCGGTGAAGGTCGTCGTTGGTGCCGAGGTAGCTGCACATCACCTTGCGGATGAGGCCCGCCTTGAGCCAGGTGGCCAGCCCCTTGCCCAGGTTGCCGGCGTTGTTGCTGATGAGGGTCAGGTTGCGCGGCCCGCGCGCGACCACGCCGGCGATGAGCGCCTCCGGGTTGCCGCACAGGCCGAAGCCGCCGACCATGATGCTGGCGCCGTCGTTCAGGCCCTCGAGCGCCTCCTCGGCGGTGGTGCGGACCTTGTCGCGATGGCGGCCGTCCATCACGCCTGCTCCCCGGCGATCGCGGCGGCCGCCGCGGCCGCGAACTCGTCGAGACCGGCGGCCAGCTCGGCCTCGCCGATGACCAGCGGCGGGGCGAAGATGACGGTGCCGCGCCTGGCCGACACGTGCAGGTGCAGGCGGCGGCGGTCGAGCTCGGCGC
Organism: Kofleriaceae bacterium; assembly: GCA_035489015.1. Lineage (GTDB taxonomy): Bacteria > Myxococcota_A > Polyangia > Haliangiales > Haliangiaceae > DATFRY01. Next base: position 11,792 of record DATHKR010000175.1, on the reverse strand, counting down.
CGAGCCGCTGCCAGCCGGCCGGGCCCAGCTTCACGTCGAGCGCGGCGAGCAAGCCCCGCCCGCGCGGCCCGCCCAGCTGGCCGGGGAAGCGCGCGGCCAGGGCGGCCAGCGGCCCCAGCAGGGCCGGCTCCAGCGCCGCGGCCCGCTCGAACAGCCGATCGTCGGCGTAGATCGACAGCGCCTCGCAGCCGGCGGCGCAGCCGAGCGGGTGGGCGTAGTTGGTGAGCCCGGCCCACAGCACCTTGTCGTCGAAGTGGCGGGCGACCCGCTCGTGGACCAGGACCGCGCCGAGCGGCGCGTAGCCGGCGGTCAGGCCCTTGGCGACCGTGATGACGTCGGGCTCGATCCCCTCGTGCTCGATCCCGAACGCGCGCCCCAGCCGGCCCAGGCCGGTCAACACTTCGTCACATACCAGGAGCGCGCCGTCGCGGTCGCAGGCGCGGCGGACCCCGGCGAAGAAGCCGGGCGGCGGCACCAGGACGCCGTTGGCCCCCGGGACCGGCTCGAGCACCACCGCCGCGACGGTGCCGCCCTCGCCGTCCAGGATCTCGCCGAGCATGTCGGCGTCGTCGACCGCGAGCCGCATCACGCCGGGCAGGAGCGGCTCGAGCGGCGGGCGGCGGTAGTCACCCGACAGGCTGAGCGCGCCCAGCGACGCCCCGTGATACGAGCGGTAGCGGGCCACGAACTTGAGCCGGCCGGTCGCGAGCCGCGCGATCTTCATCGCGTTCTCGATCGCCTCGGAGCCGCCGAGGGTGAAGAACACCTTGCCGCGGGCGAACCCGGGCGGCGCCAGCGCGCGCAGCCGCTCGGCCAGCTCGCGCTTGGCCGGGTACTCGCTCCACGCCGCCGACAGACACAGCGCGCGCGCCTGCCGCTCGATGGCGGCGATCATGCGCGGGTGAGCGTGGCCGAGGTGGGCGTGGTAGCTGAGGCTGCCGAGGTCGAGCCAGCGGCCGCCGTCGGCGGTGTGGAACCAGGCGCCCTCCCCGCCGACCACCTCGCGCCCGCTCTGGCCCTTCTGGGCGCTCCAGGTGTAGAAGAACGGCTGCTGGCTCATGGCTCGAAGCGCTCCGGGCGGGCGTTGTGGGTGAAGCCGGCGCAGGCGTCGACCTCGACCGCCGCCGGTCGCATGACCAGGCCGCCGCAGGTCGCCGGGCCGTGCGGGTCCTCGGGGGTCGCCTGGTTGCTGCACACGCTGCGCGGGTAGCCGTCCTCGGAGCCGAGCAGCGCCCACAGCTCGGACGCGCCGGACGGCGGGCTGGTCCCGAGCCGATCGTCGAGGAAGCGGAAGCGGTCGAGGGTGGTCGCCCCCGGCGCGATCGGCGTCAGCGCGGCGATCGCCGGGTCGAGCGAGTGGTTGGTGTGCACGTAGTGGCTGTGCTGGCCGGCGAACACCACCGCGCGGCGGGTGCCGGACGCCTCGACCCCGAACGCCTCCTCGCGGTCGGCGACCAGGAAGTGGCGGCCGGAGCCGATCGGCGCGGCGAGCAGGAGGTCGCGCGCCGCGGCCGCGCTCGGCTGATCGAGCGCGCGCCTGACCACCGCGGGCCACGCCGCCCCGATGCGCGCGTCGGTGGCGGGCAGGTTGTTCACGCACAGGGAGACGCCGTGCTCGTTCATCCCGGCCATGCCCAGGCACCCGGTCAGGGACAGGACCCACGCGGCCGGGCGGCCCTCGCGCTCGGGCTGGTGCAGCATCAGCACGTACGGCACCGAGCTGGCGTGCATGTCCCAGGTCTGCCCGCACAGCGAGCCGGCCGGGGTGCGCAGCCACACCGTGCTGCATCCGTCGGTGATGGCGCCGCCGGCGGCGCGGTCGAACCGGTGATCGCGGAGGTCGGTGTAGTGATTCAGCACCATGACCATGGCCGGGCTGATCGCGGCGCCCTCGGCGATGCCGACCAGCTCGTCGGCCAGGTCGCGGTCGAAGCGCTCGAGCACCGGCAGGTGGCGCTCGGCCAGCTCGAGCACCTGATCGCGCGCGCCGCCCCCCATCCGACAGGTCAGGAACAGGCGGATCTCGGCGAGCGAGCCGACCTCGCCGCGGAACGCCTCGCCGTGGGCGCGGCCCTGCTCGCGCGGGCTGCGCCCGGCCGGCATCTCGAACGACCGCATCAGCGCACCTCCGCCAGCGACCCGACCAGCGCGCTCGCGATCGCGCCGGCCGACTTCTCGGCCCGGTCGAGCGGCGGCGCCACCGCCAGCCCGCCGGACGGGAACCGCCGCACCGCCACGCCGCGCCGGCGAAGGCCCGCGGCGAGCGGCTCGGCCCGATCGCCGGCGTCGATCACCCGGTAGAGCCCGGCGCCGCGCACCGGCATGCCGGCCTGCTCGGCCGGGGCCAGCGCCGACTCGAGCGCCGCCGACGCGGCCGCCACATCGATGAGGCGGGCGGCGCGCATCTGGTGGTGCTCGCGCACCATCGACAGCTCGTCGCCGTCCCAGGTGGAGACCAGGGTCAGCGGCTCGCCGACCCGCCACCGGGGCGACACGTGCAGGTAGCCGGTCTGCCCCCCACCCCACCACGCGATCGCGTCCGGGCCGAGCGGAGCGCCCGACGAGCCGAAAGCGCCGCGCCCCGACCGGTAGCAGGCGCTGGCGGTCTCGACCGCGACCACCGGCACGCCGAGCTCGGCGCGCAGCGCGCCCAGCAGGGGCCAGAAGTCGTCGGGGATGACGCGGCCGGTGCGCTCCTGCACCACCTCATAATAGAAGGCGAGCACCCCGGCGGGGCCGCCGGCGCCGGCAATCCGCTCCCGGAGCGCGCGGATCGTCGCCTCGCTGCCGACCTCGGCCGGATGCGGGACGCGCGGCCAGTCGAAGTGGCCGGGCCCCTGGCGATGGACCGCCGGATCGGACAGCGAGCGGGCCGCCGCCGTGGTGTGGCCGAGGTAGCCGCCATCCAGGCCGATCGCGACCTGGGCCTGCTTGCGGTGCCAGCGGAACAGGCGCAGCGACTTGTCGAACGTCTCGTCGCGCGACGAGGTCAGGTAGAGGTGCGGCAGCCGCGGGTAGAGCGCGGTCACCCACTCGATCGCGCGCACCACCGCCGGCGTCACGTAGTTCATGAGGGTGATCTTGTTGACCGCGGGCCCGTAGAGGAGGCCGCTCCGCTCGGCCCAGCGCAGGCTCTCGGGCGGCTCGGCGAACGGGCGGGCGATTCCCTGGGCGGCGTCGACGGTGATCGGCGGGTCGGCGACCGACGAGCCGGCTGGCTCACCGCCGTCGGCTCGCGGCCGCGGCTCCGGCGCCAGCGGCGCCAGCGGGATGCGGTAGTAGATCGCCTGCCCCTCCGGGTCCTCGTACTGCCCGGTCAGGACCGAGACCAGGTGCGCGCCGTACACCCAGTTGAGGTGGGTCATGCGCGGCGTGTGGCCGATGCGGTTGCGCCCGGTGACGTAGCGGTAGCGGGGCAGCCCGGTGGCCGAGCGGCGCTGGCCGGCCTCGCGCAGCTGCGAGGTCTTGATGTGACGGCCGAGCCCGATCTCCTGGTACTCCGGCGCCACCGTCAGCGACAGCGAGTAGAGCGTGTTGTGCTTGCCGAGCATCGGGTCGCGGTCCGGCCCCTCCTCGATCAGCGCGGCCTGCTCGAGCGGCCAGCCGATCGCGAACCCGGCGAAGCGCCACTCGTCGCCGCTCTGCACCTCGGCCACCGTGATGATCGCCTCCGGATCGCGCAGCGAGCGCCGGATGTCCTCGGGCGGCGTGCGCCGGGCCGGCTCGTACACCCGGTGCTCGATGTCGAGCATGGTGGGCAGAAACCGCTCCGCCTCGGCCGCGCCGATGGTCCGGATCCGATAGACCGGCGTGGCGCGCGGCGGCCGCGGCGTCGGCACCGGGTCGTCCCACACCGGCGGCTGCGCGCCCGGGTGGGCGTCGAGCCAGGCCAGCGAGCGGCGGATCGCGACGAACAGCAGATCCACCTCGCGCACCAGGTAGCTCTCCGACAGCCGGTAGCGCACGGTGCGCTCGCCACAGCCGAACGAGATCGCCCCGCGCCAGAAGCGCTGGCCCAGGTACGCGGCCAGGTGGGCCGGGCTGGGCAGATCGAACCCGAACGCGAAGCCCTTGGCGCGCGGCTCGCCGACCAGGTGGGGGAAGCCCTGGGCCAGCTGGCGCAGGCGGATCATGACCAGCTTCTCGATGCGGTCGGCCGAGTGCTCGGTCGACACCATGTCGGCGTGCATGCGCCCGCGGATGAGCGAGGCGGCGTGGACCGAGGTCGGCTCCGGGTCCTCGAACCGGCTCATGCACACGCCGACCTGGGCCCGCTTGGCGAAGGTGACCGCGTCCGGGTAATCGGGCCGGCCGCGGAAGTTCACCAGGTTGAACTCCTCGTGCCAGGCGAAGCTGCCGCCCAGGGCAAAGCCGGTCTGCACCTCGTCGAACACCAGCGGCGCGGCGTGGTGGCGGGTGAGCAGCCGGAGCGCGCGGAAGAAGCGCGTGGTCGCGTAGCGATCCCCGCCCTCGGCCTGCATCGGCTCCACGATGCATGCGAAGTAGCGGCCGGTCGACAGCGCCTCGTGCACCGCGGCCAGCGACGCGACCTCGGCGGCGAGCAGCTCGTCGTCCTCCGGATCGCCGAACCGGCTCTCCAGCGCGGGGATGTCGCCGGTCCCGGCCGCCGCGTAGTAGCCGGACGGCGCCTCGGGCTGCTCCGCCATCGGCGAGTGCCACACCGGGAACGGGCAGAAGGTGACCTCGTAGCCGGCCAGCTCGAACGGCGCCCGCTTGGCCGGGTTCCAGCTGGCGTGCAGGGTGAGCAGCGTGCGGCCGTGGAAGCCGCCCTCGAACGCGAGCACCTTGTCGGCCCGGGCCGGCCCGTTCAGCCGGCAGAGGGCCAGCGCCTTCTCGTTGGCCTCGGCGCCGCTGTTGGTGAAGGTGACGTGGGGCAGCCCGGAGACCAGCTGGCGCAGCGCGGTGGCCAGCTCCTCGGCGGCGGCGTCCTCGTTGCACGTGGTGTCGCGCGAGCTGACCAGGGTGTCGCCGAACGCGCCCTCGACGAAGCCCTGGACCACGTGCGACTCGGCGAAGCCGCCGCACTGGGTCGCGGTCTGGCTCATCCCGTCGAGCACGGCGATCGGGTCGTCGTCGATCGACACGAACCACGGCCCGGACGAGCGCAGGTGATCGAACACCGGCGGCTTCTTCTCCTCGACCACGCGGTCGCCGGCGTAGAGCCGGCGCAGCCAGGCGGCCGACTGGGGCAGCCCGCCGCCCACCGGCAGGCGCAGGTCGCGCGGGCGCGGCAGGTCGAGCAGGTTGCGGGCCGCCTCGGCCTCCTCCTCGCGCGCGTGCTGGGCGGCCAGCCGGTCGAGATCGGGGGCCGGCATCAGCTCGACCAGCTGCGGGTGGAGCTGGCCCCAGCCGATCACGTTCTCCTGGACCGCGACCGGGTAGACCACGTTGCGCGGCGCGTGCGAGCCGGCCGGGCGGTAGTTGCCGCTGCGCCCGACCCCGCCGAACGGCAGCTGCGCGCTGGCCAGGTTGGTCGACCGGTTGCGGTTGACGATGCCGGAGTGGGTCTCGCGGTAGAAGCGCTCGAACCGCTCGTCGTCGGCGGTGAAGATGCTGGTCGCCATCCCGAACTGGCTGGCCCGCAAGACGGCGATCGCCTCGTCGTCGTCGGCGACCGGCTCGATCGCGAGATCGGGGCCGAACATCTCCTCGTCGGTGTAGCCGGGGATGTGGTGGCGCCCGCGCGGCAGCACGTGGAGCGACGGCGACAGGAAGAAGCGCTCCTCGTCGGACGCCCACGGCCCGGTCAGGCCATCCACCACCGGCTCGGCCCCGGCCGCGCGCGCGGCCCGCATCCCGGCGATGACCCGCGCCCGCCCGCCTGCGGTGGCGAGCGGCCCGGCGAAGCTGCGCGGGTCGTCCGGATCGCCGAACCGCAGCGCGGAGACCAGGCTGCGCGTGACGTCGACCAGCGCCTCGGCCCGGTCGGCCTGGACCAGCACTCGATCGGTGGCGGTGCAGCGCTGCCCGGTGGTGAGGTAGCCGCCCAGCACCAGCTCGTGGGCGGCCTGGTGCAGATCGGCGTCGTCGAGCACCACCGCGACGTTCTTGCCGCCCATCTCGAGGGCGAGCAGCACCTCGGGCCGATCGAGGCAGGCCTGGGCCAGCTGGCGGCCGACCCGGAACGACCCGGTGAAGCAGATCCCGCGCACCGCGGTGTGGGCGACCATCGCCGCGCCGGCCGCCGGGCCGCCGTGGACCAGGTTGAACACTCCCGGCGGGAGCCCGGCGGCGTGGGCCGCCTCGGCGTAGCGCTGGGCGGCGAGCGGCGTGACCTCGCTCGGCTTGACCACCACCGCGTTGCCGGTGAACAGCGCCGGGATGACGTGGGCGTGGCAGAGGTGGAGCGGGAAGTTGAACGGCCCGATGACGCCGACCACGCCGAGCGGGTGGTGGCGCAGCTTCTCGCTCGGCCGGCCGGGAACCGTCTGATCGGCGAGATCCCGGGCCACCCGCCGGTGCACCAGATCGAACCGGACCAGGAGCAGCTGCACCTCGGCGGCGGCCTCGCTGCGCAGCTTGCCGGTCTCCAGCACGATCGCCTCGGCCAGGTCGGCGGCGCGATCGGCCAGCGCCTGGCGGAACCGGTCCAGGTGCGCGGCGCGCTCGGCCAGGCCGAGCCGGGCCCAGGCCGGGGCGGCCGCGGCGGCCGCGTCACACGCCTCGGTCATCCGCGCGGGCGACCAGGCCGATTCGAGCACGCGGGCGCCCGCGCGGGCCGGATTGGTCGAGATCAGGGGCTCGCCGATCGGGGCATGGAATCGGCCGGCGAGATAATCGCCGAGCGGGCGCAGAGCGGCAGGAGGCGGCTGTCGTTCAGAAACCACGGGCCCAGTGTACCCGGCCGGAGGCGAAAGCGGCGCGAGTGGCCGGTTGTGCGGACGGGTGGCCAGGAGGTGAGAGGTCGGCCGTCGTAGGTGTATATTCGACCACCTAAGTGGCTTGTCTGGTTTTCCAAGCCGGACCCAACGCCGGCAGACGCTACAAGCTCGGCGAGGGCGACTACATCATCGGCCGCCGGTCCGATTGCCAGATCTTCGTGCCCGACATGCGCGTGTCGCGTCAGCACGCGCGCATCAGGCGCGAGAACCAGCAGTGGGCGATCGAGGACCTCGGCTCCAACAACGGCACCTACGTCAATGGCCAGCGGGTGCAGTCGGGCATCCTCCACGACCAGGATGAGATCGTCATCGCCAACAACCGCATCCGGGTCGAGCTGCCCGACGCGGCGCCCAAGGGGCGGAGCGAGTACGACGCGCACGTCACCGTCGTGGATCTCAAGAGCCCGAGCCTGGTGTTGTCGTCGGAGGATGCGTCGGACAGCCAGCGCTTCTGGCACAGCTCGGCGATCCTCGCCGGCGTGCAGGACAGCCTGCGCGAGCAGCGCCTGCTCGAGCGCAAGCTGAGCGCGATCTCGTCGATCCTCGAGATCGCGGCGCGCTCGCACGAGCCGAACCAGCTGCTCGACGCGCTGTGCGGCGCGCTGCTCGAGCTGTTCCCGTCGGCCGATTCGGTCGGCGTCCTGGTCGAGGACGAGAAGACGCGCGAGCTCAAGGCGATCACCCACCGCTCGCGTCGCGCCAACGGTCCCCAGGTCAGCGACATCCGCGTGCCCGGCACGATCATCCAGCACGTGGTGCAGGACAAGCGCGGCATCCTCCTGCACGACGCATCCGGCGCGATCCCGGTGGTGGTGAGCGGGACGATCACCAAGGCGGCCGGGACCACCGCGCTGTCGACGACGTCCAGCCCGACCCCGGCCACCGGGGTGCCGACCGACGGCAAGGCGGCGGCGGTGGCGACCGCGGCGGTCGAGACGCCGGCCGGCTCGCGCATGGGCGCGCCGATCCAGGCCCACAACAGCCACTACGGGGTCTTCTATGTGGAGAGCGCGGCGCGCGCGTTCCGCCAGGAGGACGTCGATCTGCTGACCAGCGTGGCGGCCCAGGCCGGGCTCGCCATCCACGCCACTCGCATGCAGCACCAGGTGCTGCTGAAGCAGCGGCTCGAGCGCGACCTGCGGGTGGCGCGGCAGATCCAGCGCTCGCTCCTGCCGGCCAAGCCGCCCGACGTGGTCGGGCTCGAGTTCGCGGTCCACTACGAGCCGGCCTACGAGATCGGCGGCGACTTCTACGACTTCATCTGGCACGACAAGAGCCACCTGGCGATCGTGATCGGCGACGTCGCCGGCAAGGCGATCAGCGCGGCGCTGTACATGGCGCGGCTGACCAGCGAGCTGCGCTCGCGGGCGGGCATCGCGCGCACGCCGGCGCGGCTCCTGCGCCGGGTCAACCAGGAGATGCTGCAGCTCGGCGACGAGGGGATGTTCGCCACGCTGACCTACGCGATCTACGACCTCAGCAGCCGGACGCTGGTGTTCACCAACGCCGGCCACGTGGTGCCGCTGCTGCGCCGCGAGGGCCGGGTCTATCCGCTCCACGCCGAGCGGGCCCACGTCGCGCCGATCGGCGTGATGCCGCAGATGGAGGTGGGCGAGGCGCGGGTGCAGCTCCACTCCGGCGACCTGCTCGTGCTCACCACCGACGGCATCCACGAGGCGCGCGACGCGCAGGGCAACGAGTACGGCATCAAGCGGCTGTCGCGGCGGATCCGGTCGGCCCGGGGCGGGCCGGACGACGTGGTGAAGGCAATCCTGCAGGACGTGGACAGCCACGTGGCCAGCGGCAGCCAGGGCGACGACATCACGATCGTCGTGATGGGCGTGGGCGCCAAGCGCGCGCGCCGGCGCACCGACACCATCCCGGGCGTCGCGCCCGGCGACCCGCTCCCCCCCGAGCCGGAGGGCGAGCCGGGCGAGCCGGAGTCTCCCGAGGCTTAGGCCCAAGGGGCCGGAAAGAAAGACTCTTCCACCTGCCCGCTCGGCTTGTCCGGGTAGGGAGCGTGTGGCATAGTCCGTCGCCCCCGAAGGAAGGACGCAGAACCATGGCGAAAAAAGGCGGCCGCGAGCTCATCCGCCTGGTGTCGACCGCCGGCACCGGATACTTCTACACGACCTCCAAGAACAAGAAGCGCACGCCGGACAAGCTGGTCTTCAAGAAGTACGACCCGGTCCTCCGCAAGCACGTCGAGTTCAAGGAGTCGAAGATCTGATCGTTCAGGTCTTCCTCTCCCAAGTTCTCCAGTCAGTTCTCTAGATCGATTTCGAGGCAGCCATGTCGCGCGTCTGTCAGGTCACCGGAAAGAAGGCCCTGGTCGGGAACCGGGTCAGTCACTCGAACCACAAGACCAAGCGCCGCCTGGAGGTGAACCTCCGCAACAAGCGCTTCTGGTTCGAGGAGGAGAGCCGCTGGCTCCGCCTGCGCCTGTCGGCGCGGGCCATGCGGCTCATCGACAAGCAGGGCCTCGCCCAGGTGGTGAGGGACATGCGCGCGCGCGGCGAGAAGGTCTGATCGCGCGCAGCGGAGCCGGGTGTCGCGCCGTCCTGGTCGCGGCCCTGGCAGCGTGCGGTGGTGGCAGGTCCGGGCCGGGTGCCGATCAGGCGCCGCCCGGGACCGAGTGGATGGTGAAGCTGGCCGGACAGGCCAGCGCCCGCGGCGTGGCGGCGCTGCCCGGCGGCGGCGCGGTCGCGGTGGGCGGCTTCGAGGGGTCGCTCGCGGCCGGCTCGGCCGCGCTGACCAGCGCTGGTCGCGGCGACGGGTTCGCGCTCGGGCTCTCGCCGGCCGGCGACGTGGTCTGGAGCGCGGCGCTGCGCGGCGCCGGCGACCAGGATCTGACCGCGGTCGCGTCGGGGACCGGCGGCGCGCTGGCGGTGGCGGGGACATCGACCGGTCCGGCCGAGCTGGGCGGCAAGCCGATCGCGACGAGCGGTCAGCCCGGCGCGATCGCCGCCCGGCTCGATGCGCGCGGCCAGGTGGTGTGGACGCGGTCGATCGCGGCGACCGACTACGCGGTGCCGACCGCGCTGGCGTGGACGGCCGACGGTGATGTGGTCGTGGCCGGCTACTTCGCCGGCTCGCTGGATCCGGGCGGGGCGGCCCTGGTCGGCGCGGGCAGCCTCGACGTCTGGGTCGCGCGCCTGGCCGGGGGTGACGGCCGGGTGGTCTGGCTGCACCGAGCGGGCGGGCCGGGCGCGGACTCGCCCCACGCGATCGTCGCGGTCGGCGACGGCGCGGTGGTGGCCGGCTCGTTCCAGCGCTGGGCCGACTTCTCGAGCTCGACGGTGCGCGGGGCCGACCAGAGCGCCGACCCGTTCGTGGCGCTGGTCGGCGTGGACGGGTTCGGCTGGGCGCGCTCGTTCGCGGCCGACGGGGCCGGCGCCGCCCTCGGGCTGTGCGCCGCCGCCGACGGACGGCTGGCCGTGGCGATGACCATCGCCGGCGTGATCGAGGTCGGCGGCGATCGGGTCGCCAGCGGCGGGGAGTCGCGCGGGCTGGTCGCGCTGCTCGACGCGAGCGGCGAGCCGGCGTGGGCCCGACCGGTGGACCAGAGTCGATCGGCCGACGCGGTCGCATGCGGCGCGCGCGGCGTGACGGTGGTCGGTGCGCCGGACGACGGCGTCGGCTACGCGGCGATGTTCTCGCCGGCGGGCGCGCCAGGCTGGTCGCGCCCCCTCGAGCTCGCCCCGGCGGCGATCGCCGCCAGCGGCGACGGCGCGGTGGTCGGCGGCGGCGGCTTCATCGCCCGGCTGCGCGGCCGCTGATCGACCGACTGACTGATCGGCCGATCGATCGCGCGGTGCTCTACAGGCCGAACAGGAGCCGGTCCGGGCTCTCGATGCGCTGCTTGACCCCGACCAGGAACGACACCGCCTCGCGCCCGTCGACCACGCGGTGATCGTAGGTCAGCGCCAGGTACATGATCGGGCGGACGTGCACGGTGCCGCCGGTGGCGACCGGGCGGTCGACGATGTTGTGCATGCCGAGGATGCCGGTCTGCGGGTAGTTGAGCAGCGGCGTGGACAGCATCGATCCGAAGATGCCGCCGTTGGTGATCGTGAAGGTGGCGCCGGTCAGGTCGTCGAGGGTGAGCTTGCCGGCGCGGGCGCGGGCGGCCAGCTCGCCGATGCCCTTCTCGATCTCGGCGAAGCCGCGCCGGTCGACGTCGCGGAGGACCGGCACGATGAGGCCGCGGTCGGTCTGCACCGCGATGCCCAGGTCGTAGTGCTTCTTGTAGACGATCGCGTCGCCGCGCACCTCGGCGTTCAGCCCCGGGAACGCCTCGAGCGCGGCGATCGCGGCCCGGGCGAAGAAGGACATGAAGCCGAGCTTGACCCCGTGGCGCTCGGCGAACTCCTGCTTGTAGCGGTCGCGCAGCTCGATGACCCGGCTCATGTCCACCTCGTTGAAGGTGGTGAGCGCGGCGGCCGACTGCTGCGCCTCGACCAGACGCTGGGCGATCCGCTTGCGGATCGGCGTCATCGGCACCACTTCCTCGCGGTCGCCGGCCTGGGCCGGCGCGGCCGGTGCCGGCGCGCGAGCGGATGCCGGCGCCGCGGCGGGTGCCGCCGGCGCGGCGGCCGGGGTGGCAGCGGCGGTCGGCGTGCGGGCCGCGGCGGCTGGATCGGCCGCGACTGGCGGAGGCGTGGTCTCCTCGCGCCGGGCGCGCCGCATCGAAGGGCTGAGCCGCCGACCCTCGCCGTTGTCGCCGCGCGGCGCGGGCGCGGGCGCCGATGCCGGTACGGCGGCGGCGCGGGTCGAGTCCTTGTCGGCCGACGGCTTTTCCGCCGGCGCCTGTTCGGCCTGTGCCTTGGCGGGCGCGGCCTTCTCGGCCGACGGCGCGGCCTTGGCCTGCCCGGCCGGCGCCGCGGCCTT
>DATHKR010000174.1:0-64074 GCA_035489015.1 Kofleriaceae bacterium | reverse complement strand
AGGGCCCTCGAATGGATAACGTGATTCGTCACGGCCCAATCGGTCGCGGGTGAATCGTGTAGTTCCAGTCGCCGTGGAACATGTGCGGCTCGATTTTGAGTTCGCGCATCTGCTTCGGAGTGACTTTCTTCCCGATAGGGTACCGACGACGATCGATCGTGGCCCTCACGACCAGGCCACCGCTGTTCGTCGTGTTGCCGATCAGATTTACGACGGTCTCGTAGGTGCGGAGCGGCTTGCCGCGCCAGTTCATCGTGATGAACGAGAACAGACGGTGCTCGACCTTGTTCCACTTGCTCGTCCCCGGCGGAAAATGGCTGACGTGGATCGGCAGGCGGAGCTTGTCGGCGAGGCGCTGCAACTCGAACTTCCAGACGCGTGCCCGATAGCCGTTGCTGCCTCCCGCGTCGGCGGTGATGAAGAGTTCCGTTGCCTCGGGATAGCGCGTGCTGCCCATCCGCTTCCACCACGCTTCGATCGACGTCACCGCGAACACCGGCGTGTCGTGGTCGGTGCCCACGTTGACGAAGCCGCTGTTATCCGCGACGTCGTAGACGCCGTACGGGATCGCCTTGCCGAGCGCGTCGCTGGGAAAATCGTGCACGTCGACGAGCTCTGGCGAATCCTTCGGTTGCCACTCAACGCCCGCGTTCTTGAAGTTTCCAACCAGCTCTTTCTTCTTGGTATCGACGGAGATGAACGGCACGCCGCGCTCGACGCAGCGCTTCGCCTGTCCTGCGAGCGCGGTCACCGACGAGCCAGCCGTCCCGATCGCGAGCGAGGCAGATACGAGGATCTGCTTCACCGCCATCTCGCAACGTACGACCGACTTGCCGCGCCCCGCGTTGCCTGCAGCTCAGGGCAGGCCCCAGGCCGCGCGCAGCGCGTCGCGCTCGCCGGCGGGGAGCAGGACGAAGGTCGGGTGCGCGGCCGGATCCAGCCAGGCCAGCAGCGCCTCGATCGATCCGCGCTCCATCGCGGTGCAGCCGGCGGTTCCGGAATCGCTCGAGCGCCACACGTGGAGGAAGATGCAGCTGCCCGCGCCGGCGGTCGCGTCCTGATTGTGATCGACGAACACGACCCAGCGGTACAGCTCGTCGCGGCGCCGCATGTCCTCCTTCGACGACCAGTCGACTTCGACCCCGTCGGCGTCGAGCACGCGGTTGTAGTGCGACGAGCGCGCATCGTCGACGCAGACCCAGCTGGGGTCGACCTGGACATAGGGCGTGCGCGCGCCGCCCGGCGACCGCGCCGCGTAGCCATACGACCCGCCCAGAGAGAAGGCGCCCGCGGGGCTCTTGCCGTCGCCCTCGCGCTTGGTCGGTCCGCCCCGCCCGGCCGGCGCGCCGTCGCCGTGCAGGCCGCGCCCCCACGCCGACCCGTGCGCGCCGATCACCGCCGGCCACGGGTCGCCGATCGCGCGCCAGGCTCCGCCGCCGGCCCGCGCATAGCGCTGGAGCTCGGCCGAGATGTCGTCCCAGTCGTCGACCGTGGCGACGATCAGCTGGCGGGCCTCGGCCGGGATCGCCGAGCCGGATGAAGAAGGAGCGGCCGAGGGAGCCGGCGAAGGAGCGGCCGAGGGAGCCGGCGAAGGAGCCACCGACGGAGCCGGTGCCGGAGCCACCGACGGAGGGGTCGGCGTCGCCTCTCCCGAGCACGCCGCCACCAGCCCGATCGCGGCCAGCCCGATCGCCGCGATCCCGATCGCCGCGCGCCCCGACCTCAGTCGCCGCGCGGCGCCGCGCTCATGTCGAGCATCCGCTGGATCGGAACCAGCGCGCGCACCCGGATCGGCTCCGGCACGTCCACCTGCGGCGACAGATCGCGCAGGCACAGGTAGAGCTTCTCGAGCGTGTTCCGGCGCATGTAGGGGCACATGTTGCACGCGCAAGACTCGTCCTCCGGCGGGGCCGCGATGAGGATCTTGTCCGGCGCCTCCTGCTGCATCCGGTGCAGGATGCCGGCCTCCGTCGCGACGATGAACTTCGTCGCCGAGCTCTTCACCACGTAGTCGATGAGCCCCGACGTCGACGAGATGTGCGACGCGTGGCGCAGGATCGACTCCTCGCACTCCGGGTGCGCGATGACCTGCGCGTCCGGGTGCTCGACCATGAGCCCGAGCAACCGCCGCTCGCTGAACGTCTCGTGCACGATGCAGGTGCCCGGCCACAGCACGATGTCGTCGCGCCCGGCCTGCTTCGACACGTAGCGGCCCAGGTGCTTGTCGGGCGCGAACACGATCTTGGTGTCGCGGCCGAGCTCCTTCACGATCTTGGCCGCATTCGACGACGTGCAGATGATGTCGGACAGCGCCTTCACGTCGGCGCTGCAGTTGATGTAGCTGACCACGGTGTGGCCCGGGTACTTCGTCAGCCAGCGCTCGAACGCCGGCGCCGGACAGCCGTCGGCCAGCGAGCAGCCGGCCTCGAGATCCGGAATCACGACCACCTTCGACGGGTTCAGGATCTTGGCCGTCTCGGCCATGAAGTGGACCCCGCAGAAGCAGATGACGTCGGCGGTGGTGGCCGCCGCCTGCTGACTCAGCTGCAGCGAGTCGCCCACGAAGTCGGCCAGATCCTGGATCTCCGACTCCTGGTAGTAGTGGGCGAGGAGGACCGCGTTGCGCTCCTTCTTGAGCCGCCGGATCTCGTCCTCGATCTCGTCCGGCGGCGGGACATCACCGCCGTCGACCACGGGTAGCTTGCTGCTCATGAGGATTGGATGTTCCTACCATGGATCCGGTGTCGGCGAGCCGACCGCCGTTGCGCCCTACCCTCCGGACGGATAACCTCCGAGCAAGCACATAGCTGGGGGAGCCCAGGCCGGGCTGAGAGGCACGTCGATTTCGCCGTGCGACCCCTGAACCTGATCCGGATCATACCGGCGTAGGAAAGCGAGGAACCGATGAGCTCGACTGATGATCGCAACGGCAACGGGCGTGCCCGTTCGCTGCCGCAGGTCGACGAAGGAGTGGCGGCGGCGGTGTCTCCGGTGGGCGGCTTCCCCAGCTCGACCAGGGTCCACACCGAGGAGCGCGGCCTGCGGGTCCCGTTCCGCCGCATCGACCTGGCCGGAGGCGAGCCCTCGTTCACCGTCTACGACACGGCTGGCCCGGCCAACCCGGACGTCCAGCACGGGCTGCCCCGTCTGCGCCAGCCGTGGATCGACCGGCGCATGGCCGACGGCGACGACGGCAACCGCAGCCAGATGCACTACGCGCGGCGCGGCATCATCACCGAGGAGATGTACTTCGTCGCCATGCGCGAGGCGATGGATCCGGCGTACGTGCGGGACGAGGTCGCGCGCGGCCGCGCGATCATCCCGGCCAACATTTACCACCCGGAGTCCGAGCCGATGATCATCGGCCGCAACTTCAAGGTGAAGATCAACGCCAACATCGGCAACTCCGCGGTCAGCTCCTCGATCGCCGAGGAGGTCGAGAAGCTGTCGTGGGCCACCAAGTGGGGCGCCGACACGGTCATGGATCTGTCGACCGGCAAGGACATCCACGAGACCCGCGAGTGGATCATCCGCAACGCGCCGGTGCCGATCGGCACGGTGCCGATCTACCAGGCACTGGAGAAGGTGAACGGCGTCGCCGAGGATCTCACCATCGACGTCTTCCTCGAGACGCTGGTCGAGCAGGCCGAGCAGGGGGTCGACTACTTCACGATCCACGCCGGCGTCCTGCTCCGCCACATCCCGCTCACCATCAACCGCACGACCGGCATCGTCTCGCGCGGCGGCTCGATCATCGCCAAGTGGTGCCTGACCCACCACAAGGAGAACTTCCTCTACACCGAGTTCGAGCGGATCTGCGAGGTGATGAAGAAGTACGACGTCGCCTTCAGCCTGGGCGACGGGCTCCGGCCCGGTTGCATCGCCGACGCCAATGACGCGGCCCAGTTCGCCGAGCTCGACACCCTCGGCGAGCTGACCGAGATCGCCTGGAAGCACGACATCCAGGTGATGATCGAGGGCCCCGGCCACGTGCCGATGCACAAGATCAAGGAGAACGTGGACCGCCAGATGGAGGTCTGCCACGAGGCGCCGTTCTACACCCTCGGCCCGCTCGTCACCGACATCGCGCCGGGCTACGACCACATCACCTCGGCGATCGGCGCCGCCATCATCGGCTGGCACGGCACCGCCATGCTCTGCTACGTGACGCCCAAGGAGCACCTCGGCCTGCCCAACAAGGAGGACGTGCGCGACGGCGTCATCGCCTACAAGATCGCCGCCCACGCGGCCGACCTGGCCAAGGGCCACCCGGGCGCGCAGCAGCGCGACGACGCGCTCAGCAAGGCGCGCTTCGACTTCCGCTGGGAGGATCAGTTCAACCTCTCGCTCGATCCCGACAAGGCGCGCGAGTTCCACGACGAGACGCTGCCGGCGCCGGCCGCCAAGGGAGCGCACTTCTGCTCCATGTGCGGGCCCAAGTTCTGCTCGATGAAGATCACGCAGGACCTGCGCGAGTACGCGGCGGCCAACGGCATGGTGGAGGGGGCGGCGATCCAGGCCGGAATGGATGCCAAGGCGGCCGAGTTCCGCGCCGCCGGGCAGGAGCTGTACACCGCTCGCGTACGGGAATGATCTCCAGAAAGCGCACACACAAGCTGGAGAAGCTGGCCCGGGTCTACGACGACGAGGTCCTGCCGGTCTGGTCGCGCCGCTTCGGGCGCATGGTGCTGCGCGAGCTGGAGCTGCCCGATCGGTGCCAGGTGCTCGACCTGGCCTGCGCCACCGGGTACCCGGCGGTGGACATCATCCGCCGCCTGGGTCCCGGCTCGCGCTTCATCGCGATCGATTCGTCGTCGGCGCTGCTCGATGTGGCCCGCCACAAGATCGAGGAGATGGGGGCCAAGGGGGTCTTCTTCCGCAGCGAGATCCCCGGCACCCGCCTGCCGTTCGCCGACGACGTCTACGACCTGGTGGTGTCGAACCTGGGCCTGACCGAGATGGAGGAGCCGGGCGGAGCGCTGGCCGACTACGCCCGCGTGACCGTGCCGGGCGGCGAGGTGCGCTGCACGCTGCCGCTCGAGGGAACCTTCCAGGAGTTCCACGACATCTACCGCGAGGTGCTGACCAAGCACGACAAGAACGACACGCTCGCGCGGCTCGACGAGCACATCGCGGTCAGCTATCCGACCGTCGCCGACTGCGAGGGCTGGCTCAAGGCGGCCGGCCTCAACCGCGGCCGCGTCGAGGTGGACCGCTTCACCATGCTGTTCCGCTCGTCGCGCGAGTTCTTCTTCGCGCCGGTCATCGAGTTCGGTCCGCTGGCGGCGTGGAAGGAGATCGCCGGCAGCGGCCAGGAGATGCAGGACATCTTCTGGTACATCAAGGAGGCGATCGACGCCTACTTCGAGGGGCGCGCGTTCGCCGCCACCGTCGTGGCCGGATGCCTCATCGGACACAAGCCGCTGTCCCCCGAGGAAGAGACCACCTTCGACACCGGCCGCCCCGACATGGACCCGGTCGCGCTCGGCCCCGAGACCCTCGACACCGGCATCCCCGAGGCGCTCGCCGAGATCCAGGCCGCCTCGCGCCGCCGCCGCGACACCGAGGAAGAGGTCGAGCTCGACGCCTTTGTCGAGGGCAAGGCCCGCCCCGACCACCTCGACGACTGACCGGGCAGCGCCGCTCAATCCCACCGCAGGTGGGTCTTCGATGCTCGCGATGTCCCGCATTTGCAGCTAGATGGCGCGGGAACGGTCCGTCCCATGGCGGGATCGACCAGCTGGTTCCCAACCCACCACCTGCCCGGTCCGCCCGCGCCTCGGCGCGCGGCGAGGGCGGACAACCCGCGACATCGCGTCTACTCTCCCGTCCGCCGCGCCATGGAGAACCGAGAGAAAGACCAGCTCGCGAGCCCCGCCGGGCCACCGCCCGCCTCCCCGTCACACGCCTCGCAGGACGAGTACCTCGCCCTGGTCGCCGAGATCGCCGAGCACGACCGCCTCTACTATGTGGAGGCGCGCCCGCGCATCAGCGACGAGGCCTACGACCGGAGCTACCGCCGCCTGCGCGACATCGAGGCCGAGCACCCCGACTGGGCGGTGGCCTGGTCGCCGACCGGCCGGGTCGGCCACGCGCCGCTCGGCCAGTTCACCAAGGTCGTCCGCGACCTGCCGATGCTCTCGCTCGACAACACCTACGACGAGGCGGAGCTGCGCGCCTTCCACGACCGGGTCGCGCGCGGCCTCGAGGGCGAGACGGTCGATTACGTGGTCGAGCCGAAGATCGACGGCGTGTCGATCGAGCTGGTCTACCGGGCCGGGGTCTTCTCGCTCGGCGCCACCCGCGGCGACGGTCGCACCGGCGAGGAGGTGACCGGCAACCTGCGCACCGTGCGAGGCCTGCCGCTCCGCCTCGCGCGCGAGGTCGACCTCACCGTGCGCGGCGAGGTCTACATGCGGCGCGCCGACTTCGCCCGGGTCAACGCCGACCGCATCGCCGCCGGCGAGGAGGCGTTCAAGAACGCGCGCAACACCGCGGCCGGCTCGCTCAAGCAGCTCGATCCGCGGCTGGTGGCCAGCCGCCCGCTCCGGGTCATCGTGTACGAGGCGGCGGCCGGCGACGAGCTGGCCGGTTCCCACCACCGCGTGCTCGAGTCGCTGGCCG
The DNA here is from genome assembly GCA_035489015.1 of Kofleriaceae bacterium. Taxonomy (GTDB): domain Bacteria; phylum Myxococcota_A; class Polyangia; order Haliangiales; family Haliangiaceae; genus DATFRY01. Next base: position 57,450 of record DATHKR010000174.1, on the reverse strand, counting down.
AGCTCGGCCTCCCGACCGCGCCGGAGAGCCGGCTCTGTCGCGGCTGGGACGAGCTGTGGGCGGCGGTCGGCGAGTGGGACGAGCTCCGCGCCCAGCTCCCCTACGACACCGACGGCGTGGTGGTGAAGGTGGACTCGTTCCACCAGCGCCGCGCGCTCGGCTCCACGTCCAAGTTCCCGCGCTGGGCGATCGCCTTCAAGTTCCCCGCCAACCAGGCGATCACCCCGGTCACCGGCCTCGAGATCAACGTCGGCCGCACCGGCACCATCACGCCGGTGGCGATGCTCGAGCCGGTCGAGCTGTCCGGCACCACGGTCAAGCGCGCCTCGCTCCACAACTGGGATCAGGTGGCGCGCCTCGGCATCGGCACCGGCGATCGAGTGCTGGTCCACAAGGCCGGCGAGATCATCCCGCAGGTGCTCTCGGTGGTGGAGAAGCACGCCGCCGAGCCGTTCGGCCCGCCGACCGAGTGTCCGAGCTGCCACAGCGAGCTCGTGCGCGACGAGGGGCGAGTCGCGCTGCGCTGCCCCAACGCGCTGGCCTGTCCCGCCCAGCTCCTTCAGTCGATCCAGTTCTTCGCCGGACGCGGCCAGCTCAACATCGACGGGCTGGGCGAGAAGATCTGCCAGGCGCTGCTCGACGCCGGCCTGGTCAAGAACGTGGCCGACCTGTTCGCGCTGCGCGCCGAGGATCTGATCGAGCTGGATCGCTTCGCCGAGACCAGCGCCCGCAACCTGGTCGCCGCGATCGATCAGGCCCGCCACAAGGCCACCACCTCGCGCCTGCTCGCCGCGCTCGGGATCCCGCACGTCGGCGGCGTGGCGGCCCGGCTCATCGCGCAGCGTCACCGCCGGGTCGGCGACATCCTCCAGGTCATCGACGAGTCGGGCGAGGACGGCGCGGTCGAGCGTCTCATCGAGATCGAGGGGGTCGGTGAGGTGATCGCCCGCTCGCTGGTCCAGTTCCTCGGCCGCCCGGAGACCCGCGCGGTGCTGGCGCTGCTGGCCGAGCGCGGCGTGGATCCGCTCGAGCCGCTCGAGCAGCGTGGCGACGGCCCCCTGGCCGGCAAGACCTTCGTCATCACCGGCACGCTGTCGATCCCGCGCTCGCAGATCGCCAGCCGCATCCAGAGCGCGGGCGGGCGCGTGGCCACCGCGGTGTCGAAGAGCACCTCGTATCTCCTGGCCGGCGAGAACACCGGCGAGAGCAAGCGGGCCTCGGCGACCAAGCTCGGCGTCGCGGTGATCGACGAGGCCGGGCTCGAGGCGCTCCTGGCCGGAAGCGCGGCCGAGCCGGCCACTGACGAGCCCGCCGGCTGACGCGCCGCCCAATCGCTGCTCCTGGTCGTCCGCGACCATCGCCACGTCATAGGCCCGCCCGAGGGCCACGTGATCCTCGGCCAGGGCCAAGCCACGTGCCGTGAACGGCGCGCGCGGTGAAGGTGTCAGGACAGGAGCACTGTGCTGCCACCGTGCCGACGTGACACGCGAATCGCTCTCGTGAACCCGGCATCCGACACGGTGACGGCGATCTCCGCCGGCATGGCGACTGCACTACCAGAGCATCGCAACGGAGGGAGAGAAAAATGAACTACCGCAGAACCATGTCCGTCACGAGCCTCACCGGGGACAAGGTCGTCAACGCGCAGGCCGAGGATCTCGGCAAGGTCGAGGACATCATGCTCGACACCCAGACCGGCCGCGTCGCCTACGCCGTGCTGTCGTTCGGTGGCTTCCTGGGGATGGGAAACAAGCTGTTTGCCATTCCCTGGAGTGCCATGCAGCTCGACGAGGAGCACAAGTGCTTCGTGCTCGACGTGGACAAGGAAGTGCTGAAGAACGCGCCCGGCTTCGACAAGGACAGCTGGCCCGATCTCGGCAACGAGGAGTACGGGCGGTCCGTCCACGCGCACTACGGCCAGCAGTACGGCGGCTGACCCGCGCGCCGCTCACATCTCAACCCCCAGCACGAACAACCCAAAGATCGGAGATAGTCATGGCGAATCCGACGAACCCCACCAGCCCGAAGAACCCGAATCGCCGCGAAGATCCGGCCCAGCCGACCCCGCGCCGCGAAGAGAGCGACCCGGCCCGTGAGCCGCAGCGCAACCCGGGCCAGCCGGCCCAGCGCGACATCGAGGGCGAGGTCCCGGGCAGCCGGAACCCCGAGCTCGACGACAAGAACCCCGACATGACCGAGCGCCGCCCGCACCGCGAGCGTTAGCCGACCGAGCCCGAAGGGCGAGGAAGGCTATTTCGGAGAGAGCCGGACCGACCGAGCCCGAAGGGCGAGGAAGCTATTTCGGAGAGAGCCGGACCCGACCGCGACTACCCGGCCACCACCTGCTGTACCGCCGCCACCACCTGATCGAGCGAGCGCCCGCTCGTCTCGACCACGTGGTGAGCTGCGGCGTAGAGCGATTCACGCGCCGACATGAGCGCCCGCAGCTGGGCGAACGCGTGCGGGTTCTCCCCCATCGGGCGGCGATCGCCCTGCCGGATCACGCGGTCCCAGTGGTCCTCGGCGCGCGCGCGCAGCCACACCGTGCGGGTCCGCTGGCGCAGGAACGCGAAGCTGTCGCGGTCGCTGACGATCGATCCCCCGGTGGCGAGCACGAGCGGCGATCCATCGAGCACCCGGCGCAGCGCGTCGCGCTCGAGGTGGCGATAGTGGGCCTCGCCGTGCAGCTCGAACAGCTCGCCCAGCGCGAGCCCGGCCGCCTGTTCGATGGTCTGGTCGAGCTCCACGAACCTCACGCCCAGGCGCGTGGCCAGGGCCGCGCCGACGGTCGACTTCCCGGCGCCGCGAACGCCGAGCAGCGCCACCGGCGTGTGGCGGCGCACGGCCAGCTCGGTCCCGATCAGCAGATCGGCCGGGCTCACGCCGAGCGCGGCGGCCACCTCGGCGAAGCGAGCCAGCGAGATGTTGCCGCTGCCCCCCTCGAGCTGGGCCAGGAAGCGCTCCGACACCTGCGAGCGGTCGGAGAGCTCGCGGCGCGACAGGCCGCGCTCCTCGCGCCGCGCCCGCACGCGTGCACCAACGGCGGCGAGGAATGTCTCTCTATCCAGCAGTGCACCGAAGTATAGTGCACGTCGAGCCGGGCTCAGCAAGCAATAAATTGCTTGCACCCACTCCCAACGGCCTGTAGAACCACGGCATGGCTGAAGCCGCCGAGTCGCGCGATCCGGTCCGTTTCGAGACCCACCCCGCCCGCTACCGCCACTGGCGTCTCGACGTCGGCGGCGACGACCCGTCCGTGGCCCGTCTGACCATGGACGTCGATCCGGATCACCCGCTGCGCCCGGGCTACGAGCTCAAGCTCAACTCCTACGACCTCTCGGTCGACATCGAGCTGGCCGACGCGATCGAGCGGCTCCGCTTCGAGCACCCGGCGGTCCGCGCGGTCGTGGTCACCGCCGACCTCGACCGGGTCTTCTGCTCCGGCGCGAACATCTACATGCTCGGCGCGTCCGGCCACTCGTTCAAGGTCAACTTCTGCAAGTTCACCAACGAGACTCGCATGGCGATCGAGGACGCGTCCCGCGCCAGCGGGCTCCGCTTCCTGGCCGCCTGCAAGGGAACCACCGCGGGAGGCGGCTACGAGCTGGCCCTCGCCTGCGACGAGATCGTGCTGGTCGACGACGGATCCTCGGCCGTGTCGTTCCCGGAGACCCCGCTGCTCGCCGTCCTGCCCGGCACCGGCGGCCTCACCCGCCTGGTCGACAAGCGCAAGGTGCGCCGCGACCGCGCCGACGTGTTCTGCACCGTGGCCGAGGGGGTGAAGGGCAAGCGCGCGGTCGACTGGGGCCTGGTCGACGCGCTGCTCCCCAGGTCGCGCTTCGACGCCGGCGTCCGCGAGCGCGCCCTCGCCCTGGCCGCCCAGGTCGCCGACGTCCCGCGCGGCCCCGCCGTCGAGCTCGCGCCGCTCGACCCGACCTACGAGGCCTCGCGCATCCGCTATCGCCACGTCACCCTCGAGCTCGATCGCCCGTCGCGCACCGCGGTGCTCACGATCAACGCCCCCGAGGCGGCGCCGCCGACCACCGCCGCGGCCATGATCGAGCAGGGCTCGGACCTGTGGGCGCTGCGCGCCTTCCGCGAGCTGCGCGACGCGCTGTGGAACCTCCGCTTCAACGAGCCGGAGATCGGCACGATCCTGCTCCGCACCCGCGGCAACCCGGCCCACGTGGTCGCCGCCGACCGCGCTCTGGCCGAGTGCGCCGGCCAGAGCGGCTTCTGCCGCGAGGTCCTCCTGCTCCAGGCCCGCGCGCTGCGCGTGCTCGACGTGACCGCGCGCTCCTTCTTCGCGGTGGTCGACGCCGGCTCGTGCGCGGCCGGCAGCCTGCTCGAGGTCGCGCTGGCGGCCGATCGCATCTACATGCTCGACGACGAGGCCGGCGAGGTCGCCGTGCACCTGTCGCCGGCCAACGCCGGCTCGCTGCCCACCCTGACCGGCAAGAGCCGGCTGGCGATCCGCTGGCTGGCCGATCCGGCCCGGGTCGACGCGGTCCTCGCGCGCGGCGCCGAGGGGCCGATCCCGACCTCCGAGGCCGACGCCATGGGCATCGCCACCATCGTGGCCGACGACATCGACTTCGAGGACGAGCTGCGCATCGCGGTCGAGGAGCGCGCCTCGCTCTCGCCCGACGCGCTGACCGGCATGGAGGCCTCGCTCCGCTGTGCCGGGCCCGAGAGCATGGAGACCAAGATCCTCGGCCGCCTGTCGGCCTGGCAGAACTGGATCTTCACCCGACCCAACGCGACCGGCGAGCGCGGCGCATTGACCCTGTATGGCAAGCCGGAGCGTCCGGCCTTCCACTGGACCCGGACCTGAGGACACCGATGTCGCAAATCTCCGACGAGAGAATCCCCAACAACGTCGACCTGTCGGGCGACAAGCGCCTGCAGCGCGCCCTTGAGCAGTGGCAGCCGCACTTCCTCGACTGGTGGAAGCAGATGGGCCCCGAGGGCTTCCAGGGCGACGACGTCTACCTGCGCACGGCGGTCTCGGTCGAGCCGGGCGGCTGGGCTCACTTCGACCACGTGAAGATGCCCGACTACCGCTGGGGCATCTTCCTGGAGCCGAAGCAGGAGGGCCGGCTCCACCATTTCGGCGACTCGATCGGCCAGCCGGTCTGGGACGAGGTCCCCGGCGAGCTGCGCAACATGCTGCGCCGCCTGATCGTGACCCAGGGCGACACCGAGCCGGCCTCGGTCGAGCAGCAGCGCCACCTCGGCAGCACCGCGCCGTCGCTCTACGACCTGCGCAACCTGTTCCAGGTCAACGTCGAGGAGGGCCGCCACCTGTGGGCGATGGTCTACCTGCTCCAGCGCTACTTCGGGCGCGACGGGCGCGAGGAGGCGGAGGAGCTGCTGAAGCGGCGCTCGGGCGACAGCGACCGCCCGCGCATCCTCGGCGCCTTCAACGAGCCGACCAGCCACTGGCTGTCGTTCTTCATGTTCACCATGTTCACCGACCGCGACGGCAAGTATCAGCTGTCGGCGCTGGCCGAGAGCGCCTTCGATCCGCTGGCACGCACCTGCCGCTTCATGCTGACCGAGGAGGCCCACCACATGTTCGTGGGCGAGACCGGGGTCGGCCGCATCGTCGAGCGCACCTGCGAGCTCATGAAGCAGGACCCGAACGAGGACGCGCGCGCCGCCGGCGGCATCGACCTGCCGACCATGCAGAAGTACATCAACCTCTGGTACACGCTCTCGCTCGATCTTTTCGGCGGCGAGATCTCGTCCAACGCGGCCGACGCGTTCGCGGCCGGGGTGAAGGGCCGCTACAAGGAGGCGACCCGCTACCAGGAGCACACCGGCCTGGGCGCCACGCGCGCGGTCGAGGAGGTGCAGGGCGGCAAGGTGGTATCCAGCGACGTGCCGCTGCGCAACGCGATGAACGAGATCCTGCGCGACGACTTCGTCGAGGATTGCCAGCGCGGCGTGGACCGCTGGAACAAGACCATCCGCGAGGCGGGCCTCTCGTTCGAGCTGAAGCTGCCGAGCCGGCGCTTCCACCGACAGATCGGCGCGTTCGCCGCGGTGAAGACCGATCCGAGCGGAACGCTGCTCAGCGAGGACGAGTGGAACCGCCGCAGCGGCGACTGGCTGCCGAGCGAGGCGGACGAGGTCCACGTGAAGAGCCTCATGCAGCCGGTTCACGAGCCCGGCAAGATCGCCCACTGGATCGCGCCGCCGCGCCGCGGGATCAACGGGCAGCCGTTCGCCTTCGAGTACGTCCGTCGCCCGGGTTGATTTCGTATCCACCGGTTAGGCGCGAGGGAGCTGCCGCGTGGTCCTTTTGGCCGCCAGCGGTGGCGCGCTCGCGCGCGGCTTGTTAGGGTGCGCGCCTCATCTCGAGAAACGCTTCTCGATCCAACGCCGCTGTAAGTGCTCGGCCCAGAGAACGTTATCTCGCAATCAACCTGGGTTCCGACCATCCAAGGAGCGAGCAATGACTCTTTTTCGTAATGTGATTCTGGCGATCGGTCTCGGCGGTCTGGCAGTCGGCGCGTTCGCCTGCGGTGGCAGCAGCAAGAGCGAGGAGACCACCCCGGCCAGCACCGAGACTCCGGCCGAGGGCGCTGGCGACGCGGCTGGCGAGGCTCCCGCCGAGGGCGAGGCGGCTCCGGCCGAGGGCGAGACCCCGCCGGCCGATGGCACTGGCGACACCGGCGGCGAGCAGCCCCCGGCCGAGGGCGGCGGCGAGAGCGGCGCCCAGGGCGGCGGCGAGAACGCCGGCGGCGGCGGGAAGTAGTTCTCGCAGCTTATCTGATTGCGACTCGATGGCCGCACGGCGTTGCCGGCGGCACCTCGAAAAAGGGCATGGCCAGCGGCCATGCCCGTCGCATTTTCGGAGCCGGTGCGCCTCGTCGGTGAGTCGTCGGTGGTGGCTGCTATCTTCGCCGGCGATGGAGCGGCGATTACTCGGCACCTCCGGCCTGCACGTCCCGGCGGTCGGGGTCGGCACCGCGCGGGTCTTCAACGTCCGCGGCGATCCGGATCAGGCGCGCTGCGAGGCCGTGGTCGACGCGGCGCTCGAGAGCGGCGCCAACCTGTTCGACACCTCGCCGATGTACGGCGAGGCCGAGCGGGTGCTGGCGGTCTCGCTCGGCGATCGCCGGGTCGACTCGCTGGTGGCGACCAAGGTGTGGGCCCGCACCCGCGCGATCGGCGAGCAGCAGGTCGAGCAGGCGCTCGGCTGGTTCGGCCACGTGGACCTCTACCAGATCCACAACGCGCTCGGCGCCGAGGACTACCTGCCGATGCTGAGCGGGCTGCGCCGGAGCGGGCACGTGCGCGCGATCGGCATCACCCACTACCTGCCGTCGTCGTATCCGCGGCTGCTCGAGCTCATGCGAACGCGCAAGGTGGACGCGGTGCAGGTGCCCTACCACCCGGGCGAGCGCACCGCCGAGGAGGAGATCCTGCCCGAGGCGGATCGGCTCGGCATCGGCATCATCGCGATGACGCCGTTCGGCACCGGACGCCTGTTCGAGCACGCACCGCCCGACGAGGCGCTGGCGCCGCTGGCCGGCGCCGGGGTGCACACCTGGGCCCAGGCGCTGCTCAAGTGGGCGCTCAGCGACCCTCGGGTCTCGTGCGCCATCCCGGCCACCTCGCGGTCGGAGCACATGCGCGTCAACGCGTCGGCCGGCGATCCGCCGTGGCTCTCGGTCGACGAGCGCCGCCTGATCGAGGACCTGACCCGGGCGTGGATCTCGGCTCCTGCGGCGGCGTCGTGATCGCCGCGCCCGCGCTCAGTGGAAGCGCTTCAGCTCGGCGAGCGTGATGTCCTCGAGCGCCGCGCGCGTGCAGTTCTGCACCAGCGGCTCGTCGGTGACGCTCGGTCCGCCCATGACCTCGAGCATGCAGCGCGTGTCCGGATCGATCACCCGGTAGGTGTAGGCCTGCTTGGGGCCGCGCTGGCTGGGGTGGACGCAGGCGAACTGGCCGACCGCCTCGTTGGCGACGTCGTGGTCGTCGTCGCATTTCTTCTTGAACCGGTCCTCGTCGGTGGCCATCGAGCAGTAGGCGGTCACCATGCAGTACTCGTCGCCGGGCAGGACGCCGAGCTTCATCCCCTCGCGCTGGTACTTGCGCAGCTGCGCGTCGGTGGCGGGCGGCTTGCCGGCGCGGATGAGGCCGCAGCTGAGGCTCGCCTCCGAGTTGGACTCCCCGCGGTCCTTGATCTCGCCGACCGGGCCGCCGATGTAGCGCGAGAACAGGGCGATGTCGATCACCGACGAGCAGTCCACCTGCTTGCCGTATGGCACCGCGATCGGGATCCGCTCGATGTTCGAGCCGGGGCTCGCCGGGGCCACGCCCGCCGCGCCGGCAGCCGGATCGCGCCCGGCCGGATCGGTGCTCCGCTGGTCGGCGGCCTGGTCGCCCTTGTCGGCTTTTTCGCCACTCTCACAGCCAATCGATGCGGCCACGGCCACCGGGGCCAGCGCCGCAGCGAAGAGGATCATGCCGCGCATCGTCGCTCCTCCGCGAAGAGGAGCTGACCTTAACACGCTGGCGGCGATCAGAACGCGCGCAGGGCGGCGACCAGCGTCGCGGTGTCGGCCAGGAGCGGCGAGGGCGTGTCGAGACCCGGCGTCAGGTCTTGCTTGCGCGCGGGCGGGCGCTTTCGATAAGGGGCGAACGCCTGGCGTGACTGACGCGCGCGGTTGAACCGGGTGAGCTCGGCGGCGCGGAACGCGAGGCGGCTGCCCGGCGGCAGGCGAAGGGCGATGAACTCCTCGATGAGGCGGCGCGCCTCGGCACCGCCTGCGCGCAGGAGCTCGTTGCCGTCCTCGGCCGCTTCATCCCACAGCGCGAACAGGAGCTGCCGGCGCGTGCTCGCCGACCAGCCCGGCCGGCTCCACACCGCGTCGAGGTAGCGGGGCAGATCGTCGAGCGCGCGCTGCATCACCACCTCGTCGTGGGCGCGCCGCATCGCCCATCGCTCCTCGCGGGTCGCCTCCATGAGGGCGAGCTTCTGCGGCAGGTACGGGTCGAATTTCCCGCCCCCCACCGAGTCACCGTCGAACTGGATCATCGCGGCCAGGCCGACGACCGGATCGGCCCCGGCCCAGAATCCAGCCCGTCCCTCGCCGAAGTCGATCGCACCGTCGGGGGCGACGTGCGCGGTGAAGCCGGTCGCGATCATCTTGAACGCGATGGTCGGCTCGACCGGCGCGTTGCGGCTCGGCGGAGGCAGGCTCGGCAGCGGGGACGGAAACAACTCGGGCGCGGGCGGCACCGCGTGATGCAGGGGCAGATGGCCGCTCGAGGGGGCGAGGCCCGGCGGCTGGGCCCCAGCCATTGACCCATACAGGGTGACTGCCGCAAAACCCATGAAAACCGCTGGTCTCATGAACCGCACGACAGCCGCCATTGCAAGGGGGACGCCCGTCACGCAACCCGGCGACAGCTGCGGGGATCGACGCCGCGGCGGCATTCGAGCTGTGGCGGGCGGACAACAGCGGTCCGGTGAGTTTCACACCCAGAGGTGGGTGATATCGCCGGGCCTGTGCCGCGGATCGCGCCAGTTGCAGAGTCTCACCGCATCCTTGGATGCCGCCTGCGGTTTCTCGTATGCTGGACGCGCCGTGTGGGGTCGACGAGGAGGCAACGATCGAACCCAGGAGGCGGTGACGCCTTCACGGCGCGCGCGCAAGTTGCGGCTGGAGGGTGAGGCGCCCACCGCGCCGCGCCGCCGCGAGCAAAAAGATTCCGTGAACGCGGCGACGATCGATTTGCGCAGTCCATCGCCGCGGCGACCGGGCGCGAACCCGCCGACCACGCGCGAGCACAAGCTGCGCCGGCGCGGCTCGCGGATCGGCAACTACACGATCAAAGACGTGATCGGCTGGGGTGGCATGGGCGTGGTCTACGCCGCCTACGACTCGCAGCTCGGCCGTCACGTCGCGATCAAGGTGCTGCGCCGAGACGACTCGTCGCAGGACGCCGGGATGGGGTCTCGCCTCCTGCGCGAGGCGCAGTCCATGGCGCGGCTGTCGCACCCCAACGTCATCACGGTTTACGAGGTGGGGACGGTCGGCGGCGAGATCTTCGTCAGCATGGAGCTGGCCGAGGGCACCACCCTCGGTGAATGGCTGATGCAGCCGCGCCGGTGGCAAGAGATCGTCAATGCATTCATCGAGGCCGGGCGCGGTCTGGAAGCCGCGCACCGGGCCCAGCTCATCCACCGCGATTTCAAGCCGGACAACGTCATCGTCAGCCTCGAGGGCAGGGTGCGGGTCACCGACTTCGGGCTGGCCCGCGCCACCGAGGAGCGCCAGCCGGAGCCCCAGTGGGACGCGCCGACCTCGCCGCGCGCCAAGCGATTCGATCTCACCACCACCGGCGAGATCCTGGGCACGCCGCTCTACATGGCGCCGGAGCAGCACGGTCTGGGCCAGGTGGATGCGCGCAGCGACCAGTTCAGCTTCGCCGTGGCGCTGTACGAGGCGCTCCACGGTGCTCACCCGTTTGCGTCCAGCAGCTTGCCCGAGCTCATCCGGCGCGTGACCACCGGCGACCGGCATCCGCCGCCGTCGTGGGTCAAGCTGCCGCGCCAGCTGCGCGCCGCGCTCGACCGCGCGATGAGCCCGTCGCCGGCGGCGCGGTTCCCCTCGATGCGCGAGTTCCTGACCGAGCTGGAGGCGGTGCTGGCGCCGCGCGGTCGGCAACTCGGGCTGGCCGCGGCCATCGGCGGGATCGCCGCGCTCGCTGCGGCGGCGGGCGGGCTGTGGGTGGCGCGCGATCGCGAGGGAATCATGGTCCGCTCCGATCCGTCGTGCGAGGAGGCGGGCGAGGGGATCGCGGCGGTCTGGCCAGCGCACCGCGCCGATCTGGAGAAGGCGTTCCGCGCGGCCCCGGCGGTGCGCTCCGAGCCGGCGCTGAACGCGGTCAACCGCGCGCTCGACGAGTACGCGGCTGACTGGACGGCGATGGCGGTGCAGTCGTGCACGGCGACCCACAGCGGGCTGCAGTCGCAGGCGCTGTACGACCGGCGCGCCGCCTGTCTGGCCCAGCGCCAGCGCGAGATGTCCGACCTGGTCGACGTCCTGGTTGCCGCCGACGCCAAGGTGGTCGAGCACGCGGTCGACTCGGTCCACGCGCTCGGGGTGGTCGCCCAGTGCGAGGACGCGCTGGTCCTCGACCGCGGCCTCCCGCTGCCCACCGACCCGGAGCAGCGCGCCGCGATCGAGAAGGTGAGGGCGCTGGTGTCGCGAGCCACCGCCAACGCGTTCGTCGGGCGCGGCGAGCCGGCCGCCAGGCTGCTGGACGAGGCGGCCAAGGAGCTGCCGGCCACCGACTATGCGCCGGTCGACGCGGAGCTCCACCTCGCGCGCGGTCGGCTCGAGACTCTGACCGGCAACTTCGCCAGGGCCAAGCAGGAGCTCCTTCGCGCCAGCGATCAGGCGGAGGCGGCCGGCTACGATCTGGCCCGCGCCCGCGCCCTGGTCGACCTGGTCTACGTGGTCGGCTACGAGCTCCAGGACTTCGACCAGGGTGAGCTGTTCTTCCGCCTGGCGAGCGGTCCGCTCCAGCGTGCCGGCGGTGATCGCGCGCTCGAGGCGACCCGCCTGCGCAACGGCGGGATGGCCTCGTTCCTGGCCGAGGACCTGCAGCGCGCGCGAGAGCGGCAGCTGAACGCCCTGTCGATCCGCGAGAAGCTGTACGGCCCCGAGAGCGGCGAGGTGGCCGAGGTGCTGCGAGAGCTGGCCGCCACCCTGCGCGAGCTGGGTCAGCTCGACGAGGCGCTCGGCCACGCCCAGAAGTCGCTCGACATCGTCGAGCGCATCTACGGAAAGAAGCACCGCAACTACGGCCTGTCGCTGACCGAGCTGGGCAACGTGCTGACCGCCCGCGGCGAGTACGACTCGGCGCGCGGCGTGTACGAGGAGACGCTCACCCTCGGCTACGAGGTGCTGTCAGCCGATCATCCGCTCATCGCCGTCGGCAAGGTGAACCTGGGCAACGTCGAGCTTCTGCTGGGGAACTCGCGCAAGGCGATCGAGAAGTACAAGGAGGCGCTGGCGCTCGAGAGCAAGACGCTCGGCAGCGACCACCTGTCGGTGGCCCAGACCCTCATGAACCTGGGCGCGGCGTACGAGAGCGCCGGGCAGCTGGCCCTGGCGGAGGAGACCTACGCGCGGGCGCTGTCCAACCGCCGCAAGCACCTCGACGAGCACCATGCGCTGGTCGGCCAGGCGCTGGGCAGCGTCGGGCTGATCGCGCTGAAGCGCGGCCGGTTCGCCCAGGCGACGGAGGATCTGAAGCACGCGCTGGACCTGGCGGAGGAGGGCCGGGCCGGCCCTCAGCACCTCGGCGAGCTTCGCTTCGGCCTGGCCCGCGCGATGTGGCAGACCGGTCGCGATCGGCCCGCCGCCCACAAGCTGGCCGAGCGAGCCCTCCGCGAGCTGACCGACGCCAGCGACGACGAAGCCGCCGACGCGGAGGCGTGGCTCCGCAAGCACTAATCGTGCACCGCCGCCGACATCCGACAGCGTCAGGCATGCGGGCCGGGCCGGTCGCGCCACCGCCGGCGTTGCCGACGGTGGCGTGCTCCGAAAATGAGTTCGGCAGCCCTAGTGGGCTGCCTGACTCGCCGTTTCCCCTTCGAAGGTTCGAGGACTCGGTGCGGTGTCCCGCGGACCGTCGCCGGCCGCGTTCTCCCTCTCATGAGGTTGGCTGCTCTACAGAGTGTTATGAGTGCCGAGGCTGCAAGCGCATCGGGTTGCCCGCGTCCAGCTTGCTTCCTGTTTCCAGGGAGCTCGTCTGGTTCACCTCGTCACCGTCCCCCGTTCTCTTTCGAGTCCGGGTTCATCCTCTCGTGAGCCACTCCTCCTCTTCAGAGTACTGACCGCTCCAAACCTGCCCCACACCGAGGTGTGAGACGCCTTCCTTGGGGTTCGTTTCCCCATCGCGACACCAGCAGAGAGAGTCCACTGCCGGGCGAGCTTCCCAGGTCTCGCCCTCACGGTCCGTCCTCAGCGTTTCGCACGCTCTCGACGGCTTGCTCCTCTCCTTGCCTTGCGGGTTTATTTCACCCCGCAGCCACGTCCGGGATTCTCCTTCCAGGGGTTTGAACCTGCTGCCAGGCCCGTCCACCTCGTCGGTGGCCGGTGCCCTCCTGTCGTTGGCGGCTGACTTCTGCCGTCGAGTTTCCTCGCCGGCGCCGTCCTCAGCCGCCCCGCCTTCAGGGCTTTGATCCGGGCAACAGTTCGAGACCTCCGACCGAGTGTTTAGCTCGATCGACGCCTCGCTCCCCTCCTAGGTTTTCAGCTCCCTCGGGCTTCTCTCCGGACACCTTGGGAACGCCTTCACGTCCCCTCCGCTCATGACCTCGGCCGCCAAGCCCTGCGTGTGAACCTGGCGGTTGGCCTACAGCGTATCGATCAGTATCCGACCCGGTGCTCTGTCCCCAGACCACCTTCCCGTCCGAGCTTCGCGGCCTACCCCGCGCACTCGCCGAAGCGAGGTGCGCCGAGTGAGGCCCAGCTGCCAATGCGACCCACTACGACCGCCGAACGAACCCATGAGATTGCAGCGCGCGTGCCACGCGGGTGAGCACGGCAAGTGCTCGACAAGCCGCGACCGCGATCACCGTCGGATGTCGCCTCTCCGGTCACGCGTTGTGGACAATCTGAGATCAAGATGTGACCCGCTCGCGGCGGCGGCCCGGGCCAAGCCCACTTGCCCTGTGGATGATTTCTTTTTGGACAGATCTCCGTCGGTGAATCGGGAGTAGTCGACCACGCTACGACGAGCGCAGCGCGCGCTCGGCCAGCGGCCGCAGCGCATCGACGAGCTCCGGAGCACAGACCAGCCGGATGGTCGACATCGGGCGACCGAGCGCGAGATCGTCGAGCAGTCGCCCGAGCGTGACGGTGCCGTGCACCGGATGGCCGACCACGTAGAGCTCCTCGTCGACCGAGGCGCGGTAGCCGATCTGCATCGCGGTGTCGAGGTGGACGTAGTAGCGGGCCGACTCCCCGAACCGCGCCCGCGCCGCGCGCTCGACCGGCCCGGCCAGCCGCTCGATGACCGAGGCGTCGTGGCCCAGCTCGATGGTCTTGAACAGCCGGCGCGCCACCATCCGCTGCGACAGGTCGCGCAGCAGGCCGTCGGCCGCCGCCCCCGCCGCCCCGGTCGGCCCTCGCCCGCCCCACCCGTCGATCGCGTGCGTGACCGACACATCGTCGAGCCACAGGTACTCGTCCACCTCGAGGGCGGCGCCGCGCGCCATCCGCGCGACCGGCTCGAGGCCGGGCGGCTCGTCGCCGACCGCCGCCAGCTCGCGGAACCGCTCCATGATCTTCAGGAACATCCACTCGGCCGCGCGCACGGTCTTGTGGTGATAGACCTGCGCATACATGTACGACCGCGCGAACAGGTACTGCTCGACGGCGTACTTGCCGCGGCGGAAGTCGATGACCAGATCACCCGGATCCTCGCCGGCGTGGATCGGCTGGATCTGCAGCGCGTGGAGGATCCACTCCAGGTCGAAGGTGGCGTACCCGGCCCCGGAGTAGTGGCCGTCGCGCAGGAGGTAGTCGAGCCGGTCCACGTCCAGCTGCGAGGAGACCAGCTTGCGCGCGAACATCGGGCGGTAGGTCTTGTGCCAGAACCCGCGCAGCGCGTCGGGCAGGGCCGGGTCGATCTCGGTGAGCGCGGCGCCCAGCTCCGCGTCCTCGCCGACGATGCGCGCGCCCCACGCCTCGTGGTCGATGTCGCCGGCGACCTGCTCCCACGAGTGGGAGAACGGTCCGTGGCCGATGTCGTGGAGCAGCGCCGCCACCACCACGTGGCGCGCGACCTCGGGCGCCAGCTCGAGCTGGCGGGTGACTCGCTGGGCGACGTGGAATGCGCCGAGCGCGTGGCCGAACCGCGAGTGCTCGGCGCCGGGATAGACCAGCCACGCAAAGCCCATCTGGTGCAGGCGGCGCAGGCGCTGGAACGCGCGGGTCTCGAGCAGCTGACCCAGCTCGCGCTCGGCGCCACCGAGCTCGATGAGGCCGTGCACCGGATCGCGGAAGACGCGGTGCTTCACCGCTCGAGTGTAGCGGTTCTCGGGCCGGGCTATGCTGCCGTGGTGAAAGGTCCCATCGAGGAGCGCCGGGTGGTGCGGGTCGGGGCAGGTCCGGCCGACGCGCGCGGCGAGCTCGACCCGGTGGTGGTGGAGGCACCGCTCGAGCTGCGCACCGCCGACGGCGCGTCGCTCACCGTCACGATGCGTACCCCCGGACACCGCGCCGACGGCGGCGACGGCGACACCGACCTCGAGCTGGCACGCGGCCTGCTCTACGGCGAAGGGGTGCTGCGCGAGGCGGCAGAGGCGTCCGCGGTCCGGCGCGCGCCACCCGAGTCGCTGGGCCGCGACGAGCGCGACAACGTGGTGCTGGTCGACATCGACCCGGCGATCGTCGCCAGCCGCTGGCCGACCCGGGCGCTTCCGGCCACCGCCAGCTGCGGCGTGTGTGGAAAGACCAGCATCGCGTCGCTCGAGCTGCGCGCCAGCTCGGTGCGCTCGGACCTGGTGGTCACCGCCGAGCGCATCGCCGAGCTGCCCGATCGACTGCGCTCCGCCCAGGCCGTGTTCAGCGCGACCGGCGGGCTCCACGCGGCCGGAGCATTTCGCGCGGACGGGGAGCTCATCGCCGCGCGCGAGGACATCGGCCGTCACAACGCGGTCGACAAGCTGGTCGGCTGGGCGCTCGCCGCCGGGCGACTGCCGATGGGGGACGCGGTTCTGTGTGTGTCGGGTCGGCTCGGGTACGAGATCGCCCAGAAGGCGGTCATGGCCGGCTTCCCGATCGTGGTCGCGGTGTCCGCGCCCAGCTCGCTGGCGGTGGATGTGGCCGAGCGGTTCCGGCTGACGCTGTGCGGCTTCACGCGAGGAGGGCGCTTCAACCTGTACAGCCATCCGGCGCGGGTCGTCGAGCCTGGATCTGGCTAGCCTGACGGGTCGCGGACGCGCGTCAGGTGGGCGCGGCAGCCTTTTCCGCTCGGCCACTTGCGAGGCAAGGGACGGCCAGGGCAGCGCGGCCGGCGCGACGGCGTTCGGTCCACGCGCGGCCGGTTGATCGCGGTTCGCCCCGCCTGCTCCGCGCTCCCATGGATCGATGATCGGCCGGGGCGCCGGCTCGCTCGCGGCTCGCTCGCGGCTCGGCGTCCGGATCGGCTCGTCGATCGCGCGCGCTTCGGTCGTGGTCGACGGCTCCGACGAGTAGAGTGAGAGAGAGATGCCGCGCGCGGCGTTGACCGCCGCCGCGCGGTTGATGACAGACTCTGCATGGTAGGATGCGCGGCCCATGGGACAGATGATCGAGTTCGCCGCGAACGGCGGCAACTGTGCCGGCTATCTGGCGCTGCCGGATCCCGACAACGCGAATGGACGAGGCGTGGTCGTGATCCAGGAGTGGTGGGGGCTGGCGCCGCACATCAAGGATGTCGCCGACCGGTTCGCGGCCGAAGGCTACGCCGCGATCGCCCCGGATCTGATGCGCGGCGAGCATGCGACCAACCCGGACGAGGCCGGCCGCCTGATGATGGCGCTCAAGGCCGAGCAGGTGGAGCGCGATCTGCGCGGCGCGATCGACGCGCTCCGGGCGCGCGCCGGCATCGCCGGCAAGGTCGGCGTGGTCGGCTTCTGCATGGGCGGCCAGCTCGCGCTGTTCGCGGCCACCACCAGCGCGAACCAGGTCGGCGCCGCGGTGGACTTCTACGGGATCCACCCGAGCATCAAGCCCGACTTCTCGCGCCTGTCCTGTCCGGTGCTCGGCTTCTTCGGCGAGAAGGACACCTTCGTCACGCCGGAAGCGGTCGAAGAGCTGGCCAAGAACATCGACGATGCGGGGGGCGACTTCGACTACACGATGTATCCCGACGCCGGGCACGCGTTCTTCAACGATGCCCGGCCCGAGGCGTACGAGGCTGACGCTGCGCTGGACGCGTGGGAACAGACACTTTCGTTTCTGGCCGACAATCTCGAGGGCGAGCAGCGGACCGGGTCCGCGGCGCCCGCGGGGGACGAGGCCGACGACGTTGAAGTGGTCGACGAAGACGATGTCGAGGAGGAGGCCGACGTGGACGAGCACCAGGACGATCGCGGAGAAGCCGCAGACGGAGACGTTTCCGACGAGCGCGACGACGCCGAGGAGCGCGGCGTCGCCGATGAGGACGACACCGCCGAGCGCGGCGTCGCCGATGAGAAGGAGGCCAGCGATCCCTCTGTCGCCAGCGACGACGACGAGGAGGAGGATGACGACGACGACGAGGCGGGTGACGACGAGGAGGAGATCGTCGTCGACGAGGTAGACCACGCCGAACCAGCGGCCCCGAGCGCCGCCAGGGGACCCGACGACGAGGAAGAGGTCGAGGAGATCGTCGAGACCAGCGACGACGAGCCGGCTCTCGCCAGCGACGACGACGACGACGAGGCGGAGCGTGGCGAGAGCAACGGCGCCGTCCGTCAGGTGACGCCGCCGCGCCGGGTCGAGACGCCAGCGGGTCGCGCGACGCCTCGCAACGGCTCGCGCAAGGCGGCCGCAGCGCGCAAGCCTCCGTCCGCACCCAAGGCTCCGGTCAAGGCAGCGGGCAAGAGCGCGGCGAAGGCCCCGGCCAGGAGCGCGGCGAAGGCACCGGCCAAGGCCGCCAAGGCGCCGGCCCGGGCGGCAGCGAAGGCCAAGGCCAAGGCTCCGGCCCGGGGCGCGGCGAAGGCCACGGCTCGGGGCGCGGCAAAGACCGCGGCCAAGGGCGCCGGCAAGGCACCGGCCCGGGGCGTCGCCAAGGCCGCGGCCAAGGGCGCGGCGCGCAAGCCAGCTGCACCGGCCCGCAAGGGCGCGGCCGGGAAGGGGCGCCCGCCGATCGTGGTGGCCAAGCCGGGCGCCGGGCGCAAGGGCGGCGCGGCAGGCAAGGCAGCGTCGATGGGCAAGGCGGCGAAGAAGGGGGCACCGGCGCGCAAGGGGCAGCCCGCGCGCAAGGCGGCTCCCTCCAAGGCCCGCTCCTCGCGTAAAGGCAGATGAGCGCACGCTCCGGTTCCGTCGCGGCCACGGCGCTCCTGGCCTCCTTCGTCCTGGCGGGCGCGTCGTGCGGAAAACGGGATGGCGAGGGGGGCGGCGCGGCCAACGCCGTCCCCGGTGAGAGCTCCGCGGGCGAGGGCAAGAGCGCCACGGCCGCGAAGCCGGTGCCGCAGGCCCCGCCCCGGGGCCCCGAGCACGCGGTCTTCTCGCTGGTCGACAACCGCCTGGCCGCCCACGTGCAGCGCGGGGGCGGCCTGGTGGTGCCGGCCGGCTCGGCCGGCTTCGCCAAGTACCTCCGCTTCGCGGGGAGCAGCCCGGCCTGGCAGCTGCGCCGCGACGCTGGCGGAACCAAGGCGGCGTCGATGCGCTCCAAGGTGGCCGGGATCTACGTCCCGCTCACCGCGGAGCAGGCGAGCGCGCCGGTGGTGCGCATTCGCGCGCAGTCGCCCGCGCCGCAGCGGCTCGGGCTCCGCATCAACGGCAAGCGCGACAAGGAAGTGACGGTCGAGCTGGCGGCGGGGTGGTCGACCGCCGAGGTGCCGCTGCCGGCCGGAGCGCTCGCGGCCGGTGAGAACGAGATCATCTTCTTCGCCGGCAAGAGCCCGCTCGACGTCGCGTGGGTCCAGGTCGGCGGCAAGGCGTTCGGCGACGAGACGCCATCGCTCTACGACGCCGCCTCCAAGAGCCTGTCGATCCCGGACGGCGGCGGCCTCGCCTGGTACGTGGTCGTCCCGGACAAGGGCGTGGTCGCCGGCGATCTCGACGACGGCGCCTGCAAGGTGGCGGTCCGCGCGACGCCGGAGGGCGGTCAGGCGATCGAGGGAGCGCTGAGCGGACGCGGCTCGGTGGTCGAGCTGGGCCAGCTGGCCGGCCAGGTGACGCGGCTCGAGCTGGTCGCGTCAGGCTGCCAGATGGCGCGCGTGGCCGGCGCGGCGCTGCGGGTGCCGGGCAAGGCGCCGGAGGTGTCGCGACCGTCGAAGCCCAAGCACGTGGTCCTCTGGATCATGGATTCGCTGCGCGCCGACCGGGTCCGCACCATCTTCGAAAAGGCGCGGCCGGAGACGCCGGTGTTCGACAAGATGGTGGCGGACACGGCGGTCTTCACCCAGGCCTACGTGCAGGGCAACGAGACCAAGTGCTCGCACGCGTCGATCTGGACGTCGCTGTACCCGATCAACCACAAGATGATCCCGCCCAACAGCAAGATCGACAAGAAGTGGGTGACGGTCGAGGAGGTGGCGAAGTCGGCCGGGATGTTCGCCAGCGGCGAGTCGGGCAACGGCTACATCACGCCGGAGCGCGGCTTCGGCGAGAAGTGGGACCAGTTCCACAACCACATCCACAAGGGCGGAGGGCTGCGCGCGGAGGACATCCTCAACAAGGGGCTGGCCAGCCTCACCGCGCCGACCGATCCCTGGTTCCTCTACATCGGCACGATCGACACTCATGTTTCGTGGCGCGCCAAGGAGCCGTGGCTGTCGAAGTACGACCCGGAGCCGTACAGCGGGCGCTTCAAGGTCGAGGCGTCCGGGCAGGACATGGGCAAGGTCGCGCTCGGCAAGCTCAAGGTCACGCCGCGCGACATCAAGCGGATCATCGCGCTCTACGACTCGAACGTCTCGTACCAGGACTCGCAGGTGGCCGTGCTGCAGGCGAAGCTGGCCGAGTGGAAGGTGGCCGACGACACGATGATCGTGATCGTGGCCGACCACGGCGACGAGCAATTCGAGGATGGGCGGGTCGGCCACGGCGGCAGCATCCGCGAGACGCTGGTCTACGTGCCGATGCTCATCCACTACCCGCCGCTGTTTCCGGGCGGCAAGATCCCCGAGGGGGTCGAGGTGGTCGACATCCTGCCGACCATCGCCGACGCGCTCGGCGTGCAGCCTGACGAGAACTGGCAGGGCGAGTCGCTCATCCCGCTGGTGCAGGGCGTGGGGCGCGGGTACCCGCGCATGACCATGGCGTCGAAGTACGAGAACGCGCACGCGGGCCGCATGGGGCGCTGGAAGGTGTACGCGGCCGGCACCCAGAGCCAGCTGTACGACGTCGGCGCCGAGCCGGAGGAGAAGACCGACGTGGCGGCCGACAAGCCGATGGCGTTGCGCCTGGTCTCCGACGCGCTGTGGCTGCTGCGCGCCAACAACGCCGAGTGGCGGAAGAGCCGATGGGGCAACCCGGCCAACGTCAGCGCCGCGTTCGCGGCCGACATGGGCGAGTGACGGCGGGCCGCGGTCCGGAGCCGAGCAGGTGAGCGAGCCGCTTCCCCCCAGCCGGGGTGCGCGGCTCCTGCTCGAGCGCCGGGCGATCGCCGCGGATCAGTCGTCGGCGACCTACCGCGCGGCGGTGATCACCCCGGACGAGCGGTTCGACTACGACGCGGTGCTTCGCTCCGACGGCACCGCGCAGCTCACCGCGCTGGGGACGCCGGCCTCGCCCGAGTGGGAGGAGCGCCTGGTCAACCACGCCCGCCAGGCCGCGCGCGCCGCCGATCGCCGGCGGGCCGATCACCTGCCGCCCTGGCCGCCGCGGCTGCTTCGCTGGCGCGCGCCCGGCTGAGCGTCGCCTGCCCCGGCCCTTCTTCGCGCCCGCAAAAGCGGGCAACATGGTGGATGGCGGACGCCGGATGGCAGAGGACGTGGGTGACGAGCTGGCCGGGCGAGTGCTCGAGCAGCTGGCCGGGCTGGCGAGGATCGGGGTGCGCCGCATGTTCGGCGGGGTCGGCCTGTACAGCGGACGGCGCCTGTTCGGGATCGTGTCCGGCGGCGCGGTCTACCTGCGCGCCGACGACGCGATGCGGCGGGACTTCGCGCGGCGCGGCGCCGGTCCGTTCCGCACCTATCGCGGCCGGGTGGTGGCCGCGTTCTGGGAGGTGCCGCAGGCGCTGACCTCGGAGAAGCGGCGCATCCGCGCGCTGGCCCGGCGCGCCCTGGCCGCCACCGAGAAGCTGGCTCGCCGCTCGCTGGTCGGCATCCCGGCGCTGGCGCGCCCGCTGGCCCGGCCGCTGTTCGTGCCGCCCTCGATGCGCCGGCCGCCGCCCGGCCGTCGGCGCTGACCCTCAGGGCCCGCGGCCCTCACTCCTGCTCCGGCTCGTCGTCGTCGACCGGCTCGAAGCGGAACTCGATCCCGCTGGGACAGACCGAGCGGTAGTTGCACCGCTCGCACCAGACCCCCGGGTTGGCGCGCGGGCCGTCGTCCACCGCCAGCGCGGCCGCCTCGATGTTGGCAAGCACGCGCGGGACCAGGTCGTGCTGGATCTCGGCCATCGGCAGCGGGCGCACCCAGTCCACCTCGCCGTCGCCGACCCAGTGGACGCCCAGCCAGACCCTGCGGACCGATCGAAACCAGGCCGCCGCCAGCACCGCGTACCCCTCCAGCTGATCCGAGATGTGAAGGTGGGGCGCGCGGGCGCCGGTCTTGTGGTCGATGACGGCCAGGTTGCCGTCCTCGTACATGAATCCGACGTCGAAGACTCCGCGGAAGAGCGCGTCGCCGGCGTAGAACTGCGTCGAGCTCAGGTTCTCGCGCACCGCCAGCGAGTACTCGACCAGCTCGCGGCCGACCCGGCGGCGGCGGCGGAACTCGTCGATCCGCTCCAGGAAGCGCGGGATGCCGTCCGACAGGTGGTCGAAGCGGTCGCGCTGGAGGCCCTCGGGCAGGAGCTCGCGCGCCGCGGCGACCGCGGCGGCCAGCGGTGTCCCGCCCAGCGCGTGCTCGAGCGCGTGGTGGACCGCCTTGCCGATGCGGGCCTCCGGCATGACCTCCGGCTCCGGCACCTTGTCGACGTATTTGTAGTGGAACAGGCGCGGGCAGCGCAGCGCGGTCTGGACCTTCGACGCGGACCACGGGGCATGGCTGAGCGCGCGCATCGACGCCACCGCGCAAGGGTAGCAGGCCCGGCCGCGGGGGCGTGCCAGCGCCCGCGCCGCTGCCGGCCGAAAAGTTGCCCGCGCGCGCGGCCGGGGCTATGCGGGAAAAGGGACATGCCGCCGTCCCGGCGCGCGGCGATCGAGGCGGCGGCAGGCGACCAGCAGCGCGAACACATGCGAGGAGCATCCATGGAAAAGTGCGAAGTCTGTCGCGCCCAGGTGCGTGAGCTCCGGCGTGGGCGCTGCTGGGGTTGCTACAGCCGCTGGGCCGCCGCCCGGCCGGTCGGGCTGGGCGCGTCGTGCCGGATCTGCGGCGAGCGCCGCCGCACCCACCTGAAGAGCGTCGAGCTGCTCGGCAGCTGGGCGACCGCGTGTCACATGTGCGCCGGGCTGGTGGCTCAGCTGGATCCGATGCCCTCGTCCCTCGCCGCGGTGCGGGACGCGCTCCGACGCGAGCGGCGCCTGATCGAGCGACGTGGCGCGACGCCGGATGGTCACCCGGTCGGCGAGCGCCGCGCGGTCGAGCGGCGCAGGACCTCGCGCCTCGCGGCCGGCACCGGCGCGCGGTCCACCGCCGTTCTGACCCACGATCCGGTCTGTGTGGACGACGAGACCGGTCCGCTGGTGGACGACGAGATGGTCGTCGAGATCGCCGAGCTGGCCAGCGAGCTCGAGTCGCTCGCCGAAGATCTCGGCGAGGTCGCCGACCTCACGCGCATCCACGACTTCGGTCGATAGCGCGCCGCGCATCGCGCGCCAGCGCGATCGCCTCCGATCGGCAATGCGTTGTACAGCACGGATGCTGAGGGCCGCGTGCAGCATCGCGATCGTTTCCGATCCGAAACGATCGCCTTCGCCAA
Organism: Kofleriaceae bacterium; assembly: GCA_035489015.1. GTDB lineage: Bacteria > Myxococcota_A > Polyangia > Haliangiales > Haliangiaceae > DATFRY01. Next base: position 34,692 of record DATHKR010000174.1, on the reverse strand, counting down.
TCGCCGTGCCAGAACCTCACCGACGGAGAACGAGGACTTGCGAATGGGCCGTGACGTCGTGCGCCATGCGCCTCGAGGGCGTGGTCCAAAAAATGGATGTCAAGACTGGCGTCGGAATATTTCCTCGTTAGGATTGGACCCCGCAAGCCGAGAATCACGGAACGTTTCTGTTTGAGGCGGAAACGCCACCGAGGTTTTGACGGCGGCAATTCCGGCCTTGGGGGAGGAAAACGGAATGAGCACGCTGGCAGTGGTTGAAGCAATCCTGCGCGACGCCGCGGTGCCGCTTTCCGTGCGCGAGATCGTCGAGCGTGCTGGCGACGCGCTGCCGACAAAATCCAAGACGCCCGACACGGTCGTGGCCCGCGACCTGTCGATGGACATCAAGAGGAAGTCGGACGCCTCCTTGTTCGTTCGCACCTCGCCGGGTCGCTACGGGATCCGCGAGCATCAGCCGGCGGCAGCCGCGCTGGATGGGAGCACCGCTCCTTCGGTGACGCCGCTCGCGCCGCTCGCCGCGCCGGTGCCGAACCTCGCGGCCGGCGCCAGCGAGGCCGGCGCGACCTCGCTGGTCGGGCAGAGCCTGCCGCACGATCGCAATGGCGCTCGCCCGGCTCCGGCCAAGCCGGCCACGAAGCCGCAGAGCAACAGCGAAGACACCCCGATGTCGGCCTAGCCGACCGTCGGGAACATCGCTGGCGGCTCGTTGATCGATGGTGCGGCGGCGGCCGCGCCATCCGTCCACATCGACTTGGGCGCCAATCCGATCTAGGCTTTGGGGCTGGTGATTCGCCGGGCGACAGGGGCGGACCACACGTGGATCGCGGACGTTGCAGCCGATGTGTACGGTGATCTCGGCGACTACGGCAGCATCATCCGCTCGTGGCTGGCGCACCCCGGCGTGCTGACGAACCTCGACGAGGAACCCTCGCCGAGCCGCCCTGCGCCGCCGGTCGCGCGCGGCTTCACGCTGGTCGGGTTCTACGAGCCGAGCGACTCGGGCCCCTATGTCGCCGACCTTCTGGCGATCGCGGTGGCGCGCCCACACCAGCGCCTCGGGGTAGGCACCGCGCTCCTCGAGCACGCGATCCATCTGGCCAGTCTCGGTGCCCACGCCGATGGCGAGATCGAGATGCGCCTGACCGTGGCCGAGACCAACCAGGTCGGCCGCCGCTTCTTCGCCTCGTTCGGCTTCCGGATCCTCGACGAGGACCACGGTCACTACGACGGTGGTCAGCGCGCCATCCGCATGGTGCGCGCGCTCCCCTGACCGCCGGGCGCGTCGCCAGCCGGACCGCTCGGTGCTCTACGACGGTTCGGGCAGGACGGGCCGGCGCCGGCCGGGCGAGGGCGTGTCGGTGCCGCGGGTCGGCGCGCCGCCGGCATGCCCGACCGGGCTCACCGGCGCCGCGGGGCGCGGGTTCTCGGCCAGGAACTTCATGATGTAGGGGAAGCCGACGTGCACCGTGTTGAGCCTGGGCGCGAGCTGGGCCGACAGCCCGAACAGGATGACCACCGCCCGCTCGACGAAGAACCAGCCGAGCGGGTACTGGATCGACCGCATCAGCCGGCGAAGCTCCTCCTTCTTCACGCCCGGGTCGGCCAGCGACTGCGCGATCTCGGGAGAGATGCGGCCGAAATCGGTGATGTTGAGGTTGAGCAGCTTCTCGAAGTAGGTGCGCGTGACCCGCTCGAGCAGCTCGCGGTCGCCGTTCTCGGCCACGAAGCCCATGAGCTCCACGCCGCGCACGACCAGCGAGTCCTGCCGCGTCATGATGCCGGTCAGGACGTCGAGCATGCCGCCGACCAGCTCGTCGGAGACCTCGCTGGCCGCTCCGAAGTCGAGGATCACCAGGCGGGCCTGGCCTTCCGGACCGCGCTGGACGAAGAAGTTCCCCGGGTGGGGGTCGGCGTGGAAGAACCGATCGGCGAAGAGCTGCTTGTAGAAGACCTGCACCAGCTTGGTGGCGACCGCGTACGGATCCAGCCCGAGCTGCTCGAGCGCATCGACCCGCGTGATCTTGACGCCGTCCATGAACGACATGGTCAGCACTCGATCGGACGACAGCTCGTGATACACGCGCGGGAACAGGACGTCGGGATCGCTGGCGAAGTTGGCTGCCATGCGCTCGAGGCAGCGCGCCTCGTTGGCGTAGTCGGTCTCGCGCTGGAGCATGTCGGTCAGCTGCTCGTGCACTCGCTCGAGCTGCTGCACCGGCACGAACCAGCGGTAGACCCTCAGCGCCCACGCCAGCACGACCAGGTCGACCCGGATGACGGTCGCGATGTTCGGGTAGAGCACCTTGACCGCCACGCGGTCGCCCGCCCGGGTGACCGCCTCGTGCACCTGGCCCAGCGACGCGGCGGCGATCGGCGCCTCGGCGAAGGAGCGGAACAGCTCGGCCGGGCTGTGGCCGAGCGAGCCGGTCAGCGAGCGCGCGATCGAGCGGAACCGCCGGGGCGGCACCGTGTCCTGCAGCTTCTCGAGCTCCTCGGCGAACGCCCGCGGCAGGAAGGTGCCCATGATCGAGAGGATCTGGCCCAGCTTGATGTAGACCCCGCGCAGCCGGACGAAGCCGCGGTAGAGCCGGCGCGCGTTGCGGCGGTGCAAGGCGCGCATGCGCGACCGCATACGCGCGCGGCCGAAGACCCGCTGGAGCCCGAGCTGGAGCAGATAGCTGGCCAGGATCGGCCCGAACAGCATCAGCGCCCGGACGAGACGAACCGATGCCCACACCGTCTACAAAAGGTATCATCCGCCGCCATGAGCGAGGGAGCCATCTTCGAGCGGGCGGCCGAGCTCTTCTCGGCGGTGCAGCGCGAGATCTGCACCGGCCTGGAAGAGCTGGACGGCGCTGGCCGCTTCACCGCCGACGAGTGGCGCAGACCGGGCGGCGGCGGCGGGCTCTCGCGCGTCCTGACCGGTGGCCGGCTGTTCGAGAAGGCCGGCGTCAACTGGTCGAAGGTGGAGGGTGATCTGCCGGCCGAGTTCGCCGCCAACATCCCGGGGCAGGGGACGTCGTTCTCCGCCACCGGCGTCTCGCTCGTGCTTCACCCCGGCTCGCCGATGATGCCGACCGTGCACGCCAACTTCCGCTTCCTGGCCAAGGGGGAGCGCGCGTGGTTCGGCGGTGGATCGGATCTGACGCCGTACTATCTCTTCCGCGAGGACGCGACTCACTTCCATCGCACGTGGCAGGAGGCGTGCGCGGCTCACCCCGAGGTGGCCGACTACCGCCGCTTCAAGGACTGGTGCGACGAGTACTTCCTCATCCCGCATCGCGGGGAGCGGCGCGGGGTCGGCGGCATCTTCTTCGACTACCTCGACGGCGGCGCCGACGGCGCGCGGCTCGACGCCGTGCTCGCGTTCGTGGCCGAGGCCGGGCGCGCGTTCCTGTCCGCCTACCGGCCGATCGCGGAGCGCCGCGCCGGCGAGGCGTACGGCGAGCGCGAGCGGCAGTGGCAGCTGCTCCGGCGCGGCCGGTACGTCGAGTTCAACCTGGTCTACGACCGCGGCACCGTGTTCGGGCTCAAGACCGGCGGGCGCACCGAGTCGGTGCTGATGAGCCTTCCGCCGCTGGCTCGCTGGGAGTACGAGCCGGGTGAGCCGGCCCGCGGATCGCGCGAGGCAGAGCTGGTCGAGGTGCTCCGCAACCCCGTGGACTGGCTCGGGTTGGACGGGAGCGAAGCGGTGTCCGCGACCCACTAGACCTAGTAGGTCATCCTTGACGGACCCCAACCTTTGGGGTATCGAGAGGAAATGGCAAAGAGGCAGACGAGGCGCAGCATCAGCGTGAGCCGCTCCACCTACGAGCGGCTGCGGGCCTACTGCGAGACCAACGGAATCTCGATGAGCCAGTTCGTCGAGACGCGCGTTGGCGACTTCCTCGGCCGCTCCACCCGCCGACCCATGCAGGCGGACGAGCGGCTGAGCGAGATGGTGGCGTCGGCGCCTGTCGCCGGCATGTCGGCGACGCGTCCCCCGCCGGTGGTGGTCGCTGTCGCCCCGGCTCCGGCGCCCGCGGCCCGTCCGGTGGTCGCCGCTCCGGTCGCGGCCCCCGCGCCGGTTGCCGCGCCTGCTCCGGCAGCCGCTCCGCCGGTCGCCGCGGCCTCGGCTGCGCGGCCCGGCCCGACGCCGGCACCGCGCCCGGCGCCGCCGCCGGTGAAGCTCACCCCGGATCAGATCTTCACCTTCTAGGACCCGCGGGCGGCCAGCCAGCGATCGCCGCGCTCGGCGAGCGTGAGCAGGGCGCGCAGCGCTTCGCCCTGCCAGCGCGCGCGCGGCGCGGTGCCGTCCTGCGGGAACAGGAAGCGGTTGATGCGGTCCTGGCCCGCACGCGACACCTTGAAGAGGCCGCGGGTGGCGCTGGCGTCGCTCCGCTCGTGGCCCATGCGGCGGTAGACGTCGCGCTGGAGCTCGAAGCCGTAGAGCTGCATCGCGGCCTGGTCGACGCCGATGATCTCGAACGCGTCTCGCATGGCGAGGCCGCTGGCGACCATGAGCAGCTGCACTCGCAGCTGGTAGAGCCACAGCCGGCCGGCCTCCAGGCTCGACAGACCGGGCAGGATGGTCGGCAGCGCCAGCGCGCCGAGCCCGACGTGGCGGGCCTCGTCGCGCTCGTAGTAGTAGAGCAGCTCCGACAGCACCGGCTCGAGCTGGGCGGCGGCGATCATCTTGAACAGGCACAGCGCCACGTTCTCGACCATGAGCTGCATGCCGACCAGCTTGTGGAGGAGGTTGTCGGTCTCGAGCAGGTCGACCAGGATGGTCCGGCTGTACCCGCCCAGGCGCGGCAGCGGGATCTCGGCCTGCCACAGGTAGTCGCGAAGGACGTAGAAGTGGCGCGCCTCGTCGAACACCTGGCTGGTGGCCGCCATCTTGGCCGCCGGATCCTCGAGGCGGAGGGCGAGGTCGGCGCTGATCGACCACGCGGCGAGCTCGCCCCATAGCAGCACCGCCGCGACGCGTCCCATCGCCTCCTTCTTGTCGGGAGGGAAGTGGATGCCGCCGTGGCGGGCGACGAGGTCGGCGAGCACCGCGCGCCCGTCCCAGGCCTGGTCCTGGGCCACGTGATAGAGCCGGGCGAGCTTGCGGGTGCGCGCCTCGGTGCGCGCGACCAGGTCGCGATCGGCCAGCTCGTAGGGCGGGAAGTGATCGCGCGGGCGGCGCGGGTGGATCCACTGGGCGGCGTCCTGCGCGGCGTCATGCTGGTGCATCGGTCGGCCTTTCGTCGTCGGGGATCAGTCGGGGACGCGGGGTGACAGCGTGCCGACCAGGTGGAGGCGGGCGGTCTCGGTGGCCAGTCGGTCGAGGTCGACCGGCTCCTCGCCGCGCAGCGCGGTCAGGGCCAGCTTCTCGACCCCGCCGACCATCAGCGTCGCGGTCATGCGCGGATCGAGGTCGGCGCGCACGTAGCCGGCCGCCTGCGACGCGCGCAGGTCGGCGGCGACCACGCCGATGAGGGCGTCGTCGATCTCGCCGAGCAGGCGCTCGACGTCCACGTCGAGGCCGACCGCCTCGCGCAGGAGGATGCGGAGGGTCGGCTCGTCCTCGAACACGGCCTCGAACACGCGGCGGAGCTGGGCGGCGGCGAAGCGGACGACCACCGGCCGTGGCACCACCTCGGGGACCGGGAGAGGATCGGTCGCCATCCCGACCAGCGCCTGCACCCGGTCGAGGACCTGCCGGATGATGGCGGTGAAGACCGCCTTCTTGTTCTCGAAGTACTGGTACAGGGTGCCGCGCCCGATGCCGGCCTCGGCGCAGATGTGGCTGATGTTGGCGGCGTGGAAGCCGCGGCGGGCGAAGACGCGCTTGGCGCAGGCCAGGATCTGGCGCTGCCGGTCGTCTGCACGCATGTAACTCATCTGAGCCGCTCAGAACTGATATGTCAGTTTCGCCTTTCTGAAAGCCTGCCGCGAGGCGTCGGCGAGGTCAAGGACGGGAGCTTCGCTCAGGGGTGGCGGACGACGACCTCGGTCCGGATGCCGCCCCGCACGTGGAAGGCGCCGGTCACGGTCAGCCGTCGAGGGGACAGCGCCGCCAGCAGGTCATCGGCGATGCGGTTGGTGACCGCCTCGTGGAAGGCGCCCTCGTCGCGATAGCTCCACAGATAGAGCTTCAGCGACTTTAGCTCGACGCAGAGCCGGTCCGGCACGTACTCGATGCGGATGACGGCGAAGTCCGGCTGCCCGGTCATCGGACACAGGCAGGTGAACTCCGGGCAGTCGAAATGGATCTCGTAGTCCCGCCCCGGGTTGGGATTGGGAAACGTCTCCAGGACTTTTGTGGGTCGCGTGGTCATGACGTCGTTTTCGGATCTCGGTTTTCTGGCGCGATGGCGCGCAGCAGTCTAGAATGAAAGTGCGGTCCACATAACCGCCGGATTTCAACCGCGTGACGAGCTCGAAACCTTGGGCTGACGCAGAGGTGATCCGAGGCAGGGTCGATGAAATGGCCCACAACGAACGCTCAACTCGGGAACCGCTGCCTTCGACCGGCTGCGGTCGATGCGACCGAGCGGGCCGTCTTGGTTGGGCGCTGGCTCATCGCCAGGGGAGGTCAGTGAAGACATGACGGAACAATGTAGCTGCTTTACTCTCGCGGAGGTTCGCCACGTCTAACCCTCTGGCGTAGCCAGAAGAAGACACACCACGAAGGGGCCGCAAGGCCCCTTCTATTTTTTCGGCCTGGCCGCGCTCAGGGAATGAGCTCGGTCAGGAAGGTGAGCCCGTCGGCGGAGGACGAGATGAGTCCGAGGCCGAGCCGACCGATCAACTTGGCCAGCGGCGGCCCGTCGGCGACCGCCTTCTCGAGCGCGGCGACCGACGCGTCGTGGGTGGCCGGCGCCGCGGCGAGGATGACGAAGGCGGCGGTGACCACCAGGCGGCGAGTCGGCGCGGTCTCCGAGTCGGCGAGCATCGCGGCCAGCTCGGCCGGCTTGCGGCTGGTCGCGTACGCCATGGCCAGCGAGCGCATCATCGCGGCGCGCACGTCGCGCGACGGATCGGCGTAGAGCGGCTCGAGCAGGGCGACCGCGGCGCGCGGATCGCGCTCGGCCAGCCCGCGCGCGGCCAGCGCGGCGCGGGTCCGCTCGCGCTCCGACGGCGAGGCGAGCAGCGCGCGCAGGCGGCTGGCCACCTGGGCCGGCTCCGCCACCCGCGACAGCCCGGCCAGCGCCTGCACGCCGAGCGCCTCGTCGGGATCGCGCACCGCCAGCGACAGCGCGCGCTCCACGTCGTCGGCGGCGAGGCCGTGCGCGCCGCTGGTCAGCCGGTCGACCGCCGCGCGGCGGACGGTGGCGTCCGGGTCGCTCAGCGCCGACTGCACGACCGCCGCGACGTCGGTGCGGGTCGCCAGCGCGGTGTCGAGCGCGGCCACGCGCACCAGCGGCGACGGGTCGGACACGCCGAGCCGGGCCAGCTCGCCGGCGCCGATCTTCCGCGCCGCCTCGAGGATGACCAGGCGCTCGGTCTCGTCGGCGCCGTCGTAGGCGCGCGGCAGCGATTCGGTCGCCTGGCGCGGGGCGGCCTCGCCGAGCGCGGCCAGCGCGCGGATCGCGATGATGCGCACCTCGCGGTCGTCGTCGCGGGCCAGGCGGACCAGCGCCTCGCCCACCTCCGGCTTCGGCTTGCTGCCGGCGGCCAGCGCCGCGACCATGCGCGCGGCCTCGGCCCGGTTCTGCTGATCCGGATCGGCCGACAGCTCGAGCGCGGTGCGCGCCCCGGCGCCGAGGAACTTCGGGTTGTCGGACAGGCACTGGATGACCAGGCGGCGCACCTCGGCCGAGCCGCCCTTTGCCGCGCGGCCGAGATCGCCGACCGCGCCGCGCTCGCCGGCGACCATCGCGTTGCACAGCCCCTCGACGCCGATCGGCTGGAGCGCGGTGTCCTCGGTGCTGCGCGACGCCGCGGCCAGGTGCCCGGCCACCGCGCCCGGCTTGCTGCGGGCCAGGCCGGCGAAGATGCGGGCGGCGTCGCGCCGCTGGCGGCCCTTCTGCTTCCACAGCTGCGAGATGCCGCTCATCGCCGACGAGATGGAGCCGCCGGCCTCGGCGCTGCGAGCCAGGCCGTGCGCCGCGGCGAGGGCGACCTCGTAGCGCTCCCCCTTGACCATCTTGACCAGGGTCGACTGCGCGATGCGCCCGACGCTGCCGTACGCCTCGGCGGAGGCCGCGCGCACCCTCTGGCTGGGATCCTCCAGCAGCTTCTCGAGCGCGCCCTGGGCCGCCTTGTTCTTGCCGCGCGCTGCCACCTCGCCCCAGGCAAGCGCCATGGACACCTTCATCGCCGGCGACAGCGCCTGGTTCTCGAGCATGAGGGCGAGGTCGCCGGCCGCCTCCTGCGGGGCGACGCGGGCGTAGAGCGGCAGCCCGGCGGCGCGGACCGCCTCGGTCTTGCTGTCGCGGGCCTGCTTGGCCGGCTCGACCAGGTCGGGGAAGCTGTCGGCGGGGGCCAGCTCGCGCAGGAGCTCGATCGCGAACACGCGGTCGTCGGGCGGAGCGCTCTCGTCGACCACCAGGCGCGCGCTGGCCGCGGCCGCATCGGCCGGGGCGCTGGCGAACGCGCGGCGGAGGAGCGCGCGGGCCCGCTCGCGGGTGCCGGCGGGCGCGTTCTTTGCGGGCGGCTGGGCCAGCACCGCCACCGCCGAGCCGGCCGACGGCGCCGCGGTCCCTGCGTCGGTGGTGGCGAGCGCGGTGAGCTCGCGCCGCGTGGCCGGATCCGGTCCGAGGGCGAGCGCGTCCTTGACCAGCGCGTCGGCCGAGGCGCCGTCGAGGCCGCGCACCGCGGCCAGCGCGAGGCGGCGCAGCTCCGCCGACGGAGAGGCGAGGGCGCGGGACAGGGTCGGACGGTACGCGCCCGGGCGCCGGCGCTCGGCCGCCGCGGCCAGGGCCAGCGCGCTCGACTGCACCACCGGCGACGGGTCGGTCAGCGAGGTCTCGACCAGGGCGACCTCCTGGGGCGCGCCGCGCGCGATCGGCTGCAGCCCGGCGAGGAGCGCGGCCATCTCGTCGGGCGTGCCGGCTCCCTTGACCAGCCCGTCGAGGGCGGTCTCGCTGCCGGTGGCGGCGTACTCGACGAGGCCGCGCAGGCGCGGGCGCAGCGCCGCGAACACCTGGCGCGAGAAGCCGCCGTCGTCGAGATCGCCGCCCAGCTCGCGGGCGCCGATGTCGTCCCACCGCGCGGCATCGATCATCGAGCGGGTGAAGCCGGTGTCGGCGATGACGTCGCCGAAGCCGCCCGGCAGCCAGTGGAACGCGGCCAGCCCGGCCCGGCCGCCGCGGACCACCACCCGTGGGGCGCCGCCGTCGCTGGCGGTGTCGAGGTAGTAGCGGCCGGTCAGCGACAACCACACCGCGACGAGGAGCGCGAGCGGCACGCCGATGGCGACCACGAGCGCGATGATGGCGAACCGGCGGGTGCGGTCGAGCACCGCGCGCTCGGCCGGCGTGCTGGGCGAGAGCCCCTCGCGCCGCACCTCGTACCATTCGCGCAGGCCGAGCCGGCGGCGGCGGGCCGCCTTGGAGCCGAGCAGCTCGAACGCGCGGCGGGCGGCGACCCGGGCCGGCGCGGCCACCTCGCGCACGCGCGGCGCCATGATCTCGTGGGCGAGCGCGTGGCGCGGCTCGTCCTCGCCGGGGATGGAGACCGAGCGGGTCACGCCCTTGTCGTGGAGGGTGACGAGCGCGCTGCGGGCGAACTCGACGTCGACGCTGGCGCGGGCGGCGGCGACCTCGATCGACTGGGGCGGGCAGGGGGCCGGGCCGCTCGGCGCGCTCCCCAGCTCGGCCAGGAGGCGAAGGGCGGCGCGCTCGTCGCCGGTGGCGGCGGCGGCGCGGCGCAGCCACTCGGCCTCGAGCTCGCGCGGGCCGCCCAGCTTGTGGAACGCGGCCGGGGTCGCGATGCCGAGCTGGACCACCGCGAGTGCGGCGATCTGTAGATCGGCGGGCAGGATCGGACCGTCCTGGCCGAGCCCGGCCGCGATCGCGCGGGCCAGGGCTGGATCGGCCGAGGCGCCGGCCAGCGCCAGGGTGCGCTCGAGGACCGACGCCGCCTGCTCCGGCTGGAAGCGGGGCAGCTCGTAGCGAGTGGAGGGCGGGAACAGCGAGCCGGTCCGCCGCTCGAGCGCGCCGAACACGTGCAGGCGCTCGCTGGCACAGGCGAACAGGAAGCGGGCGCGGCCGGCGGAGCGCGCCACCACCCGGGCGAACAGCTCGCCTAGCTCGGAGACGACGCGGTCGTCGGCAGCGCCGACCGCGACGCTGCCGGTCGCGCTGGCGGTCGCGGCGCCGAGCGCGGGGCTGGGGCGGGCGCCGCCCAGCGCCGCGTCGGCCTCGTCGAGGATGAAGAGAAAGATCTGCCCGTGCGCCTCGGCCAGGATCCTGGCCAGGAACTGGACCGGCTGCTCGCTGGCGCCGCGCATGGTTCCGGTCGCCTGACCCAGCGCGCGCGCGAACGACTCCTCCGGGCGGTAGATGTCGTCGCACAGGAGCGCGACCACGCCGTGATCGCGCAGGTGAGGGACCAGCCCGGCGCGCAGCAGCGAGGTCTTGCCGACGCCGGTCTCGCCGTACAGCAGACCGGCGCGGAAGCCCTCGGCGGAGACCAGGCGGGCCAGATCCTCGCGCTCGCTGTCGCGGCCGAAAAGGACGTCGCGCTCCGATTCGGCGAAGGCGGCGAGCCCGCGCAGGGGTGTGACCGTCCCGGGATAGGTCGTGGCCGGCACGGGCCCACTATACCGCGGTAGGATGCGCCGGCCGTGAGCGAGCGACCGCGATCGAGTGGAGTCACCCCGAGCCCTGGCCAGCCCGCCCTCGAGATCCGCGACCTGGTCGTGCGATACGACAAGCGCGTGGCGGTGGACGGTCTGTCCTTGCGGGTCGAGGCCGGCGAGATCGTCGGGATGCTGGGCCCCAACGGCGCCGGCAAGAGCACCGCGCTGGCTGCGGTCGCGGGGGCGGTGGCGCCCGCCGGTGGTGCGATCGCGGTGTGCGGCGCGGACCTGGCCCGCGAGCCGCTCGCGGCGCGCTCCCGGGTCGGCTTCGCCGATCAACCGCCCGCGCTGTACGACTTCTTCACCGTCGCCGAGCACCTCGGGTTCATCGAGGAGTGCCGCGCCGGCGGCACCCCCGGCGGCGCGATGTCGGATGGTGAAGGCGCGCGGCGCGCGCTGCTCGGCGAGCTAGGCCTGGCCGGCGTGGCCGATCGACTCTGTCGTGAGCTGTCGTTCGGGATGCGCCAGCGCGTCGGGCTGGCCGCGGCGCTGGTCGGCGGCGCCCGGCTGATCCTGCTCGACGAGACCCTGAACGGGCTCGACCCACGCGCCGCGGTGGCGGCCCGCGAGGTGCTGACCCGCGCCGCGTCGGGTGGGGCGGCGATCCTGCTCTCGACCCACCTCCTGGGGGTGGCAGAGCGGCTGTGCCAGCGGATCATCATCATCGACCGCGGCCAGCTCAAGGTCGACCTGGCCGGCGAGGAGCTGCGCGCGCTGGTCGCGGGCGGGGCCGGCGCGGTCGAGGAGCTGTACCTGGCCGAGGTGGCCGCGGCCGACCCGACATGATCAGCGCGCGCCGCCTGCTCGCCTGGGGCGATCTGGAAGATCGCCGCCGCCGCGTCGCCCGCCGGCCGCTGGCCAGGATTTCGCCCTGGCTGGTTTCCGGGCTGGCCGGAATCCTGTTCGTCGCCGAGGTTCTGCGCCGCACCGGGGCGCTCACCGGCGGTGACGGGGCCGAGGGCGATGCCGGCGCGCTGCGCCTGTGGCTGGCGCTCACCGCCGGCGTGCACGTGCTGGTCCTGTTCGGCAGCCCACACCGGCTGTACTGGCGGCGCGACGCCGCGCTGCAGGGCCGCCTGCCGATCGCGGGCGGGCCGCTCTATCGCCTGACCCTGCTGCGCAGCGCGCGCGCGGCGGGGCGGGCCGCGCTGCCCTGCGCGATGGCCGCGCTCGCCTTTGCCCCGGCGCTCGGCGCCGCCGCGGCCGGCCGGCTGATCGCGCTGGTCGGCGCCGCCGCGCTGACCGCCGGGCTGCTCGGTCCGGCCGCCGCGCTGTTCGCCGGCGCGGTGGTCGCGTCCGACAAGGCGCAGGCGATGCTGGGCCAGATCGGCGGCGAGTTTCAGGCCCCGCGCACCTCGTGGCTGGGGATCGTGCCGGGCGCGGTCGGCGCGGCGCTGGTCGTGCTCCTGGTCGCGCTGGAGCCGTGGGCGGTGGGCGCTGCCCAGGATCCGGCCCGGGCCGGGATCGCGCTCGGCGCGGCGCTCCTGGTCCCGCTCGCCGCGGGAGCCTGGTCGCTGGTCGCGGCGGATCGGGTTCTGCCGGCCGCGCTGCGCGAGGTGTCGGCGCTCGACCAGGTGCGCCTGGCTCACGTCGACCTCAGCACCGCGTCCCGGCTCGAGCGGCTGTGGTTCCGCGCGTTGCTCGCCGCGCGGCCGGGCCGGCTGGCCGACAAGGACGCCCGCCTGTCGCGCCGGCGCTACCCGAGCCCGTACTTCCTAGGCCCGCTCGGCGCCGCGATCTTGTGGATCCTGGCCGCGACCGGCGGGGAGGGCGCGCTGCCGTGGGCCGGGGTGATCCTTTTCGGGCTCGCCGCCTACGCCGTCCTGATGGCGCGCCGGCTGGTCGCGCCGCCGATCGAGCTGGCCCGCCTGATCGGCGCGCTGCCGCTGTCGCCGGCCGACGTGCGCGCGGCCAAGCGCGCGCCGGTGCTCCTGCGCGCCCTGACCTGGACCGCGGTCGGCGGGGTGCCGTTCGCGCTCGGATCGACCGAGCCGCTCGCCGCCTGGCTGCTGGTCGTCGGCGCGCTGCTGGTCGCCGCCGCCGGCGGCGTGGTGGCGGCGCGCGACGACATCTGATCGCCGCCGCGCGGCGACCTCGCGCTACGCCGCGGTGAACACGTGGAGCGACCGGGCCCAGGCGGTCGCGTCGCGGCCGCGCTCGCGCACGTCGAACAGGCAGACGACCTCGGTCAACCGGCCCGGCTGCACGTTGACGATGAAGCGGGTCACCGACGACAGCACGAAGTAGATGCCGAGCCCGGCCCCGGCTCCGCCCTGGGCTCGCGGCCGGCCCAGCTCGGCGCGCGCGCGCAGGACCGCGTCGAGCACCGCGCGCTTGTCGAGCGCGCCGAACCGGTCGAGCACCGACAGCGCCATGTAGCGCCCGTCGCAGCCGTAGCGCAGGAGCGCGCTCGGCGACGGCGGCACGTCGAGCCGCTGCGACGCCGCCGCCACCGGCGAGCGCATGCCGACCGCGGCGGGGGCGTCGTAGAGCGCGTTCATGAGCAGCTCGTCGGCGGTGCTCTGCACCCGGTTGACCAGGCGCTTGCGCGCGCCGAGCCACTCGGCGGCGCGGCCGAGCTCGTCGAGGGCGGCGCACTTGTCCTGGTAGGTCGACACCTCGACCTCGGCCACCGTCACGCCCCAGGCGAGGTACTTCTCGAGCCCGAAGATGTCGCCGCTGTGGAGCTTGGCCGAGGTCACAGCCAGCTCGTGCTCGTCCGGAGTGGTCGGGTCGGCGATGACGTGATCGAGGGCGCGCTCGCGCAGCAGCGCGACCAGCTCGCCGTCGTCGAGCGAGCCGCCGAGCACGACGATCCGCCCGCGCTCGTCCAGGCGGCGGGTCAGCGCCGCCAGCTCGAAGCCGGTCCGCGTCCGGTGGTCGAGGAACACGATCGCGTCGGAAGCCAGCGGTCCCTCGTCCAGGGATTCGCGGAATTCCACGCGCGCGCCGTTGCCGCAAAGCGAGCGCTGGAGCGCCCGGCGCAGAGCTGGATCCCGCACCACGCAGACCGCGCGCGCAGGAGCGACCACGCCGGACGACATGCGCCGTCAGCATATCCGACAATCACGTGAGCGAAGCGGATCGAGCGGAACCCTGCGGGGGATCGTCCGAGTCGCGCGCAGAACAATCCAGCGGGGCCCGCCACGATGTCGGGTCAGGTAGGCGCAGGGGGCAAAATCGGCCCGCGCCAACCGAACCCCAAGATATCGATGTTACGATGCCCGAAGCATGGCGGAACCCCCCGGCAGCGAGGGTCGCGTCGCGAAGCCGCCGCCAGTACCGCCTTCGCGCTCTGTTCCCTCCCGTCGCTCGTCGGCGCCGTCGACCGCTGCGGTCACCGCCCCGGCGACGGCAGCTCGGGTTTCGCGCACCACGCAACGCGAATTCGGTACCTCGGGTGTGGAGGAATCGACCCAGCGCGTCACGGCGCTGGGCGACGCCAGCTTCGCCGAGGAGGTCGTGCACGTTCTGTCGGCCGAGGCCGAGGCGCTGCTCGTCGCGTCGGCCCGGCGCGGTGATCCAGAAGCGCAGATCGCCGACATGAACCTTCGTATGGCGCTCCTGTCCTGGGATGTCGCCGACGACGATGGAAACGTTCTCCACCACCTCGAGCAGGCCGACCGCCACCCGCTCACGCCGCACCTGATCCTCGCTCACGCGCTTTCGAGCCAGAGCGCGGATCAGCTCGACGCGGCCCAGTCGGCGATCGAGCGGCTGGTCGATCCCGACGCCGCGCCGGTCGAGCGCGCGCAGCTCGCCCTCGAGCTGGGCGAGGCGTGGCTCTACCGGCTCGCCACGCCTGCCCGCGCGGTCGACTGCGCCCGCGACGGGTTGCGCCTCTCGCCCGAGCCGGGCCTGGCCGCCGAGCTTCAACACGTGCTGTGTGTCGGGCTGGCGCTGATCGAGGACTGGCAGGCGCTGGCCGAGGCGCTGACCAACCCGCCCGGCGGGGCGGCCCCGGCGTCGATGGCGGAGGCCGCCCACATCCTGCTCGACCGGACCAGCGAGCGCGAGCCGGCCGCCGAGCTGTGCCTGCGCATCGACCGGGCCAGCGCCGAGGTGGCGTTCCACGCGGCCGGGCTGGTCATCGAGATCGCGCTGGCCGATCCGGCGCTGGGCGTGGTCGACATGGGCGACGCGCTCGCCCAGCGCCTGTCGCTGCTCGAGACCGATCCGGCCGGCGCGCGCGAGGCGGCCGCCACTCGCTACCTCCTGGTCCACCACCTGGCCGAGCTGGGCGACGTCGAGGCGGCCGGCTCGGCGCTGGCCGCGCTGCTCGCCCCGGCCGCCGCCGAGGGCGAGGCGGCCGCGTGGGGCGCCCGCCTGGCCGCGCTCATGCGCTGGCGCCTCCTGCTCCGCCAGGAGCTGTGGGCGCAGGCGGCGGATCTGGCGCGCGAGCTGGCCGAGCAGCCGGGCGCGGGGCGGCTGGCGCTGTCCTATCGCCGCCGCGCGGCCGAGCTCTGCGATGCGCGGGCCGAGGCGCCCGCGCTGGCGCTCGATCTCTGGCGGCAGGTCTCGGCCGCCTCGCCGAACGGCGGCGACGATCAGGCGGAGCGCGCCATCGAACGGATGCTGCTGCGCGATGATCCGACCGGCCTGGTCGCGCACCTCGAGGCGGTGTCGCGCCGCGATCGCCGCCGCGAGAGCGCGTCCCTGGGCCACGCCTCGGCGGTGGCGGAGGGCCGCTGCCGCGATCTGGTCGGGGCGCTGCGCCTGCGCCGCGCCGCGCTCACCGCCGACGGCGACCTCATCGCGCGCCACGCCGATCTGCTGCGGCTGGCTCGCCGCGCGCGCGACCGCCCCCAGCTCGCCGACCTCTACCGCGACCTGGCCGACGCGCAGACCGACGGCCCGCACATGGCCGAGGTGCAGAGCGCGCTCCTCTGCGCCGCGGGCGCGCTCCACCTGGTCCTCAACCAGCACCGCTCGGCCGAGGAGCTGTTCCAGCGGGCGGTGCGCGCGGAGCCGCGCGATCTCACCGCGCGGATCGGGCTGGCCGCGGTCATGCGCCGCACCCAGCGGTCGGCGGATCTGGCCGCGGTCCTGTCGGAGCTGGCCGATCTCTGCGTCAACGAGGCCAACCAGTTCGATGTCCTGCGCGAGCTGGCCGACGTGTCGGCCGGTCCGCTGGGCGACCGGACCCGGGCGCGCGCCGCGCTCGAGCGCGCCCTCGAGCTCCGCCCCGAGGACGGCCAGGCGCTGCACGACCTGGCCCGCCTGTGCGACCAGGAGCGCGACTGGGGCCGCGCGGTCGAGCTTCGCCACCGCGCGGTCGCGCTCGCCACCGGCGACGAGCGGGTGGCCGAGCTCCTGCTCGAGATCGGCGGCATCGAGGAGAGTCAGCGGCGCGACGACGCCGCGGCGCTCGCCGCCTACGACCGCGTCCTCGAGATCGAACCGGGTACGCCGGCCGCGCTCGAGGCGTGCGCGCGGCTTCACCGCAAGGCCCAGCGCGGCGACAAGCTGCTCGACGTCCTGCGCCGCCAGCGCGAGGTGGTGAGCGAGCCGGCCCGGCTGGTCGCCATCCACCTCGAGACCGCCCAGGTGGCCCAGAAGGTGGGCGAGGACATCGACACGGTCCTGGCCGCGTACGCCGACGCGCTCACCCTGGAGCCGGACAGCGACGAGGGGCTGCGCGGCATGGAGAAGGCGGCCGGCGCGGCCGGACGGTGGGACGCGGTGGTGAGCGCGTTCCAGCGCGCGCAGGAGACCCCGGCCAACCTGGCCGCGCTCGCCCGCGCGTTCACCGAGACCAAGTCCTGGCAGGAGCTGGCCGACGTCAAGCTGAAGCAGCTCGCCATCCTCCCGGGCAAGGCGGAGAAGGCGGAGCTGGCCCGCGGCCTGGCCGAGCTGTACCAGAATCGCCTCAAGAGCCCCGAGGACGCGATGCGCATGTATCAGCGCGCCCTCCAGCTCGACCCGCTCGACAACGAGTCGCAGCGCGCGCTGGTCCGCCTGCTCGAGGCGGGCGGGCGCTGGCGCGAGCTCGGGTTCGCGCTCGAGCGCGAGCTCGGCGTGGTCCCGGCCGACGACGTCGACCGCCAGGTCGCGCTCCTCGGCCGCCTGGGCGAGATCCGGCGCGAGCACCTGACCCGCCCGGTCGAGGCGGCCCAGGCCTACGAGCTGGTGCTGGAGCGGCGCCCCCGCCACATGCCCGCGCTCGAGGCGCTCGAGGAGCTGTACGCGTCGCTCGGCCGACCCCAGGACCTCTTGCGCGTGCTGCAGGCCAAGGCGGAGGTGAGCGCGCGGCCGGTCGATCGCGCCGCGCTGCTCGCCCGCATCGCGGTTCTGCACGAGAGCACCGGCGAGGTGGACGCCGCGCTGGCCGCCTATCAGAAGGCCTTCGCCGAGGAGCCGAACAACCGCGAGCTGTTCAACGCGCTCGAGAAGCTGGCCTATCGCCACGAGCGGTGGGCGCCGGTCATGGACCTGTACGGCGGCGCGATCCGGCTGGTCGAGAGCGGCGAGTCGCGCGCCTACCGGCTCGGCGACCTCTACGCCCGGCGCGGCGAGGTGCAGCTGCGCTACCTGCACGAGCTGGGCGAGGCGGCGGTCTCCTACCTGCGCGTGGTCGAGCTGGAGCCCGACAACGACGAGGCGCTGGCCCACCTCGAGGCGATCTTCGCCCAGCAGGAGGACTGGCGCGGGCTCATCGCCGCGTACGAGAAGCGCGCCGCCGTCATCAAGGACCCGGCTCGCAAGGCGGCCGCGCTGCGCGGGGCCGCGCGGGTGGCGGCCGGGCGCCTGGTCGACCCGGACGAGACCGTCCGCCTGTTCCGCTCGCTGCTCTCGGTCGACCCGACCGATCAGGAGGCGCTGGTCGCGCTCGAGCGCCATCACGAGAAGCTGGGCGAGTGGGACGCGCTGGTCGAGATCCTGCGCTCGCGCATCGCGGTGGTGCCTCCCGGCGACGAGTCGGTCGCGCTGCTCCAGCGCATCGCGCAGATCTGCGAGGAGGGGCTGCGCGACGACGACCGCGCCATCGAGCACTACCAGCGGCTGCTGGCCATGGCGCCGGCCCACAAGCAGTCGCTCGAGGCGCTCGGCCGCATCTACGAATCGACCGAGCGGTGGGCCGATTTCATCGACGTCACCCGTCGGCAGATCAAGATCGCGACCGACCGCAACGTCAAGGCGTTGCTCTACTTCAAGTGCGGCTCGGTCATGGAGGCGAAGTTCAGCAAGGAGGACGACGCCATCCGCTACTACGACGCCGCGATCAAGACCTCGCCGGCGTGCCTGCCCGCGGTGCACGGGCTGCGTGACCTCTACCGCCGGCGCGAGGACTGGCCGCGCGTCATCCAGACCCTCGAGCTCGAGGTCAAGCTCTGGCAGGACGACAAGGAGCGGGCCGGCGTGTTCGCCCAGATCGGGCGCATCTACACGGAGCAGCTCGACCAGCCGGAGCGCGGCCTGCACTACTTCGAGAGCGCGCTGGCGGTCGACCCGGACTGCGTCCCGGCCAACCGGGCGCTGTTCGATCAGTACTTCGACGCCGGCGAGTGGGAGCGGTCGCTGCCGCTGGCCCAGGCGCTGGCCCAGAAGGCGATGCGCGACGGCGACCCGAGCACGCGCTCGGAGTTCTACCGCAAGCGCGGCGTGGTCATCTGGAAGACCGGCGACCCGCGCGCGGCGGCCGAGAGCATCATCATTGCCCTCGAGATCCGCCCCAACAACCTGCTCGCCCTCGAGGCGCTGGGCGAGCTGGCCAAGGACCACCCCCACGCCTACGACTTCCCGGCCACCTATCGCGAGCTGGAGAAGATCTACCGCAAGCGCGAGGACGCGCTCGGGCTCCTCGCCCGCGTGATGGTGGCGCAGGCGGTCATGGTCGAGCGCGACGGCGACCTCGACGAGGCCGAGCGGCTGTACGCCGAGGCGGCCACGCGCTCGCCGGGCGACTTCGGCGTCCTGTCCGCGCGGGTCGACCTCTATGTCTCGATGCGCCGGTGGAAGCAGGCGGTCGAGACGCTGATGACCTTCCTGCAGGGCGACCCGCCCCCGACCCCCGACGTGCGGATCAAGGCGCTGCTGCGCGTCGCGGAGATCACCGCCGACGGCGAGATGGAGGCGCACAAGGCGATCCGCGTGCTGGCCGAGATCATCCGGCTCGACGAGTCGGTGGTCGAGGCCCACTACCTCCTGGCCCAGGAGTACTTCTCGCTCGGCCGCTTCCACGAGGCGCGCGCCGCCATCGAGCGGGTCATCGAGCTGGCCGCCGCACCCGGGCTGGGCGTCTCGCCCGAGCAGCTGGCCCGCTACTACTATTATCTGGGCCGCATCATCGAGGCGGGCGGCGACGCGCGCGCCGCCACCTCGCACTACCGGCGCGCCGCCGAGTACGACCCCGGCTATGCGCCGCCGGCGCTGGCGCTGGCCGCGCGCGCGGCCGACCTCGGCGACCAGGCCGCGGCCGAGACCCTGCTCATCGACGCCGCCCACGCCGCCATGCAGCGCGGCGGCGAGCACGCCGCGGTGCCGATGCAGCGCGGCCTGGCCCGCATCCTCCTCACCGTCGGGGATCGTCCGGCCGCGATCGAGGCGTACCGCGGCATCCTCGCGGTCGAGCCGGAAAACGCGGCCGACCGGATGGCGCTGGCCGAGATCTACGCCCACGAGGACCTGCCGCGCGCGATCGAGGAGGTCAAGCAGGTCATCCAGCGCGACCTGCGTCACGCGCCGGCCTACCGCCTGATGGCGTCGTTCTACGCCCGCGCCGGCGAGACCGAGCGGGCCGTGCGGGTGCTGACCGCGATGGAGGTGCTGGGCTACGCCGAGGATCCCGACCGGCGCGCGGCGTCCAAGGCGCGGGCGGAGCAGATGCTCCTGCCGATCCGTCACCCGATGAGCGACGACCTGCGGCGGCGGTTTCTGTCCACCACCGCCTTCACCTCACCGCTCGGCGAGCTGTTCGAGGCCCTTCTCCCGTACCTCACCGCACTGTTTCCGGAGCCACCGGTCGGCAACAACCTGGCCGCGATGACCGCGTACGACGACCCCGACGTCAAGACCATCGTCGCCGACTCGGTCCGGCTTTTCGGCGTCGATCCGGAGATCTACATCGGCGAGCAGGTGCCGCGCAGCGTGGTCGCGCTCTCGCACCCGCGCCCGGTCGTGGTGGTCGATCGCGAGCTCCTGCGCGAGTCCGAGCCGGCGCGTCGATTCGTGTTCGGGTGGGCGTTCGACGCCATCCGCGGGGGCTACGCGCTGCTCCAGGTGCTCGGCCGCCGCCAGCGCGCCGAGCTGGGCGGCCTGCTGAAGTCGATGCTCTTGCCCGAGAGCGAGCGACCCGGCCCCACAACCGAGTTCATGCGCACCTTGCCGCGGGCCCCCCTGCGCGTTATCGAACGACTGCAGGGAATGGCGAGGCTGGCCGACAGCGAGGAGTGGATCGACAGCATGCTCGCGACCGACCGTCGCGCCGGCCTCTTCGCATGCGACGACTTCTCGGCCGCGACGCGGATGATCGCGCGGGTGGGCGGGGATCACCTCGGCGCGGCGGACATCCAGGCGCTGGCCCTGGTGCTGTGCGGCGAGGACCTGGTCCGCTTCTACCTGTCGGACGAATATCACCGGCTTCGCGAGTCGCTCAGCCGCACACTTCCCGCTGTGCCCTGAGGTCGCAGGGTGTGGGTGAAATTGCGGTGAATCGAGTCAGCTTTTGCCTGTCGATTGGCGTGTCCGGTCGAGATTTCTTCGGATAGACTTATTCCCAACCGCGGTGCTATGTTTGTAGCCCTGGGTACAGGATTTACACGCGGCCAAGCCCCCCCTATGAGTCAGAAGTTTCAGGCATCGGTTCACCATCGAGACGACCTCAGCTTCGTGAAGCTGGCCGGGGTCATCGACGAGGACAACGAGCTCGCCGAGCTCACCGACAAGATCCATGGCGGCACCGTCGTCATCGATCTGGGCGAGGTCGATCGCATCAACTCGTGCGGTGTCCGCGACTGGGTCAACTGGCTCGGCCGGGTCGAGGCCAAGAACGTCGACGTGGTCCTGGTCGAGTGCTCGCCGGCGATCGTCGCGCAGATCAACCTGGTCAACAACTTCACCGCCAGCGGCGTGGTGAAGAGCTTCTACGTTCCCTATTTCTGCCCCGAGTGCGACGAGGAGAAGGTGCTCCTGTGCGAGACCGGCGACATGGGTCCGCCGCCGCACGAGCCGCCGATCTGTCGCTGCGACGAGTGCGATCTGGTCATGGACTTCGACGACATGCCGGACTCGTACTTCGCGTTCCTGGCCAACCAGCGGCGCATCGCCAAGCCGGAGCGCATCCAGTCGCTGCTCGACGAGTTCAACCCGGGCGACGACGAGAAGTCGAAGATCCGCTCGCGCGTGGGCAGCGGCAGCCTGTCGGGCCACAACCTGACCTCGCAGTCGCTGCCGACGGTGCCGTCCCTGCCGTCGATCTCGCGAAGCACCACGACCGGCAGCCGGCCGGGCTCGTCGTTCAGCCACATCGGCAGCCAGCCGGGCATGCACACCACCGGCAACAGCCTGGGTCTGCACCAGGAGATGCGCGGCGGTGGAGCGGTGGTGGCGCGCAGCAGCCCGCTCGTGTTCGCGCTGGTGGCGGTGCTCCTGGTGGCGATCGCCGTGCTCGCCGTGCTCTTGCTCTCGAACTGAGCCGCGCGGGCTCCCCGGATCGGAAGCGCCCTACACCACCAGGCCCTTCTTGTAGGCCAGGAGTTCCTTCTGCGTCTTCAGGAGGAGCTGGTTGGTCTCGAGCAGCTCCCTGGTGCGCGCGCGGATCTGGGTGGCGAGCCGCTCGCGCTCGCGCGCCTCGTTCTCCAGCATCTCCTGGTACTTCCCCTGGACCTCGGCCTCGTCGGTGACGTTGCGCTGGATCTCGAGCGCGCCGACGTGCTGGCCGGTCTCGTCGGTGATCGGGATGGCCGACAGGATGAAGCGCAGCTTCTTGGGGTCGGTGTCGCCGATGACGGTGCCGCTGATCTCGTCGAGCCGGACGTGGCGGTTGTCGCGCCAGCACTGCTGCGCGATGCAGCTCTCGCGGCAGATGTTGAGCTCGATGACCTCGTAGCACTTCTTGCCCTTGAGCCCGCGCGCCATCTGGCGGGGCAAGAGCGCGTAGAAGGCGCGGTTGAAATCGACGATGCGCCGCTCGTGGTCGACGATGAAGTAGCTGTCCACGATGGCCGGAGCCACTCGCTTGAACTCTTGCAGGAAGTTGCCGAGCGCGTCCGCCATGCCCAGGGATTGTACAACCGCGCGCGGGCTCGCGCCGGGGCGGTGGCCGCCTTCGGCGGCCGGCACGGCGAGTTGACCGCCACCGCGGGGCAACCGTAAGATCCTGCGGCTGTCGCGCCCTGGGGTAGGGGCGCGGCCGGGAGGTGGTCCAGTGGCCGAATCAGTCCCTCTGTCCTGGCGCATCAAGGAACGCCCCGGCTTCACCACGGTCGAGTTCAGCGGCGAGATCGACGAGAACGCCGATTTCTCCGAGCTTCGCCGCCAGCTGCGCGGCTCGGTGGTGTTCCGCCTGAACGGGGTCAAGCGGATCAACTCGTGCGGCGTGCGCGAGTGGGTGAACTTCGTGCGCGACCTGCCCAACGTCGGCGAGCTGGTGTTCAGCCACTGCTCGCAGGCGATCGTGTCGCAGCTCAACATGATCTACAACTTCCGCGGCGCCGCCTCGGTCCGCTCGTTCTACGCCCCGTACCTGTGCGAGAGCTGCAACAACGAGGAGGAGCGGCTGCTCGACGTGGACACTCACTTCCCCAGCGGGCCGGCCATCGAGCCGCCCCAGTTCCTGTGCGAGCGGTGCCAGCGCCCGCTCGAGTTCGACGACCTGCCCGAGCGCTACCTGTCGTTCCTGTCGGAGGCCTAGTGCTTCCCCTGCTCGAGCCGGTCCGCGAGCTCCTCGAGGGCAGCATCGACGCGGCGGTCATCCTCGACCGCGACCGCCGCGTGCTCTACTACAACCGGGCCTACGAGGCGACCTGCCGCCTGCGCGGGCGCGCGCTGGCCAAGCAGGTGGCGGCCGGGGCGCGCTGCTTCGAGCTGTTCTCGCTCGAGGTGTGCGAGACGTCGTGCGTCGGCTGCCGGGCGCGCGACGCGCGGCGGCCGGTGCGGGTGGACGAGATCCGCGCGGTGCGGCGCGACGGCGAGGAGCTGACCTTCATCGTCAGCGCGGTGCCGCTCGGCGACGACTACATCGTCGAGACCTATCGCGACGTCACCGCCGAGATGCGGGTCCAGCGACGGCTGAAGGTGCTGCTCGAGCAGGAGCGGCGGGCCAAGGTCGACCTCGAGGAGATGGTCGAGGAGCGCACCCGCGAGCTGCGCCAGGCCCAGGCCCACCTGGTCCTGCAGGACAAGATGTCGACCCTCGGCCGGCTGGTCGCCGGCATGGCGCACGAGCTCAACAACCCGATCAACTTCGTCTACGGGAACGTCGACTTCCTGGCCCAGTACGTCGACGACCTGCTCGACCTGGTTCGCACGGTCGACCAGTTCGCCGGGCTGCCGCCCCAGCTGCGCGCCGAGCTCGACGAGGTCAAGCAGCGCATCGAGTTCGACTACCTGGTCGAGGACTCGCACAAGCTCCTGAAGTCGATCCGCAACGGGGCGGAGCGGACCGCGGCGATCGTGCGCGACCTCAAGAACTTCTCGCGCACCGGCGCCGGCGACATGGTCGAGACCGACGTCATCGCCGGGATCGAGACCACGCTGAACCTCATCTCGCCGCTGCACCGCGGCCGCGTGACGATCGAGCGCGACTACCAGCCGGGGCTGCCCAGGCTGGTCGCCAACGCCGGGCACATCAACCAGGTGTTCATGAACATCCTGACCAACGCGGCGCAGGCGATCCGCGGGCCGGGCACGATCCGCATCCGGGTGGCGCGCGGCGAGGCGGCCGGGGCGCCGACGCTGGTGGTGGCGGTCAGCGACACCGGCGAGGGGATCTCGCTCGAGGTGCGCGAGCGGATGCTCGACCCGTTCTTCACCACCAAGGGGGTGGGCGAGGGGACCGGGCTGGGCCTGTGGATCACCGACAGCATCGTGCGCGCCCACGGCGGGACGCTGATCTGCGAGAGCGAGGTCGGGCTCGGCTCGACGTTCGCGATCACGCTGCCGCTGCGGCCGACCCCGCGGGATGAAGCCGGGCCGGGCGAGTAGCGCTGCGCGTCACCCGAGCGGCTTGCTCATGAGGATGAAGTGGCAGGGCTCGAGGGGGACGACGCCCGGGACGAAGGGCTCGGTGCCGGTCTCGACGTAGCCGAGCTTGCGGTAGATCGGGGGCAGGTCGCGACGCAGGTTGACCACCTTGATGTCCATCGCCGTGCAGCCGGCCGCGCGGCAGCTGTCCTCGGCGGCGGCGACCAGCCGGCGCCCGATCCCGCGCCCCTGGCGCCCGGGATCGACCGACAGCAGGCCGAAGTAGCCGCGCTCGCCGCGCAGCTCGACGTAGATGCTGCCGGCCGGCGGCTGGTCGGCAGCGCCGAGCAGGAGGAAGCGGCCCACCTCGAGCAGGCGCGCGACCTCGTCGCGGGAGAGGCGATCGCCGGCCACGAAGAAGCGCTCGACCACGAACGCCCGGTTGACCAGGTCGGTGATGGCGGGGATGTCGGCGGCGATCGCCGGGCGCAGCACGAAGTCGTCGGGGGGCGCGGACACGCGGGATCTATAGCGCGGGTCGCGGCCGGCTCAACCCGGCGCCGTCTGATCTACAGCTTGCGAAAGCCGGGGTGGACGCCCGGGGTCAGGCCATGGTGCTCGGCGAGGCGCCGGAGCAGGCGGGCGAGCTCGTCGCGCTCGGCCGGGCTGAGCGGCTCGCACACCGCCTGGTCGTGCTCGCGCGCGACGGTGGCGACCTGCTCGAGGGCGCGCCGGCCGGCCTCGGTCAGGGCGAGGGCATAGGTGCGGCGGTCGGAGGGGTCGTCGCGGCGCTCGATGAGGCCGCGCTCCTCGAGCTCGTCGAGCAGGCCGACCAGGCGGCTGGGTGAGATCGAGAGCCGCGCGCCGAGCTCGCGCTGGCTGATGCCGGGGGCGAGCGCCACCTGGCGAAGGACGCCGGCGTGGGGCGGGGCCAGCTCATGACGGGCCAGGCGCTCGGCGAACATCATGGCGGCGTGCGCGCCGACCTGGGCGGCGAGGAACGCGGCCGAGCCACCGGCCGGGCCGGTCCCGGGCGCCCGGCCGGCGGCGTCCCGGGGCCTGTTCCCTGGGGCGGAGTGGGGCGCGGCCTCGGGGCTGGTCTTGCTGGGTCTCGGGTCTCGCGGCCTGGACACCGGGGAATTATGACACAAATAAATCGTTCTTGACTGAAACGATTTTGTGGGAACACTGGTTTCATGGAACCAGGAAATCGAACCGAGATCGCCGGCGCGCGCCACAAGGGCCCGCCGCTCGTCCTTCTGGCCGGCCTGTTCGCCGCGCTGTCGCTGGCCGCGGTGGTCGTGGTCATCGCCATGAGCGGCGGGGACCACTTCCCGTCGCCGTTCGAGCCGGCCGGGCGGTCGGCGGCCTTCTTCGCCGCCCACGCCGGCGCGGTGCAGCTGGGCGCGCTCTTCGCCTTTGCCGCGGCCATCCCGCTCGGCCTCTACACCGCCACGGTGGTGAGCCGGCTCCACTTCCTCGGCCTGAGGGTGGCGGGGGTGCACATCGCGCTTTTCGGCGGGCTGGCCGCCTCGCTCTTCATGGCCGGCTCGGGCCTGGCGATGTGGACGCTGTCGCAGCCGGGCGTGGCCGACGTGCCGACCTCCGCGCGCGCGGTGCAGCTCCTGACCTTCGCGGCCGGCGGGCCCGGCCACGTGGTTCCGCTCGGCCTCCTGGTCGCGGGCGTGGCGGTCTCGGCCGGGCTCGCCCGGCTGCTGCCGCGCTGGATGATGGTCTTCGGGCTGGTGGTGGCGGTTGTCGCCGAGCTGTCCACGCTGACCCTGATCCTGCCGGCGGCAGCCTATGCGCTGCCGCTGGCGCGCCTGTCGGCCTTCGTGTGGCTGATCGCCGCGGCCCTGATGCTGCCGGTGGCGCGGCGCGCCGCCGCCTGACGAGCGGCCGGGCGCCGGTGCTCACCCGGCTCAGGGTACGAGGACGGCCGCGGAGACCCCGCGCAGGAGGGGAAGCGGCTTCTCGACGTGAGGGCCGCCGACCCGGCCGAGGAACAGGTCGAAGCGGCGAGCCTTCGCCCCGGGGGGCCTGGCCAGGAGCAGCCAGGAGCCGTCGCGGTCGATCGCGAGGGTGCGGAACTTGTCCCAGCACTTGAACTCGCCGCCGACCGCGCGCACGGCGCAGGCGGTGTTCTCGCCGTTGACCGCGAGCCAGACCGAATCGGCCGACCACCCGACCGGCGTGCCCGGGCCGAGCTTGCGCCGCGCCGCCTCACCGTCGAGGCGGAAGCCGTACAGGCTCTCGGCGCCGTCGCCGTCGCTGTAGCGGCCGACCGCGCGCTGGCCGTCCGGCGCGATCGACAGCGACGCGGACGGGGCGTGCGGCGCGACCTGGGTGCGGTGATCCGGGCTGGCGACCGGGGTCAGGAACAGCGCCTTGGGCTCGGCGACGATCACGCGCTCGCCGGTGAGGTCGGCCATGAGGGTGGCGCCCGGGCTCGCGGGCAGCGGCGCCGCGCCGAAGGTCGGGCGCAAGCGGTAGACCGAGGTGCCCTTGCCGGTCCGGCTGGCGCACAGCACGCGCTCGCCGCCGGGCGAGAGGTGGGCGCGGCCGCGGCACGGCAGGTAGACCGGCGCGGCCGGCGTCGGACCGGAGAGATCGATCCACGCCGCGTTCTTGCTCAGCTCGACCAGGAGCGCCGAGCCGTCGCCGGCCGCCTCGAGCCGGGTGACGCGCTTCTTTCGCATCGGCGGCAGCTTGATCAGCTTGACCGGCTCCTCCGGCGTGGCGAGCGCCACCCGCCAGATCGCCCCCTTCTGCACGAAGATGAGGTTCCCGGGCGGCGGCTTGGGCTTGGCGTGGGCCGCGCGCGGCGCGGCGATCATCGATCCGACCAGCGCGGCGCCGGCGAGGATCGCCGCGGTCATGCGGCGATTCACCCCGGCGGGGCCGACCGCGGGCGCGCCTCCGGCGCTGCGTCCCGGTTGCGTCGCCATCAGAGGAGCGCCAGCACGGCCTCGGGCGCGGCCCGCTCGGAGGTGATGAAGCGGCCGCGTCCGGTGACGTCGAGGAGGAGGGCGGGCCCGAAGCGAGGGCAGTGAACCTCGAGCGAGCGCGCGCCCTCGCCGACCGGCTGGGCCAGGCGGTCCAGGTCGGGCCGGGTCAGCGGCTTGCCCTCGAGGAAGACCTCGGACAGGAACTCGAGCGGGGCGACGAAGCCGGCCCCCTCGCGGAACACGCGGTCTCGCTCGTTGCCGGCCAGCGCGTCCTGCGGCAGCAGCACCGAGTCCCAGTCGCGCTTGCCGATCGCCGCCGCCACGTCGAGGTCGAACCGCTCGCGCGGGAAGATGAGGACCAGCTGATCGCCGATGCTGGCCGCCCGCAGGGGGGGCAGGGCGACCGCCGGGGCCGGAGCGGGCTCCGGCTCCTTGGCCGCCGGCGCGGCCGCCCTGGCCGCGCTGTCCTGCGCCCGGGCCGGCGCGGCCTCCGGCGCTCGCGCTGCGCCGTTGCCGTTGGCGGGCCTCGGCTCCGCCGGCGGCCGCTTGCCGGCCGGTGCGCCCGCGATGAGCGAGAACCGGTCGAGCGCCGCCAGCGACGCCTCCATCGCCATCGACCGGCGCAGGTCCCAGGTGCCGTCCTCCTCGAGCACGTCGACGATGAGGAGGTCGTCGCGCCGCTCGAAGTTGACCGGACCCAGGTTGGCCAGGATCTCCTGCTCGTCCAGCTCCTCGAGCCGCTTGTCGAACGCGAGCAGCTTCTCCTCGAACTCGGCCTGGCTGAGCCGGCTCGCCCGCCGCTTGCCGCTGACGTCCACGGTCGGGTCCAGCGCCCACGGGATGAGACAGATGCCGCGCAGGTCGCGCGCGTCGCGCGCCACCAGCACCGCGTCGCCCCACGAGCCGAGCGCGTTCAGGCGGCCGATCCGGACCGGGGTCGCGGCGCAGACCGCGATGAGCCGCTCCTTCTCCAGCCGGAGGTCGAGCGGCACGACGGCGTCGGCGCGCGGATCCTTGCGCATCGGCGCCACCGAGTCGTCGATGACCATGAGCCGGCGCTCGCCCTGGCGGCGGAACGGCATCGAGGGAGACAGCTCCAGCTCGAAGCGCGGATCCTGCATGTCCGGGTCGAGGATCTTGCGCTCGCGGACGATGTCGTCGCCCCCCAGCGCCTGGATCAGCTCCTCGGGCTTGAGGTCGGCGTTTGCCTTGAAGATGAGATCGAGGACTTGGCTATCGATGGCGAGCATGGGGTCTCGTGGGCGGCATGGTTTTATAGATACCCGATCCGTCCGCGCAAGCCCCACTCCAGGCCCAGGAGGAGGAGCGCTGCGATGAGGAGCCAGGGGCGGCTCCACAGCTCGACGTCGGATCGTCGGTCGACCCGCACGACGCGCGGCTCGGCCATGGGGAGATCGGCTGGCAATTCGTCCACCGGGCCCAGCTGGCGCCCTCCGGTGGCGTCGGCGATGACCTGGAGCAGCTCCTGGGTGGGGGCGGGTCGGCTGAGCTCCTCGCTGGCCTGGCGGACCAGGAAGATGTCGCTGGCCTCGACCTTGCGCTCGCCGACCTGGGCGCGCGCGGTCACCCGGTACACCCCGGCGTCGAGCCGGCTGAGCTCGTGGTGGGCCTCGCCCACCTCGCCGGTGGTGATCTGGGCCTGGGCGACCTTCTCGGTGCTGGCCGGATCGCTGCCGCGGACCACCTCGAGCGACACGCCGCCGCCGGCGCGCGGCTTGTAGTCGCGGTCGAGCAGGCGCACGTCGACCCGGACCGGGGCGCCGGGCCCGTACTCGATCCGGTCGCTGTCGACCCGCAGGTAGCGAAGGTCGGGATCGTCCATGAGCCAGCGGATCGCGTTCTCCCACAGCTTGAAGTAGGCGCGGCCGTCGTCTCCCGGGGTGGCGGCGGCGACGAACCCCCACCGCCACAGCGAGTCGGTGGTGATGGCCAGCGAGCGGCCCTGGCCGACCTCCCAGGCCGCGATGACCGGCATCGGCTTGCCGTCGGCGGTCCGCCGCGACGGATGCACCGCCAGGACCAGCGCGTCGCGCCGCGCCCCCTTGACCAGGTTGACCCCCTGCAGCGGCGGCAGCGCGCGCCAGGCGGCCGCGTTGTCGGTCGGCTCGAAGCGGAGCGCGGTGATCGGGTGGACCCGGCCCTGCTCGGTCAGCTGGGGCGAGAACGCGCCGAGGTCGAGGAGGCGGAGCGGGTCGCCGACGTCTGACGAGAGCTCGAGCGGGAGGACGTCGGCCACCGGCGTGCCGGCGTAGGCGCCCGAGCTGAACGACAGCGCCCCGCCCAGCATGACCAGCCCTCCGCCGCCCATGACGTAGCTCTTGATGTTCTCGAGATACGGCGCGATGCCGTAGTCGCCGTAGTTGAAGTTCTGCAGGACGATGAGGTCGAACGAGGGCAGCTGCTCCTCGAACAGCTCCTGGGTGGGGAAAGGGATGAGCGAGAGCTCGTCGTTCGATGCGTGCAGGATGTCGTCCTGGGTGCGCAGGATGAAGAACGAGATGAGGTCGACGTTCGGGTTCTGCTTGAGCATGCCGCGCAGCGCGCGCACGTCCCAGCTCGGCTGCCCGACCACCTGCAGCACGCGGATCTTGTCGCGGATGACGCGCAGGACGAACGAGCGGGCGTTGTTCTCCGCCACCGCCTCCTCCTCGGCCACCGGGGTCGAGATCTCGTAGACGTACTTGCCGACCTTGGCCGGCGTGAACTCGAACTCGACCTTGACCTCCTGCTCGCCGGAGCCGAGGTCGACCCACTTGCGGCGCAGCGCGCGCCCGTCGGACGAGAGCGTGACCGGGATGCGGCGCGCCCCGAAGCCGGTCGACCGCACCACCGCCTCGACCTTGACCACCGTGCGGGCAAAGGCGAACTCGTCGGCCAGGATCCTGGACACCGCCACGTCGCGCAGGCCGGGCCGCCCGGCCCACGCGGTGTGCACGCGCGTCTCCAGCGAGCGCAGGAAGTCGCGGGCGGCGCCCAGGCCGGCTCCCTCGGCGAAGTCGCCGGTGCCGATGCCGTCGGACACGAGCACGATCGCGGCCAGGTCGGAGCCGGTGTAGCGGGCGCGGACCTGCTCGAGCGCCTGGCGGACCAGGGTGGCCTTGCCAGCCGGCGCCGCGGTTCCGACGGTGGGCTCGCTGGCCGGGACCAGCGCGTCGGAGAAGGTGTAGAAGTCGATGTGGTGATCGGCGCGCCAGCCGGTGAACGCGCTGGCCGACGCGTCGATGAGCGCGCGGGCGCGCTGGGCCCGGGTCGGCCCGCCCGCCTGATCGCGCAGCGCCATCGACAGCGAGTCGTCGACCAGCACCGCGACCCGGTTGGGCTCGCGCGCGACCTGGCGCAGCTCGATGGCCGGCTCCAGGAACAGGATGAGGGCGCAGGTGGCCGCGGCGGTGCGCAGCGAGACCAGCGCGACCCGCCGCCACGGCGAGGTGACCCGCCGGCTCGACAGCCACGACAGGGCCAGGACGCCGGCCACGCTGGCCAGGCCGAGGCCGAGCGCGGTCCGGCCCCAGGGCGAGAGCAGGACCCAGCGGTACTCGTTGAAGTCGGCGGCGTCCGGCGCCGACACGCTGACCACCCAGGCGATGAGCGGCTCGAGCCCGAGCAGGACCAGCGCGGCCAGCGCGGCGGCGGTGGTCGCGACGATCCAGCCGGCTCGCATCCGCCGCCAGGCCAGCAGCGCGGCGGTGAGCGCGAGCGCCCCGCCGATCGCGCCGAGCGCGATGCGATGGGTCTGGCTGAACAGTTCGATCAGCATCGGATCGGTGGCGCGGGCTCAGCGGCGCGCGCCGCCCGCTTCCTCGGCGCCGTCGTCCGGGCGGAACTTGCGCTTGCGCATCAGGTACTCGACGTGGACCTGGTCGCTCTTGTAGTCGAGGCAGAGCGAGTACATGACCAGGTTGACGCCCATGCGGAAGGCCATCTCGCGCTGGTGCTCGCCGCCCGGCTGGCAGGGCAGCTCGTAGTGGCCGAAGCTGTCGCGGGCCCACGCCCCGCCGAGGTCGTTCTGGACGTAGGCGACGATCATGCGGCCGTCGCGCATGACCGCGTCCATGGTCGGGCTGATGGCGAGGCGGCCGACCGGCTGCTCGAGCCGGTAGAAGGATCGATAGACCACGTGATCGCGCGGGACGATCTCGAGGCCGCTGGCCGGCGGAGGGTACAAGGTCTCGATGAGCTGGCGGACCGAGCCGTCGAACGCGCCGCCGGTGGCGCCCTCGGCCGAGTCGATGAGCAGGAAGCCGCCAAAGGTGAGGAAGCGGCGCAGCACCTCGACCTCCGACTCGCTCGGCATGGCGAACTCGCGGTCGCCGGCCAGGTAGAGGAACGGGGTCTCGTGCAGCCGGGCGCCGCCGGCGCGCAGCGAGATGGTGCGCGGCTCCGATGCGACCGAGATGGAGGTGCGCTTGTCCACCTCCCAGGCCATGCGGCGGAGCGCGGTCGGGCGCGGGTTCCAGCTCTGGCCGAGCTGGAGCTGGCCGATGCGGAACAGCTCGGTCTCGCCGATGGCGAGCGCGCGGCGAGATGCGAGCGCGGCGGCCGCGCCGGCGCCGGCGGCCGCGAGGCCGAGGCGGAGGACGTCGCGGCGGCGGAGCATCGCCCCTATTCTGACCCATCGCGGGCCGCCCGGCACCCCCGGGTCGCGCGAACCTCGGCGGAGGCGGCGCGCTCGCGGCTCCCGACCGGCGCGTGATAGCGTGGGCCATGCGACCGGTCCGGGCCGAGGCCTGCGCGCGGCGCGCCGGCGGCGGGAGTCGGGGCCGGCGCGACCGGCAGCGGACGAGCTCGGCTGGCGACGTCGGCGCCGGATTCGCCGCGGGGGAGGACGGGCGTGGCGGTCCGCGGCGGCGCTCGTAGCGCGCGCGGCGCGAGCGGTGCGCGTGGCGCGGCGCCGGCGCGTGGCGTCGAATCACCCGCGCGGCGCGGCGATCCGCTGGCCGATCGGCTGCGCGGGGCGTACCAGCGCTCGCGCGGCGCCGGCGAGCTGCCACCCTCGCTGCTGGACGCGATCGCGCGCGAGGCCGCGGCGCGCGGCGCGCTGTCGCCGGAGCTGCCCGGCCTGGTCCACGAGCGAGACCGCGCCGCCGACCGGGGCGAGCGCCGGGCCGCGGCGGTCTACTACACGCCGGCCCACCTGGTCGACTTCACCGTCGACCGCGCGCTCGGTCCGCTCCTGGGCGCGCGCGACCCGCTCGGCGCCGCGCCGGTGCGCGTGCTCGATCCATCGTGCGGGGGTGGTGCCTTCGTCCTGGCGGCGCTGCGCCGGATCGAGGAGCGCGTCGCCGGCGTCGCCGCGTCCCCGGGCGGGGAGGCAGGTCCCGGCGCCGGCGCGAGCGCGCGGCGCGCGATCCTCCGACGGTGTCTGGCCGCGATCGACATCGATCCGGTCGCGGCCGCGGTGTGCCGGCTCGCCCTCGCGCTCGCCGTCCCCGACGCCACCGCCGAGGATCTGGCCGGCGCCGTCACCGTCGGCGACGGGCTGGCCGATGACGTCGCCCCGGCCGGCGCCTTCGACGCGGTCGTCACCAACCCGCCGTGGGGGCAGAAGCGCTTCCGCCTGGACCCCGACCAGCGCCGCCGCTACCGCGCCGCGTTCGTGTCCGCGCGCGGCGCGATCGACCCGTTCGCGCTGTTCGTCGAGCGCGCCCACGCCCTCCTCGCGCCGGGCGGGCGCTGGGGCATGGTCCTGCCCGACGTGGTGCTGCTCAAGAACCACGAGCCGCTGCGCGGCTTCCTGCTCGCCCGCTCGGCGCTCGAGTGGATCGCACACGCCGGGCGCGCGTTCGCCGGGGTCAACCTCGACGCCGTGGTGATGGTCGGCCGCGCCGAGCCGGCCCCGCCCGCGCATCGCGTCTCGATCTGGCTGACCCTGCCGCCCGACTGGCGCGAGCGCCCGCCGCCGGCGCGCGGCCAGGACCAGTCGGTGTTCGCCCGCCTGCCGCGCCGCACGTTCAACCTGCACCTGGACGGCGCCGATCTGGCCCTGCTCGAGCGGCTGGCCCCGCTGCCGCGGGTGGGCGACCACTTCGAGATCCACGAGGGCGTGCACAGCGGCAACGCGCGCGCGCGGCTGTTCCTGCCCGCCCGCCCGGCCGGCCGCGCCGACGGCGAGATCGCCCCGCTCGTGGTCGGCCGCGGCGAGGTGCGGCGCCACGCGCTGACCTGGGCGGGCGGCTGGATCGATCTGTCGCCGTCCGCGATCGATCGCGCGGCCGGCGGCTACGCCAACCTCGGTCGGCCCGAGTGGCACCGGCGGGCCAAGATCCTGGTCCGCCGCACCGGCGATCACCTGGTCGCGGCGCACGACGAGCGCGGGCTCCACGCCAGCAACAATCTGTTCCTGGTGCTGCCGCGGGCGCCGGGCGCCGGCGCCGCGTCGATGCGGGCCATGGTGGCGGTCCTGAACAGTCGACTGCTCACCTGGTGCTTTCGGGCGCTGGTGCCGCGGGTGGGCCGGTTGTTCGCCGAGCTGAAGATCCAGCACCTCGCCGCGCTCCCCCATCCCCCCGGAGAGGTGTTCTCGCGCCGGACCGCCGCGCTCGACCGGCTCGCCCGCCAGCGCGCCGGCGCTCGGCCCGGCTCGGCGGCGGCCGCTCGCCTCGATCAGGCCATCGACGACGAGGTCGAGGCGCTCTACGGCCTGAGCCCGGCCGAGCGCCGCCACCTCGCGGCCGCCAACCCGCCGCCGTCGGGTGGTGCTTGAGGCTCGACTTCCATCTACAATGACCCGGTGATCGAGGGGGGCCGTGTACTCATCACGGGTGGGGCGGGGTTCATCGGTTCGCACCTCGCCGAACGCCTGGTCAAGCACAACCACGTCGTCATCTACGACACGTTCCGGCGCAACGCGCTGGCCGGCACCGCGGTGGCGGAGCACCCGCGCGCCACCATCGTGCGCGGCGACGTGCTCGATCGCGAGGCCCTGCGCCGCGCGATGGAGGGCTGCGACGCCATCGTCCACATGGCGTCGATCGCCGGGGTCGACACCGTCCTGGCCAACCCGGTGGCGACGATGCGCGTGGCCATGGTCGGCACCGACAACGCGCTCGAGGCGGCGCGCGAGCAGGGCGGGGTGCGCCGCTTCATCGACTTCTCCACCAGCGAGGTGTTCGGGCGCTACGCCTATCACGTGACCGAGTTCGACGCGACCACGCTCGGCGCCGTCGGTGAGGCGCGGTGGACCTACGCGGTGGCCAAGCTCGCCACCGAGCACCTCGCGCTCAACTACCACAAGGAGTACGGGCTGCCGACCTGCTCGATCCGCCCGTTCAACGTGTACGGCCCGCGCCAGGTCGGCGAGGGGGCGGTGCACCACTTCATCCGCCGCGCCCTGGCCGGCGAGCCGCTCAGCATCCACAACGACGGCTCGCAGATCCGCGCCTGGTGCTACATCGACGACATCGTCGAGGCGATCCTGCTCGCGCTCGAGCGCGACGAGGCGGTCGGCCACGCGTTCAACATCGGCAACCCGCGCTCGACCGTCACCATCTACAACCTGGCCCGCGAGATCGTCCGCCTGTCGTCGTCGCGCTCACCGATCCAGTTCGTCGACTGGCCCAACGCCGACGTCGAGATCCGGGTGCCGGCGGTGGACAAGGCGCGCGAGCTGCTCGGCTTCAACTCGGTGGTGGACCTCGAGGAGGGCCTGCTGCGTACGATCCAGTGGTACCGGCGCGAGGGCGCGGCCTAGTGCACCGCCGCCGATATGACATCAACGATCCGGTGCGCCTCACCGCCGATCGCTGCGTTGCAACTCCTCGAGCTACGGCGAGTAGCCCGTCGTCGTCGCGCCTTGCGCTCGACGGCGATCCACACCGCCTCGTTGAC
>DATHKR010000173.1:0-60317 GCA_035489015.1 Kofleriaceae bacterium | reverse complement strand
GGCGGGCGACTGCCGCTCGGCCCGGGTCTATTACGGACGCTACGTGAAGGAGGCGAAGCCGACCCCGGAGTACCGCGAGCGCGCCGAAGCGTTCGCGGCGGCGTGCGTGAGCCGACCGGCCGCGCCGGTCGCCGCGCCTCCCGCCGCCGCGCCTCCGGTCGCCGCGCCTCCGGTCGCCGCGCCTCCGGTCGCCGCGCCTCCTGCCGCCGCGCCTCCCGCCGCCGCGCCGGCGCCGCAGCAGGACGGCGAGCTGGTCGGCCCGCCCGCGCTCCTCGACGACGAGCAGCCGAGCTGGCAGCGCACCGCGGCGTGGACCTCGATCGGCTTCACCATCGCGCTCGGTACCACCGCCGCCGTGCTCGGCCTGTCGGCCGCGTCGCGCGAGGAGGACATCCAGAACCTGATCGAGTTCCGCGACATCGAGGGCCGCCCGGCCATCTACACCGGCGCGACCCGCGACCGCTACCGCGACCTCATCGACGAGGGCAACCGGCTGGAGAAGCTCTCGGTGGTCGCCCTCGCCGCCACCGGAGCCGCGGCCGCCGCGTCGGTGGCGTTCTTCCTGCTCGACGGTGCTCGCGAGGCCGACGGCGAGCGCGCGCCGGCCGCCGCCCACCTGGCTCCCGCGATCGGCCCGGGCCAGGCCGGTCTCGGCTGGAGCGGGAGCTTCTGATGCGCCCCGGCCGGCTCGCGTGGCTGGTGGCGGTGCTCGGCGGCGCCGCCGCCCTGCCCGGCTGCTACGACACCCCGAGGCCGACCTGCGCCTTCCTCTGCGGCCAGGACGCCACCTGCCCGGACGGCTACTCGTGCCGGGCCGATTCCTGGTGCAAGCGCGACGATGTCGCCGACGACCTCGCCTGTGCGCTGTCGCCCGCCGACGGCGCGCCGATCGACTCGTCGCCGGGCGACGCCGCGCCGGTCCCCGACGCCAGCCCCGCCGATGCAAGCCTCGACGACAGCGGCGCACTCGATGCCGCACCCACCGATGCGTCGCCCGACGCATCCCCCGCCGACGCGTCCCCGCCCGACGCGTCGCTGGTCGACGCCATGTCGTTCGCGGGCGGCTGAATGGAGGATTCGTGTTCGGCCTGTTCTCGAAGGACCGCTCGCTCAAGCGCGCGATTGAAAGAGTGACCAACAAGCACGCCCAGTCGGCCGACCGCTGGGCAGCGATGGAGAAGGTGGCCAAGGACGGCTCCGACGAGGCGCTCTACGCCCTCTGCTGCCGGTTCGGGTTCAGCTACGACAAGACCATCGAGGACCAGCAGGAGAAGCAGTGGGCGGTGGACGCCCTGGTCGAGAAGGGCGCCCAGTCCCTGCCGGCGGTGCGCCGCTACATGAAGACGGCGGGCAGCCTGCACTACCCGCTGGTCGTGCTCGGCCGGGTCGGCGACGACGCGACCATCTTCGAGATCATCGACGGGATCCTGGCCGACGAGCCGCCCGGCTACACCCGCGACCCGGAGCGGCGCACCGACATCCTGTCCTGGCTGGGCGAGTGGGAGGGCGCCTCGAGCGCGGAGATCGCCCGCCGCATCATCCCGTACGTCGAGGACTTCGACGAGAACGTGCGCTACATGGCAGTCGACGCCATCGCCTTCAAGCCGTCGCCCGACGCGGCCGAGCCGCTCATCAAGGCGCTGGTCCGCGAGGAGGAGGAGAGCCGGCGGCTGCGCCAGCGCATCGCCGAGGTGCTGGCCGAGAACGAGTGGGACCTGGGCGAGCGCAAGAGCGAGGTCGCCGCGCTGCTCGAGACCACCCTGCCCGGCTACAAGATGCACCGCGACCGCCTGGTCAGGCAGGGCGGCTAGCGTGCCGCGCCGCCCCGACCTGCGTTCTGTCCTCTTGATCGGATCGGGGCCGATCGTGATCGGCCAGGCGTGCGAGTTCGACTACTCGGGCACCCAGGCCTGCAAGGCGCTGCGCGAGGAGGGCCTGCGCGTGGTGCTGATCAACAGCAACCCGGCCACCATCATGACGGACCCGGAGCTGGCCGACGCGACCTACATCGAGCCGCTCACCGTCGAGGTGCTCGACAAGGTGCTCGAGCGCGAGAAGGTGGACGCGATCTTGCCCACCCTGGGCGGGCAGACCGGCCTCAACCTGGCGGTCGAGGCGGCCCGCGCCGGCCTGCTCGAGAAGCACGGCGTCGAGCTGATCGGCGCCCAGCTCGACGCGATCGAGAAGGCGGAGGACCGCGACCTGTTCAAGCGGGCGATGGCCGCGATCGGCCTGCGCACCCCGCACTCGGTGTACGTGGGCAGCCTCGAGCAGGCCCGCGCCGCCATCCCCGAGATCGGCTTCCCCGCCATCCTGCGCCCGTCGTTCACCCTGGGCGGCTCCGGCGCGGCGATCGCGTACACCCCGAGCGAGTTCGACAGCCTGGTCCAGCGCGGGCTCGACCTCAGCCCGCGCCACCAGATCCTGATCGAGCAGTCGGTGCTGGGCTGGAAGGAGTACGAGCTCGAGGTGATGCGCGACCACAAGGACAACGTGGTCGTGGTCTGCTCGATCGAGAACTTCGACCCGATGGGCGTCCACACCGGTGACTCGATCACGGTGGCGCCCGCGCTGACCCTGACCGACAAGGAGTACCAGCGCATGCGCGACGCCGCGATCGCGGTCATCCGCGAGATCGGCGTCGACACCGGCGGCTCCAACATCCAGTTCGCGGTCGACCCCGCCACCGGCGAGCAGGTCGTCATCGAGATGAACCCGCGGGTGTCGCGGTCCAGCGCGCTCGCGTCCAAGGCGACCGGCTTCCCGATCGCCAAGCTGGCCGCCAAGCTCGCGATCGGCTACTCGCTCGACGAGATCACCAACGACATCACCCGGGTCACCCCGGCCTCGTTCGAGCCGACCATCGACTACGTGGTGGTCAAGATCCCGCGCTTCGCGTTCGAGAAGTTCCCGACCACCGAGCCCTTGCTCGGCACCCAGATGAAGTCGGTCGGCGAGGTGATGGCGATCGGGCGCACCTTCCGCGAGGCGCTCGGCAAGGCGGTCCGCTCGCTCGAGAACGGGCGCTCGGGCCTGGCCATGCCGCTGCCGCCCGACGTGGCCGGCGATCAGGCCGAGCTGGCCCGCCGGGTGGCCCGGCCCGGGCCGGACCGCCTGTTCGAGCTGGCCCAGGCGCTGCGCGGTGGGATGACGGTGGAGGAGGCGCACCGCCTGAGCCACATCGACCCCTGGTTCCTGGATCAGCTGAAGAGCGTCATCGACGCCGAGGCGGAGATCAGCGAGGCCGGACCGGGCGGGGTCGAGCGGCTCGACGCCGGCGAGTGGCGCCGCTACAAGCAGCTCGGCCTGGGCGACCGGCGCATCGCCGACCTGGCCGGGCTGGGCTCGTCGGAGGACGCGGTGCGGGCGGCGCGCGAGGCGGCCGGCGTGTTCCCGGTCTACAAGCGGGTCGACACCTGCGCGGCCGAGTTCGTGGCCCACACCCCCTACCTCTACTCGACCTACGAGGAGGAGTGCGAGGCGGCCCCGACCGACCGGCGCAAGGTGATCATCCTGGGCAGCGGGCCCAACCGGATCGGCCAGGGCATCGAGTTCGACTACTGCTGCGTGCACGCGGTGATGGCGCTCCGCCAGGAGGGCTACGAGGCCATCATGATCAACTGCAACCCCGAGACCGTGTCGACCGACTACGACACCTCGGACCGGCTGTACTTCGAGCCGCTCACCCTCGAGGACGTGCTGGCGATCTGCCGGATCGAGCGGCCCGAGGGGGTGGTGGTGCAGTTCGGCGGGCAGACCCCGCTCAAGCTGGCGGTGCCGCTCGAGCGGGCCGGGGTGCGCCTGCTCGGCACCAGCGCCGACGCGATCGACCGGGCCGAGGACCGCGAGCGATTCGGCCAGCTGCTCGCGAAGCTGGACCTGCGCGCGCCGCGCTGGGGGGTGGCGCGCAGCGCCGACGAGGCGCGCCGGGTCGCCCAGGAGATCGGCTACCCGGTGATGGTGCGGCCGTCCTACGTGCTGGGCGGGCGCGCGATGGAGCGGATCTACGACGACAAGGGCATGGCCACCTACTTCGCGCGCGCCCAGGAGCTGGGCATGCCGCTCCTGGTCGACCAGTTCCTGGCCGACGCGGTCGAGCTCGACGTCGACGTGGTGGCCGATCGCACCGGCCAGGTGGTGGTCGGCGGGGTGATGGAGCACATCGAGGAGGCCGGCATCCACTCCGGCGACTCGGCCTGCTCGCTGCCGACCTACTCGCTGGCCGGCCGGCTGGTCGAGGAGGTCAAGCGGCAGGCGCGGGCGGTGGCCGGCGAGCTCGGCGTCATCGGCCTCATGAACATGCAGTTCGCGGTCGCCGACGGCGAGATCTACGTGCTCGAGGTCAACCCGCGCGGCTCGCGCACGGTCCCGTTCGTGTCCAAGGCGATCGGGGTCCCGCTCGCGATGGTGGCGGCGCGTCTCCTGGTCGGCCGCACCCTGGCCGAGCTGGGCGTGACCGAGGTCGAGCCGCTCCACGTCTCGGTCAAGGAGGCGGTGTTCCCGTTCGTCAAGTTCGAGGGGGTGGACACCCTGCTCGGCCCCGAGATGCGCTCGACCGGCGAGGTCATGGGCATCGACACCTCGTTCGCCCACGCGTTCCTGAAGGCGCAGGAGGCGGCCGGCAACCGGCTGCCCGGCCGCGGGACCGCGTTCCTGTCGCTGCGCGACGCCGACAAGCAGGTCGGGGTGCAGGTGGCGGAGAAGCTGCGCCGGCTCGGCTTCGATCTGTCCGCCACCCACGGCACCGCGACCCGCCTCCGCGCCGCCGGCCTGCCGGTGCGCGGCCTCAACAAGGTGACCGAGGGCCGCCCGCACTGCGTCGATGCGATGGAGTCGGGCGAGATCCACCTGGTGGTGAACACGGTCGAGGGGCGCCAGGCGATCGCCGACTCCCACTCGCTGCGGCGGTCCGCGCTGCTGCGGCACATCGCGTACTTCACCACCATGCGGGCGGCGCACGCCGCGGTCGACGCGATCGCCGCCCAGGCGCGCGAGGGGCTGCGCGTGGCCCCCCTGCAGAGCTACCATCGGAAGAAGGACTGACGCCGAACGCCCAGGAGCCTCAGGAGCTATGTGATGGCCGAGAAATACCCGATGACGCCGGTGGGACACGAGCGGATGAAGGCGCAGCTCAAGCAGCTGACCGATGTGGATCGACCGGCCAACGCGCGGGCGATCGAGGTGGCGCGCGGCCACGGCGACCTTTCCGAGAACGCGGACTACTCGGCGGCCAAGGAGGAGCAGGGCATGATCGAGGCGCGCATCCGCGAGTACTCGGTCAAGGTGGCCCTGGCCGAGGTCATCGACCCGACCACCCTGTCCGGCGAGAAGGTGAAGTTCGGCGCCACCGTCACCATCGCCGACGAGGACGGCGAGGAGAAGACCTACACCATCGTCGGCGACAACGAGGCCGACCTCAAGCTGGGCCGGATCTCGATCTCCTCGCCGGTCGCCCGGGCCCTCATCGGGCGCGCGGTCGGCGACTCCTCGGTCGTGCAGTCTCCCAAGGGACGGCGCGAGGTGGAGATCGTCGACGTGAAGTGGTTGCCGGTCGAGTAGGCGAGCGGCGCGGCCGGCGCCCGATCACGCTACAGCGCGGCGTCGGGGGCCGGGGCCGCGTCGATGACGACCGCGGCATCGACCTTCTCGGTCGCGGCGTCGGGCACCGGCGCGGGCGCGGCGTCGGGGGGCAGTCGGGCATCGGCCGGCGCGCCCGCATCCACGACCCCGCCGGAGCCGCGCTGGCAGGTGTTGGTGCCGGCGTTGCAGCGGAGCGGGAGCTGGCAGTCGTCGTCGACCTGGCAGTAATCGCCCGAGTCCTGCTTGCAGGCGGACACCAGGGAGGCCAGGGCCAGAGCGAAGAGAAGGACTCGAGCTCGCATGAGCGGTCGGAATATCACAGGGTTCTTGGATTGACCAGGGACCGGCGGTCAGGGTTGTCCGGCGCGGTCTGGCTCCGGTTCAGCTTGTATCCCGCTCAGGCTTTCGGCGGGCGAGCCAGCAGGATCGATCGGTGGGTGATCGCGACCACCTCGCCGGCCACCGAGCCGAGCAGCACGCTCGACAGCCCGGTCCGGCCCTTGGTGCCCACGCAGATCAGGTCGGCGGCGAGCCGCTCGGCCGCCTGGCAGATCGCCTCGGCCGGCTGCTTGCGCTCGACGATGTGCACCTCGGTGATGACGCCGCGCGCGGACGCGTCGGGCGGGACCAGCGCGAGCAGGCGCCCGCGGGTCTCGGCCAGCGCGTCGGCCGAGCCGGACGGACCGCGCGGCTCGGCCGGACGGACGTGGACCACGTGCACCGTGCCGCCGGTCTGCACCACCGAGTAGGCCAGGCCGATCGCCGCGTCGCCGAGCGGCGACAGATCGGTGGCCGCCACGACCGTGCGGATCGCCGGCGCGGCCCGCGCGAGCGCCTCGCGCGGGGCCGGCACGCACGCGACCGACAGCCGCCCGTCGCGCATGACGGCGCGCGAGACCGAGCCCTCCCACAGCCGGGCCAGCGCGCTGCGCCGGTGGGCGCCGACCGCGATCAGGTCGGCGCGCTCCTCGAGGGCCAGGTCGATCACGCGATCGGCGACCCGGCCCAGGTTCGGCTCGATGCGGAGCGTCAGCGAGGACGCCCCGCCCTCCCCGCTGGCCAGCTCGGCGGCGAGGCGCGCCTCCAGCCGCGCGCGCAGGTCGCGCTCGAGCGCCCGGGTCACCTCCGGATCCGGCTCGACGAAGCTGCGCGGCCCCTTGAGGCCGAGCCGCCGGTACTCGCCCGGCGGCCAGTAGATGTTGGCCGCGATCACCTCGCAGCGGCCGGCCCGGGTCAGCTCGGCCACCCAGTCGATGGCGCCCTCCGAGCTGACCGTGAGGTCGACGGCGAGCAGGATCCGCAGCGGCCGCGCCCCGGTCGCCCACTCCTCGAACGGGGCCGGATCGCGCACCACCAGGACCGGCACGTCGCCGCGCCGCGCGATCCGGTCGCTGTGGCTGCCGAGCTCGTCACCGCGCCCGCGCCGCCGGCTCAGCGCCGCGGTCACCACCAGGCGCGCGTCGACCTTGTCGGCCAGCTCGAGCAGGACGTCGTCGGGCCGGCCTGCCTCGACGTGGGTCTCGACCCGGCAGCCGATCGCGCGCAGCCGCTCTGCCGAGCGGGCCAGGTGGCGACCGGCCCAGGTGGCCAGCGCGCGGCGCGGCTCGTCGAACCGCTCGCCGGAGCCGACGTCGACCGCGTGGACCAGGTGCAGCTCCTGGCCCAGCTTGGCCGCCAGATGGCCGGCCGCGAGCTCGGCGCGCGCGGAGTCGTCGGAGAAGTCGGTGCCGCAGACGATCGCCATCGTCGGCATGCTACACCTTGGGCCGTGGCGGAGGCCTTCTTCGAGGAGCTCAAACGCTGCGCGCGTTTCGGCCCCGACGACGAGCAAGCGCTCCGCCGGTTCGGTCCGCTCGCCGCGCCCTCGTTGCCCTCGGTGGTCGACGAGATCTTCGACCGGTTGAGCGGGCACGACGAGGTGCGCGCGCTGTTCACCGGGCCGGCCCAGATCGAGCGCATCAGGGGCTCGCTGCACCGGTGGCTCGCGCTCCTCCTCGGTGGCCCGTGGGACGAGAGCTACGTCGAGGCGCGCGCCGGCCTGGGCGGCGTGCTCGAGCCCGGCCAGGTGCCGCCCAGGTACATCGTCGGCGCGATCAACCAGCTGCGCGCCGCGCTGAGCGGCATCGCGGCCGAGCGCCACCGCACCCGCCCCGCCCTGCGCGCGCCGGTGGTGCTGGCGCTGCACAAGATCCTCGACCTCGATCTCGCCATCATGCTCGAGAGCCGCCCCGAGGTGATGCCGGTCAGCCGGGTGCGCTACGACCAGATCGTCGAGGAGGCCGAGGCGCTCATCACCACGATCGATCCGGACGGCCGCGTGCTCCAGGTCAACGCGCGCAGCGAGGAGGCGATCGGGGTGCCGCGCAGCCGCGCGATCGGCTCGAGCTGGCTCGACCTGTTCGTCTACCCGGCCGATCGCCGGGCCGCCCAGGAGCGCCAGGAGGACGCGCTGGCCGGGCGGATCGGCCCGCCGTTCGAGGGGCCGGTGCCGCGCGCCAAGCAGGACGACAGCCAGCGCATCCGCTGGCACTTCACCACCATGCCGGGCGGCGCGGGCGGTCCGCTCCTGTGCGCGATCGGGTTCGACGTGACCGAGGAGCACAACCTGGCGCTGCGGACCCGGCGGGCGGAGCGGCTGGCCTCGCTCGGCACCATGGCGGCCGGCCTGGCCCACGAGATCCGCAACCCGATCAACGCCGCCCACCTGCAGCTCAACCTGGCCCGCCGCCGCCTGACCCGCGCCGGCGGCGAGCCGAGCGTGATCCGCGCGATCGAGCTGGCCGACAGCGAGATGACCCGGCTGGCGGTGCTGGTCGAGGACTTCCTCCGCTTCGCCCGGCCGCAGCCGCTCCGCCTGGCCACCGGCGATCTGCGCGCCACCGCCGACGCCACCGTGGCGCTGGTCGCCCCCGAGGCCGAGGCGCTCGGCGTCGCGATCGAGATCGCGCCGGGCACCGCGGTGTGGGCCGAGTTCGACGACGAGAAGATGAAGCAGGTGCTGCTCAACCTGCTCCGCAACGCGATCGAGGCGACCGAGCCGGGCGGCACCGTCGCGGTCGACGTGGCGCAGCGCGATCGGATCGCGTGCCTCGACGTGGTCGACGAGGGCCCCGGGGTCCCGTCGGGCGCGCCGATCTTCGAGCCGTTCTTCACCACCAAGGAGCAGGGCACCGGGCTCGGTCTGGCGATCGTGCACCGCATCGTGTCGGATCACGGGGGC
Source organism: Kofleriaceae bacterium (assembly GCA_035489015.1). Taxonomy (GTDB): domain Bacteria; phylum Myxococcota_A; class Polyangia; order Haliangiales; family Haliangiaceae; genus DATFRY01. The sequence continues at coordinate 51,517 of DATHKR010000173.1, read as the reverse complement.
GCGGTGGAGGTGACCAGCGCCGACCGCGGGACCAGGTTCTCGATCTGGATCCCGCTCGGAAGGACGCGCCCGCCTGGCACAGCGGCTGCTCTCAAGGCGTCACGTGCAGCCGAATGATCGCGAACCACGCAAACCCTGCGTAGACGAGGACACCTCCGCAGCATTTGCGCAGAATGCGCTCCAGTCGTCCGACCGACGACAGGCGCCCGAGCAAACCCAGGCCGCCGGGCAACGATCCACGACGTCCTCCAAGGTGATGGCCGCCCCGCCGCGCGCCCGCATCCTGGTCGTCGATGACGAGGCCAACGCGCGCACCGCGCTGGCCGAGCTCCTGCGCGACGAGGGCTACGCGGTGGAGACCGCGGCGGACGGATTCAAGGCGCTGCCCAAGCTGGAGGAGTTCGCGCCCGACATGGTGCTGACCGACCTCTGCATGCCCGGCATGGACGGCCTCGCGCTCATGCGCAAGGCGCGCGAGCTGGATCCGGAGACGGTCTCGGTGGTCATGACCGCGCACGGGGCGGTGGAATCGGCGGTGGCCGCGATGCGACAGGGCGCGGCCGACTACCTGACCAAGCCGATCGTGGTCGAGGAGCTGCTCCTCATCATGGACCGCGAGCTGGAGCGGCGCCGGCTGCGGCTCGAGGCGGGGATGCTGCGCCAGCGCCTGGCCGACGGCCAGCGCATCCACAACATCATCGGCTCCAGCCCGGCCATGCACGGGCTGTTCGAGACGGTCCTGCAAGTGTCGCCCTCGCGCGCGTCGGTGCTCATCGCCGGCGAGAGCGGGACCGGCAAGGAGCTGTGCGCCGCCGCCATCCACGAGCACTCGCCGCGCGCGGGCGGGCCGCTGGTCAAGCTGCACTGCGGGGCGCTGGTCGAGACGCTGCTCGAGAGCGAGCTGTTCGGCCACGAGCACGGCGCGTTCACCGGCGCGGTGGGCGTGCGCGACGGCCGGCTCAAGCAGGCCGACGGCGGCACCCTGTTCCTCGACGAGATCGGCGACATCTCGCCGGCGCTGCAGATCAAGCTGCTCCGCTTCCTGCAGGAGCGCGAGTTCGAGCGGGTCGGCGGCAACCAGACCATCAAGGTCGACGTGCGCGTGGTCGCGGCGACCAACCGCGATCTGCCCGCGATGGTGGCCCAGGGTCTATTCCGCGAGGATCTTTACTACCGGCTCAACGTGGTCACCATCGAGGTGCCGCCGCTGCGAGAGCGGGGCAGCGACCTGACCCTGCTCGCCGCCCACTTCCTGCGCAAGTACAGCAAGGAGAACGCCAAGGACGTGCGCGGCTTCACCGAGGGAGCGCTCGACCGGATCTCGCGCTACGGCTGGCCGGGCAACGTGCGCGAGCTGGAGAACGTGATCGAGCGCGCGGTGGTGGTCTGCCGCGGGCGCGACATCGGGGTCGAGGACCTGCCCACCGCGGTGGTCGGCGCGGCGGCGGCGGCGCGCGACGGGATGCCGCCGGTGCCCGGCTCGACCGTGGCGGAGCTCGAGCGCTACGCGATCCTGAAGACGCTCGAGTACACCGGCGGATCGACCTCGCGCGCGGCCGACATGCTCGGCATCTCGCCGCGCAAGATCCAGTACCGCATGCGCGAGTACTCGGGCGGGCCGCCGCGCGGGCACGGGCCGCCGACGCTCGACGACCGGCGCTTCAGCCTGGCCGGCGTGATCGACGACTGAGCGATCACTCGTCGCGCGCGCAGCGGAAGCCGATGTAGGGCGAGCGCGTGCCCGGCCGGGTCGCGCTGCGCGCGTACGGATGGCCGGCGATGGCGAGGTCGATCCAGGAGCCGCCCCGCACCACCCGGCGGTGGTCGGCGCCCTGGGGCATCCTGCGCTCGGGGGAATCGACCGGCAGGTCGCGGTACCCGTCGCTCGAGAAGTAGTCCAGCACCCACTCCGACACGTTGCCGGCCATGTCGTAAGCGCCGTAGCGCCCCTCGCTCCAGCGAAGCGTGGCCGGCGGGACCGCGTAGGCGGCGCCGTCGGACTCGTCGGGCGCCATCTCGAAGTCGGCCTCGAAGCGGACGTAGCCGGGCCGCCAGTTCATGATCGCGCGCGAGCGGCGCAGCACCCCCGAGTCCATCCGGCCGTGGTTAGAGCCGTCGGGGCGGTCCTGGTTGCCCCACGGCCAGCGCCGCCCGTCGGTGCCGCGGGCCGCCTTCTCCCACTCGGCCTCGCTCGGCAGGCGCTTGCCGCGCCACCCGCAGTAGTCGCCGGCCTCGTTCCAGGTCACGTTGACCACCGGGTTGCGCTCGTCGCGGTGGTGGCGCTGGTCGCCCTGGAGGATCGGCCCGGCGTCGCACGCGCCGGTCGCCACGCACCGGCGATAGTCGGCGACGGTGACCTCGAAGCGGTCGATGTCGAACGCGGGCAGGAACACGGTCCGCTGCGGCGCGGCGTTGAGGTACGGGACCAGGTACTCGATCTCGCCGGCCCGGGTCAGCAGGCCCTCGTCCTCGCCGCAGAACTGGCGCGCGCCGGCCCCGACGTGGCGCTTGCACTCGGCCTGGGCCGCGCTGCGCGCGTCGTCGTCCTCGACCCCCGGGTAGCCCATCACGAACTGACCGGACGGGACCCGGACCATCTCCGACTTGTGGTGGCGGATGACCTCGACCCGGCCTCGCCGGCGCGGCTCGGTCCGCGCGTCGGCGCCGCGCCGGGCCGCCGCCGCGCTGCCGACCAGCCCGAGCGCCGCCGCCGCCACCGCGACGGCCCGTAGCCTGCGCTCCATCCCGGTCAGACTAGCACCGAGCTGGCACCACGCCTCACGGCCGCAGCCACGCCCGCACCGCCAGGGTCCTCTCGGTGCTGCCCGCCGGCAGCTCGGACAGGAGCTGGGCCGCGTCGGGCAGCGTCTGCCACTGCCCCTCGAGGGCGACCAGGGCGGCCAGCGCCGCGGCGCTCACCTCCGGCGCGTCGCCGCGCATCGCCGCGCGCAGGACGTCTGGACGGCGCAGCGCGCGCACCGCCACCGCGCGCACCGCCGCGTCCTCGTGGCCGGCCAGCCGGGCCAGCGCGGTCGCCGCGCGCGCGTCCTCGCGCCCGGCCAGCGCGGTCGCCGCCGCCAGCCGCACCGACGGGCTCGCGCCGTGGGCCAGGCGAGCCAGCCGGGCCACCGCGCGCGGACCGGGCACGCCGGCCAGCCCGCGCGCCAGCGCCACCAGCACCAGCTCGCTCCGCTCGCGCCCCAGCGCCGCCATGCTGCCGGCGAAGCGAGCCGGGTCGAGGCGCGCCGCCGCCAGCGCCGCCGCCGCGCGCACGCTCTCGTCGCGGTCGCGCAGCAGGCGGATCAGCCGGGCATAGGCCGGACGGCTGCGCGCCCCCGCCGCCGCCGCGCCGGCGATCGCCTCGGCGCAGGCCGCCCGCTGGGCCCCGTCGGCCACCGCCAGGCAGTCGGTCAGCGCGGCCAGCGCCATCCGCGCGCCCTCGCCGGCCCCGCCCTCCGGGTGCGCGGCGGGCTCACGGGCGCGGGCGGGCTCCCCGGCGCCCGCCGCCACCGCGCCCAGCGCCGCCGCGGCGGTGATCCGCTCCGCTCGCGCGGCCCCGCCCGCGCCGCGCAGGATGGCGACCAGCTGGGACGCGGCCTCCGGAACCGGCACCTGGGTCATGATCGCCAGCGCGGTCCACCGCTCGAGCTCGCTCGGCGAGCGCAGCCGCGCCGCCGCCATCGCCCGCACCTCGCCGTCCTGGCCCATCGCCGCCAGCGCCTCGGCCGCCGCGCCGCTCTGCTCGGCCGCCTGGCCCCCCTCCGCCATCGCCACCTCGCGCAGGAGCGGCAGCGCGCCGCGATCGCCGAGCTGGCCGAGCGCGCGCAGCGCGGCGCGCCGCACCCCCGCGTCGATCGATCCGCGGGCCAGCCGGCGCAGGTCGGGCGCCGCCGAGATCAGGCGCGCCTCGACCACCGCGGCCACGCCGGCCACCGCGCGCGCCGCGTCGTCGCTGGACAGCGCCTGGGCCAGCGCCGCCGCGCACACGTCGCGGAAGCGGGCCAGGATCGGCCCCTGAGCCGCCTCGCTCGCCACCGACTCGGCCGCGGTGGCCACCCGCCGGGCCGCCTGGCCGACTCGCCCGCGCGCGATCAGCTGCGGCACCGCGCGCTCGAGCGGCCACTCCACCCGCCGGATGCGCGCGCTGGCCGGACCGGCCTGGCGCACGTCGCGCGAGAACCGCCAGCCGAGGTAGAGGTGCTGGTCGTCGGACAGCAGCTCGGCCGGCGGCGGGGCCAGCGGCACCGCCTCGCCGGCCACCTCGCGGGCGGCGTCGTCGAACGCGCGGTTGCCGCTCGGCGCGGCCACCCGCAGCGCGACCAGCCCGCCGTCCGGATCCAGCTCCAGCTCGAGCGCGACGGTCAGGCTGGCCTGGTTGAGCGGATCGGTCGGCGGCAGGCGCAGGCGCAGATCGTCGAGGAAGGCCCGCCACGGGCGCGCGAAGCGCGGCGCCACCCGGGCCAGATAATCGGCCCCGAGGGCGTCCGGCTCGGCCTCGGGCGCGTCGCCGAGCGGCGGGGGCGGGCGAAAGCCGGTCGGGAACACGATCGACGGCGGCGCGGCCTCGCCGCCGGCGCACCCGGTGGCCGCGAGCGCGGCGACCATCGCCGCGACCATCGCCGCCGCCGGCAGCGCCAGCCACCTCGTCGCGACCGCCGCACGGCGCCAGCCGCGCGAGCGGCCGGTCGCCGTCTCGCTCACGAACGCCCCGGTCCGCTCCGCCGACATCCGTCGATCATGATGCCGACCGCCGGCCCTCGAGCGCGACCCCGAGATGCCGCCGCACCCCGAAATACGGCTCCGACACGGCGTAGGCGAGCAGGTCGCGCAGGCGGTCCTTGGCGGGGAGCGTCGACACCCCCACCGCCTCGACCGCCACCTTGCGCGCCGCCGTCTCGAGATCGTTGCACAGGATGAAACCGACCCGGTTGGCGGTCAAATCGGTCGCCGTGCGCCAGCTCGGAATGGCTCCGTTGGTCAGGTCGGTCCGCCCTGCCCCGCCCACCTGCCGCGCGATCGCGGCCACCTGGGCCAGGACCGGCTCCGGCACCGCGTCGACCAGCTGCTCGGCCAGGCGGGCCGCCTCCGGCGTCACCTGGTCGGGGCTGCGCACCCCGGCCGCGGTCAGCGCCGCGGCCAGCGCGCTCTCCAGCATCGCCAGGGTCCCCATCGCGTAGCTCACGTACCGGTCGGGGCGCAGGTACGCCATCCGCTTGCCCAGCTCGAAGGCCAGCTCCTTTTCGTCCACCCGGTCGACGTGGCCCTCGCCGACCAGGAGCGCCGGGCGCAGCCGGCCGCGATCGCTGGTGTTGGCCACCCGCAGCCCCTCGCTGGTGCCGGGCAGGACGTAGAGGTGCGGGTCCGGCTCGATCCCGAGCACCGTGGCGGCGTGCTTGACCAGCCGCGCGATCGGGCGCGTCTCGTCGCCCACGTCGATCCGATCGCGCGGCGAGAGGTGAAACGCGGCCGGCGGCTGCGCGGTGGTGGCGGCCATCCCGCCCATCACCGACGCGAAGATCGCGTTGACCCGCCGGTCCTCGCGCGGGTGCAGGATCGACTTCTGCCACACCTCCTCGCTCAGCCGCCGGCGCGACACCACCAGATTTCTGGGCCGGTGCTGGCCGTACAGCGCGGCCTCGTCCGGGCTGGCCGCGCGCAGGAACACCAGCGCCTGGGCCAGGCAGAACGACCGGTCGAGGTCGCCGATCTGGCGGTACAGGCCGGACAGCGCGCGGTAGAGCTCGACCCGGTCCGGATCGGCCTGGATGAGGCGCTGGAGCTCGTCGATCGCGTCCTGCCGGCGCGGCTCGCCCGCCTCGAGGTAGAGCTCGACCAGCTTCTCGCGCCGCTCGCGCCGGTCCGGATCGAGCGAAACCGCCACCTCGAACGCGGCGATCGCCGACTCCGGGTCGCCCAGGTGCTCGAGGCAGATCTCGCCCAGCCCGTTCCACAGCGGCAGGAGCGCGGCGGCCGGCGCGTCGTCGCCCAGCCGCTTGATCAGCTGGCGGTGGACCCGGGCCAGGTTGCGGTACTCGCCGCGCTCGCGCAGGAGCGGGTCGATCGCCTGGAACGCGCGCTCCATCGCCGGATCGTCCTCGAGCGCGAGCCCGAGCTGCTCGATCGCCAGGTCGGACTCGGCGATCTCGTCGCGCGCGATCATCGCGGCCGCGAAGTGATACTTGGCCCGCCGCCGCGGATCGGTCTCGTTCGAGGCCAGGTGGGCCAGCGTGTCGATCGCGCGCCGCCACTGGCGGGTCTCGGTGTAGACGTCGAGCGCGCTGTGCAGGAGCGCGTAGGAGCCCGGCCGCAGCAGGATCCCCTCCTGGTACGCGGCCAGCGCCGCGACCGGATCGCCCAGCTTCTCGCGCTGGAGGTCGCCGATCTCCTCGAGCAGCGCCACCCGCTCGTCCTCGCTGGCCGCGTCGATCATCTCGCGCTTGGCGGCGACCGCCATCCGCCAGTCGCCGCGCCGCGCGCCCAGCTCGGCCAGGCCGCGCAGCGACGGCATGTGAGCCGCCTCCTGCTCGAGCGCCCGCCGGTAGGCCGCCTCGGCCGCGTCGAGCTGGTCGAGCGCGGCGGCCGAGACCCCCAGCCGGTGCCAGCTCGCCACCGCGTGCGGCGCGGCCAGCGACGACCCGTTTCGCGCGAGCAGCTCGCGGTCGGCGCGCTCCGCCTCGCGCCAGCGCTCGACGCTGCCCAGCTCGCCGGCCAGCGCGTGGAGCGACGCGGCCAGCCCGACCGCCGCGTCGATCGACGCCGGGTCGGCCGCGGCGGCCGCGCGGTAGTGGGTCACCGCCTTCTGCCGCATGGCCAGCTCGGCGCTGGTCCGGGCCAGCTCGACCTCGCGCCGCGCCCGCCACGCCCCGTCGCCGGCCGGGGTGACCCGCACCAGCATCTCCTGGATCGGCAGCGCCTCCTGCCAGCGCGTCTCCGCGGTCAGCCGCGCCGCCGCGCGCGAGCCGGCCCCCTCGTGGTCCGGATCGAGCTCGAGGACGTTCAGCCACAGCCCGAGCGCGCGCCGCGGATCGCCCAGCTTCTCGTCGAACACCGCGGCGGCCTCGAGCAGGAGGTCGATCCGATCGAGCCGGCTCTGGCTGCCCGCGGCCGCCTCGACCATGCGCGACGCGGCCTTGCCCCACCGGCCGGCCGCGCGGTGCAGCCGGGCCAGCGCGACCAGCGCGCCGGCGTGGTTCGGCTCGGCGGCGAGCGCCTTGTCGAGGTACTGCTCGGCGGTGTCCGGATCGCCCAGCGCCTCCGACGCGATCGACGCCGCCTGCACCCAGTGCTCGGCCCCGCTCACCCCCTCCAGCCGCGCGCGCCGCACCACCGCGTCGAGGCTCCGGGCCGGCGCCTCGATGCGCAGGTACAGCCCGGCCAGCGCGGACAGCGACGCGCGCCGCTCCGGCTGCGCGGCCAGCGCGTTCTGGTGGGCCTCGATCGCGCGGTGGACGTCGCCGAGCAGCTCGAACACCTCGGCCGCCGCGGTCCACTTGTCGGCCCGCGCCGCCGGCGGCTTCAGCACGCCGGCGTGGCGCCAGAGCAGATCGGCCAGCGCGTCCCAGCGCGCCTCTCGTCGGTACAGCCGCTCGAGCCCGGACAGCGCGTCGTCGGCGACCGGATCGGCCTCCAGCACCCGCTCGTAGCTGCGGATCGCCTGCTCGGTGCCGCCCTCGCGCGCCTCGCTCTCCATCGCCAGCCGGCGGAGGAGGCCGAGCCGCTCGCCGGGCGGGGCCGCCTCGCACAGCCGCTCGAGCGTGTTGAGGTAGTCGGCGGTGCGCCCGACCTTGGCGTACAGCTCCTCGAGCGCGCGCAGCGCCCCGAGGTCGCGCGGCGCGGTCAGCAGCGCCGCCTCGTGGCGCGCGATCGCGCCCTCGAGGTCGCCCAGCTTGTCGGCCCGCAGGGTGGCGAGCTCGCGCCGGGCCACCGCGGCGCGAGCGCCCTGGCCCGACGACTCCCACAGCTCGGCCCGCCGCTCGAGCACCTGGGCCAGCGAGCTCCACCGCTCGGCCCGCCGGTACAGCCGCTCGAGCGCGACCAGCGCGTCCTCGCAGGCCGGGTCGACGTCGGCGGCGCGCTGGTAGGACTCGATCGCCTTGGCGGTCGACGCCAGCTGGGTCTCGTTGAGATCGCCCAGCGCGAGCAGGAGGTCGACCCGGGCCGCCGCGCCCGGCTCCAGCTCGACCAGGTGGCCGAGCTGATCGGCCAGCTCGGACCAGCGCTGCTGCTGGCGGCACAGATCGGCCAGCCCGCGGCGCGCGTCGGCCCGCTCGCCGTCCAGCTTGATCGCCTCGCGGTAGGCGGTGACCGCGTAGTCGAGGTGGTCGAGCTTGCGGTGATACCAGTGGCCGAGCCGGGTCCAGTAGCTGGCCGCGATCTCGCGGTCCTCGATCTCGGACGCGACCTGGGCGACGTCGCCGACCAGCTCGGTCCAGCCCCCGGTGTCGTCGGCAAGCTTCTCGGCCCGGTCGAGCGCGTCCAGATCCGACGGGTCCTCGCGCAGCGCCGCAGTCAGCGCGGTGAACGCGCGCGGCAGGTCGCCGATCCGCGCCTCGTAGACGTCGGCCACCTGGCGGAGCAGCGCGGCCCGGCCCGGCGCCGAGCCCTCGACCTCGATGCGCGCCATCAGCACCTCGACCAGGCGATCCCAGTCCTCACCGGTGCGGGCCGCCGCCTCGATCGCGTCGAGCCGCTCGGCGACCTCCTCGTCGAAGGCGTCGTCCAGGGCGCGCGCGATCCAGCCGTCGAGGTCGTCGTCGTCGGGCCGCTCGTGGCCCAGCCCGATGCCGGCCGCCACGCATGCCGCGCCCAGCTCGCCGAGGAAGTCGATCAGCGCCTCGCGCTCGCGCTCCTCCGAGCCGCGCCCGTCGAGCTCGATCGCCTGGATGTCGTGCTCGCTCATCAGCTCGTCGACGGTGACCGGCCCGAGCCCGGCGCCGATGAGGTAGTGGCCGCGGTCGCCGTCCGGCGGCGCGAACAGGCCGAGCACGCGGTCGAGCATCGCCGACAGGTCGGGATCACCGGGGCGGAACCCGACGAACACCAGCGAGCCCTCGGCGTAGTAGCCGGCGATGTGCTCGCGCAGCGGCGCCGATCGGGCCAGCATCGCCCGGATCGACCGCGGCGTGATGACGTAGGAGCTGACGTCGCCGAGGATCTTGAGGACGGTGCGCTTGCGCCGGTCGAGCGCGCCGGCCTGCCGCCAGGTGAGCACGCGCGGCGCCGGCCACCCGTCGGGCAGCTCGTCCTCCATCGCGCGCTCGAGCAGATCGCCGGGGAACGTGGTCCACACCTGGCGGAACGGCAGCCGGGCCAGCGCGCGGACCACGTCGCCGAGCTCGGCCGAGCGCGCCCAGCAGTCGGCCATGATCCGGTCGCACGCCTGCGCGCCGAGGGTGCGGCCGAGGAAGCCGACCGCGTGGATCAGATCGCCGCGGTGGAGCAGGCGCTCGGCCGCGCGGGCCGCGTTCTCGTCGCCGACCTCACCGCGCTCGATGAGCGCGCGGTTCATGCGCTCGAGCAGCTGGAGCCAGCTCACGGCGCAGACGCCGGCGCCCACGACGAGAACCGCCCGGCCGCTGCGGATGTTCTCGACCAGTGATTCGGGGATCGTGTGCTCCTGCATCCCTAAACCCCCAGGGATCCACCCACTTTTCCGCTTCCGAGCCGAGGCACCGTATCTCGCGCTCCCGGCTGACGCAAGGGGTTTCCGCCCCCGGTCCAGCGCGCGCGGCGCGGTATAAGCGCGTGGATGTGGAAAGACATCGCGGCGATCTACCGCGCGTCGAAGAAGCGGCACGACATCAACTGGTGGACCGAGTGGGTGTGTCGCCCCCCGGCGGCGATCGTCGTCTACCTGCTGCGCGGAACCCCGATCACGCCCAACCAGGTGACCTTCCTGTCGGCGGTGGTCGCGGCCGGCGCGGGGCTCATGTTCGCGCTCCTGCCGGGTCACCTGTGGCTGGTGCTGGCCGCGATCGTGTTCGAGCTGTCCTTCGTGCTCGACTGCGCCGACGGTCAGCTGGCCCGCCTGCGCCGGATGGCGTCGCCGCTCGGCCACATGCTCGACTTCCTCATGGACGAGCTGAAGGCCATGTTCGTCCTCGCGTGCGTGGCCTACCGGCTGTGGCACGGGAGCGGCGACGACCTCTACCTGGTCGCCGGGCTGGGCGGGCTGTTCGCGCTCGCCTCCGGGCTCACCTTGACCTCGTTCATGCGACGGCCCGAGTACGGCGCCCCGCCCCCCACCGCGGAGGGGCAGCCGGCAGTGATGAAGCGCCGGCACGGTCCGGTCGGGATGGCGGTCTCCGCGCTGGAGCACGGCGCCCGGACCGTGGTGCACTACCCGAGCTACATCTGGCTGGTCGCCGCGGTGAACCGGATCGACGTCTACTTCTGGGCCTACGCGGCGGTGAACGTGCTCTACCTGGCGCGCTGCCTGCTGTCGGTGTTCTTGCGGCTGGGCCGGTTCGCGCCGGCGGCGGCGCCGGTGGCCGGCGGAGAGGAGCTCGCACCATGACCAAGGCGATCGTGATCGCGGCCGGGCGCGGCCGCCGGCTCATGCCCTACACCGATCAGATGCCCAAGTGTCTGGTCCCGGTCGACCATCGCTCCATCCTCGGCATCGAGCTCGATGCATTCCGCGCGCACGGGATCGACGACGTGGTGATCATCCGCGGCTACCTCGGCGACGTCCTGTCCGCGCGCGCCGGCGAGCTGGGCGGCCCGGTCCGCTTCGTCGACAACCCCGACTGGGAGCACAACAACATCCTCGAGTCGCTGTTCTGCGCCGAGCGGGAGATCGACGGTCCGGTCTTCCTCACCTACAGCGACATCATCTTCACCCCCGACGTGGTGGCGAAGCTGGTCGCCGCGCCCGGCGACATCGGCCTCATCATCGATCGCGCGTTCCGCGACGTGTACGTCGGGCGCTCGGATCACCCGCTGCCCGAGGCGGAGGTGGCCGACCTGGACGAGCGCGGGCTGGTCAAGCGGGTCGGCAAGCGCGCGCTGCCGCCCGAGGACGCGTTCGGCGAGTTCATCGGCCTGGCCAAGCTGTCGGCGGTCGGGGCCGGCTGGATGCGGGCCGCCTGGCGCGAGCTGGTCGAGGAGTACCGCGGGCGCGAGGATCAGCCGTTCCAGCGCGCGCCCAGCTTCCGCGCCGCCTACTTGACCGACATGCTGCAGCATCTCATCGACGCCGGTCGACCGGTCCACCCGGTGGCGATCGACGGCGAGTGGCGGGAGATCGACACCGTGCAGGACCTGGAGCGCGCGCGCGCGATGCTAGGATCGACGAAGGAGACATGGAGATGACATCGACACGAGGTCTGCTCGGGGCCGTGGCGCTGGTCGCCGCGCTGGTCGCCCCGCTGGTCGGATGCACCCCGAAGCCGAGCGAGGAGGCATGCGAGAAGGCGGTGATGAACATCCGCCGACTCAACGGCGAGGTGCACACCGAGGCGGACTCGGAGCAGCGCGTCGCGGTGCGCTCCTGCAAGGCGCAATCGTCGCGCGAGACCGCCGAGTGCTACATGCGGGCGCAGACCAAGGAGGAGCTGTTCAGCTGCGGCGGCGAGATCGCCGAGGCGGTGCGCGCGGCCGAGAAGAACGGCGCCGGCAAGAACGCCGCCGGCAAGCCGGGCGCGGCCCCGGTGACCGGCACGGCCGGGTCCGGCGCGAACGACACCAGCGCGCCTCCTCCGGCGTCCGGATCCGCGTCCGGCCCCGGGGCGAGCTCGAGCGCGCCGCCGAGCGCGCCCCCCGCCGGCTCATCTGGATCGGCGCCGGGCCCGGGGCAGTGACCTCGGGGCGGAGCGCGGGGATCCTCGCCGCGCTGCTCCTCGTCGCCGTCCCCGCCGCGGCGCGCGCCGGCGAGCCGGTCGCGCCGATCGACATCGTCGCCGCGCTGCCGCCTCGCGCCGGTGCCGGCGCGGCGTCCGCGGTCCTGGTCGGCCGCGCTGGCCAGATCTACGGCGCGGTCGCGCCCGGTCGCTGGCAGCGCCGCATCGGCGGCGGCGTCGCCGTCGACCTGCGCGCCGCGGTCCCGGCCAGCTCGACCACCGACGAGGTCTTCGCCATCGGGGCCGACTCGCCGCCGTATCACTTCCAGGCCGGCGCGTGGCGCGCCGAGCCGCTCGGCAACCGCGGCCCGGCCGCGCTGTCGATGAGCGGGCCGCTCCCCGCCCTCGCCATCGGCCGCCACATCTACACGCTCGACGGCGCCGTCTGGGTGCGCCGGGCCAGCGCCGCTCACCGGGTCACCGCCGCGTGGGCCGCCGCGCCCGGCACCATCGTCCTTGCCACCGCCGAGGGTCCCGTCGCCCGCTGGGACGGCCGCCGCTTCGCCACCGTGCGAACGCCGCTCCCGGCCGCCGACCCGATCGTCGAGCTGGTCGGTGCGTCGCCGGCCGCGCTCTACGGCCGCGCGCGCAGCGGCGCGTGGCTGCGCATCGACCGCGCGAGCTGCGCTCGGCTCACCCCGGTCCGCGAGCTGGCCGGCTTCGAGGAGCATGCGGCGGGACCGGGCCCCGACGGGCGCCTGTGGCTGGCCGGCACCCTCCCGGGGGCCGGCGGAGCGCGCCGCACCGTGCTGGCCCGCGCCGACCGCGACCGCCTCGTCCTCGCCGCCGAGTTGCCGCCGCTCGGCGCCGGCGATCGCGTGACCGTCGTCCTCGGCCACCCGCCGACCGCCGAAGTGCTCGTCGCCACCCGCGCCGGCGTGGTCCGCATCCGCGACAAGAGAGGGACGTGGACCGAGGGCAGCGCATCCGGCGCGCTTCCGGCGCCGCCACCCCGGCGCGGCGCCCCGGGAGCACCCGCCCGCACGCGTTGACCGGCGCGGAGCGGCCCGATAGGCTGTCCGCCCGGGAACCCCTGCATGACTCGAGTCTTGGTCGCCGACGACGACCCGTGGATCCTGCGCATGGTGGCCGCCGTGCTCGGCCAGCGCGGCTACGTGGTGGATCTCGCTCGCGATGGCGAGGAGGCGTTCAGCAAGGCGCTGCAGAACGCTCCCGACCTGCTCATCACGGACGTGATGATGCCGAAGATGGACGGCTGGACCCTGGTGAAGTCCCTGCGCGCCCGTCCGGAGCTGGCCTTCCTTCCGGTCATCTTCCTGACCGGGATGACGTCCGACGACGACCGGATCCAGGGCTTCCGCCTGGGCGCCGATGACTACATGGCCAAGCCGTTCCGGTTCGAGGAGCTCGACCTCCGCGTCGAGCGGACCCTGGGGCGAAGTCGCATGGTCGAGCAGGTCGCGCGCGAGCAGATCGGCGCGGTCGAAGCGCCGGTGCTGGAGCAGGTCGACACCGAGGGAAGCGGGCCGCACATCGGCCTGCTCGGTCGCCTCGAGCAGGTCGGCCTCTCCGCGCTGCTCACCTTGCTCGAGATGGAGCGCAAGACCGGCATCCTCGTGGTCGAGCGCGAGAGCGGGCGGCCCGGCGTGACCCGCCGGGTGGGGCCGACCGCGCGCGTCTTCATCGACCGCGGCAAGGTCATCGCCGCGCGCATCGACGGACAGACCGCGCCCGCCAACGCCGAGTGCATCTATCACATGCTGCGGTGGTCGGCGGGCAGCTTCGAGTTCAACGAGGTCGAGATCGACATGCACGACGAGATCGGGACGACCACGACGCACCTGCTCATCGAGGCGGCGAGGCGCATCGACGAGGGTGAAAGGGCCTGAGCGCGCAAGGACCGAATTCCAGCTTACGTTCGGTGACGGGTCCGAAAAGCTAGTAACGCTGATTACGACGTTCCTGTTGACATCCTTGTGGACACCGCCCCATGATGCCGCGCTCGAGGGGGCCGTGAAGATCGTAGAAACTCCCATCATCGTATCGGTTTGTATCGAGACCCAGCGGCGGATTGCCTGGTCTCGCGCACGTACCGCCAACCTCGCCGGAGTGAGCACATCCGGCAGCTCGAGTGGTCCCGGCCTGCGTCCCCCTGACGCGCCCGGCAGCCATCACGACGGAAGCTAGCCGAGGGCGGCCCGACGGGCCGACCGAGGCGATCGTTCCTGGCCGGCGATTGGCTCGCCGCGGTGGATGCCCCCTGGGCTCCCTGCGCACGCGCGATTGCCGTCGACGGCGCGTGCATCGCGCTTCATGTGGCGACGTCCGTCCCGCCGAAGCCGAGACCGGCGCGTAGAAAACGGCTTCGCGGGTGTGATATGCGCTAGGCCTCCGCGCGGGGGGCCTGGGCTGAGGGTCGTACCCTTCTAGGCATTCTGCCATCGCCGCGGACAGTCTTCACAAAGGAGAGATTCGATGCGACGCGTCACAGCTGGCCTGGTTGGTAGTGCGTTCCTCGCAGTACTGGCTCTGAACGGTTGCCCTGGCGGCGCTGGCGTCCCCGGCATCCCCGGCAAGGGCGGCAAGGCGGGCTCCGTCGACCCCAACACGTGCGGCAACTACGCCGCCGGCGAGGCGGGCGCCAAGCTGAAGTCGTTCCTCGAGGCGACGGTGACCCTCAACGAGGCCGTCATCTCCATGGAGGGAGAGATCAAGACCTCGTGCGCCGGGATGGCCGAGAAGCTGGGCGTCTCGACCGAGGGTGACACCAAGAGCGTCTGCAACGCCGTGGCCGACGCGATCCGCGCCAACCTCAAGGCCGGCATCAAGGGCAAGGCGTCGCTCAAGGTCGACTACAAGCCGGCCGTCTGCAAGGTGAACGCCGACGTCGCGGTCGACGCGGCCGCCAAGTGCGAGGGCTCCGCCTCGGCCGACGTGAAGGTGGAGTGCACCGGCCGGTGCGAGGGCACCTGCAAGGGCGAGTGCAAGGGCAAGTGCGAGGGCTCGGCGAGCGGCGGCGGCGGCAAGGGCGAGTGCGCTGGCCAGTGCGACGGCACCTGCCAGGGCTCGTGCTCGGGCGGCTGCGAGGGCTCGGCCGACGTGCATGCGAGCGCCGAGTGCGAGGCCAAGGCCGAGGTGTCGGCCAACGTCGAGGCCGAGTGCACCGAGCCCGAGGTCAACGTCGAGTTCGACAGCAAGCTCGTCATCAGCAAGCCGAAGGTGGAGGCCGTCGTCGAGGCGCTGAAGTCGGGCCTGCCGAAGATGATCAGCGTGACCGCCAAGCTTCGCGGCCCGACCGCGCTCGCGGTGAAGACCTGGGCCAAGTCGGCCAAGAATCTGGCCAAGGCCAGCGGCAAGCTCTACAAGTCGCTCGGCGACCAGGCGGCATGCGTCAGCGGACAGCTCGCCGCGGCGGCGAGCATGACGAGCAAGGTCGAGACGTCGGTGAGCGTGTCGGTCGAGGCGTCGGCCTCGGTGTCCGGCTCCGCCAGCGGCGGCTGACCGTCGGCGGGGCGCCGCGGTAGGCCGCGGAAATCGTGCCCCGACGCGCGGGATCCTGCACCGGCCGTCCCCCAGCAGGGGCGACGGCCGGTAGTCTTCTGCCGTGAGAACACTGACCGAGTTTTCTGGTGTGGTCGTTCGGCGGGCGCAGGTGGTACGCGCCGAGAAGGCGGCCACCGGGCTCGAGGGCGACGCCCTCGCCGAGGCAGTAGGCGTGGAGGTCGGCGTGTCGGGCGATCGACTGGCCCGTCTGCTCGAGGTGGTTGGCGCCGCGGGCGAACGCCTGCGCGACGTGCGCCTGGTGCGCGTGTACCAGGGCGAGGCGGCGCCGGGCGGCGCGCTCACCGTGGGCGAGTTCCACTATCAATTCGATCGCATGGCGAGCGCGCCATCGCAGGGCGACCGATCTGGCGATCGGCGCGGCGGACGCCCGGGCGGCCCGGGCGGAGGGCGCGGCCGCGGCGGACCGGGAGGGCCGGGTGGACCGGGCGGGCCCGGTGGGGCAGGTCGGAGTGGCGGGCTCGGTCGACCGGGTGGTGGCCTGAGCAGCCTCGGCGGCGGTGGTTTCGGCGGCGGCGATCGCGACCGCGGCGAGCGCGTGAACCCGCGCGAGGTGCCGGTCGCGGGGGCGGGATGGATCCTGTCGCGCGCGCCGCGCGATCCGGCCGAGGACCGACGCGATCGCGGGCCGCGGCGCGGACCTCGCCGCGATGGCGATCGGCCGGGCGGCGATCGGCCGCGCGGGCCGCGCGGGACCGGCGCGGGTCCAGGCGGAGCACCCGGTGGCGGACGCGGGCCGGGTCGCGACCGGCGATTCGGCGGACCGGGTGGACCCGGCGGGCCGGGCGGGCCCGCTGGGCCGGGTGGGCCGGGCGGAGGACAGGGCCGCCCGCACGGCGATCGGCGCGGGCCGCAGGTGGAGCGACCGCCCGGCTCTCCGGCACCGGACGCGATCGCGGCCGGCGGCGAGGCGCGGCCGCTGCCACCGCCGGGCACCGAGGGCACCAGGCCCAAGCGCAAGCGCCGTCGCCGGCGCGGCAAGCGGCCGGAGGGCGCCGCGGTGCAGGGCCAGGGTCAGGGTCCGAATCAGGCGCTCCAGGGCCAGGCGCAGGATCACGGCCAGGGCGGAGAGAACCAGGGCGCGGCGGCGGAAGGCACGGCGGCGGAAGGCTCCGCGGCGGAAGGCACGGCGGCGGAAGGCACGGCGGCCGAAGGCGCTGCGCCGGCCAGCGCGAACGTCCCGGCCACGGGCGAATCGAACGCGCACGGCGAGTCGCACGCGCACGGCGAGTCGCACGCGCACGACGACTCGCACGCGCACGACGACTCGAACGCCCACGACGACTCGAACGCGCACGACGACTCGAACGCCCACGGCGAATCGAACGCACACGGCGAATCGAACGCACACGGCGAATCGCACGCGCACGCCGAGCCCGGCGCGCACGACGAATCGACCACCCAGGGCGCCATCGCGCCGGCCCCGCCGAACGCGCACGCCGAGCCGGGCGCGCGCGACGAGTCGACCGCGCAGGGCCCGACCGGTCCGTCCCCGTCGAACGCGCCAACCGTCGCGGTCGCGCCGGGCGAGTCGAGCTCCCCGGCGGAGCCGCGCGAACCGTCCCCGTCGCCCGCGCCACCCCGCTCTGACGAAGACGGGCCGCGTCAGGATGAGTCCGCCGATCCGGCGCGCGAAGGGTCGTGAGAACGTCGGCTCCGCGAGGGTGTCTCATCCTCCGATACGCCATCGAGGCGATCTCCAGATCTGTATGGGGAGGTACGACATGAAGCGATCCAGCCACGGTGCCCTCGCGGTCCTCGCGCTCTCGCTCCTGTGGAGCGCCGCGGCGCGGGCCGACGTCTCGGATCCGGTCCAGAAGAAGTTCAAGGGCCAGATCCTGGTCTCGGCCGACCCGCTGCCGGACAGCGCCGCCGACGAGGGCGAGCTGGTCCGCCAGCTCAAGAAGGCCCACACCGGGGTCATCACTCACGCGACCGGCGAAGGGGTCGCGGTCTGGCGCTTCCACTTCATGGCGTTCATGACGCGCAAGCCGGGCGCGACCCAGGTGGCGCTCGACTTCTACACCGACGACAAGAAGAAGGAGTTCGTCGCCCAGGAGCGCCTCGCCGGGATCGATCCGGCCCTCACCCTGCTCCAGTCGCAGGTCGAGCTGAGCGAGGACGACGGACTGACCGTCAACCGCTCGTACGTGGTGAAGCTCACCGCCGAGGTCAAGGGCAAGGAGATCGTCCTGGCCACGACCAAGCTGCGAACCAAATAGCTCGGCGCGGGAAGCGTCGGTGCGGATAGGACGTTGTCAACGCCATGGGACTCGCAGAGCGACGCGCAACCAAGATCTTCCAGGACAAGAGCTACCCGGCCCTGGTGGCCGACATCCAGAAGCTGGCCGGCTTCCCGGTGCCGATCGAGGTACAGTGGGAACAGCTGGCCAAGGAGAGCTACGCGGACAGCTTCGAGGAGGCGTGGCGAAAGGTGTACTTCGTGCCGATCATCGACGCACTCAAGTCGGTCTGCCGCGACGACCTCGGCAAGGAAGCGCTCAAGGCCGGGCTGCAGAAGATCGTCCTTTCCAACACCAAGGACACCTACTCGGCCGACGCCGCGGTCAGCTTCACCGGCGGCGAGCTGGCCATCGACCATGACCCGGTCACCAACGTGGACGACGTGAAGTACCGGGCCGACGCCGTGGTGAAGGCGCTGGAGAAGGGACTCTAGTGCACCGCCGCCGATATGACATCAACGATCCGGTGCGCCTCACCGCCGATCGCTGCGTTGCAACTCCTCGAGCTACGGCGAGTAGCCCGTCGTCGTCGCGCCTTGCGCTCGACGGCGATCCACACCGCCTCGCTGACGCCATATCGGCGGCGGTGCACTAGTGCCAGTCCGACCGACCGCTCACGAACGGGGAGCCTGACGTGGCCGACGTGATCGGTCGGGTGAAGCCGCGCTCGCCGCGCCGCCTGCTCGAAGACCTGGCCGCCGCGGCCGAGCGGCTGGCCGCGACCGGGCGCCCACGCCCGCGCGTCACGCTCCACCTCACCACCGGGCGCGACATGGCCGGGCGGCTGCTCGCGGTCGGCGAGGACGGCGGCTCGGCGGTCGCGGTGCTCCACGTCGGCGGCGACACCGATCTCGCCCACGTGCGAGTCGAGCTGGTCGCGGCGGTGACGGTGCACGAGCCGATCGCCCCCGCCCGCACCGCCGACGAGGCGCCCGGCCGGCTCGAGCTCGCCCGACAGGTGGCCGCGCGGAGCAAGTCGCTGGCCGCGGCGCTCGGCGCCGGGATGCCGATCGCGCTCGACGACGTGATGGTCAGCGACGCGGATCTGCGCGCGGTCGCCGCGCTCCTCGCCGTCCTCGACGACGCGCTGGCCGGCGTGCTGTCCGATCCGCTCGGGGTGGAGTCGATGAAGCGCGAGGTCGACTCGCTGCGCCTCGCCGCCGGCGAGGAGTCGAGCGCCCTGGTCATCGGCCGGGTCCTGCACATCCGGGCCGCGCGCGACGAGCTGACCCGATGGACGGTGGCCGAGCTGCGCGCCGCCATCGAGCGCGCGCTCTAGTAACCTCGTCGCAGGGAGATGATGGGGGTCAGCGGCGCGCGCGGCCGATCGATCGGTGGGCGGCCGCGACCACCGCGTCGGCGGTGATGCCGAGCTTCTCCATCAGCACCTCGGCCGGCGCCGAGGCGCCGAACCGGTCGAGGCCGACCGCCTCACCGAGATCGCCGATCCAGGTCCGCCAGCCGAACGTCACCCCGGCCTCGACCGAGACGCGCGCGCGTACCGCGGGCGGCAGCACCTGGTCGCGGTAGTCGGCTGGCTGGGCCGAGAACGCCTCCCAGCAAGGCATCGACACCACCCGCGCGCGCACCTTCTCGCCGGCCAGGCGATCCTGCGCGGCCATCGCGACCTCGAGCTCGGAGCCGGTGGCGATGAGGACGACGTCGGGATCACCGGCGCCCGCGGCGTCGCGGAGGACGTACGCGCCGCGCCGCGTGCCGGACGCCGCGCCGACCACCGCCCGGTCGAAGACCACCAGATCCTGGCGGCTGAGGACCAGCGCGGTCGGTCCGTCGCGCCGCTCCATCGCCATGCACCAGGCCTCGGTCGCCTCGCTGGCGTCGCCCGGCCGCACCACGTACAGGTCCGGGATCGCGCGCAGCGCCATGAGGTGCTCGACCGGCTGATGGGTCGGCCCGTCCTCGCCCAGCCCGATCGAGTCGTGGGTCCACACGTAGATGACCGGCTGGCCGTTCAGCGCCGCCAGCCGCACCGCCGGGCGCATGTAGTCCGAGAAGCAGAAGAACGTGGCCGCGAACGGGCGGACGCCGCCGTGGTAGTCGAGCCCGTTGCAGATGGCGCCCATCGCGTGCTCGCGCACGCCGAAGTGAATGTTGCGCCCCTCCCCGCTCTGTCCGTCGAACGAGCCGGCCCCGGACAGGGTCGTCTTGGTCGACCCGGCCAGGTCGGCGTCGCCGCCGATCAGCTCCGGCACTCGCTTCGCGATCGCGTTCTCGACCTTGCCGGCCGCGGTCCGGGTCGCCACCGACTCGCCGGCGGCGAAGCGCGGCAGGTCGCGGTCCCATCCGTCCGGCAGCTCGCCGGCCAGGCAGCGCTGCCACTCGCGCGCCAGATCCGGATGCTCGGCCGCGTACGCCTCGAGCCCACCGTCCCACTCGCGCCGCGCTGCCTGCCAGCGAGCGGCGATCTCGTCCGCGTGCGCGCGCACCTCGGCCGGCACGGTGAACGGCTCCACCGCGGTCCAGCCCAGCTGCCGCTTGCTCAGCGCCACCTCTTTCTCGCCGAGCGGCGACCCGTGCGCCTGCGACGTGCCGGCCTTGTTCGGCGAGCCGAAGCCGATGGTGGTGTGGACCACGATGAGCGACGGCCGCGAGGTGTCCGCCACCGCCTCGGTGATCGCGCGATCGATCCCGTCGAGATCGGTGTCGCCCTGCTCGACCCGCAGCACCTGCCAGCCGTAGGCGGCGTAGCGCGCGCCCACGTCCTCGCCGGTGAAGGAGAGCGAGGTCGGCCCGTCGAGCGTCACGTCGTTGGCGTCGTAGAGGTAGACCAGCTTGCCGAGGCGCAGGTGGCCGGCGAGCGAGGCGGCTTCCGCCGACACGCCCTCCATGAGGTCTCCATCCGACACCAGCGCGAAGGTGCGATGATCGACGACGGTGTGTCCGGGGCGGTTGAAGCGGTGTGCGAGCGAGCGCTCGGCGATCGCCATGCCGACCGCGTTGGCGCTGCCCTGCCCCAGCGGCCCGGTGGTCGCCTCGACGCCCGGCGTGAGGAATCGCTCGGGGTGCCCCGGTGTGCGACTGCCCCACTGGCGAAACGCGCGCAGGTCCTCGAGTGTGAGCTGTCCGCCGAACAGGTGGAGCAACCCGTACAGCAACATGCTGCCGTGTCCCGCCGACAGCACGAAGCGATCGCGATCGGGCCAGCGCGGATCGCGCGCGTCGTAGCGAAGGTGGCGGGCCCACAGGACATAGGCCATCGGCGCGGCGCCCATCGGCAGCCCCGGGTGACCGGAATTTGCTCGCTGGACTCCATCCATGGCCAGCGTGCGCAAGGTGTTGATCGAGAGCTCGGCCAGCGCGGTCACGTGAAACCCCCTCTCAAGGGACGCACACTAACCGAAGCGGCGATGCACACGCCAGCGTCGGGGGACCGACATGGACATTACAGAATGCCGCTGATAAGTTTGGGCCGATGTGCGCGACGAGCAAGGCACTCACGGCCGTTCTTTGCGCCGCCCTCGGCGCCGCCTGTGGTGGCGGCGGCGATGACGACGATGACGCTGACGACGTGGCCAGCGACGCCGGCGGCGACGCCAGCTGGGAGCTGGTCCAGGAGCACTTGCCGGGAGCGCTGCTGTCCATCTGGGGCACCGCCGCCGACGACATCTGGGCGGTGGGCAGCGATCCGGATGGCGGCGGCCCGACTGTCCTTCGCTACGACGGAACCAGCTGGGATCCGCTCGACACCGGCACGGTCGGCGACCTGTGGTGGGTGTTCGGCACCGGCAGCGGACCGGTCTACATGGGCGGCGCCGGTGGAGTGATCATCCAGTACGACGGAGGCGAGTTCACCGAGATGGAGACGCCCCGCGCCGACGTCACCGTGTTCGGCATCTGGGGCTGCTCGGACGACGATGTGTGGGCGGTCGGCGGCGAGCTGGGCGGGGCCAGCGGGGCGTTCGCCTGGCGGCTGGAGCGCGGCGAGGACGGCGATCGCTGGGTCGAGGCGGCCGGCTTCCCGACCGAGCTCACCGAGGGCGACGCGATCTGGAAGGCATACGGCCGCGCCTGCGACGACGTGTGGCTGGTCGGTACCGACGGCCTGGTGGTGCACTGGGACGGCGAGGCGTTCGAGGGCGAGCGAGCCGGCGGGGAATCGCTCTTCACCGTGCACGCCAACGCCGATCGCTTCGTCGCGGTCGGCGGGTTCGGCACCGGCACGCTGCTCGAGAACGACGGCACCGGCTGGGTCGACGCCTCGCCCGAGGACGTGTCGCCGCTGGTCGGGGTGTGCCTGACCGGGCAAGGCGGGCTCGCCGTCGGTCAGTACGCGACCGTGGTCGAGCGCGAGGGAGGCGCGGCCGGGGCAGCCTGGGCCGCCGTCGATACCGGACTGTCCGTCGACCGCACCATGCACTCGGTGTGGGTCGATCCGGACGGCGGGGTGTGGACCGTGGGTGGTCAGGTCTTGAACGCGCCGTTCGTGGACGGCGTGATGCTTCACAGGCCGGCTCGTTAACGAGATGTCAGGAGAGAACCGATGAAGCGACTCTATAGTCTGTCGATGTTGGTCATCCTTCCGTTCGCGGCCGGCGCCTGCAGTGGGAGCGACAGCGTCGATCCCTGCCGCGACCAGGAGGCCGGCACCGCCTGCCGCTGGGCCGGCGTGGCCGGCGAGGACGGCTTCAACGGCGACGGTCACGACCGCCTCGACACCAAGGTGTACTGGACGATGGACATGCTGTGGGCCTCCGACGGCACGGCCTGGTTCCACGACTGGAACAACCACCTGGTGCGGCGGGTGATGCAGGACGACACGGTGCAGACCGTGGTCGGCTGGACCGATCCCATCTTTCCGGGCGACGGGGTGCCGGGCATGCCGGCCGCCGAGCGCAGCGAGGACGGTGCCCTCGGCACCGACGTGCGCCTCAACCACCCGACCGACTTCGCCGAGCTGCCCGACGGCTCGATCCTGCTCATGGCCTGGCACAACCACAAGCTGCGCCGCATCGACCCGGACACCGGCATGGTCAAGATCGTGTGCGGCGGCGGGGCCGGCTTCAGCGGCGACGGCGGTCCGGCCGCGATGGCGCTGTTCAAGCAGCCCAAGAGCCTGACGGTGGACGACACCGGGAACATCTACATCGGCGATCAGCAGAACTTCCGCGTCCGCCGCATCGACACCGACGGCGTCATCACCACCATCGTGGGCAACGGCATGCAGGGCTTCTCGGGCGACGGCGGCCTGGCGGTCGAGGCCAGCATCGGCTGGGAGGCGGGCGACAACCCGGAGCCGTCCGGCGGCCTGGCCGTCACCGACGACACCCTCTACGTCTCCGACACGCTCAACCACCGCATCCGCGCGGTGGATCTGGCCACCGGGATGATCTCGACGATCGCCGGCACCGGCGAGGCGGGTGAGAGCGGCGACGACGGCCCGGCCACGGAGGCCCAGCTGAACGGACCGCGCGACATCGAGATCGGCCCGGACGGTAGCCTCTACGTGGCCGACACCGACAACAGTGTCATCCGCGCGATCGACCTCGACAGCGGCGACATCCGCCGCGTGGCCGGCCGCGACGAGCCCGGCCTCGACGTCGAGGACGGCCTGCCCGCGCTCGAGACCTCGCTGGCTCGCCCGTTCGGCGTCGAGTTCGACCACGAGGGCAACCTCTTCATCATGGACACGCTCAACAGCCGCATCCTGAAGGTGGCCCGATGAAGGTCCAGGCAGGCCTCGCGGCCGCGCTGCTCGCCCTCGGCGCCGCTGGTTGCAGCGACTCCGGGCACACCATCCGGACCATCGCCGGCACCGGCGACAACGGCTACTCCGGCGACGACGGACCCGCGCTCGAGGCGGAGATGTCGCTGCCGCAGGACACGCTGCTCGCCCCGGACGGCACGCTCTACATCCTCGACTGGAACAACCACCGCATCCGCAAGCGCAGCCCCGACGGCATCATGAGGCACGTGGCCGGCTCCGGTGAGCTGGGCGGTACGCTGGACGACCCCGCCAACTCGGACTTCAACCACCCGACCGGCATCACGCTCGACCCGACCGGCCGCGAGCTGGTCATCGCGGCCTGGCACAACAGCCAGGTCACCACGGTCAGCCTCGACGACGGCAGCATCGTCGACATCTGCGGCGACGGCCGGCGCGCCTACTTCGGCGACGAGGGGCCGGCGGCGACCGCCAGCCTCGATCTGCCGGCCAGCGTCGCGTTCGACGCCGACGAGAACATGGTCATCATGGATCAGGCCAACCAGGTGATCCGGAAGGTCGACACCGAGGGGATCATCCACCACGTGGCCGGTCGGTGCGTCATCGACCGACCCATGCCGGACGGTCCAGGCAAGTGCGACGCGCCGCAGGCGTGCCCGGGCGGCTCCGGCAAGCTCACCTGCGGCGACCCGGCGGCGACCTGCGGCACCCCGTGCAACCAGGGCTACGGCGGCGACGACGGGCCCGCCACCGAGCTCCGCATGGCGCAGCCGTTCGGTCAGTCGGCCGATCCGGCCGGGCGCCTGGTCATCGCCGACGACGGCAGCATCATCTTCGCCGACACCACCAACGCGCTCATCCGCAAGATCGACCCCGACGGGATCGTCACTCGCATCGCCGGGCTGCCGCCGGTCGACGGCGCGTCTCAGGCCGGCTACGACGGCGACGACGGGCCCGCCACCGAGGCGAAGCTCAATCAGCCGGTCGACCTGGCGCTGTCCGACGACGGAACTCTCTACTTCACCGACGTGGGCAACAACTGCGTGCGCGTGATCGATCCCGACGGGACGATCCGGACCGCGGTCGGTCGCTGCGGTGAGCGCGGCTACGACGGCGACGGCGGTTCGCCCACCGACGCTCTGCTCAAGCTACCCTTCGGCGTCAACTTGGCGCGGGGGACGCTCTACGTCGCCGATAGTGGCAACAACGTGATCCGCGCCGTGGAGGTCGAATAGTCGAATGACGTTGCGAAGCAGTCTGGGAGCCGCGGCCGGAACGCTGGCGGTAGTGCTGCTGGCGAGCGCCGGCTGCGGCGGGGGCGATGACGACGACGGAGGCGTGGAGACCACGCTGTTCGCAGCCGACTACGCCGGGACGTACACCGAGGTGCGTGATTGCCGGAAGAGCAGCGATCACGACCTCAACAACGTCCACATCGTGGCCGATCCGACCGGCCTGGCGGCGTACCTCGACCGCGCCGAGGCGTTCCCGACCGGCGCGGTCGTCATCAAGGAAGAGTACGACTTCGCCGACGAGGACTGCTCGGGCGACATCGTCCAGTGGACGGTGATGAGCAAGCTCGAGGCCGGCAGCTCTCCGGACACACTCGACTGGAAGTGGCAGCAGGTGGGCGCCGACCGGACGGTCGAGACCGAGGACGAGGTGCGCTGCATCAACTGCCACACCGAGTGCGGGGTCGCGCCGGGCGGCTACGAGGGGACCTGCGCGGAGCCCTGACCATCCGGTCCCCGTCTCCGCCGCTGCCCAGCTCGCCGAGCCCTGCGCCGCCCGACTCCGCGGCGCACGGCTCTCCCTCCGCGCCTGCCCGGCCCGCCTCGACGGTCGCGGGCGAGCTCGAGCGCGACGTCGACCGCGCGCTGCCGCCCGCGATGCGGGCGTACCGCTGGTTCCATCTCCACCCGGAGCTGAGCGGCCTCGAGCTCGACACCGCGCGCCACCTGGCCGCCGAGCTGCGCGTGCTCGGCCTCGAGGTGCGCGAGGGGATCGGCGGCCACGGCCTGGTCGCGCTGCTGCGCGGTCGCGCCGGCCCCGGTCCGACCGTGCTGGTGCGCGCCGACATGGACGCGCTGCCGGTCGCCGAGGAGACCGGCCTCCGCTGCGCCAGCCTGCGGCCCGGCGTGATGCACGCGTGCGGGCACGACTTGCACATGGCCTCGGCGGTCGGCGCGATGCGCGCGCTGGTGGCGCGGCGCGACCAGCTGGCCGGCACCGTCCTCTTCGTCGGCCAGCCCTCCGAGGAGACCGCGTCCGGGGCTCGCGCGGTCCTGGCCGACCCGAGCTTCCGCCGCGCGATCGACGAGGTCGGTCGACCGAGCGTGGCGCTGGCGCTGCACGACGCCGCCGACCTGCCGGCCGGGACCGTCTCGCTCCGGCCCGGCTACGCGCATGCCAACGTGGACACGGTCGACATCACCGTGTTCGGGCGCGGCGGCCATGGCGCGCGCCCGCACCTGGCCTGCGACCCGATCGTGCTCGGCGCCGAGATCGTCCTGTCGCTGCAGACGATCGTCTCGCGCCGGATCCCGGCCGGCGAGCGCGCCGTCATCACGGTCGGGCAGTTCAGCTCCGGCCACAAGCACAACGTCATCCCCGACCGCGCCACGCTCCTCATCACGGTGCGCTCGTACGAGGCGGCCACCCGGGTCCGCCTGCTCGAGGAGATCGAGCGGGTGGCGGTGCATGTGGCCCGCGCGCACGCGGCCCCGCGCGACCCGGCGGTGGTGGTGAGCGACGACTACCTGCCCGCCTCGTACAACGACCCGGACTGGACCGCCCGGCTGGCGCGGGTGTTCGCCGGCGCGCTGGGGCCGGAGCGGGTCGAGCAGCACGAGCCCTCGCTCGGCGGCGAGGACTTCGGGCAGTTCGGGGTCGAGCTCGGCATCCCCGGCGTCATGTGGAAGCTCGGCGCGGTCGAGCCGCGCCGCTTCGCCGCCACGCCGCTGGCCGACCTGCCCGGCCTTCATTCGAGCCGGTTCGCACCGGCGTGCCGGCCCACGCTCCGGACCGGGATCGTGACCTTGGTCCTGGCGGTGGAGGAGGCTCTTCGTGCTGGCTGATCGCTCCAAGTCCCCGTCTTTCGGCGTCCTGGACAGCGCGCGCACTCGCGGCTACTCTGACCGGACGCTCGGCGCCGGGCGAGCCGACAGGCTGGAGAGAAACATGCCGATCGGTCGTCATCTCTGCGCCCTCGCGACGCCGGTGTCGCTCGCGCTGGCGCTCACGTGCGCCGCCTGCAGCAACGCGTCGGTCGGCGGCTCCGACGGCGAGGGAACCGGCGTCCGCGCCGACGCCGCCGGGATCCCCGACGCGGGCGGTGATGGATCCGGACCGGACGCCGCGGCGCCCGACGGGGCCGGTGGCGGCGGACCGCTCACCCTCAGCCAGTCGAACAGCCTCGACATCATCGGCGGGGTCTCGGTCGCCTGCTTCGAGGCGATCAACAGCTACTACCGGGTGTTCGATCTGAACATGATCGGCGTGGTCGGGGATCTCGAGGTCAGCAAGGTGACGTTCGGGGTCGAGGAGTGTGTGTCCGGGGGCGTCGGCCTGCCCGCGACCGTGGTGCTGTCCACTCTCGACGGGGACCTGTCGCTGGCCAACCTGACCCTGCTGGCCAGCGCCGACACGGTCATCCCGGACGTGGCGCTGCCACCCGAGGGCGAGCTGGGCGGCGCGCTGCGCGAGGTGCCGATCGCGGCCACGGTGCCGGCCGGCTCGGTCCTGGTGGTCGAGTTGACTCATCGCGCGTTCGCCGCCGATCAGTCGCTCCTCATCGGCTCCAACCGCGCGGGCAAGCCCACCACGTTCCTGCGCGCGCCGGCCTGCGACGAGAACGAGCCGACCCCGGCGGAGGAGATCGAGGACGAGGACGGAACCCCGGTCCGCATGGACTGGGTGGTGGTCGTCGAGGGCGACGAGGTCCTGTAGGACCGGGCCACGACGCAGGCTCGACGGAACGGACGGCGCCGGCGATCGGCGCCCGGCGATCAGCGCCCGCCGCTGCCGCCGCCGGACGCGGGCGGGGGCGCGGGTGGCGTCACGGCCTGGATCGGAGTCTGGAGGATCGACGTGCCGGCCGCCGACGGCGCAGCCGGCGCCGACTTGTCCGGCGTCAGCTTGACCGTGAGCTTGGTCAGCGGCTCGCGCGCGTAGACCTTGCGGGCCCAGGTCTCGAAGCCAGGGCGCTCGATGCGCACCCGGATCTGCTGGTAGCCCTTCACGTTGGCGACCAGCGGGGTGACGCCGGCGGCGCGTCCATTCACCGTCACGCTGGCGCCGAGCGGCGCCGAGACGATGCGAAGCTTGTGATCCGGCCGCGCGAGGTGGAGGGCGACGCGCTCCAGCTTGCCCGGGCGCAGGCGGACCCGGCGCGACGCGGGCTCGTAGCGCGAGCGGCGGGCCTCGAGCTCGTGCACGCCGCAGGGCAGCTCGAGCCGGGTCGGCGTGGTGCCGACCACCTGACCACCGACGGCGAGCTCCGAGCCGGCCGGGTCGCTCTCGACGTCGATGCCGCACTGGCCCGCGGCCAGGGCACGGCCGCGCGGGAGCTTCGCGGCGCGGACGCCGTCGTCCCCGCCGGGCGACGCGGCGTCGGCGCTGTCCTGATCGGGCGAGGCGGCCGAGGCGGCGCCAGCGGAGGCGGCGCCGTCGCCCTCGGTGTCGACCTCGCCCGCGGTGTTGGCGGCGGCCGGCGCCGACGGATCCTCGTCATCGGCGGCGCTGTGGCGCGGGCGCGCGCTGGCAGGAGCGGCCTGGGCCGCGCTGGCTGACGCGGCCGCGCCCGCTGACGCGGCCGCCGGGTCGGTCGATGGAGCCGGCCGCTGGTCGCCGGCCGCGACCGCGCTCTCCGATCCCGCGGCGTCGCCGGAGAGCTCGTCGAGCAGGCCCTGCGCGCCCATCGCGTAGCCGACCCCGAGGCCGACCAGCGCGCCGAACAGCGCTCCGGCCAGCGCGACCGGCCAGCGCCGGCGCGGACGGAGGTCGACCGGACCCAGATCGCGCGCCTCGGACACGGGCCCGGGGGGCGGCGCGGTCTGTGCGCGCATCCGGTGATCCAGCGAGCTCGGGATCGATCCGGGGCGCGACGGGCCGAGCGGACCGAGCGGGTCGGAGAGCGACGCGGGGAGCGACAGCGCCGGCTCGCCGGGACCGAGCCGGTCGCCGCCGAGTCGATCGCCACCGAGTCGATCGCTGGCGAGCGCGTCGCCGCGGTGCGGGTCGCCGCGATGCGCGTCACCGCGATGGGCGTCGCCTCCGGCCGCGTCGCTGGCGAGCGCATCGCCTCCGGGCGATTGCGGGTAGTCCGGATCGTCGTCCGACGCGCCCAGCGAGCTGAAGTCGACCGTGCCGGTGGGCACGTCGAGGTCGTCGGAGTGGGCCGGGCCGCGCAGCCACGGCGGCAGCGTCTCGTCTCCCTCCCAGGTGTCCTGCGGCCGCGCCAGCGGCACCGGCGAGCTGTTCGGCAGCCCGCGCTCGTCGACCGAGCCGCTCTCCTCGTGGAGCTCGCACTCGCCCGGCGCGTCGCCGTTGCCCTCGAGCCGGCCCATCGAGTCGGCGCGCAGCGCCATGCGGGCGCCGCCTCGGGCGCGCGGGTCGAAGACCTCGTCGGTGCCCGGGTCCCAGCCCGGCCCGCCCTCGAACTCCTCGCCCGAGCCGCCCGGCGAGTAGCGCACGCGCGAGCGGGCCATCTCCTGCATCGATTTGACCCCGGTCGGCCCCTCCTCGTCGCGCCCCTCCCCGGTCGATCCCGGGGCGCGCGACGGGCTGAACGTGGGCGGTGGTGCGCCGTGCCCCTCTCTCCCGCGCGGCTGGAGCACCACCGGGGCCGGCGTGGCAGCTGGCTTGACGCCCAGCCCCGCGTGCGGCGTCACGCCCGGCACGGTCGCGATCGACGCGCGCCGGCCCGCCAGCGCGCGCGGCAGCCCCGACGGCCTGGTCTCGCTGTCCGGCTCGGACTGCGAGCGATGGCCCGGGTCGCCCTGTGCCCCGATGCCCGGCGATGCGGTGCCGAGCGCGAAGCCGCCCTCGGGCGTCGGCACCGCGGCGAGCTCGTTCAGGAGCGGGCGGCTCTCCGGCGAGACCGCGCGGAAGCGGATGATCATCCCACCTCGGCCGTGTGGGCCTTCACCCTCCCGGTACGACTCCTCCACCCGACCCGTCGCGGAGATGAGCGGCTCGCCTCCGGCGAGGGTGATGGTGAAGGCCAGCTCCTCACCGGTCGGTCGAGGCTGCCGGGTCGCGACGAAGATGACCTCTCCGTCACAATATCGACCGAACAGGGCGACGAACGCCTCGCGGGTGGAACACGCTGAGGCGATGCGGAGCACTCGCCTCCTCGCCGGCGGTGGTTGCGCTCCGGACACCTCGGTGCATTCTAGCCGGATCGCGCGGCGCTTTTCCGCAATGGTGGTACCCCGCGGGTCGACGACGCAGGTAGGTCGATGTGGCAGAGTGGTTTTTTCCAGACTCTGCGGCCGTATGTCTCTCCGTCCCCTCCGGTACTTCCCCGTCGCGTCGCTTCTTCTGGTCGGGATCGTCGCCGCGTCGCTGGCTCCGGGCTGCGATCCACCGCCGCATCGCGGGCGCGAGGCTCCCGCGCCGGGAGCGGCGCCGAGCGCACCCGGTGCACCGACGGGTAGCGACAGCGCCGGTGGCGCCCATCCGGGGCGCACCGGGGGTGGGAGCGGCGGCGCGGTGTCTCACCGGGTGAGCTTCCCCGGCGCTCGCAACCACTACGTCGACGTCGAGTCGACCTTCCCGACCGCGGGCCGCCCCGCGATCGAGACGATGATGGCGGTGTGGACCCCGGGCTCGTACCTGGTCCGCGAGTTCAGCCGGAACCTCGAGAGCGTGGTCGCCAGCGGTCCGGAGGGGGAGGCGCTCGCGATCGAAAAGACGCGCAAGAACCGCTGGCGCATCGCGACCGGCGGCGCCGATCCGGTGACGGTCCGCTACCGCGTGTACGCGGGCGAGATGTCGGTGCGGACCTCGTGGGTGAGCGACGACATGGCCGTGCTGAACGGCGCCGCGCTGCTCATGGCCCCGGCCGGCGACCTCGGCGCAGACCACGACATCACCTTCGAGCTGCCGGGTGACTGGCAGGAAAGCATCACCGCGCTGCCGCCGCACCCGGGTGGCCAGCGCCACCGCTACCTCGCCCCGGACTTCGACACCGTGGTCGACTCGCCGGTCCTGCTCGGCAACCCGGTCGTGCGCCAGTTCGAGGTCGACGGCGTGCGGCACCGGCTGGCCCAGATCGGCGACACATCGATGTGGGACGCGGATCGGGCCGCGCGCGACGCGACCCGCCTGGTCGAGACCCAGCGCGCGTTCTGGGGCCAGCTGCCCTACCGCTCGTACGACTTCCTGGCCGTCCTGCTCGACGGGGTGAACAGCGGCGGGCTCGAGCACCTGAGCTCGACCCTGCTGATCTCGTCGCCGTGGGGGATGCGGCGCAGCAAGGACTACGGGCGCTGGCTGGGCCTGATCAGCCACGAGTACTTCCACGCGTGGAACGTGAAGCGGCTGCGCCCGGTCGAGCTCGGCCCGTTCGACTACGAGAACGAGGTCTACACCCGCTCGCTGTGGTGGGCCGAGGGGGTGACGTCGTACTACGACGATCTCCTGGTCCGGCGGGCCGGGCTCATCGACCGGGCCCGGTACCTGGCCGCGCTGTCGCAGCAGATCCGCGACGTCGAGGGCGGGCCCGGGCGCGCGGTGCAGCCGCTCTCGCTCGGCTCGTTCGACGCGTGGATCAAGTACTACCGGCCCGACGAGAACTCGACCAACGCGTCGGTCGACTACTACGACAAGGGCGCGGTCATCGGCTTCCTCCTCGACGCGGAGATCCGCCGCGCCACCGACGGACAGCGGAGCCTCGATGACGTCATGCGCGCGATGTACCGCCGCTACGCCGGGCCGCGCGGCTACCGGCCCGAGGAGCTGCGCGAGATGGCCGAGCAGGTGAGCGGCGCGGACCTCCGCCAGTTCTGGCGCGACTACATCGACGGCGTGGCGCCGCTCGACTACCGGGCCGCGCTCGACTACTACGGGCTGCGCTTCGCGGCGGCGGCGCCCGGCACCGACCCAGCAGGAGAAGAGCCGGGCTATCTCGGGCTGGATGCGCGCGCCGACGGCGGCCGGATCAGGGTGACCAAGGTGGTCCGCGACGGACCGGCGTGGGCGGCGGGCGTGCAGGCCGGCGACGAGATCCTCGCCATCGACGACCGGCGAGTGCCGCCCGAGGGGATGGAGGCTCCGCTCGGGCGCTACCGGCCGGGCCAGCGCGCGACGCTGCTGGTGTCGCGCTGGACCGTGCTGCGGCGGCTGCCCGTCGTGCTGGGGCGCGCGCCGGGCGAGAAGTTCGAGCTGGAGGTCGTGAGCGGGGCGAGCGCGGCCCAGCGCGCGCGGCTCGACGCCTGGCTCGCGTCGGGTCGCTGACCCGGTCGCGGCGGCGGCGGATTGCGTTTGCCCGGCGGTGGCGGGTAGGTTGGATGAGCGGCGCCAGCGCCGAGACCGTCCGTGCCGCCCGCATCGAACGCAGACCTGGTCACCACCGAGCGGCTCCTGCTCCGCCGCCCGCTCCTGGGCGATCTGGCGGTCTTCCACGAGATCCACGCCGACCCCGAGGCCAACCGGTTCAACCGGATCGGGCTCCACCGCACCACCCAGCAGAGCCGCGCGGTGCTCGACGCGTGGCTGGCCCACTGGCTGAAGCACGGCTTCGGCCCGTGGGTGGTCGAGGTGCGGAGCGCGCCCGGCGACCCGGCGGTCGGCTTCGCCGGGCTGCGCTGGCGCGGCAGCGAGGAGTTGCCCGGCCTCAACCTCTACTTTCGCCTCCGCCCGGCCGCGTGGGGACACGGCTACGCCACCGAGGCGGCGCTCGCCACCGTCCGCTTCGCGCTGGCCGATCTCGGCGCGCCGGAGGTCACCGCCATCATCCACCCCGAGAACGCGCCCTCCATCCGCGTGGCCGAGCGCGCCGGCATGACCCTGGTCGGCCCGGTCGAGTACCGCGGCCATCCCTCGCTCCTCTACATCGCTCGCGCCGCCGACCGGACCGCATGAAGCCGCTCCGCACCGTCGCCGCGGTCCGCTACGTCACCCCGCTGCGCGAGGGCGGATCGCTCCCCGCCATCGTCGAGGCCGACGACCTCGGCACGTACGTGCTCAAGTTCCGCGGCGCCGGCCAGGGCGCGAAGGCGCTGGTCGCCGAGGTGATCGCCGGCGGCATCGCCCGCGCGCTCGGGCTGCCGATGCCGGAGATCGTGCTCGTGGAGCTCGATCCGGTGCTGGGCCGCAACGAGCCGGACTACGAGATCCGCTCGCTCATCCAGGCCAGCGCCGGCACCAACCTCGGGTTCGACTACCTGCCCGGCTCGATCGCGTACGAGCCGGGCCTGCGCGCGCCCGACCCTGACCTGGCCGCGCGCATCGCCTGGTTCGACGCGCTGGTGATGAACGTGGACCGCACCGCCCGCAACACCAATCTCCTGTCCTGGCACCGCCGGCTCTACCTCATCGACCACGGCGCGTCGCTCTACTTCCACCACGACTGGCCGGCCGGGCTGAACAAGAGCCGGGCCCGCTTCCCCCAGCTGCGCGACCACGTGCTCCTGCCGTTCGCGGTCGACCTCGGCGCGGTCGACGACGAGCTGAGCTCGCGCCTGACCGCCGGCGTCCTCGCCGACATCGTCGCCCAGGTGCCGGACGCGTGGCTGCCGGCGCCGGCGGCCGACAGCCGCGCCGCCTACGTCACCTTCCTGAGCGAGCGGCTGGCCGCGCCGCGCCCGTTCCTCGAGGAGGCGCCCGGTGGCGGCGCATAGCTTCGACTACGCGGTGATCCGGGTGGTGCCGCGGGTCGACCGGGACGAGTTCATCAACGCCGGCGTGGTCCTCTACTGCCGCGCGCTCGACTTCCTGGGCGCCCGGGTCGCGCTCGACCGGGGCCGCCTCCTCGCGTTCGTCCCGGCCGCGGCCAGCGAGATCGACCTGGACGAGCTCGACCGCGCGCTCGCGATGATCCCGCGGATCTGCGCCGGCGACGCCTCGGCCGGCCCGATCGCGGCGCTGCCCCAGGCCGATCGCTTCCACTGGCTGGTCGCCCCGCGCAGCACGATCGCGCAGGTCTCGCCGGTTCACTCGGGCCTGTGCGCCGACCCGGCCGCCATGCTCCTGCACCTGTTCGACCGCATGGTCCGCGCGCCGGCGGCGCCCGCGCCGGCCTGAGCCAGGCCTCGGCCGCCCGACCGGCGCCGGCTCACTCGTCCGGATCGCCCTTCCGGTGCTTGGGCTCCATCTCCTCCATCTCCTGCTCGACCGAGGTGACCGCGCCCGGCTCCAGCTTCTCGGCGCTGCGGGCCAGGTGCTGGAAGCGGCGAAAGAGGTGCTGGAGCTCGCGGTCGGTCAGCTCCTCGACGTCGATGAGCCGGTTGGATCCGCCGACGGTCGCCGCGATGAGCTCGTTCAGCTTGAGCTGCATGGCGCGGGTGTCCTTGTTGGCCGCGTGCTGGATGAGGAAGACCATGAGGAACGTGACGATCGTGGTGCCGGTGTTGATGACCAGCTGCCACGTCTCCGAGAAATTGAACAGCGGCCCGGTCGCCGCCCACAGCACGACCGCGAGCCCGGCCAGCGCGAAGGCCCAGAAGCTGCCGGTCGCGTGCGACGCCCTGGCCGCGAAGGTCTCGAAGATCTGCTCGAAGCGTTCCTTGCCGGAGGACATGCGCGAACCGTAACCAGGTGCGCGCCGGCCCGCATCCACTCCGGTGGATTGTCGCGATCAGGGCGGGGCCAGCGCGACCTGGACGCGGGCGTCGTTGTATGCCGCCTGCCCGCCCAGGTCGGCCAGCGTCTCCGGCACCAGCGCGTTGCCGGTGTTGCCGTTGCGGGTGTGCCGGCTCCACGTCCCCTTGGGCAGGAGCGCCACCCCGGGCCGCAGATCGGGGCTGATCCGGGCCGCGCAGCGCACCTCGCCCAGCTGGTTCCACACCCGCACCTCGTCGCCGTCGCGGATCCCGCGCGCCGCGGCGTCGACCGCGGCCAGCTCGATCGCGACCTCGGCCGCGCGCAGCTGACCGAAGGTGGAGCTGATCTGCCCCGACACCGCCGGCGAGATGAGCGCGATCGGGTACTGGTCGCTGCCCGGATCCGGCTGGTAGCGGTAGAGCGCCCCGCCCGCCTCGGCGTCGAGCTCGGCCGGGACCAGGTGCACCTTGCCGTCCGCGGTGTCCGGGAACACATCGACGAACGGCACCGGCCGGTCACCCGCCGGCAGGGTGGCGGCCCCGTCGCGGGCGATCGCCGCCCGCAGCGCCGGGCCGGACGGGCTCGCCGCGAAGATCGCGTCGACCAGCTGGTCGTCGGTGACCGGATCGCCGGGCCGCTCGAGCCCCATGCGGCGCAGGAGCTCGCCGAACAGCTGGTTGTTGCTGCGCGCCTGGCCGGGCGCGACCGCCACCGCCGGCGAGTCGTGGAGGCGCATGACCCCGTAGCCGCGCCGCACCTCGCGGTGCTCGAGGAAGGCGGTGGCCGGCAGCACCACGTCGGCCCATCGCGCGGTGTCGGTCATGACCTGCTCGTGCACCACCACGAACAGATCGTCGCGTGCGAGCTCGCGGCGGACGCCGAGCTGGTTGGGCGCGGTCGCCGCCGGGTTGCAGTTGTAGACGAACAGCGCCTCGATGCGCGGATCGCGGACCGAGCCGAGCGCGCGGGCCAGCTGGCTCATGTTGATCGTCCGGGTCGGCGGCGACGGCTCGGCGATCGCGGCCTCGGGCCCGACCGTCCACGCCGCCTCGCCGTTCGACATCGTCATGCCACCGCCGCGCACCCCGAACTTTCCAGCCACCGCCGGCAGGGCCAGGATCGCGCACACCGCGCTGCCGCCGTTGCGGTTGCGCTCGACGCCCCACCCGCACCGCAGCGCCGCCGGCGAGCGCGCCGACCACAGCTCCACGAACCGCTCCAGCGCCGCCTCGGTCAGCCCTGCCTCGCGCGCCGCCGCCGCGATCGGCCAGACCGCCGCCCGCCGGCGCAGCTCGTCGACCTCGGCGCCGTGTCGATCGAGGAAGCCGTGGTCGGCCAGCCCGCGGCGGAACAGCGCGTCGACGATCGAGAGCGCGACCGGAAGATCGGTGCCGGGGCGCAGCGGCAGGTGGAGGTCGGCCCGGCGAGCCAGCGGCGTGCGGCGCGGATCGACCACGACCAGCGCGGCCCCGGCCTGGCGCGCCCGCTCGATCACCGGGACCAGGTGGATGCCGGTGGTGGAGGGGTTGACCCCCCAGAGCACGATGAGGCGCGCGTGCTCGTAGTCCTCGAGCGCGACGCCCGGCATGTGCCCGTACATGCCGACCGCCGCCGCGGTGGTGGCCGCGGCGCACAGGGTGCGGGCCAGGTTCGACGCGCCGACCCGGCGGAAGAAGCGCGACGCCAGCGCGCCGTCGGTGAGCCAGCCGTTGGAGCCGCCGTAGGTGTAGGGCAGGATCGCGGAGCCGCCCGATCGCGCCACCACCTGGCCGAGGCGCGACACCACCAGGTCGAGCGCCTCGTCCCAGCTGGCCGGGCGGAAGCGGCCCTCCCCCTTGGGCCCCTCGCGCACCAGCGGCGTCAGCACGCGGTCGGGACCGTACAGGTGGCGGGCGATCTTGCGCACCTTGCCGCAGATGAAGCCCCCGGTGATCGGGCCGAGCCGCGTGCCGTCGACCTCGACCACCCTGCCTTCCTCGACGGTGACCTCGAGGCTGCACATGTCGGGACAGTCGAGCGGACAGGCGCTGGTCGCGGTCTCGCGTGCCATCCGGTCGAGTATGCCGAACCGGCGCCCCACCGGACCCTGTGCCGTCGGCACGCGCGCGATCTGTGCCCCGCGGGCGGGCCAGACGCCGGCCAGGGCCGCAACAGCCCGGCCTGCAACACCCTGCCTGTCACGTCGCCTGTAACCGCCCCCGGCGCGCGGGCGACGTTCATCCCGCCCGCGCAGGTCCATAATGCGGCCACTGGAGGTCCCATGAAGACCAGCCCGGCCGTACGCGTCCTCGTCCGCTTCTTCATTCTTCTCGTCGGTCTCACCGTCTCCGCCGGCGCCGCGCGCGCGCTGACCGTGAACGAGATCGTCGCCCGACACATCAAGGCGCGAGGTGGCGCCGAGCGGCTGAAGGCGATCCGCAGCCTGCGTCTGACCGGCACCGTGACTCTCGGCGGCGATCAGTTCCGCCTCGAGGCGGCCTGGGGCCAGCTGCGCCGGCGCGGCGGCATGATCCGCACCGAGCTCACCCTGCAGGGGGTGACCGCGATCAACGCGTTCGACGGGCGCCAGGGCTGGAGCATCTCGCCGTTCGGCGGCCGCATCGATCCGGAGCGCTCGTCCGAGGACGAC
Source organism: Kofleriaceae bacterium (assembly GCA_035489015.1). Classification (GTDB taxonomy): domain Bacteria; phylum Myxococcota_A; class Polyangia; order Haliangiales; family Haliangiaceae; genus DATFRY01. Next base: position 14,833 of record DATHKR010000173.1, on the reverse strand, counting down.
GCCCGTCCGCTGGCCCAGACCGCCGACATCGATGGCCCGCTGGTCGCGTGGCTGGAGAAGGGACACCGCATCGAGTATCTCGGCACCGAGGACATCGAGGGGACCAAGGCCCACAAGCTGCGCGCGCGGCTCAAGGACGGCGACGTCCAGTACCTCTACCTCGATCCGGACGCCTACCTCATCATCCGCGTGGTCACCCACGCGCACGTGCGCGGAACCGAGACGGTCACCGAGACCGACTACGGCGGCTACCAGCAGGTATCCGGTGTGTGGGTCCCGTTCTTCATCGAGAGCGGCCCCAAGGGCGGGCCCAAGAACAACCGCATCGCGGTCGAGCGGGCCGAGGCCAACGTCGACGCGCCGGACGCGCTGTTCCGCTTCCCGACCGGTGCCACCGCGGCGACCCGCGCGGTGGTGGCCGCGCCGGGCGCGCCGAGGACGGAGCCGGGCGCGCCGCCGCCGGTCGCCGAGAGCAAGCCGCCGGTGGTCGACGCCGGCATCGTCTCTGGCCTCGGCATCCGCAACATCGGCTCGGCGGCCATGAGCGGGCGCATCTCGGCGATCGCCGGCCGCAACCAGGACCGAAGGACGATCCTGTTCGTCGGCTCGGCCTCGGGCGGGGTATGGCGCTCGCTCGACAGCGGCACCAGCTTCCAGCCGGTGTTCGACAAGATGCCGGTCCAGTCGATCGGCGCGATCACCATCGACCCGACCAACCCGAGGACGGTGTGGGTCGGCACCGGCGAGCCGTGGACTCGCAACTCGGTCTCGATCGGGGACGGCATCTACAAGTCGACCGACGGCGGCGACACCTGGCGGCGCATGGGCCTGTCAGGCACCGAGCGGATCACCCGCATCGTCGTCCACCCGAAGAACGGCAACGTGGTGTACGCCTGCGCGCCCGGCCGGCTGTGGAGCGACAGCGCCGACCGCGGCCTGTACCGGACCGTCGACGGCGGCAAGACCTGGCGCCAGGTCCTCCGGGGCAAGAACTCGTCGACCGGCTGCTCGTCGGTGACGATCGATCCCTCCAACCCGAACGTGCTCTTCGCCGGGATGTGGGACTTCCGCCGCAAGGGATGGAGCTTCCGGTCCGGCGGCGACGGGCCGACCGCGGCGAGCGGCAGCGGCATGTTCCGCTCGGCCGACGGCGGCAACACCTGGGCCCCGCTGACCGCGACCACCCGCAAGGGCCTGCCGCGCGGCCCGTGGGGCCGCGTCGAGGTGGTGATCGCGCCGTCGGCGCCGAAGATCGTCTACGCCTTCATCGAGTCGAAGAAGTCGGCGCTTTACCGCTCCGACGACGGCGGCGCCACCTGGCAGGCGCGCGACCGCAGCCAGATGATGGTGTGGCGGCCGTTCTACTTCGCCCGCCTGGTGGTCGACCCGACCCGACCGGATCGCCTGTACAAGACCGACCTCGACCTCATCGTCAGCGAGGACGGCGGGCGCAGCTTCTCGTCGAGCGGCGGCGGCGCCCACGGCGACTGGCACGACGTCTGGATCGACCCGGCCAACCCCAAGCACGTCATCGGCGGCGACGACGGCGGCCTGTGGATCTCGTGGGACGGCGGCAACCGGTGGTGGAAGACCGAGAACCTGCCGGTCTCGCAGTTCTATCACGTGAGCGTGGACGACAAGGATCCGTACCGGGTGTACGGCGGCCTGCAAGACAACGGCTCGTGGACCGCGGAGTCGTCGTACCCGGGCGGCGTCACCAACGCGCGCTGGGACTTCGTGTACGGCGGCGACGGCTTCTGGACCATGGTCGACGCGACCGACCCCGAGGCGGTGTACGGCGAGGCCCAGGGCGGCTACATCGGCCGACTCGACCGCCGCACCCGGGTGGTCCGCGACATCCAGCCGACCGCCCGCTACAAGGAGAAGCTCCGCTTCAACTGGAACACGCCGATCCACGCCAGCCCGAGCCGAAAGGGCACGATCTACATCGGCGCCCAGTTCCTGTTCCGCTCGCGCGACCGCGGCAACACCTGGGACCGCATCTCCCCCGACCTCACCACCAACGACCCCCAGAAGCAGAAGCAGGAGCAGTCGGGCGGCATCACGGTCGACAACTCGTCGGCCGAGATGCACACGACCATCTTCTCGATCAGCGAGTCGCCGCGCGATTCGCGCCTCATCTGGGTCGGCACCGACGACGGCAACGTGCAGCTCACTCGCAACAGCGGGAAGAGCTGGACCAACCTGACGCCCAACCTGAGCGGGCTGCCGCCGGCGTCGTGGGTGAGCACGATCGAGGCAAGCCGGTTCGACGCCTCCACCGCGTACGCCACGTTCGATCGCCACACCTACGGCGACATGACGCCGTGGGTGTACCGGACGACCGACTTCGGCAAGACCTGGACCCGCCTCGCCGGCCCGGGCAAGGGCGTGCGCGGCTACGCCCACGTCATCAAGGAGGACTCGGTCGATCGCAAGCTCCTGTTCCTCGGCACCGAGTTCGGGCTGTGGATCTCGACCGACGGCGGCGAGCGGTGGGCCGAGTTCAAGGGCGGCGACTTCCCCAGCGTGGCGGTGCGCGACATGGCGGTGCAGGCGCGCGAGAACGACCTGGTCATCGCCACCCACGGGCGCGGGATCTGGATCATCGACGACCTGACCCCGCTGCGCGCGCTCGAGCCGGAGCTCCTGGCCCGACCGGCCTCGTTCCTGCCCGGCCGGCCGCTCGAGCAGCGGATGGGCACCATGGGCACCTTCGTCCTGGGCGACAACTCGTTCGTCGGGGCCAACCCGCTGTCCGGCGTCGTGATCAGCTACTACCTCCGCTCTCGCCACCTGTACGGGCCGATCAAGCTGGAGATCCTCGACGACAAGGGCCAGGTGGTCGACACCGTGCCGGCCGGCAAGCGGCGCGGCATCAACCGGGTGGCCTGGTCGATGCAGCGCAAGCCGCCCAGCGTGCCGCGCGCGGCGCAGGTCGCGTTCAACGCGTCGCAGGGCCCGCGCGTCCTGCCCGGCACCTACACCGCCCGGCTGACCCGCGGCAAGGAGGTCACGGAGACCAGGCTCAAGGTCGCGCTCGACCGCCGCGCGCCGTACAAGCTGGGCGACCGGCGCGCCCAGCTCGCCGCGACGATGAAGGCGCACGCCCTGTTCGGCGAGATGACCGCGCTCCTGGGCCGCATCGACGGGGCCCGCCTGGCCAGCGCCGAGCGGGCCGGCCGGGTCCCCAAGGGCAGCCCGCTGGCCGGCAAGCTGCGGGCGGTGGCCGCCCACCTGGAGGTGATCCGAAAGGAGATCGTCGCGACCACCGAGGGCGGGGCGATCACCGGCGAGGAGCGCATCCGCGAGCACCTCGACACGGTCTACGGCGCGCTCAACGGGTGGGAGGGTCGCCCGACCCGCTACCAGCTCGAGCGGGTCGAGGCGCTCCGCCGCGAGCTCGGCGACGTGAAGAAGGAGTACGAGGCGGTGGTGACCGGCGAGCTGGCGCCGCTCGGCGGCGAGCTGCAGCGGCTCAAGCTGGCGCCGATCCCGACCAACGCGCGCGCCTCGGTCGACGAGGTGCGGTCGTCGTCGCCGGGGGTGGCGGCGGGGCGCGCGCTCCGCTGCGTCGTTCAAGGCAGCCAGGCGGCCTGCGCCCCCTTCCAGGGCGGCGGCGGGCGAGAGGAGCGCGAGCGTGACTAGATCGAATGAGCGATGGTCCGGGCGAGCGGCGGGCGCGGCGCTGCTGTTCGCGCTGGTGGGCGCACCGGCGGTGGCGCGGGCCGACCAGACGACCGACCAGCCCGGCGGCGCGCCGCCGCCCACGATCGAGGCGCTGCGCGACGGCACCACCCTGCCGTTCGGCCTGGTCGCGACCCGCGAGCACATGCGCGCGGTGGCGACCGGGTTCGGCGGCTACGACGGCGCACGCGAGGCCGGGATCCTCGAATTCGCCGCGGCGGTGCGCCTGTGGGGGCCGATCTCGATCCACGGCGGCGGGGTGTACGTCAGCAGCGCCGACGAGGTGCGCCCGTCGCTGGGCGGCATGGTGCAGCTCTTGACTCAGCCGCGCGCCGGCATCGACATGTCTCTGAGCGTGACTTACCGGCCCGAGGGGCTGACCGAACCGGAGGGCGAGATCGAGACCGCGCTCCAGGTCGGGCGCCGCGCCGGCGCCGCGTCGCTGGTCGGCAGCGCGACCTACGGTCAGGATCCCGAGGGAAACGAGCGCGACGGCGAGCTGCGGGCCGCGGCGCTGTTCCCGGCCGGGCCGACCCTGGTCGGCGCCGACCTGCGCGGCCGGCTCGCGTTCAGCCGGCCGGACGGGAGCGAGGAGCCGGACTACGACGTGGTCGCCGGGCCGGTGGTCGTGCTCCCGATCCAGCGCTTCGCCCTGACCGGGCTGGTCGGGGCCACCGTGGTCGGCGCCGCCGACGACAGCCGGCAGACCGGCGTGCTGGGCCTGCTCGGCGCGTCGCGGATCTTCTGATCCCGCTCGACGGTGGCGGCCCCGGTGGTATCTACCCGGCTCACTCACCCGGAGGAGGAAGGCCATGAAGCGCAGCGCGAGCGCCCGCTGGACCGGCGGGCTCAAGAACGGCGGCGGAACCGTGTCGACCGGCAGCAAGGCGCTGTCGGATCTCAAGTACTCCTTCACCAGCCGGTTCGAGGACGGCCCGGGCACCAACCCGGAGGAGCTCATCGCGGCGGCTCACGCCGGCTGCTTCACCATGGCGCTGACCGCCCAGCTGAGCGGAGCCAAGCTCGAGCCGACCAGCATCGAGACCGCGGCCACGCTGACCATGGAGAAGCAGGAGATCGGCTGGACCGTCACCGCGATCCACCTCGAGGTGGTGGCCAAGGTGCCGGGCGCCGACGAGGCCGGCTTCCGCGACGCTACCGAGTCCGCCAAGAAGAACTGCCCGATCTCGCGGCTGCTCAACACGGCGATCACCATGAAGGCGGCGCTGGTCAGCTAGCCCGTAGGGCGACGGAGGCCACCACGCGGCGACCACGGCCCCGGCGGTGACGGGCATCCGGGATCTGGCGTATCTTCCCGACCGATGCCCCTTCGCCGCGCCGCGGTCTGTCTGGTTCTGGTCTCCGCGTGCGGCGATTCCGGACCGCCCGAGCAGCCCGGCGCCGAAGACGCGACCGCCCGGCCGTGGGAGCTGGCCGGCTCGTGGTATCCGGAGGACCCGGACGAGCTCGACGACGCGGTCGATGAGGTGCTGAGCGCGGTCCGGGCCGGCGCGCCTCGCCCGGCCCTGGCCATCCTCACCCCGCACGCGAGCCTTCCGGTATCCGGGCCGACCGCGGCCCGTGTGTTCGCCCGCGTGGTGATCCCGGACCGCATCATCCTGCTCGCGCCCGATCACTGGGGCGACGGCGCGCCGACGGCGATCTGGACCGGGGGACCCTGGCTGGTCCCCGGCCACGCCATCGCGATCGATCAGGAGCTGGTCGCCGAGCTCCGGGATGCGCTGCCCGACCTCGAGGACGATCGGGTCCCGTTCGAGAACCACGAGGAGGAGATGCAGCTCCCCTTCCTCCAGTTCCTGCGGCCGGAGGCGAGCATCGCGGCGATCGCGATGTACGACAACTCGCGCCGCCACTTCGACGGGTTCGACGTCGAGCGGATCACCGCGTGGGGCGACGCGCTGGCCGGCATCCTGACCGCTCACGCCGGGGCCGGCGAGAACGTGCTGCTCCTGACCACGACCGACCTCACTCATCACGAGACCATCGAGGTCGGCGACGAGCAGGACCCGGAGCTGCTCGACCGGATCGGCGCGCTCGACATCGACGGCCTGCACGACTACGTCGCCAGCAACCAGATCAGCATGTGCGGCGAGATCCCGACCGCGATCATGATGGCGACCCTGCGCGCGCTCGGCCGCGACTCCATCGACGTGATCGGGCGCGGCTCGAGCTACGAGCAACTGGGAGACCCGGACGACGTGGTCGGCTATCCGGCGGCGGCGGCGTGGGAATGAGCGTGGCGGGGGTGGGCGTCCGGCGGTGGCTGGTGCTGGCCTCCGCGGTCGCGCTCGCGGGCGGGTGCGGGTCGTTCGAGGAGCCGTGGGAGGTCGACACGCCCGAGCGCCACACCTACGGCGACGATCGCCTGCCGGCGGTCGAGGTGCCGGTCGAGGTCCAGGACCAGGACGCGGTCGCGGTCCCGTTCGAGCAGGTCGGCGAGGACGACGGCGGCCCCGGGCTGGTCTACACCGCGGCGCTGGCCGGCTACTACCTCATGCGGATCCAGGACGACGACCTCGGCTACCACTACCAGTACGACCCGGTGGCCGACACGTTCCAGGAGGACGACAACCTCCACCGCAAGTGCGGCGCCACCTTCACCCAGATCTGGCTGTACCGGGTCACCGGCCGGCCGGAGTTCCGCATGTCGACCCGGCGCGCGCTGGCCTACATGCTGTCGCGCGCTGCGTGGCAGACCGACGGCACCTTGCGCCTGCGCGACCTGGGCGCCACCTCGCTGGTCACGCTCAGCCTGACCGAGTACGGCCGCCTGGCCGCCACCGACGAGTGGGACGAGGAGATCGCCGGGCTCGGCGAGCATCTCCTGTCGCGGGTGCAGGAGGACGGCTCGTTCGGCGAGGGGTCGCCGCTCCAGTGGGCCCAGGCTCACCAGGCGCTGTGGCGGCTGTTCGCCTACACCGACGACGCGCGCTACCGCGACGCGCTGGTGGCGGTGGCGCGCTACTTCTACGACCACCGCGGCGACGACGACATCATCGGCCCGTACTACCTCTACGGGCTGTGGGCCAACGAGCCCTTGACCGAGCTCTACCGGGACCGACCCGAGCAGTGGATCGCGGACCTGGTGCTCGCGGTCGGCGACGACGTGGCCTCGCACCAGTACACCCCCGTCTCCGACGTGAACCCGGACTGGATCGGCGGCTTTCTGCCCGGCGACGGCGAGGAGCCGAACTGGAACAGCACGCTCAAGCTCGAGGCGGTGATCGACGCCTATCGCATGGCGGTGGAGTCGGGCGACGGCGAGCGCGCCGCGCGCTTCCGCAAGAGCGCGATCATCGGGGCCGGGTTCCTCCAGCGGCTGCAGCACCGGCTGGGCGAGGAGCCGGGCTTCGCCGATCCGGGCTTCGTCGCCGGCGGCACGCCGTTCTCGGCCAGCGATCCGACCGTGCGGCTGGACGTGCCGCACCACATGGCCAACGCGATCCTGAAGGTGGTCGCGTACCTCGATCTCGAGGACTACCCGGGACGCGAGGCGCCGGAGTGACCGCGTCCAGCCCATCCGGCACCGGCCCTGACGGCACCGGCCGCGCCGGGGCGGCCGCCCTCATCCTGGTCATCGAGCGCGACCCGCACGTGCGCGCGCTCGAGCGCTTCTTCCTGGAGGACGCCGGCTACACCGTCGAGTTCTGCGACGGCGGTGACTCCGTGATCGCGCGGGCGCGCTCGGTCCGGCCGATCATCGTGGTCACCGAGATCCTCATCCCGGGGATGGACGGCCTCAGCGTCTGTCGCGCCCTCAAGGCGGATCCGGCCACCGAGTCCATCCTGGTGCTGGTCTTCAGCGTGCTGGCCGCGGAGGACCGCGCGCGCGAGGCGGGCGCCGACGGATTCCTGCGCAAGCCGGTGAACGAGACCCTGCTCATCGGGGCGGTCGAGCGATTGCTGGCCGACGGCGCTCAGGAAGGACCGCCCCGTGGAACGAATTAGCTCGGGCAATCAGGTCATCGACCGGATCCTGATGGGCGGTTTTCCGGCCCAGTCGATCAACATCATCATGGGCGAGCCGGGCTCCGGGAAGACCATCTTCGCCGAGCAGCTCGCGTTCGGGCGCCCCGACGGCCGGCCCGCGCTCTACCTCACCACGGTGTCCGAGCCTCTGGCCAAGATCGTCACCTACCTGCAGGAGTACACGTTCGCCGACCCGGCTCACATCGGCACCCGGGTCATCTACGAGAGCCTGGCCGGCCTCCTGACCGAGGAGCCGGAGCGGCTGGTCGATTCGCTGATGTCGCTCATCAAGCAGCACCGCCCGGGCATCATCGTGATCGACTCGTTCAAGGCGATGGCCGAGCTCATCCCCGATCGGGCGCGCTGGCGCCGCATCCTGCACGACATGGCCGGCGTCCTGACCGCGTACGACGCCGCCAGCTTCTGGATCGGCGAGTACACCGCCGACATGGTCTCCACGCTGCCGGAGTTCGCCGTGGCCGACGGGGTGCTCGAGCTGACCCGCCAGCAGAGCGGCACCCGCGACGACCGCTACCTGCGCGTCATCAAGCTGCGCGGCAGCGACTTCCTGGCCGGCTATCACTTCTTCCGGATCAAGCAGGATGGCCTCGAGGTGTTCGTCCGGGTGGTCACGCCGGACGCGCCGGAGGTGTACGCGCCGATCGCGGAGCGATTGGCCAGCGGGGTGAACGGTCTCGACGAGATGATCGACGCCGGCTGGCTGCGCGGCACCTCGACGATCGTGATGGGCCCGTCCGGCGCGGGCAAGACCGCCCTCGGCCTGCACTTCCTGCGCGAGGGGGTCGCGCAGGGCGAACCGGGCCTCCTGGTCAACTTCCAGGAGAACCCGACCCAGCTGGCCCGCATCATCGAGTCGTGGGGCTGGCAGCCGGACCAGCTGATCGGACCAGGCCAGCTCGACATCCTCTACACCTCACCGGTCGAGCTCCAGATCGACTCGATCGTGACCGAGGTGTTCCGGCGGGTGGAGCGCGGCCGCGTGCGGCGCCTGGTCATCGACGCGCTCGGCGATCTGGAGCGGAGCGCGCGCGACTCGTCGCGCTACCGCGACTACCTCTACACCCTGAACCAGTACATGGCCGCCCGCGGCGTGACCACCATGTTCACCCTCGAGACCCCGGACCGCCACGAGAGCGGCGGCGGGTCGGCCCGCGAGATCTCGCCGATGAGCGACAACCTGCTCCTGCTCGGCATGCAGCTCGACGGGGAGCTGAGGCGGACCATCCGGGTGCTGAAGAGCCGGGGCAGCGCCCACGACGGCTCCCGCCGCCAGCTGCGCATCAGCCCGAGCGGCCTGGTGGTCGATCGGAGCGTCGCCTCGCCGTGAGGGACCCGATGCTCACCATCGCGACCGTCACCGGGCAGGCGGCCGCGCCGCCCGCGACCGGGGACGCGGAGCAGGAGATCTCGCGCCTGCGCCGGCTGCTCGAGATCAACCGCCTCCTCGTCGGCACCACCGACGCGAGCGAGCTGCTCGACATCCTGGTCGACAAGGCCGCCGCGCTGGTCGAGGCGGACGCGTGCGTGCTGCTCCTGGCCGACGCCAGCCGCCGGGCCCGGGTGGTGGCCGCGCGCGGGCTTGCGGCCGAGCCGGCCGCCGCGTTCTCCGCTCCCCTCGACGAGCAGATCGGGGTCGCCATCGCCGGCCTCCTCGCCGCCGCCGATCCGGATGTGCTGATCGCGGTCCCGGTGATGGTCCACGGGATCATCGACGGGGTCCTGGCCGCCCACTGGCGCGCGCCGCGCAAGCCGCGCCCCGACGACGAGTTCTTGATGTCGGCGATGACCGATCAGTCGGCCATCGCGCTGGCCAACGCGGCCAGCTACCAGCAGCTGTACCGCGGCGAGCGCGAGGCGCGCGAGACCGCCGAGCGCGCGGTGGCGTCGCGCAACGAGCTCCTCGCCATGGTCTCGCACGACCTGCGCAACCCGCTCAGCACGATCGCGATGAGCGCGCTCCTCCTCCTCAACGGGCTGCCCGAGGGCGGCCCGGCGCCGCTGCGCAAGCAGGCCGAGCGGATCCAGCGCTCGGTCCACCAGATGCTCCGCTTGGTCGACGACCTGCTCGACGTCGCGACGATCGAGAGCGGCAGCTTCTCGGTCGAGAAGACCCCGCACGCCGCCTTCCCGCTCCTGCGCGACGCGCTCGACACCTGCCAGCTCGCCGCCCAGGACAAGGCGCTGGTCCTCCGGCTGGTGGCGCCGGCCGCCGAGCTCATCATCGCCTGCGACCGCGAGCGGCTCCTCCAGGTCCTGGTCAACCTGATCGGCAACGCGGTCAAGTTCACCCCGCGCGGCGGCACCATCGAGCTGCGCGTCGAGCGGCGGGGAGCCGACGCGGTCTTCTCGGTGGCCGACTCCGGCCCGGGCATCGCGCCCGATCAGCTGACCCGGGTGTTCGAGCGCTACTGGCAGGCCAACCGGCGCAGCGAGCAGGGCTCGGGGCTGGGCCTGTTCATCGCCAAGTCGCTGATCGAGGCGCACGGGGGCCGGCTGTGGGCCGAGTCCGAGGTCGGCGCGGGCAGCACGTTCTCGTTCGCGGTCGCCGCCCTGCCCGCCCCGCCCGCCCCCGCCGACGGCTGATCGCCCGCGCTCGTCGGATCAGGGCCGCGCCGGCATGGCGAAGGGCGGCCGGCCCTCGAGCTCGCCCACGTCCTCGGCCGCGTAGTAGGCCGCCGCCAGCGCGTGGTGCTCCGGCTGGGTGTAGACCTCCGCCCGCGGGTGCTCGATCGCGTCGGCGATGGCCGCCGCGACCTCCGCGACCGGCTGCGCCGAGGGCAGCTTGCGCGAGTCAGGACCGCCGTGGAGCGCGTTGGAGCCGAACTCGGTCGCGACCACACCGGGCATGACGCAGGTGACGTGGATGCCGGGATGCTGGGCGCGCAGCTCGACGCGGAGGTTGGCGGTCAGCGCGTTGAGGGCGTGCTTGGCGGCCCCGTAGGCCGAGCGGAAGGTCGCGAACGGCACCCGCCCGAGCATGGAGGAGACGTTGATGATGTGGCCGGTGCCGCGCTCGACGAAGTGCGGCAGCACCGCCTGGATGCCGTACAGCGCCGACTTCACGTTGATGAGCATCATCTGGTCGAGGTCGTCGTCGGTCAGCTGCGAGGCCGGGCGGGTGATGCCGCGCCCGGCATTGTTGACCCACACATCGACCCGACCGAACCGCTCGATCGCCGCGTCGAGGATGCGGTGCGAGTCGTCGCGCCGGGTCACATCCGCGGTGACCGCCAGCGCCTCGGTGCCCGAGCGGGCCGCGGCCTCGGCCAGCTCGGTGGCCCGCCGCGCGGCCAGCACCACCCGGCCTCCCCTCGCGCCCACCTCTCGTGCCAGCTCCGCGCCGATGCCTGCGCTGGCCCCCGTGATGACGACGACTCGATCGCGCATGGCTCGAGTGTAGTCGAGCGGCGCCCCCCTGTCGCGGCGAGGCGGGCGGCGATGCCCGCGATCGGGTCAGCCCGCGCCAGCGCGGATGCGGTCGGCGTCGCCGGCGATCACGAGTCGCGCCGGCGAGCGCGCCGGCGGCGGGAGCGGAGCCCGGCGGCCATCGCGACCAGGAGCGGCAGCGCGGCGCCGAGCGAGCCGGTGCTTGCGCCTCCGGCCCGGCATCCGCCGCCGTCGTCGACCCCGACGCCGCTGTCGTCCTGGCCGCCGCTGCCGTCGCCGACATCGCCGCCGTCGCCGACGTCACCGCCGTCGCCGGCCCCGTCGTCCTCGCTGCCGTCGCCGGCCGGGTCGTCGCCGCCGTCGCCGGCCCCGCCGCTCCGCTCGAGCACGACCTCGGTCTCGCTGCGCTCGGCCGCGGCGATCTCGAGGTTGACCACCGCCTGCTCGTGGCCGTCGGCGGTCACGGTCAGGGTGCGGGTGCCGGCCGGGACCGTGGTGAACAGGAACGTGCCGTCGGCCGGGGTCACCACCTCGGCGCCGCCGTCGAGCGTGACGCTGGCCCCCTCGACCGGGCCGAGCTCGTCGATCACCCGGCCGGCCAGCTCACCGGTCGTGGTGCCGGCGCTGCTGCCCGGCAGGTAGGGCGCGATCCCGAAGTGGCGCTGGATGGCGCGCAGGTGGGCCACGGCCGCCTCCTGCCGCTCGGCCGGCGAGGCCAGGAAGGCGGCGTCGGCCGCGTTGGTGATGAAGGCGAGCTCGTGCAGCTCGGCGGGCATCGCGGTCTCGCGCAGCACCGCGAAGTTGGCCACCTTGTTGCCGCGGTTGGTCCGCCCCCAGGCCGCGATCATCTCCTCCTGGACCAGGTTGCGCAGGGCCGCGCCGGTGCCGCCCTCGGAGAACGCGAACGTCTCGGTGCCGTTGGCCGACGCGCTGGCGAACGCGTTGGAGTGGATCGACATGAACCGGTCGGCGTCCTCCTGGTTGGCAAAGGCCGCCCGCCCCGACAGCGACACGAAGGTGTCGTCGTCGCGCGTGGTCAGCGCCACCCACTCGCCGCCGCCGGCGCCGTCGGCGGTGTCGGCGTCGAGCAGCGCCTTGAAGCGGTTGCCGACGTCGACCACGATGTTCTTCTCCTCCATGCCGGTGCCGGTCCCGCCCGGATCCATGCCCCCGTGTCCCGGGTCGATGACGATCTTGCGGGTCTGGGCCGACGCGACGGTCGAGGCGCCGGCCACCAGCGCGGCGGCGGCCAGGGCGGACACGAGCGAGCGCTTGCTCATGGCGTCACCTCCAGGCGAGCGATCCAGATCCGCCCGGTATCATCGTCAAAGGCGATCTCGCGCCCGTCCGGGGAGAAGCTGGGCCGGCGCTCGATCGCCTGATCGGTCGAGGTGAGCCGGTGGTCGCGGCCGGTCGCGACGTCGAACATGTGGAGGTCGGAGGCCAGGATGTCGTGGCCATCGTCCTCGGTCAGCTCGTAGACCAGGCGCGCCCCGTCGGGCGACCAGGCCGGCGCGGTGCCCGGCCCGACGTGGACCAGGCGCCCGGTCGACCGGACGACCACGTAGAGGCCGGTGGCCAGGCCCTGGAACGCGACCTTGTCGCCGTCGGGCGAGACCAGCGGGGCGAAGAAGCGGTCGCCGGTGCCGACCTGGACCAGCTCGCCGCCGGGGCGGCGCACGTAGACGCGCTCGTCCTGCGACAGCGCCACCGCGCCGGTCGACCGGGCGACCTCGCGCGCGCTGCCGTCGCGGCCGAGGACCAGGTCGCGGCGGACGCCGGCGCGGACCGCGCGGAACTCGATGGCGCCGTCGGGCCGGAAGCGAGCGTGGACGCCGGCGGCGGGATCGTCGTTCAGGCGGCGGACCGCGCCGCCGGCCACGTCGGCGAGGAACAGGCCGCGCTGCCGTGGTCCGGTCAGGAGGACCTGGCGACCGTCAGGGGCGAAGCGAGGGGCGTAGTAGCCGCCCCGGACCAGCTCGCGTGGCTGGACCAGGTGATCGGCGGCCGCGACACCTGCGAAGCTCAGCGTCGTGCCGAGCAAGACGAGGCATAGGACGGTTCGGCGCACGGAAGTATCGGTAAGCAATGGTCGTGCCCCGGCACGCGCGGGGCGTTCTCGATGGTTGCGGGGCGTGAAGACGCGACCGAGCGATGACGGTGGTGCTCACCGCGACCTGCCGTCCCCGCTCGGTCCCCGGGGGCGGTGCGGTGAGAGGTGCGATGGTGGAGGATAGTGGCCCGATGCGGTGCTGGCTCGCGATCGTCTGGATGCTCGCCGCCTGCGGCAGCGGCGCCGCCCCCGACCCCGGCGACCAGGAGGTGACGCGAGCGGCCGCGGCGATCGCGGCCACGCCCGAACCGGCCGCGGCCGCCGCCCAGGTGACCGCGCTGGCCCGCCGCGGCTGCGCCGGCCTGCGCCGCGCGCTGGCCGCGCTCGCCCGGAGCCAGATTTCTGGCCGGCTGCTTTCCGGGCTGGTGGACGACGCGGTCGCCGCGGCGGACGGGTCCGGCTGCGGCGCGGCCCGGGCGGCGGATGCGCTGGCCGGGGAGCGATCCGCGCCGTTCCAGCTCGCCCGTGCCCGCGCGGCCGAGGCGCGCCCGGGCGAGGCGCTCGCCCAGCTCGCCGCCGGCGATGCCGAGCCGGCCGTGCACCTGCGCCGGGCCGAGCTCCTCGCCGCGCTCGATCGAACCGCCGACGCGCTGGCCGAGCTCGAGCGGTTCCTGGCCCGCTTCCCGGGCGACGGGCTCGCCCGCGCCACCCGGGTCGAGGGCCTGCTGGCGCTCCACCGCCCGGCCGACGCGGTCGCCGCGGCCGGCCCCGGACCTCATCGCGACCCGGTGCTGCGCGAGGCCGCGGTCGCCGCGCTCGCCGCCGCCGGTCGGCTGCGCGAGGCCGCCGCCGCCGTGGCCGCGGCGGAGCTGCCCGAGCGCCCCGCCCTGTCCCGGAGGATCGCGGCGGCCGCGCCGCTCGCGGATCTCGAGCGCCTCGCCGGCGCCGACGCGGCGAACCCGACCGGCGCGGCCGCCGCGACCGGCGACCGCGCCCCCCTCGATGTGGAGCTCCTCGCCGTGATCGCGGACCGGGTCGAGGCGGAGCGCGGCGCCGCCGCGGCGGTGGTGATCCGCGAGCGGGCCGCCGGCGCGGCGCCGGAGCGGGCCGACCTGGCCGATGCGCTGGCCCGCGCGCTGGTCGCTGCCGGGCGGATCGACCCGGCGCTGGCGGCGTGGGACCGGGCCGCGGCCGCCGCGCCGGCCGCGCCGGCCTATCGCCTGGCGCCGATCCGCGCCCTCGCCGCCGCTGGTCTCGCCTCTCGCGCGCGCGCCCGCGCCCGGTCGGCCGCCGCCGCCGCCCGCCGCGCCGGGGACGCCGAGTCACTGACCACCGCGTCGGACGCGGCGGCCGCGGCGGCGGCCACCGACCTGGCCCTGGCCCTGGCCCGCGAGGCTCGCGCCGCCCGCCCGGGGGACGGCCGCCTGGTCATGCTGGTCGGCGAGCGCCAGGCCGGGGCGGGAGATCGATCCGGCGCCGCCGCGACCTGGACCGCGCTCCTGGTGTGCGGCGCGCACGGCCGGGCCTACCACCGCCACGAGGTCGCCGCTCGCCTGGTCCGCCTGGCCGCGGATCCACCCGCGGCCGCCCTGGTCGAGCGCGCCCTCGCCGCCCGCCCGCCGTGCGCCGCGGCCGACCCGGACGGCCTGGCCAGCTATCTGGCCGAGGCGAAGAATCAGCTCGAGGCGGCGAAGA